>JBPCJC010000086.1:0-41781 GCA_051005695.1 Chthoniobacterales bacterium | reverse complement strand
CGTGCGCGGCGACGAGCGCGAGGTCGGCCGGGGCGAGGCCGAGCTGTTTCGCTGCGTGGAGATAAACCGCGGCGGCGGGTTTCCACTGCTTCACTTCTTCGATGGAGATAAATTTCTCGATCGCATCTTCGAGTCCGGCGCCGGCAAACATCTTCCGCGTGGTGGCAGCGCTGCCATTGGTGAGGGCGGCGACGCGAATCCCGGCGTCGCGCAGGAGTTGGATGCCTTCTTTGACATCGGGATGAACAGCGAGAGTGGCGAAGCTTTTGATCACGCCTTCCATCTTCTCCGCGTTCGGCTCGATCTTGTTTTCGGCCAGGAGCGACGCGAGTGCGCCGGTCGCGATCTCGGCGAAGCCTTTGTAGGTGCCGGTGACCTGGAGCGCAAAGGCGTCGCGCAGGACGCGCGGAAACCAGATCTTTAATGAGCCCGCGGGGAGGCCGAGTTCATGTAATTTTTCGTCGAGCGGATCGATGGCAAAACAGGTTTCGATGACGTCGAGGACGACGGCCTTTGGTTTGTGTCGCATAGATTGAAGCGGAGGTTGAGCGGCGTGCAGGCGGTGGCGAAGGAGGGGAATTCCGAGCGTGGCCGCGCCTGCTCCGAGAGCGAGCAAACGCAGAGAGCGTCTTCGGGTGATTGAATCCATCCGGAGACTATCGCGCCTCGTGTCAGCCGCGGGCGTTTAGCGTGCAGTTGGCGCGCGTTTGCGCCCAAGGAGCTTTTGTCGCGCGTATCAATAAGAGCCAGCCAACCTTTACCGGAGATCTCTATGTCAAAAGCAGCATTCATCATTCTCGCCGCCGGCGATACCCACGAAAGCCTCGGACGTGTGGTGAACGCGTTCATGGGCGCACTCGAGTATGCGAAGGAAGGCGCGGGCGAAGCCCGCATCATTTTTGATGGTGCCGGGACGCAAGCGGCCGCGGAGTTCTCGAAGAAGGACCACAAGTACCACGAGCTTTTCGAAAAGGTGCGCGGCCAGATCGAAGGTGCATGCAGCTATTGCGCAGGCGCGTTTGAAGTAACCGACAAGATCAAGGAGGCGAACATCACCTTGATCGATGAGTTTAAGGGCCATCCGAGCTTCAAGAAGCTGATCGACGACGGGTTTCAGGTGCTGGTGTTTTAAAGGACGGTCCGGCCGCGACCAATAGCCGGACCAAACGTCTTCGCGGCGAAGGAGCGTCTTCAGGGAGGCGCAATTTCACGGCATGGAAAGCTGGTAACGAGATCGGTTGCTTCATGCGAAGCCGCCAGTCATGTCTCGTGATGCGAAAGATAACGCCGTTTGAACTCGTGATTGCCCAATCGCTCGTCCGCTTCCCCAGCGGCTCTGTAGTCTACCCGTCACGATGCCACTCGTGACGTGTTCTATGGTTTGATGGGCAGGCGGAGGAGGCAGTCGCGTTTTATCTTTCGGTCTTCAAGACGGGAAAATTCAGACGATGACGCGTTACCCGGAGGATTGGTCGCGGCCCGGGCACGGTGATGACAATCGCTTAGAGAGCGGAGTTCGCGGAAAACTTGCGCCTTAGTCGAGCGGCTCGAGTCGGAAAAAACGACGCAGATGTCGCGCTCCGTGAGTCACGTGAAGAATGCGAATGCTCTCCGGTTCGACACCATAGAAGATGAGGTAACCTGACTCTGGGAGTGGAAACTGGCACACCGCCGGCCCGGCTTGCGCGAAAAATAACTTAAAACTCGATGTCCGTTCCGTCGGCCCATTCGCGCATGCTGAAGTGACACCAACTCTTATGAAAAACCTGCCACCCCCCACAACCCAAACCAGCACCAGTAGTCGCCCTCCTATGAAACGTCCTGTCTTCACCATCATCTGCCGCCGGCTCGGCCTGGCCGCGCTCACGGCCACCTCCCTGGCGCTCGCCCTGCCAGCGTTCGCCGGCTCGCTCACCGTCACCTCCGGTCCCACCTACAACCCGAGCACGGATTTCGCGGGAAGCACGATCACCGTGAAAACGACCCACCAGGCGACGGGCGACGTCATTAGTTTAACGGGGGATACAACGATCACCCCGCCGCCTCTGGGGTTAACGGGATCGGACTCGATTTCCTTCACCGCAAACTTCACCGCGAATCCGGGGGATCTAGCGGCCCTGGCCTATAGTTTTACGGTTAACTCGACCGATCCGCGCAATTTTGACTATAGGGTCACGGGCACGGTCGTGATCGCTGGCATCCCGCTGCCGTATACCTCCGAGGGGACGATCACCCCGGGGACGCATACCTATGCCGCTTCCGCGATGTCGCCGATGGCGTTCGTGACGACGACTTCGGGCACCTTTACCGGGCAGTTGTCGATCATTCCGATCATCCAGTTGCCGATCGCCGAGAGCCCGTCGGGCCAGGGCAAGGCGGCCGCAGCGGGGACTCTGGCGGTGAGCATTACACGGGGTGATTTCTCACTCACTGGCGGCACTCCGCCGCCGGCCACAGCAGCGCACCTTCTGAATATCTCCAGCCGGGCAATGGTCATGGGTGGGAATCAGGATGCGATCGCGGGGTTCATCATTACCGGAAACGTTCCCAAGCGAGTGATCGTGCGCGGGATCGGTCCTTCCTTGCCGAGCTATGTGCCGACGAAGCTGGGCGATCCGAGCATTAATCTCATGCACCTGACGAATGGCGGCGCAGTCCCCATGGGGATGAACAACGATTGGAAATCGGATCAGGAGGTGGAGATCTTGGCGACTGGTCTGGCGCCGACCGACGACCATGAATCGGCTATCGTGGTTACGCTCGATCCGGGCAACTACAGCGCGCAACTAAGCGGGAATGGCAGCAGTGGCGGGATCGGATTGATTGAGGTCTACGACTTGGATCCGGCAGGTCTGGCGACGATCGTGAACCTGAGCACCCGTGCGATGGCGCTGAAGAATGATAATGTCCTGATTGGCGGCATCATTGTCGGCGGCACCAATACAGGCAGAATCGTAGTGCGCGCGATCGGTCCATCCATGGCCACGACGGTGCCCGGCACCCTGGCCGATCCGACCCTCGACCTCTACAACGGGAATGGCGTGGCCATCGCCTCCAACGACGACTGGCAACAGGACGCGAACGCTAACCAGCTCGGCGGTCTGGCGCCGGCCGATTCGAGAGAGAGCGCGCTCTCTCGCGACCTCGCGCCTGGCAACTACACTGCGATTGTGCGCGGGAAGGGCACGCCCACTGGTATCGCCATGGTTGAGTTCTACCTGGTGCAGCAGGTCGAATAACCGCTCGTTAGGGCGAGGCGGAGAGTTGGTTTTCTCCGCCCGCCTGGACGATGGCGGCTCTGGTTAGGCGGATAACTCGGCGTTGGTTTCGGTGAAGGCGTTGACCGCGATCAGTTTGACCATTTCGGCAGAGGTTCGCACAGGGGCGATCGTGAATTTTTGGAGGATCTTCTCAGCGTCGTCGTTCGAACCTAACGATACCGGTTCGCGTCGTCCGGCTTGCCCCATTTTTCGTAAAGCTCGACGGCGCGCCTGGCCGCAAGCGTCCGCCAGCTTTGGTAAGAATCGAGCCGGCCTGATGGAGTTTCGAGCCACTTTGCGGGGGAAGCTTTCAGCGTCTCGCAGCTCTCTACGAGCAACGGCTCGGCCTCCGCGAAACGCGCCTGCGCTACGAGCCATTCGCCGAGCGCACTCTGCGCAATCGCAATGTCCGGCGCCCCGCTGCGAATGGCTTTCCCGCTCCGGTCCAGAGCTTCGCGCAGGGGACGCTCTGCTTCGCCGGGCTTGCCTGCGCGGCTCAAGCTCATCCCCAAATATCCCAGGGTGTAGGAAAAATCCAGGATCCCGTCCAGATGCAAGGCACGGCCCAATTCGATCGCCTTGGTTCCGGTAGCGATAGCTGGTTCATCCTCTCCTTTTTCCCAGTAGGCTCTGCAAAGATACATCTTCGAATAGGCCAGATAGACCGAGTCTCCCTGTTTTTGGAAAAGTTGATCTGCCTCGCGCAGAATAGTGATCGCTTCTTCGTTTCTCTCTTCCAGGAGAAGCGTTTTTCCCAGGTTAGAAAGCGCGATGCCTTTCTTCAGGTTGTATCGCTCCGGCAGTTTTCGAAAGCCCGCGATGGCCTGGCGGTAATCAACTTCCGCGCTGACAAGATTTCCCGAGAATTGGCGGGCACGGCCGAGCGAATTCAAGCTGAGGAGGTAATCGGGATTCGCTTCGCCGAAGAGGCGTCGCGACATATTGACCGATTCTTGCAGGACGGCTTTAGCATTTTCGTATTCGCCTTTCCGGTTGTAAAACTCACCCTGAAGGAAGAGGCCAAACGCGAAATCTTTGCTGCCAGACGGGGTGATTCGCCGCTCCGTTTCCAGTGCCTTCTTGATTAAGGGCCCCGCTTCGTCACCGTTTCCTTTGACGAAAAGCACCGGAGAGAGATAGAGCATGCTCAAAGCAGTCGCAGCGTCCTGTGCGCCGTAGAGTTCGGTATTCAGGCGCACCGCTTCTCGCAGCGCCTTCTCCGCCTCGTCCGTTAGGCCGAGCAAGGTGTAGGTGCGTCCAATCGTGGTCAGGGCTTGGGCGCGGAGCTCCGGCTGTGTTACAAATTCCGTTTTGATTCGGCCCGCGGCGTCGTTCAAGACTTCGCTGACCTTGGCGTCCCGGCCTTTCTCCTCGGGCGAGGCGGCGGAGAGAATACTTTGCAGGAAATTGTTGAGCTGCTCTGCCTGGGCGGTTTTGCGGCGCGCCTGGTCTCGCTCGCGGGCAGCGACGCGAGCCTGCCAGAGGCTCACGCTTAAGCCGGCGAGAATTGCCAGCAGGAGCAGCGCGGCGGCCGCCACGCCGACTTTGTTGCGTGAAATAAATTTCTTGCTGCGGTAAGCGATCGTGTCCCGATGCGCGATCACCGGAAGGCTCCCGAGATGCCGCCGGATATCTTCCGAGAATTGGCCGACGGAGGCGTAACGGCGTGCTGGCTCTTTGCGCAGCGCCATCAGGACGATGTTATCGAGATCGCCCCGCAGGGAATGCGGATTGCGGAAGGCGGAAGGCGGAATGTCCGTGACCACTCCACTCGGTCGCTCGGGCTCTTGGTCGGTAATAGCGCTCTCTAGCTCCTTTGCGCTAGGACTCGTTAGGCGGTATGGCTTGGCACCCGTGAGCAGCTCATAGAGGACAACTCCGAGGCTGTAAACATCGCTTGCAGTTGTTATAGCCTCGCCGCGCACTTGCTCGGGGCTGGCGTAATCGGGAGTCATGACCCGCTGCTCGGTCATGGTGCGGAAGGCGGCTTCCTCATCGGCGCCGAGTAGCTTCGCGATTCCGAAGTCGAGCAGTTTCACTTCTCCATCGCCGGTCACGAGAATATTCGAAGGCTTGAGATCGCGGTGGATGACCAGATGCTGGTGGGCGTAGGTGACGGCGGCGCAGACGGTGCGGAAGAGTTGCAATCGCTCGTTAGTCGTTAGGTTCTTTGAGTTGCAATAGGCATTGAGCGGCGCGCCTTCCACATACTCCATCACGAAGTAAGGCAACCCGTCCTCGCTGGTGCCGCCGTCGATCAGGCGCGCGATGTGCGGATGCTCCAGCCGCGCGAGAATCTGCCGTTCGTTGCGGAAACGCTGCAGGATGTCCTCGGTATCCAGACCGCGGCGCAGGAGCTTGATCGCTACTTCTTTTTGATAGGAGTCATCCGCGCGCGCTGCGAGATAGACCGTGCCGAGCCCGCCGCGCCCAATCTCCCGGATGGTGCGATAAGCGCCAAATATCCGCGCGACGAAAGGTTCCTCCGCCAATTTTTCCAGCAGGTGCCGCGGAATCGCGGTGGCCGGATTCTCAATGAAGCCGTCGGCCTGGGCGTCGGCCGCGAGCAGTGACTCTACTTCGCGCCGGAGCGATTCATCCCCGGCAGACTGCTGCTCCCAAAAAGCAATGCGCTCGGCTGGGGCGAGATCGGCGACCGCCTCGAAGATTTCTTTGATCCTCGGCCAGTCTTCACTCACCCGCGGCATCAGCTGCTCCTTCTCCCAGAATCTCGCGGCGCAACCAGGCCCGCGCCACCCGCCATTCGCGTCTGATCGTGCGCGGCGAAATGCTCAAGACCTCGCCGATTTCCTCATTCGTGAGGCCGCCGAAGAAGCGCATCTCCACGATGTCGCTCTGACGTTGATCAAAAGTGGCCAGATCTTTCAGCGCATCGTCCAGCGCGACCAGGTCCACCGACCGTTCCTCGGAAAAATCGAGCCCTTCATCGAAGGAGAGTTTCTCTTGGCCGCCGCCGCGTTTTCCCGCGTGATGGCTGCGTGCATGATCCACCAGGATGTGACGCATCGAGCGCGCGGCCACGCCGAAGAAGTGCGCCCGATTCTGCCAGGTTGCGGTCTTTTGATCGACCAACTTCATATAGGCCTCATGCACCAGCGCGGTTGCTTGGAGAGTGTGGTCGGCGCGCTCCCGTTGCAGGTAGGAACGCGCCACCCGGCGCAGCTCCTCATAGACTAGTGGCATCAATCGCAGCGGCGCCTCGTGGTCCCCTCCGCTCCAGTCGATCAGGATGCGGGTTACTTGTTCCCGCGGAGGTGAGGACAGCATGGCAAACAGGTCGGTTCTTATTAGACCGGGGGCGCGGGGATTTTCAGCGCGGCGCGGATAATAGCAGCGCGCTGCGGCTCCAGACAATGGAATTCGAAACCGCGCAAGAAATTCCCGAAAAATTTCGTGGCCCCGGGAACGGGAGGATTTCGCTTTAGCTCAGTGAACGCAAACTATGTCTGCAACTTTTCAGGCCCATCAATTCACCCTCGCGCATCCTCCGCGGCCTATTGCGCGCAGCGTCCGCATTGGCGGGGTGATCGTCCGGTTGCGCGGCGAGTTGACCTTCGCCTTTCGCGATAACCTAGCAGGGAAGAACGGCGAAACGAGCGGGCTGCTACCCTGGCCCCGTCCCTCGGTTTCCGCTTTAGCTAAGTGACCAATGGGTAAACCCGACCGCCGGCAATCCCGTGACCCCTATGAAAAAATCCCAAAAAACAAATAACCTCCCCTCGCTGACCGCGTGGCTTATCCTGCTCTTGCTCGCCCTTCAGAGCCCGCTTCTCGATGCGGCCAGCGCGACGTGGAAGCCAACTCCACTCGACGGCGGTTGGAATAACAACGCGAACTGGACTCCCGGGAGCGCTCCCAACGGGTCGAGCGACACAGCCACGTTCGATTTTTCAAATCTGACCAGCGTCTTCCTTTCGGCGAACACGCAGGTGAACGGCATCGTGTTCGATCCAGGCGCGAGCGCATTCACGATTACGGCCAGCCCGACCTTCACCTTGACCATCAGCGGCATTGGGATCACCAACAATTCGGGAACAAGTCAGAACTTCGTCGCGGCCGGCAGCCCCGACTTTTTCGGCGTCGGCGGGCAGGTGCAGTTCTCCGGCGCCGCCAGCGCCGGGAGTAGCACCTTTACCATCACCGGCGGCTCGAATACCTTCGCCGGCGGGGGTCTGGTGCAGTTCTCCGGCAGTGCGACCGCGGGCAGTGGCGCCTTTACCACCAGCGGCGGTACGAACAACGGGTCTGGCGGTTCAACGCGTTTTATCGGCACCTCAACCGCCGGTACTGGCACCTTTACCACCAACGCCGGCGGTCAAACGCAGTTCTCCGCCAGCGCGACCGCTGGCAGCGCCTCCTTTATCAACAACGGCGCCCCGCCCACTTTCGGAGCGGGAGTTGCTGGCATTACTCAGTTTTCCGGCAGTTCGACCGCTGGCAACGGGACCTTTATTAACAACACCAGCACAGCGGGCGCCATCTTTGGCCTCGCCAGTGGTGGGCAAACGCAATTCGTCGAGACCGCGACCGCTGGCAGTGGCACCTTTACTAATAATGGCGGCACGTTGAGCAACACCGGTGGCGGCAAAACGTCCTTCGCCGGCAGCTCCACCGCCAATAACGCCACCTTGACCAGCAACGCCGCCACAGTGAGCGGCGCCAGTGGCGGCACCACTTCGTTTACCGATACTTCGACCGCAGGTAGTGCCACCTTAATCAACAACGGCGGCACGGTGAGCGGCGCACTCATCGGGGGAACCACAGCCTTCGCCCTGACCTCAACGGCCGCCAGCAGCACGCTCATCGCCAACGGCGGCACGGGTGGAGGCGACGGCGGTACCATCCAATTCTTGCAGGATTCGACCGGTGGCACGGCACGGGTGGAAGTTTTCGGCAATGGCGACCTCGACATCAGCCTACACAACGCTCCGGGCGTGGCCATCGGTTCGCTCGAAGGAACCGGCGTGGCGTCTCTCGGCGCCCGCAATCTAACGATTGGGAGTAACAATCTCAGCACCACTTTTTCTGGGAGAATCCAGGATGGTGCATTCGGCGGCACCGGCGGCTCGCTCAGCAAGATCGGCACGGGAACACTTTCCCTCACTAACTCGAATACCTATACCGGTGGCACCTTGATCAACGCCGGTACCTTACTCGCCGGCGCGGACGGCGCGCTCGGGACCGGCAACGTGAGCCTCGCCGCCTCGAGCGTCACCCTCACCTTGCAAAACGGCGCGACCAATAACTACATCGCGGATAACGCCAACTTAAGCATCGTCAGCGGTTCCACGATTAATCTTAACTTCAACGGCAACCCCGATGCCGTCTCCGCGCTCTTCGTGGACGGCATCGCGCAAGCGCCCGGTTTATACGGCAGCGCGGCCAGCGGAGCACCTAATCAACTGAGCGAGTTGTTCGGCACCGGAGAACTCCTGGTCACCGCCATCCCCGAGCCGTCCACCTGGGCGATGATCGGCATCGGCGGGTTCCTTCTCTGCGCCTGCCAGCGCTATCGCCGGAGCCCTGGCGTCCAAGCCATTCTTTCTAGTGACATCTTGAAGTCCAGAAAACGCCGAACCTACAACAGCTACAGAACCATCTTCACCATGAAAAGACAGCTCCTCCCCTTACTGCTTGCGGCGGTCATAGGCCTTGCCGCCATCCTTATTACGGCCAGCGCCCGCGCCCAACTCTATGTCGGCGATCAAAGCAGCAACACGGTCGGCACCTACAACGCTAGCACCGGCGCGGCCATCAACCCAAATTTTGTCACCGGGCTTAGGGCACCGCAAAGCATCCTCCTCTCGGGTAGCAGCCTCCTGGTTACCAATTTTTCCACCAACACCGTCGGCCAATACAATGCCAGCAGCGGAGCGGCGACCAACGCCAGCTTCGTTGCGACTGGCTTAAATGGTCCCGATAGCCTCGCGATTTCGGGCAGCAACCTCTATGTCGCCAGCATTGGCGGGACCGTGGGCTTGTATAGCGCGATAACCGGCGCTGCGGTCAACGCCAGTTTCATTAGCGGACTCAATAACCCGCAAGGCATAGCTCTCTTCGGAGGCAACCTTTTCATCACCCTCGGTGGCAATACGGTAGCCGAATACAACGCCGTCACGGGGGCATTAATCAACGCCGCATTCATTACCGGCCTAAACAACCCGGCCGGCCTCGCCATCATGGGCAGCAACCTTTTCGTGGCGAATTTCGGCAGCGGCACCAATGGCACCGTCGGCGAGTACAGCGCGATCACCGGCGCGGCCATTAACATCAGCTTCATCAATAGCGGCCTGAATGCGCCCGATAACCTGGCGGTCTCGGGAAACAACCTCTATGTCACGAACTTCGGCAGCGGCACAGTCGGCGAATATAACGCCACCACCGGCGCGGCGATCAATGCCAGCCTCATCACTGGGTTCAACCAGCCGATCGGCATCGCCGTAGTCCCCGAGCCTGCGACTTGGGCGCTGCTCGGCCTCGGCGCAATCTTACTCTGCGCGTGCCAGCGCTACCGCCGGAGCACTGGGGAAAGTTTATGGGCTCCAGCAAATATTCCGGGCCACTGCCGACAAGCCGCCGGGTCGTCTTAGAGGGCGCCGAAATGGCCAGTTTTGATCCGCAGATTTCGCGGGTTTACGCGGATTACTACTGGGGAACAGCTTCTTTGAATCTGCGTAAATCTGTGGATCAAATTCCCTGTCTCGCCAGTTCATCTTCACCCTCTTTGGAACCTCTACGGATCTCCCCAAAACCTCCAGGGAACTCGCTGGAACTTCCAGCGAGTCCTTGGCAGCCTCCGGCGAGATCGCCGCACGTTCCAGCGACGGCTGGGACTTCCCAGCGGGATGCTTCCAGGTTCCAGAGAGGCCGCCGGGACTTCTACCGAGCTCGGTGGAACCTCGCGCGAGCTCGCGCCAAACCCCAAGCAGCCCGTCGCACCTCCCAGCACACCGCGCCGCGCGGCAGCGGCGACGCTTCCGGCCTGCCCCCAGGGCCGGTCGCGAGCACGCCAGCTTTCTTCTTCACCACCCCGCACCGCAGATTAACCCAACCCAAGCCTAAATATTATGCCAAGACAATACTTCATGCCTAAAAGCGAAGAAGGCAAAGTTGCCGCCTTCGAGTAATTCCGCGATAACATCGCCCCCTACGTCGCCACCTTCGGCCTCGCCGCCGGCGATATCACGCAGCAGGCGGCTGACGCCACTTACTTCCGCGGCGCGCTCACCCTATCCCAAACCATGAGCGCCGCCGGCGTGCAATGGACCGCGTGGAAAGGCGATGTGCTCACGGGCACGATCGGCTCCGAGCCGGCGCTGCCCGCCAAGCCCGCCGGGTTCCCGCCCGCCCCGCCAGCCGGCATCCTCACCCGTTTCCTCGCCCTGGCCAAATCGGTCAAGAACAACAAGAACTACACCGTCGCCATCGGCACCGCTCTCGGCCTCGAAGGCCCCGAGCAAGTCGGGCCCGACGTGGCCACCATCCAGCCCGATCTCCCCGCGAAAATCATGGGCAATACCGTGGTCATCCCCTGGGGCTGGGGCGGCCACGGCGCTCACCTCGATATCTGCGAAATCCAGGTGGACCGGGGCGATGGCAAAGGCTTCGTCATGCTCACCTTCGATACTACCCCCGGCTACACCGACACCACGCCCTTCCCGTCCGCGCCCACGAAGTGGACTTACCGCGCCATCTACCGCGTAGGCGAGGCGCAGGTGGGCCAGTGGAGCAAGGAAACCAGCGTAATGATAGGCGGGTAAAACAAGCCATTTCATAAGCACAATGAGCGATTTAACGCTGGGAAAAAATGCCTTCTCGGGAGCCAGTCCCCCCGGGGACGAAAGAACATTCCTCCCGTCCTGGCGGACTCGGCTTGCGTGATTCCCTAAAACCCAGCTTTAAAGCGCTGGGCTGTTCTCTCCACTCCCTGTCTGAAATGGCTGACGGGAGCATGTGTCGCGACCACGGCTGGCAAAGATTCTTGAAAATTTCGTGGCCTCATGCGCTGCCGCATTCCGCTTTAGCTTAAGAAGGCGCCCTCATTTCACCAAACAGACAGGAACCCCCTAAAATGAACTACCTAGCGATAAAACTAAACGCGATAAACCCTCGGTCGCCGGCTCCTAGAGCGGCGGCCTATGACCGCCGAATTGCGGCCAAGGAAATAACCCACATGAAAAAATCCCCCCTCGCGGCTGCCGTTGCCGTCGCCACCCTCTTCACCGCCTGCCTCCTCGCCGCGCACTCGGCCATGGCCCAGGTCCAGACCACCTGGAATGGTGGCACCGCCGATTGGGAGAACGCCGCCTTCTGGGATAACGGCGTGCCAAACAGCCCCAGCGCGGACGCCTTCATTGATGGCGGCAAAACCGGCATTGCCTCTGTCGTGACGATGCAAAACGTCAAGACCGTTGGCCGCCTGACCCTGGACGCAGGCGACACGCTCAACCTGAACACTAATTTTACGTTTCAGGCTGGGTCGTTCACCGGCAGCGGTTCCATCATCAACAACGGCACTATCAACAGCAACGGCAATAACAACATTTTCTTTATCGGCAACGCGAGCGTGAGCGGCACGGGCACGATCAACCTTTTTGCCGCCGGCACCACCTTTGGCGCCAGCATTCGGGACGCAAATGGCAGCGGCGCCCGCCTGACCATTGGCGCAGGCCAGACGATCACCGGCTCAACCGCGAGCAATAATGGGGGCAGCCTAGGTGGCGGAAATAGCACCATCACCAACAACGGCACCATCAACGCCAACACCAACCTCGATTCTTTTATCATCGCTCCCGGCGGCGGCACCGCCGATTTCACCAACGGCCCGACTGGGATCGCGGAGGCGTCCAATGGGGGCTTCCTTTCCCTTCAGGGCGGCAACTTTAACGGCGGCACCTTTCAGGCGCTGGCTGGCTCGACCGTCTCTATTAACACCCCCGCTGTCAGCGGAGCTATCCTGGCCACGACCGGCAGCGGCACGGTGACACTGGACGCTAATGCCACGCTAACTAACGTGACCAACTCCGGCACGTTTAACTTCAATAACAGGAACGCCACCATCGCCGGCGGCACCCTGACCAACAACGGCACAATCACTCTAGCAGGCACGACCGGCGATGCCATTTTGTTTACCGGCGACACCAGCCTTACCGGAACGGGCACGATCAATCTTTTCGCCGCCGGCACCACCTTTGGTCAAAGCATCCGGGCCACAAATGGCGGCGGTGACCGCCTGACGATTGGCGCAGGCCAGACAATCACGGGCTCAACGCCCAGCAATAACGGGGGTAGCCTGGGTGGCGGCAATAGCACCTTCACCAATAACGGCACCGTCAATGCCAACCAGAACGGCAACGCCCTGATCATCCAGCCCGGCGGCGGCAACGGGAACGATTTCACTAACGGCGCGACCGGCATAGTGGAGGCTACCAACGGCGGGACGCTGGGACTTTCTGGTCTTTTAGTTAACACTGGCGAAGTCATCGCGGACACCAGCAGCACGGTCTCAGTCGCTAGCAACGGCACGCTCAACCAGACGGCGGGTAGCATTAGCCTAAACAACGGAACGCTCAACATCAGCGCGAACGGCGGGAGTGTGAATATTCAGGCTGGGCTGCTGCGTGGGAACGGCACGGTCAATGGCCCGGTCTCCAACTCCGGGACCATTTCGCCCGGGTTCTCCGCCGGGTTGCTCACCTTCAACGGCGATCTGCAGCTAGGCTCGACCTCGAATCTTTTCTTCGAGATCGGCGGTACCGGCCAGGGCACGACCTACGATTTGCTGAACAAGACCGACGCGGCCGCGCTCACGCTCAATGGCAACTTGAGCGTCACATTAATTAACGGCTTTACCCCGGCGAACAGCGACATGTTTACCATTGTCACCACTCAGAACATGCTGGCCGGAGCCTTCGCTAATGTGGCCAACGGCAACCGCCTGCAAACGACGGATGGCGCGGGTTCCTTCAAGGTTACTTATTTCGTGGTTAACGATCCGCTCGCCTCGCGCAACGTTACTTTATCGGAATTCCAACCGACAGCGACGCCGACACCAACACCAACACCAACACCAACACCAACGCCAACGCCAACGCCAACGCCAACGCCAACGCCAACAAACCAATGTCAGGTTTGCCACAAGGGCAGGACGACGCTCACTCTGCAATGCAACAGTCTGGAGTATCGAAGACACCTGGACCACGGAGACCCCGCCAATGCGTGCGCGCCTCAATAATATCCAGATGGCGCGCGGCCCTGCGCCCCCATTCAAGTGGGTCAACGAAGCACAGAAGCAAGCATGCTCGGGGACACCTGGGATATGTCTTGTGATGATGGCCAACTTGAACCTGCCCGGAGTGTGTCATGCACTTTATCCGTGGAAACGAACGACGGCAGGCCGGGAGTGCGATGTTCAGTCATCGCGCGTTTCCCTTCCGCGCCTTGTAGACTGGCGACGACAGGGCGCCGAGCTCCAGCGCCTCACCACCTTTCCGAATGAGACTTGCCTGACACCCCTAGGCGTGCAGTTCCCGATTGGTTTCGGCGAAGGCGTTGACGGCGAATTCCAGATCTTCGCGTGAGTGGGCGGCGCTTACTTGCGTGCGCACGCGCGCAGTGCCGTGCGGCACCACCGGATAGAAAAAGCCGATCACGTAAACGCCCTTCTCGAGCATGCGCGCGGCGAATTGCTGCGACTTGGCGGCGTCGCCGAGCATGATCGGGACGATCGGGTGCGTCCCGGGTTGGATTGTTAGGCCGCGCTCGGCGAGAGCTCGGCGGAAGTAAGTAGTGTTTTCTTCGAGCTTGTCACGCAGCTCGGTGGAAGCGCTGAGCAACTCGAGTGCTTTCAAACTCGCGGCCACGATGTGCGGGGCGACGCTGTTCGAGAAAAGGTATGGACGCGAACGCTGCCGGAGCAGCTCGACGATTTGTTTCCGCGCGCTGGTGAAACCGCCGCTGGCACCGCCGAGCGCTTTCCCAAGCGTGCCGGTGATGATGTCGATCCGGCCCATGACCCCGCGATATTCATGCGTCCCGCGGCCGGTCTTGCCGAGGAAGCCGCTGGCGTGCGCGTCATCGATCATGGTCAGCGCGTCGTATTTTTGCGCGAGATCGCAGATCCCTTCGAGGTTTGCGATCGTGCCGTCCATCGAGAAGCAGCCGTCGGTCGCGATGAGGCGGACGCGGGCGCCTTTGGCCTCCTGCAATTTCGCTTCGAGATCGGCCATGTCGTTATGCTTGTAACGCCCGCGTTGCGCTTTGCAGAGCCGGATGCCGTCGATGATCGAGGCGTGATTGAGTTCATCGGAAATGATTGCGTCTTCGGGACCGAGCAGGGTTTCGAAAAGGCCGCCATTGGCGTCGAACGCGCTCGGGTAAAGAATCGTCTCCTCCATCCCGAGGAATTTCGAAAGCGCGGCCTCCAGTTCCTTGTGGATGTCTTGCGTGCCGCAAATGAAGCGCACGCTCGCCATCCCGAAACCGTGGGTATCGAGAGCTGCTTTCGCGGCCGCGATGAGCGCGGGATGATCGGCCAGGCCGAGATAATTATTCGCGCACATGTTGAGCACGCGCTGGCCTTCGCCGACGGAAATTTTTGCGTCCTGCGGGGTGGTGATGATACGCTCGGTTTTGTAAAGACCTTGAGCGCGAATGTCGTCGAGAGTCTGATTGAGTTGCTGATCGAAAGCGGAGGACATCGGGCAACTTCCCGAGACCGCGGGCGGATGCAAAAGAGTCGCGAAAATAAACTTGCGGCTGCTTGTGAATAACTGTTAATAACTCGACCGCCTCCCTTGAAGCACTCCCGTCTTCTCCTTCCCGCTGCCTGCGCGTTTGCCTGCGCGGCGCTGCTGACTTCCTGCGAAACCACGCGCACGGCTTCGCGACGTTTGCCGGTTTACGAAACGCCGATCGCGAAGAATGATTTCCAAACCGTCCGCACGACGGCCTACACGCACACGGAGTCGGACCACCTGCAGTACACCGATCACAACGCGCTCGGCGGACAATTGCATGCTGCCACTCCAAGCGTCAGCCGCGCGGATTATGTTGCACGCGCCTTGCCCGCGGATTCGGATTCGCCCTCGGAATATCAGCGCGCTTCTTATTCGCCGCCGCGGGTTGAATCCTTTCTCGCGCCGCAGAAACGCAAGGTCACACGTTGGGTAAAAACCCGGCGCGGCCGCAAGAAAATTACCGTCATCGAAACCGTGCGACCGATCATCGGGAGCGCCGCCGCGGATTGGGGACGCTGGCCGGCGGGCACGATTTTTCGTTTGTTGTCGACCGGACAAACTTACCAGGTCGATGATTACGGCTGGGCGCTTTCGGGGCGCAACACCATCGACCTCTATATGGCCAACCGCGCAGAGATGAACAAGTGGGGATTGCGCGAAGAGCGAATCCAAATCCTCCGCTGGGGCGATGCACAGGCGAGCGCGCAAGTGCTCCAGGGCCGGCAAGGTTACAAGCATCTCCAGCGGATGTTGCTCGAGCTGCAAGGCCAGGAGAGCGAAGCCGCCGCCTTGCAGTAAATCGGCGCCCGTCGCACGCGGTCCCGAAAAGAAAAATCTTGTCAGCTGGATGCCATCCAGATTAGGACGAGAACGTCGGTGCACGCGTTCCTCCCAACGCCGGTTCGCTTCGATCGTCTCTTCCGATTTGGAAGAGGCGCCGCCTTCGCGTTCCTGATCCTCACGGTCAGCGGCGGTTGTAAGAAAGTTTACGAAGACGAAGCCAAACTCGCCGGTCAGACGACCGCCGATTTCCCGCAGATCACCGTGGACGTTTTCAAGCCGATGGACGGCGGGCTCGAACTTTCGCCGGATGAAATCATGGGGCGGAATGCTTGGAATCTTTGGTCCGGCGGGAATCAGCATTTTTGGAATCACGTCGCGCAGGATAGCTACGGCTTGCTCGATATTTTAAAAACGGTCGATAACCGCAAATACAAACGCGAGGAACGCTTCAAGACCATCGGCCTGATCAACGAGCCCGGCTTCCGCCCGCCGACAAAGGCAGACGAATACGGGATGTTGATCGACGAACAAGTCGAGCCCGAACCCGGAAACATCGACGTCAAAGTTTACGGCAAACCGTCCGGCGTTCTCGGCTTCCGCTTGTTTCCGAATCCGGATTTCAACGACGAGGCGCGCAAGAAGTGGGACGGCGATCGCTACATGAACGACCCGACCTATTACAACAACAACAAACTCGTTAGGCCATACCGTGTCGGGGTCGCGTGCGGCGCTTGTCACATCGCGCCCTTGCCGACGAATCCGCCGGCCGATCCGGAAAATCCGCGCTGGGAAAATCTGGCCTCGGCGATTGGCAATCAATACATCGACGAAGGAAAAGTCTTCGGCCCGAATGTCGAGAAGGGCGGCTTTTTCTATGAAGAACTGCGCGCGCAACCGCGCGGCACTTCCGACACTTCACGCATCGCCACCGATCACATCAACAATCCGAATGCGATCAACCCGATCTTCCTGCTCGCGGAACGGCAACGGATCGCGCAGACCGAAAAACTTAGCGGCGGAACGCTCGCGCTTCCCGGCACCCAGGCGGAAATGCCGGTGCCGCATATTCTCAAGGACGGCGCGGATTCCATCGGCGTGCCCGGCGCGACCATCCGCGTCTATGTGAACATCGGGATGTTTTCGGAGTATTGGCTCACGCGGCACAACCGCCTCATCGGGCTCTTTCCGCAGCAGCCGTTCGAGATCGCGTATGCGCGGGAGCACTCTGTTTATTGGCGCGCGACCGAGGAACGCTTCGGAAAAATCGCGGCCTTCTTCACCAGGCTGCAGCCATTCCGATTACAGAATGCGCCCGGCGGCGCGGAGTTGATCAGCAAAGACGAGGCGCTGATGAGCCGCGGGCGACAAACCTTCGCCGCGAACTGCGCCGGTTGTCATTCCAGCAAACAACCGCCTGGCGGACTCGATCCGCAATCCGCCGAGGGTAAAGCCTGGTTCAGCGCCGAGGTCGCGAAGCCGGAATTTCTCCAGAACAATTTCCTCTCGAACGAGCGGCGCTACCCACTCACGCTGATCAAGACCAACGCGGCGCGCGCCTTTGGCACCAACGCCAAAGCTGGCCACGTCTGGGACAATTTTTCCTCGCAAACCTACAAGGAGCTAACGCCGCCCGAAGACCTCGAGTTCTTCAACCCTTTTAACGAAGCGCAGCCGATCAAGTTTAGCCCGCGCACGAAAAATACCGGTCCGGGATTTTATCGCACGCCATCACTCGTTAGTCTGTGGAGCTCAGCGCCGTTTTTCCACAACAACGCGCTCGGCGCCTTCAATGGCGATCCTTCAGTCACGGGACGCTTGCAAGCGTTTCAGGACGCAGCCGAGAAACTTCTCTGGCCGGAGAAACGCCTCGGGAAAGCTTCGATCTGGCGGCTGCAAAATGAATGTTACCTGCACCTGCGGAAGGAATTCGTCCCCGATGCGCTGCAGAAATTCGCCGACAGCGACGGTTACCTGAAGATCGGGCCGTTACCGAAAGGCACGCCGGTGAATTTGATTGGCAATCTCGAGCCGACGATTGCGCAGGCGATTGCGATCAAGGCGAAACTCGCGGTCGCGGTGATTAAGATCAAAGCCGAAAACCTTTCCGGCGATCAGGCGACTGCGGAGTTGATGAATGCCGTCCCGGAACTACTCGCGGCCAACAAGTGCCCGGATTTCATCGAGGATGAAGGCCATTACTTCGGGACCGAGCTACCGGACGATGATAAGCGCGCGCTCATCGAATACTTGAAGACCTTCTAGTTCAATCCAGCTAACCAAGGAGCCTAACGAATCATGCCAGCCAGCACCACGCGCATCAAAGACGCTCAGGAATTCCTCAAAATGTCGGGCGAACAGCTCGATGAAATCTTCCGCAACAGCGCCGCCGGCGACATTCCAGTTGGCGAAGGAAAAGGAACCGCGATCATCGCTCCCGGGAGCGAAGTAAACGACGATATCGCGCGCTTCGTGCACATCTTCACCTGGAAGGGGAAAGTCTTCGATCCAGTGAAAGGCGAGCTGCGCAATAAGATCCTGCCACTCGGGCACAAGGCGATCGTGGCCAAAGTTTATAAGGACAAAAGCTGGTTCGACCAGAAGGAGTGCATCGTCCTCGATTACTCAAAGACCTCGCTGATCGCGAAATGGATCCGCGACGAAATCCGCGAAGTGGCGCCGGGGATTTATCTCGGGATCGTTTATTGGGGGAAGAAGAAGCTGATCCATTTCGCGCTCCAATTCCCCGCCTGATTCGGCCGCATGCCGGCGTTGAATTCAAACGCAAGCCGCCCGATGCCCCGAGCCAATACCGGCTCGGCCTTGCTCGATTGCCTGAGCAATACCTCGACGTTTCTCCTCCATCTCGAACGCCGGTTCGATCCCTGGATTCGGCCGCTATTCGACGCCACCCTGCGCGATCCGCTCGCGCGTTTGGTGACGAATCTGATCAATGCCAAACGGCCTAACGAGGGGTTGAAGATCGCGGAGGAAAAACTCCTCCCGGACGAGGAAGCCTTTGTCGATTCGATCATCGCCAGCTTCGAAGAGCAGATGCAAAAACTCTGGAAGCCCGGCGGGATGGAGCGCGGCGGGAATACCAAAACGCAGGGACTCGTTCGCGGCGAGTTCATCATTCACGACAACCTTCCGGAACAATATCGCCGGGGGATTTACGCAATACCGAAGACCTATCGCGCCTGGGTGCGTTTCTCCGGGCCCGGCCCGTACATTACGCCCGACATCGACGACGTCGGTTTCATGAGCATCAGCATCAAGCTCATGGGCGTCGAAGGCGCGAAGCTGATGGATGAAGAGAAAAACACGATCGACATGTTCGGGGTTTCGCCGCCGACCTTCGTCACCCCGGACGTGATCGCGAACGCGCAGCTGCAAAAAGAGAGCCTGAAAAACGCGCAGATTTTTTACTTCCTGAACTTCCACAAATCGCACGTCTGCGACCTGATCATGCAGTCGCTCTTCATCAAAACCCAGAGCAGTCCTTTCGAGGCGCCCTACTTCAGCTGCGTGCCTTACTTGTTAGGCGAAGGCCAGGCGATGCAGTATTCCGTCTGGCCGAAGTCTAACAAGAAGACGCGCATCCCGCGGCTGCCGTTTCGCCCGCCAGATGATTATCTACGCGACGCCATGCGCGCCTCCCTCGCCGCTGGTGACGTCGAATTCGATTTCCGGATTCAACGCCAAACCGACCCGCACCTGATGCCCTTGGAGAATGCCGGCGTCCTTTGGCCGGAACAGCTTTCGCCGCGCGTTTCCGTCGCCACTTTGCGCCTGCCGAAACAAACGTTCGATTCTCCCGCGCAGATGGAGTTCGCGAAAAAGCTCTCCTATAACCCGTGGCACACGATCGCCGATCATCGCCCGCTCGGAAATCAAAGCCGCGCCCGCCACCGGATGTATCTGCGCCTCTCGCAACTGCGTCATCGGCTGAATGACGTCCCGCATTTCGAGCCGACCGGCGACGAAACCTTCGAGTGAATTCGGATGACGCCGCAAGCCGAGTTCATGGTCCTTGCGCCGATCATTCCCGCGCGCGTCGCGGAATTGCGCGCGCTCCTCGATTCCATGAACGAAGCGCCCGGACGCGTAAATCAGGCCAACGCGGTCGTGCCGTTCGCGCAGATTGAGTCGCTGCATTTTTCACGGCTGCTCATCCTCGATGACACCACCACCGAGGATGTCCGCGTTTATGGAATAACGCCGCGCGTTTATCCGCTTTATCTCGCGTTCCTCGGCGACATCGATGGCGACGCCGAGACTTTCTTCCACGATCTCGCGCGGCTCGCGCCGGAAGGATTGCGCGCACTCTTTTCCTGTTGTGAAAACTTCACGCCCGAGGCGGATCTCGTGCGCTGGATGAAACAACATCGCGTGCGCGCGATTGCGAATTACGCGAACTGGCCCGGCCGCACCGTCCGTCGCATCCGTGAGGAAGCAGCCTTGCATGATGCGCTCGAAGTTTATCTGCAGCGCGACGCGACCGCGATGCGGGCGCTCTCGCCGCTGCAACTTCGCGCGGTCGCACAGAAATTCCTCCAAGGCGAAGTCGCCGCGGGGCGGCTCTCATTTACCGAAGAAAAAGCGACGCCGCTCTCCTGGCAGATCAAAAATTTCCTGCACCTCATCGGTATGCCTTTGCTGATTCTACTCGTGTTGCCGCTGCTCATCCTGATCGCGCCGTTCTATCTGATTCGTCTGCGCCAATTGGAAAAATCCGATCCGGAATTGTGCGGACGCGTTGATCAAACTCACGCCGATCTTCTCTCCTCCCTCGAAGATCACGACGTGACTAATCAATTCAGTCTCCTTGGCAGCATCAAGCCAGGTCTCGTTAGGCGAGCGACCTTGATCGGCGTTCTTCTTTCGGTGAATTACGCCGCGCGCCATCTCGTTAGGCCGGGCCGGCTCGGACGCGTGCGCTCGATTCATTTCGCCCGCTGGGTCTTTCTCGATCGCCAAGAACGGATGGTTTTCTTCAGCAACTACGACGGCACAGTCGAGAGTTACATGGACGATTTCATCAACAAAGCCGGCTTCGGGTTGAACGCATTTCTCGGCAACGGCGTCGGCTACATCAAAACCAACTGGCTAGTGCTCGATGGTTGCAACGACGAGCAAAAATATCGGAATTTTCTCCGCCGGCACACCCTCGCGACCCAAGTCTGGTACAAGGCCTATCCCGGTTTGACCGCGATCGATCTGGAACGCAACGGCCGGATTCGCGCCGGCCTCAAAGCTTCGTCCATGAGTGAACCCGAGGCCCGCGAATGGGCCGCCCTTCTCTGATGCCTAACGAAGTCGATTACCGTGATCTGCAGGGTCTTGTCCGTTTCGGCTACGGAAAAATGAAGGAGGCCGCGTATGCGCTCCTGCGCGTGCAAGACGCCGTGTCTGCGCGTGCTTGGTTGCGCGGCGCATCGATCACTTCCGCGGTCGCGATGAATCCGCCGCCCACGACCGCACTTCAAGTCGCGTTCACTGCCGATGGTCTCGCCGCGCTCGGCGCCGCTCCGGAAGTGCTGGCCGATTTCTCCGCGGAATTTCTCAGCGGCATGACCGAAGAGAGCCGCGCGCGCCGCCTCGGCGATGTCGGCGCAAACGCGCCCGAAGAATGGGAATGGGGTTACCCGCCGCCGAGCGGACCGCATCTCGTGGTCATGTTTTTCGCCGAACCGGGGGGGCTGCAAGGTTTGATCGCCAGCGCGCAAAACGATCTTTGGAAGCAAGCCTTCACCGAAATGCGCTGGCTCTGGACGGCGAATCTCGACGGGATCGAGCCGTTCGGTTTTACCGATGGTATCAGCCAACCGCGGGTCGATTGGGAACGGGACCGCGACCCGACCACGCCGCAGATGGATTACACCAACATCGCCGCGCTCGGGGAATTTCTCCTCGGTTACCCTAACGAGTACAACAAATACACCAATCGCCCCTTGCTCGAGTCCACGCCGGCCAGCGCCGATCTGCTCCCCGCGAAAGACGTGCCAGGAAAAAAAGATCTCGGCCGCAACGGCACCTACCTGGTCATGCGACAACTGGAGCAGGACGTGCGCGGCTTCTGGCAGTTTCTCCACCAGACTGCGGATGGCGACGCCGCGGCAGCGGAAAAGTTAGGCGCGGCGATGGTTGGTCGGAAGCGCTCCGGCGATCCGCTCGTGCCGATTCAAAAGGAAGTGATCGCCGGCGTGGGCCCCGATCCCGCAGAGGTCCGGCAGAATCAATTTACCTTTTCCGAAAACGCGACCGGTGCGCATTGCCCGTTCGGCGCACACGTCCATCGCGCCAATCCGCGCAATGCCGATTTCCCCGATCACCCGAACCTTTTTAAAAAACTGCTCACCATGATCGGCTTCGGGCCGAAAGGTTTTCGCGACGACCTAATGTCGGCGGTGCGCTTTCATCGGATTCTGCGCCGCGGCCGCGAGTACGGCCCAGAGCTGCTCCCGGAAAACGCGCTCACTGCCGCGCCCGCGAACGAGCCGGAACGCGGGCTGCATTTCGTTTGCCTGAACGCCAACATTTTGCGGCAGTTCGAATTCCTGCAAAACGCCTGGATCGCGAACACGAAATTCTCCGGCCTAACGAATGAAAGCGATCCGCTTCTCGGGACGCGCGACCCACTTCCGGGATGTCCGGTGACGGACAATTTCACCCGTCCGGTCGAGGGAAAACTGCCGGAACGCATCGTCGGTCTGCCGCAGTTCATCACCGTCCGCGGTGGCGCCTATTTCTTTTTGCCGAGCCTGCGCGCGCTCCGATTTTTCGCGGCGGAAAAATTGCCCTAACGAGTACTAGCTTCGCCCTCGCGAAATAAAAACCACTGGCTTTTGGCACGTGATCCGCTAAAAAGCACCGCCGTGCGGTCCCGTCTCCTAGCTCCTCTCAGTCTGGCAACCATGCTCCTTTCTTCCGGAACGATCTTGGCTGCGGGGAGCGCCGAATTTCCGGTGACCGGGCCGATTGTTCCCGGCAATCGCGCGGCCTTGCGCGGCTACGTGGCCGCCGCGCCGGAACAGGCGCCCGAAGTCGTCAAGCGCGCGATCTGGGCGGCCAACCAATTGCGTTCCAAACCGTATCGCTACGGTGGCGGACACCGATCCTTTAACGATTCCGCCTACGATTGTTCCGGAACAGTTTCCTACGCGCTCGGTGCCGCTGGCGTTGTCCGTTCGCCGATCAGTTCCTCCGAGTTCCGTCGTTTCGGCGCGCGCGGCCAGGGCAAATGGATCACCGTCTATGCGCGGAACGGGCACACTTTCGCGATGATCGCCGGGCTCCGGCTCGACACCACGCCTTACAACACGATGAAGCGGGATCGTCATTGGGCGCCGCGCTGGCAGGCGACACCGCGGACTCCGCGCGGCTTCGAAGTGCGCCATCCGGCAGGCTTGTAAATTTTTCGGCCGACTCGCCTAACGAGTCGTGCAAGCGCTCCGCCGCCCTCTCCGTTTAGCGAAGCGCTTGCCATTGGCACACGCACTGCTCATGATGAGTTCTCGATGATCAGGGCGAATTGTCGGGCGCGGTTCACCGCCTCGGATTTCGATTTCGTCGTGCGGTCGCTGGCGCGTTCCGCGCTCGATCACGTTTCGTTAGTCGATCTCCTGAGCGATGAGGCCACGCGCGATGCGATTCTCGATCATCCGCGGCTTGTCGGAGCGATTCTCGAGAACGCCGGCCAGCTGGCGATTTCTTCGCACTTTTATTTTTACGTGCTCGCGCGCCACGTTCTCCAGGCGGCCGGGATTAACGATCGGAAGCTGGCCGATTACGTGGCTTCGATCCTGGAAACCTTCTCGCGGATGAACGGCTGGCAGGCGCCGCACCTGAAGGAAGAAGGCGGCCGGCAATATCTTTCCGATCTGCTGATGGCCCTAACGAAAGCGACGCCGGCGCAGGCTTTCCTGCTTCGGGCGCATGTCGGGAATTATTCGCTCTTCATCAGCGGAATTTTTCACGAGAACACCCAGCGCCGCAGCCGGCGGGGCGCGCCCGACTTGAAATTCTACGAACAGATCGGGCGGACGAATTATCAAATGGTCGCTTCGCACGCGACTGCGCGTCGCTGCGAGTTGAGCGATGTCTATGAAAGCCTGGCCGATCGTTTCCGCGAGGTCCGGTTGGCCCTCAATCAGCTTTCCGATCAACTCCTGAATCTGGACGACGAACCCGGTCCACTGGTCCTTTGAACGAGACCCTCTTCAGCCAAATCCAGCGGCTCTTCGAGCGCACCTACGCGCAGGTCGGGATCAATTTGGAAGAGTGCCTGATCGATCGCGCCCGCTGTGCGCAATTATCGAAAGCGGCCGGCGCCTCGGCCCGCGAATTGAATGAGCTCGCGCGCACTTTTCTGCGGCGGGCGGATGACCAACTTTACGTGGGAATTTATTATTCTCGCTGGCTGATCGAGCAACTGGAGCGACACGATCCGCGCGCTGGCCTAACGAATAGAAACATTCGGTCCCTGATTGCGTTCGTCGAGGAAATCAATCACGCGCTCCATGCCGCGCTTCAGTTCAAGCAAGGGACGCGGGAGATTTATGCGGAGAATTATGCGCGCAATCTCGAGCTGCAGGCGCAGGTCGATACCTACCTGGTGTTGCTCCTCTTCGTGGCTTTTTTTCGGCGGACGCAAAAGGTCTCTCGGACCGACCGGCGCTGGTTGCGTTCCCATCTTTTCGCGGCCCAAAATCCGGCAGCGTTTCGCGACCCGAATTTACGCGCGCGTTATGGGGAGACGAGGGAACTGGCGGCGGGTTACACCGAATATCTCGACACCCTCAACGGGATGCGCCGCCTGGAAGAGATCCGCGCCTTTCGTTCGCTCGAATACGACGCGAAGAAAAACCGGGTTCTTGCCCTAACGAATGGTAGCGCGAGCGGCGGCGGGCGCGGTTAAGGCGCTTTCGGCGCGGGCGAAGTCGCCGCGGCCGGGCTGGCAGCGGCGGCCGCGCCGGCGGTGATCGCGGCCTGCAATTCCGGGAGATGTTCCTGGACCCGCTTTTGTCCCATGGCCGCGCCTTTCGCCATCAGCGCGGGCATTTTCTCGACCGTCTTTTTGCCGAGCGGACTCTGGTAGAACTTGGTCAGGTCGTTCAATTCCGGTTCGGTAAATTCCTCCGTGTAAACCTTGGCCATGTCATCTTTCAGGCTGGCCCAGCTCATGTATTTATTGAGGAACGCTTTCATCTGCGGCTGAAACTGCGCCAGCTGCGGATTTTGTTGCACCTGCATCTGCAGCATTTGATCGACCGACTGGCTGAGGAGGTGATCCATCCCCATGAGTGCAAGGAGATTTTCGGCGGCTTTCTTGTGGCTGGTTTCATCCGCGCGCGCGGCCAAAGGTTGCAATAAAGCGAGTGCGAGGAGCAGCGGGAGAAAAGTTTTCATGCGGGCGATGGTGGACTGTGCAGGCGTGCTTCGCAAGGCCCAAGCTGCGAACATTCCCCCGGAGCGCGGCGGTCTTTCTGTTTGTGAAGCGGAGAGGCGCTCGCTATCTATTCGTTCGTGTTCAGTCTCACCATGCTCGGCAGCGGCAGCGCCGGGAACAGCGCCCTGGTCATGACCGATCATTGCCGATTGCTGATCGATGGCGGGCTGAGCGCGCGCCAGTTGGTTACCCGGCTCGCGCTTTGCGGGGTCGCGCCGGAACAACTCGATGGCGTCCTCCTGACCCATGAACACGGCGATCATATTTGCGGACTGGAAGTGCTCTGTCGCAAATATCAGGTGCCGATTTATTGCAACTCCTTAACCGCGGAAGCGATCCGCTGCGACTCCTCGTTAGGCCGGCATCGCCACTGGCGTTTGTTTCGCACCGGGAGCGAGTTCGCGATCTGCGATGTCACTGTGCAAAGTTTCCCGGTGCCGCACGATGCGGTCGAGCCGGTGGGTTATGCTTTTCATGCTGGCCGCTGCGGGCTCGGGTTTATTACCGACCTGGGATATGCGACCAAGATGCTGGTCGAACGACTGCGCGAAGTGCAGACCCTGGTGATCGAGACGAACCACGACGAAAAACTTTTGCAAGCCTGCCCATTCCGGCCCTGGCCGGTGAAACAGCGGATCATGTCGCGCCACGGCCATTTGTCGAACACGGCCGCTGCCGCGGTGATCGCGCAGCTCTTGCCCGGAAAAATCGAGCGCGTCGTCCTCGGTCATCTCAGCCGCGATTGTAATTCGCCGGAGCTGGCGCGCGGCGCGGTCACGGAATTGCTCGGTCGGTTTGGGCGCGCGGAGGTGGAAGTTTTCTGCGCGGATCAACGCGAGCTCAGCCCGCGTTTCCGGATTGGCGAAACCAAAGCCGGCGCCTTCCAGCCGAATTTTGAGAGCGCGCTCTTCGCCGCCGCCGGGTTTTAGCCTAACGAGACCTTAGCGGTTTATTCCTCGTCGCCGATGACGAGGTGGATCACGCCACTGGGCGCGGAAACGAAGAAGCCGTCGAAATCTTCCCGGAGTTGCTCGACTTCGTCACGCCGCGGGACGCCGTTGATTTTCAAGTAGGCCGCGGCGGCGTCAGTGTCGTTAGTCTCCAACTCCAGCCAGATGTCGGGTTGGCTCAGGTTCGGCACCCGATCGATCCAAAGCCGGTTCGGGCCGAATTGAAAAATGCAGCCGTCCTCTTCCTCCTCGATCAACGGGAGAGCGAGGGTGTCGCGGTAAAACGCGATCGTCGCTTCGTAAGTGTGCGCCGGGCATTTGATCGCGATGTTCGCGCCGCCGGAAAATTGCGGGCCGTTGACGTTGGCAACCATTTGGATTCGTTAGGCAAAAATCGCCGGGGCGCGATTTTAGCCGCCGACGGATCCGCTCCCGCCGGGCTCGGTCATGGAAACGGGGTCGAGGGCGGCGTTCAATTCCGCTTCCGGCAGGATCTTTTTCTCGCGGCAAAGTTCGCGCACAGTGCGTCCGGTCTTCGCGCTCTCCTTCGCAATCTCGGCCGCGCGATCGTAGCCGATCTTCGGCGCCAGGCTGGTGACCATGGACATGGAAAGCTCGACCAGCTCGCGGCAGCGTTCTTCGTTCGCCTGAATGCCGGTGATGCATTTTTCGGTAAGGATTTCGCAGGCGTTACTCAGCAGGCGGATGCTTTCGAGAAGGTTGTGCGCCATCACCGGCATCATGACGTTGAGCTCGAGATTGCCGTTCGCGCCCGCCCAGGTGATGGAGCTGTCGTTGCCGATGACCTGCGAACAAACCATCATCATCGCTTCGCAAATCACCGGGTTCACTTTTCCGGGCATGATCGAGCTGCCGGGTTGCGTGGCGGGAAGTTGGATCTCGCCGATGCCGCACCGCGGACCGCTGCTCAGCCAGCGCAGGTCGTTCGCGATTTTAAATAAACTGACCGCGATGGTTTTCAGTTGGCCGCTGGCTTCCACGACCGCGTCTTTCGCGCCTTGCGCTTCGAAATGATTGGTCGCTTCGCGGAAGGGAATCCCGGTGCGCTGCTCGAGATGGTGCATCACTTTCCCGGGTAACTCGAGATGGCGGTTCAAGCCGGTGCCGACGGCGGTTCCGCCGAGCGCAAGCTCGTGCAAAACCTCGATCGCTTTTTGCGCGCGGCCGCGGCCGTAGGCGATCTGTTGCGCATAACCGCCGAAACTTTGGCCGAGCCGCACCGGGGTGGCGTCCATCAAATGAGTCCGGCCAATTTTGATGATCTCCCAAAACTCTTTCGCCTTCGCCTCCAGCGCGCCTTGTAATTTTTCCAGCTCGGGCAGGAGCCGATTCTTTAATTCTTCGGCGGCGCTGATGTGAATCGCCGAGGGGATGACGTCATTACTCGACTGCCCCATGTTGACGTGGTCGTTCGGATGCACCGGATCGCGTGCGCCGATTTCTTTCCCCGCGAGTTGACCACAACGATTGGCGATCACTTCGTTGGCGTTGGTGTTCGTGCTCGTGCCGGAACCGGTCTGGAAAATATCGAGCGGGAAATGCTCGTCGAGCTTGCCCTCGATCACTTCCTCCGCGGCCTGGACAATGAGCGCGGAGCGATGTGCATCGAGTAACCCGAGATCGTGATTCGCTTGCGCGGCGGCCCATTTCAAAAGCCCGAGCGCACGGATAAACGGGCGCGGAAAGAGGTAACCGCTGATCGGAAAATTCAACACCGCTCGCTGGGTGGAAGCGCCGTAAAGGGCGGATTTCGGGACGGACATCTCGCCCATCGAGTCCTTTTCCGTGCGGCACTCGCCGGAACTCATGCGTTCTGATTTACCGGCAAGCGCGAGCCGTTTTTACTGGCCGCCGGATGAGCGTGGCCGTTGAGCTTGTTCGCCTTTTCGAACACGGTGATAAACATCGGCGGGATGTTTTGCAGGAAATATTCGGACTTCGCGTGATCGAACAAACGGGCGTGCTGCCGGAGTTCATTTGTCACCTGGTAGATGATGAAAGCTCCGCCGGGCGCGACCGCTTCGTGGGTCTTTTCCAGGAGCGCGCGTTTCTTGGTGATGTCGAGGATGCTGAAGGGAATCCCGGAGAGGATGTAATCGCAGTGCGGGATTCCGCGCCGTTGCAATTCCTGCGGCAACTGCGCGGCGTCGCCGTTGATCACATGCACTCGCGGATCGTTCGCGAACTGGCGCTCGAGGTCGCGGGAAAAATCGGGGTCCAATTCGAAAAGGAGCAGTTGCGAGCCGGGCCGGAGACGGCGGGCGATCTCGCGCGAGTGCACCCCTTCGCCCGGGCCGTATTCCGCGATCACGCGCGGCTGGCTGAAATCCATCTTACTGGCGACCCTTTGCACGAGCGCGTTGGAGCTCGGAATAATGGAAGCGACTTGGAATGGCCGCTGCAGAAATCGCTTGAAAAACAAAACGCTCATTGAAGGTGGGAATAGTCAACTGCCACTCCCGCCTTGTCCAGCAGTGATCTGGGAACGAAGGAGGCGGAAGGCTACTTCTTAATACGCGCGCAAACCCATGGGCGGGCGTGAATTTCCGCCTTTGCCTAACGACTGTAGAAGGTGATTGACACCATTTATAAAAGCTATAAACCTGTCTCGTAAGCGAAAAGGCTTGCCACGGCGTCGCGCAAGTCCTGAATTTCCCCCATGCACAACCTCTTGACGGTCAAGGAGACGGCCAAGTATCTCCGGATTCCGTTACCCACGGTCTATTATCTTGTGCAGCGGGGTCAACTCCCGGCGATCCAGATCGGCGGCCGCTGGCGGATCAAAAAAGCCGCGCTCGATAAAGACATTCTAAAGGAAGACAAGTCCGGCCAGCCGACGGTGCTGGTGGTGGATGACGACGAGAGCCTGCAAAGTCTTTTCAAGATTTTCCTGAAAAAAATTGGCTTCAGCCGGGTCGTCGTCGGCACGGTCAAGGAAGCCTTAAGTGCGCTGGAGAAGCAACATTTCGACCTGCTCTTTCTCGATTTGAAATTGCCCGATGGTTCGGCCGATGAGGTTTACCAGGCGGCCAAGGAAGTCGATCCCGAACTGCCGATCGTGGTCATCACGGGTTATCCGGACAGCGAGATGCTCGACCGCATTCTTTCCAAAGGGCCGGTCACGGTCCTGAAGAAGCCGCTCAAGGTGGAGCAACTGCAGCAGACGGTGCGCATTCTCGGGCACAAAGACGCGGCTAAGCTCGCCGCCTAACGAGTCCTTCGTGTAGTGGGGTGCGTTTCAGCGCACGTCGATCTCGATCGGCAACTGGTGGCTGATCATGTAGCTGCCGTGATCCGGATTCTGTTTCTCCGGCTGCGTTTCGCCGGTGCAATCGCGCGCGCGCGCAATGATCGAGTGCCGGGCCGCTGGTGCCGGAGACGTCCAGTGGAATTCCCAAAAACGCCAGGCGTTTTTCACCGGTTGGCCGAGCAAGGTTGCCTCTGACCAACTCCCACCGCCGTCCGTGCTGAGCTCGACTTGCGTGATTTCTCGGGATCCGCCCCAGGCCGCGCCATGAATGCGATAAAGCGCGCCGGCCGGTAAAATTTCATCCATCGCCGGCCGCGCGATCTGCGCTTTCATCTGCATTTCGGCCAGCGGGATCAGCGTCGGCAAACCGTCGCGTCGCGTCCAGTAAGCGTAGTCGATCGTTTGGTAATAACCGTTAAACGGAGTCGTGCTGACGATGATTCGCTGGAGCCACTTCACCGCGGCCATCCCGAACCAGCCGGGCACAATCGCGCGCAAAGGAAAACCATGCTCCGGCGGCAGCGGCTGGCCATTCATCGCGTAAACCAGGAGGACGTCGTCATTTGCTTTCGCTAGCGGCAGACTGCGCGCGTAATGAATTTTGCCCGCCGGCCGCGGTGGTTCCGCGATCGTCCCTTTATCGGCGCCTTCGAAGATAATTTCCTGCGCTCCGCTTTGGATACCCGCGCGTTCCAAGACCTCGCGCAGCCGCACCCCGGTCCACTCTGCAGTCCCGACCGCGCCCAAATCCCAGGCCACGCCTTTGACTTCCGGCTGCAAAAACGAGCGGCCGTTTCCGGCACATTCCATGGTCGCGGCGATTGTTTGCGCGGACATTTGCCGCAGGTCGTCGATGCCCAATGCCAGCGCCGAATCGACCGCGCCTTCCACTCGCAGCCGCCAATTTTTCGCGTCCCCTTCCGGGATCGGGAAATGCCCGCGGACATAGAACTGCTCGTTAGGGGTGATGAACTCGCGCAGACTGGAAAACGGCATTTCCAGGTTCAACGGCGAAGCGCTCCGGGTGATCATCTTCGTCGGTTCGCTCATTCTTTCTCCTTCTCCGCCGATGAGATATCGGCTCGGTATTTTTTATCGAGCAGCAAACCCCAGACGCGGTTGTAAGGGTGCACCTTGCTTACCTTCTGGCCGTCGCGAAAAATCGGCCGGCCCTCATTTGCCCAGACGAAGATTGAACCCTCCAGGTTGCTTACCTTAGTGAAACCGGCGTCGCGCAATTTTTTCGCCAAACCGCCGGAGCGATAACCCACTGAACAGTAAGTCACGATCGCGCGATCCTTCGGTTGCTCGACCGCGGAGGCGGGCGCATCCGGCGCGATGCGCTCCGCATTTTGTAAATGGCTGACGTCGTATTCCGCCGCGGTGCGCACATCGAGAAGGAGCGGCGCGGGCCGTTGCTTGTCCGCCAGCCACGCGGCCAACTCATCGGTCGTGATCCGTTTCACTCCGGGAAAATCGTGCCGGATTTTTGCGTTCACTAAACTCCAGCCGAACCCGTGCGCGGAAGTCGCGAGCGCGACCAGACAAATTGCACCGCCGACAATCAGAATCGTTTTCGTTTTCATCATTGCTGACAGCTCACGCGCGCCGAATTCATCCTACTGTTCGCGCAGGCGCTGTCATCTGGCGATCAACTTGCCAAGTCCTAAGGCGCGCCGCATAGTCGAGACCGTTTCGCGCGGTTAGCTCAGTGGTAGAGCACCTCCCTGACACGGAGGGGGTCACAGGTTCGAAACCTGTATCGCGCACCATCTCAGATTGGCGGGAGATGAATCGTCGCCAGCATGCAGCGCGCGCTCCCGCCGGCGAGCTCGATCGTTGGCAACTCCAGCGGCAGCAGCCGCGCGGAGCGCTGGATGATCGCGCGTTGATTTTTGGTCAACGCCGCGGCCGCGCGGGTCGAGAGGACGAGGAGTTTTTCGTGCGCGTTCTCCAGCTCGAGCGCGTTCCCGGCGAACTCGGAGATTTGGTGCGCGTTCAACTCGATCACTTCCTTGCCCGTCGATTCGAGAAGATTTTGCACGCCGACGCGTTCGGCTTCGTCGGCAATCAGCGACAATCCGACGAGCGCGAATTCCGTGCCCACGCACATGATCACGTTCGTGTGATAAACCGGCTGGCCATTCGCGCTCGCGCTCCGGAACGGCAGCGGTTCGAAACCGAAATCGTCGCAGAATTTGCGCAGTAAATCTGGATCCGTCCGTTGCGAAAGCGACGCGTAGGCAATCTTGTTCACGTGATCGAGCACCAGGCTACCTGTGCCTTCGAGAAAACGCCCGTCCAGTTCCGCCGCGGAATAATCCAGCACCTGCGTGATCCGATAATTTTTTCGGAGTTCATCGATCACCTCCGCGCGCCGCTCACGCCGGCGCGCAGGCGAATGCATCGGGTAAAGGGCCACCCGCCCGTCCGCGTGCGTGGAAAACCAGTTGTTCGGGAAAACCGCATCCGGCTTTTCCGGAGTCGCGGTATCGTCGACCACATGCACGTTTACGCCCGCGTCGCGCAGGGTTGCCACCGCTTGATCGAACTCGCGCTGCGCGCCTAACGACACTTCCGCGGCCCGGCCTTCCTCCATCTTCGCTTGAAAGGCATTGTCCGCCGCGGTCTCCGGATTGGGAAAAAATCGCGCCGGCCGAATCATCAAAACCGCGTTCGTGCTTTGCGCGCTCATTGCGGCAATCCTAGCACGCCCTTTTCAGGCTTCCGCTGGTTTTACTTTTACGTCGATCTCCGAGGTCAAGGTGCGATGCACCGGGCATTTTCCGGCGATCTCGATCAACTTCGCGCGTTGCTCCGGACTGAGATTACCGGTTAGGCCGATTTCAATCTCGATGCGATCAAGCATGCCTTCCTTGGTCTCGCAATCTGCGCAATCCTGCGCGTGGATACGCGAGTGCCGGAGCGAAACCGTCACCTCATCGAGCGGCCATTTCTTGCGGCGCGCGTAAAGGCCAACGGTCATGGAAGTGCACGCGCCCAGGCCGGCGAGGACATAATCATACGGCGTCGGTGCGGTGTCGGTTCCGCCGACGCTGACCGGTTCGTCCGCGCGCAAATGATGCGCGCCACTGGTGATTTCCTGGACGAAACCGGTAGCTTGGCCGCGCACGATCACGTCCGCGGGTGCGCGTGTTTTCACTTCTCCAAGCGGAGTCGGGGCAAGTTCACTCATGCGTTTAGGATAGCCCTTGTTTGTGCTCGTTAGGCAATGTTTAAAATTTTGCGCGCAGACGCCTTTGTCACGGACTCGTCACTCTAAAAGAGTGGCTCGTGCCGCCCGTTTAAGGTCGAGCTCCCGTGGCAGGTGAAACATTGGACCGATTTATTTTTTCCAGGGCGTGACGGCGTTGCCTTATCACATCTACGTGGTCAGCTCGAAGATCCCGCAAAACGAATACACCGAGCGGGTGCAATACGGCGCCGCGTTTGTTTCTCGCGGCTGATCATGTTGATCGCACTGACTTCCATCATTCTCTGCGAACGAACCCAGAACCGCTTATCGTGGTTGAGCCTGCTCGAAAATCTTGCCCAACCCCAGGCGTGTCATCCCGAGCGGCGAAGACGGCGAGGGACTTCGCCCAGGGTGAATGGTCACACGCCACTGGACGGCGCGTGATCCGAAGCGAGTGGATGAGGTCCCTCGGCGCGCTGCGCCAGCCTCGGGATGACAAGTGTTTTGACAATACTACCTCCGATTAGGTCGCTTCGTGTGACCGACGACCCATCGTCGCGATACCGCAACGATCATGTGCCGAGCCGGCGATCGTGCTCATCTACGAGCCGTGTTCGGCGCTCGGTCCGATCGCGACCGCGAAGGTCGAATAGTTGATTCTGCAATTGAAGATGCGCTCCACCATCGTCATCGTCACGGACAACATGCAGCCCGCCGGCCGCGTCTCCGATCGCACCCCCTTTTTTTATCTCAGGCGAGTGATTGAATTCGTGGAGACGCGAACGATTTTCTCCAATCCGACTCAGCGGCAAACCGAGGATTACATCACCGGCCGTTTCGGATGAGGCGAAAATTATGATCGCGCAAAATCACATTCTTGGAACCTTCGACGAAGCGCTCACTTCGCTGCGCAACAACGTCCTTATGATGTCGAGCCTGGCCGAGCGCAGTCTTGAGCGCGCGGTTCGCGGTCTGGTCGAACGCGATGATGAACTGTGCGTGACCGCGATCGCCGACGACGAAGAGATTGATCAACTGGAAAAACAAATCGACAAGGACGGCGTCGATTTGCTCCTGCGTTTTCAACCGGTCGCGTCCGATCTGCGCCGGGTAGTTTCGGCGATGAAGCTGTGCTCGAATCTTGAGCGCATGGCCGACCAGGCGGTCAATATCGCGCGGAAAGCGCGCAAGCTCAGCCAGCACCCGGCGTTGCCGGAAATCAATTTCATCGAGCCGATGTTCGCCCACGCGATGGGCATGTTTAAGGACAGCATGCAGGCTTACATCCGCGAAGACGTCCAGCTCGCGCGGGAATTGAAGCCGCGCGACAAGATGCTCGATGAGTTGAACGCCAAGGCCAGCCGGCGTTTGGTCGAGCGGATGGCGCAGGATCCGGAAGAGCTCCGCGGTTATCTCAATCTTATGTTCATCGCGCGCCATCTCGAGCGCGTGGGCGATCATGCGACCAATATTGCGGAGGACGCGGTTTACGCCGCCGCCGCGGAAGACATCCGCCATCAGCCGTTCGTGCCCGACGAGCAATAGCGCGCCTGCGCGATCGGGCGCGTCTTTCGGCTTAGCGAAGCCGGAGATTTCCACAGCCTCCGGAAACCGTTGTCCCGCCCGGAGGCTCCTATGTTCTCGATCCAAAAACTACTCGGCCACGGCCAGAAATTTTTCGACCTCCTCGAAGCGAGCGCGTAACAGGCGGACAGCAGCGTGCATTATAAGATTTCGAAGACGGTCGAGAAAATCTGCGAACACATTCTGATTTGCCCGGGCGATCTTCACGGGCGCAATTTTAAAAACATCTGGAGTTGTTAGACCAGGCGGCCGAGGCCGTCCTCGCGATGGTCAAAGAACTGCGCAGAGGGACCGATCCTGCGAGCGCGCGGGAAATGAACGGCCGCCCGCAAACGATCCTGCGCGCCGCCGATAAATTGGAGCTCGATCTCTACCACGGCAATTACGATCCGAAGCAGATCATCTTTCTGCGTGATCTTTACGAGTTCCTGCAAGAGGTGATCGATCGTGCGCGACGCCGACAACATCATCCTTCACGTCGTCCTGAAATATTCCTAGGTCGCTTTCTCCGCGGCGCGCCATGTTTTTTCCCTCGTTATCCTGACGGCGATCGCCTTCGAGTACATCAACAGATCAGAACCAGCCGGGTCTCCGCCAACATCTTGCGCTCTTCGAGCGCCGGCGGATTGGCAGCGGCGGCACACCGCGCAATCCGAAATGACACCCGCCAGCCAGAAGGCGCGCGTCATTCGAAAAAAATCTCTCGATAACCCGCCCACTGCGCGCGGGCCAGATGCAGTGCATCCCGCTCGCAGAAAAAGCGAAGCCGGAGCCTTGCGATAAATTGTACCCACGCGGTCGAGGACAGCATAGTGAGCGGCAGCCAAAGGAACATCCGGACGGGCCCACCGACAAAACGCGTCACGCGAGACACACTGCGTCAGCACTCGACAGTCATCACGAGGGCGCACCGACGCCTGCGCTTACTTACGCAGGTTGAGCTTCTCGAGCAGGTTTTTATACCTGTCGTTGCTCGACTTGCTCAGGTAATCAAGCAAGCTCCGGCGCATCGCCACCATTTTCAGGAGGCCGCGGCGAGAGGAATGATCTTTCGCGTGACTCTTGAGGTGGTCGGTTAACTGCGCGATCCGGCGCGTGAGCAGCGCGACTTGTACATCGGCGCTGCCTGTGTCCTTCTCGTGGAGTTGGAACTCCTTCATGTCCATCGTGTCACTGCTTTCTGCCATAACGAAGGGCGTAGTGTAGATGAAGAAACTGGTTTGGCAAGGGACGGCCGGCGCGCTGATTTCCCTCTAGAAATAACTCAACCACGGATCGCGCCGAGCTTGTTTGAGCTGCGCGAACCAGCGGCACGCGGGATAGAGCAGGAGAATGATCAGCGCCCAAATCAGATACACCCCGAGCAAGCCGTAGCCGTAATCTTCCGGAAACCCGGGTGCCTTCGGGCCGAACGGCGGACCCTTCCAAAGGCCGCCGACGCTTCCATAGCGGCTCCACGCGAGGAGCACCGTCAGGCCGTGAATCAGCGGCAGATGGAGCAGATAAAAAAATAGCGGCACCCTCCCGAAAACGATGATCGGCCGCGACCATCGGCCGAGCTCGCGATCGCATGCCGAGATCAGAAGAATCGCCGGCCCGAGGGTCATTAGGAGATAAAGAAGAGACCGCGGATATTTTGTACAATTGATGAACGAAAGCGCGGTCAACGACGCGGTTGCCTGCACCGACCACTGACGCGGGTCGCCGTAAAGATTCGTCGCCCGCAAAAGGACGAACGCGATCGATACGCCGAGCCGAGCCAGAATAAAACCTGGCGACGCTCCGCGCGTTCTCTTCGCAGGAGCGCGCCAAAAGCAAACCCCGTCGCCATCACGCCGACCCAAGGAATGAGCGGATAGGCTACAAAGATTGTGAAGCCCGGCGTCGGCCGCAACGGCGCAGCCACGTGGAGCACCTTCCACAAACCGCTCGCCCAGCCGAACGCCGCTGGCGCAATCGGATCCAGCAAATTATGCCCGGCGATCATCGCCAAACCGAAAGTCGCGACCGCCCAGAGCGGCAAAAAAATCAGGGCCGACAAGACCACCATCGAACAGCCCAGCGCCCAGATGACTTGGATAAACACGAAGTGCGGATCGATTGAAAAGCCCCAGCCGAATTGCACCACCGTCAGCTCGAGCACGATCAGCCAGAGCCCGCGGGTGAAAAGGAACCAGGACAAATCGCCTCGCGTTTTCCCTCGGCCTAACGAGAGAAAGGCCCCCGTGCCAGCGAGAAAACAAAAGATCGGCGCACAGAAATGCGTGATCCAGCGAGTCAGAAAAAACGGCACCGTCGTCCGGCCCAGATCGGTCGGATCGAAGAGAATCGCCTCGTGACTGACGAAATCGCGCACATGATCGAGCGCCATCAGGATCATGACCGCTCCGCGCAGGAGATCGAGCTGATCGAGCCGCGGACGGAAACCGCTGGCCGGATCGGAATGGCAGATTGGCTAACAGCTTCCGGATCATCAGCAGGCATTCCCGCATCACCGCCACTCGTTAGGCGAGCTAACTCGGCTCGAGATCGAGGGTGAAGTGGTGCGCCGCAATTTTCATTCGCTTCAACAGATAAAAACGGTGCGCATCGAAACGTTGCACACCGGAATCGAGCGCGAAGCCCTGGCATTTTTCGCGGCGCGCTTCCACCACCAGCCAATCGAAAAGCTGTCCGCCGAAACCGCTCGAACGGTCGCGCGCCCGCGTCACCAAATCGTCCACGTAAAGCGTGCGCCCGGAAAAGAGCAGATGATAGATGCGATAGCCGGCAACCGCGCGCAGCTCGCCGTCGCTCTCGAGGAAAGCCAGGCGAAATCCTTCGCTCTGCTGCGCCTGCACACGCGCGGTAAATTCGTCGAGGCTATCCAGATGCCCGCGCAATTCACGCATGCAATCATAGCAGCGCGCGATTTCCTCCGGCGTCTGCGCGATCGCGATCCGTGCGCTCATCCCGCATTTTGCTCCCGGCGTCCGTCGTACCAGAGGTCGAGCTTCTCGCGACGCCGGAGCGCTCGCCGTCCGCCAAAAATGATAAAGAACGATTGCGCAAGGACGAAGCGCGGCGAGTGCATCCGAATCTTGCGCGCGGAGGTTACGATCGGTTCTCGTAGAATCTTGAAACGCCCGTGCTTCTTCAGCGCCAGGGTCAGATAAACTTCTTCGCCAGCAAAATATTGTTCGTCGAAACCGCCCACCGCTTCGAAGAGATCGCGCCGCGTAAAGATGAACGCGCCCACTCCGAGCCCAGCCGCGAAGTAGAACGCGCAGAAGACCGAGATGAAAATTCGCGCCCAGCGGGGCATCTCGCGATCGACCGCGATGCGCGCGCTTCCGCCCGCGTAACCGTTCGTTAGGCAGGCGAGTCCCGCGGTCACGTGCCCGGGCGCGATGCGCGTATCCGCATCGACAAAGAAGAGAACGTCACCCTGGGCCACGCGCGCGCCCGCATTCCGGACCGCCGCGATTTGCCGAAGCTTCACCGGCACCACGTGCGCTTCGAAACGTCGCGCGATTTCCGCGGTTGCATCCGTCGAAGCATCATCGACCACGATGATTTCGTAATCATGTCCCGACGCCTCCGCGGCGCTCCGAATTGCCTGCAAATTCGCCGGCAACTCGCGCTCCTCGTTGTGCGCCGGAATGACGAACGAGAGCATCGCCTACGATTTGGTTTGCGCGTCGATCGCCAAGTAATCCTCCCGCGGCGGACTGAAGGTATCGATCACGGTGGTATCTTCATCGACCTCGGCGCCGTGCGGCTCATTGCTCGCGAGGTAAAACGATTCGCCCGGCCCGACCTCGCGCGGCTCGCCACGGACGATGAGGCGCAGCCGTCCTTTCAAGCAATGCGCGATCTGTTCCTGCGGATGTTTGTGCTCCGGCATGCGTGCGCCGGCATCGAGTTGCGCCAGCATTTGATACATGGCCGGGCCGCTAGTGATCGTTCGCCGCTTGATTCCAGGGCACATCTGGATCCAGGGATTTTCTGAGGGATTCATGATGAACGAAATCATCGCGGAGGTTTGCCATCTTTCAACGCGGCGAAGTAAACCCAGACGATCAAGACCGCCTGCAAGGGCAGTCGCGCCCAAAGCAACCACGCCGGCACCTGCCAGCCAGAGACGTTCATTCCATGTTGCGCGGCGTAGATGTTCGCTGGGAACACCGCGAGCAAGAGGAGGATCAAACTCCACGCCGCCAGTTTGCGCGTTGGCCTAACGAGAACTCCGAGCCCGCCAACGATCTCCGCCAGGCCGGTGATCGCGACCAGCGCACCCGGCCAGGGCAAAGCTCGCGGCATGATTGCCAGATAAGGCCCCGGCGAGATGAAGTGCATCACGCCCGCAAAGACGAAGAAAAGCGCGAGCGCCGCGCGCGAGATTTTCAATCGTGCGCGTAGTCCTCCGCGCCGAGGAAATGCAGCGAGACGTAAGCTTCTTCGCCCACCACCCAACTATCGTGACCCGGCGCGATATAAAACAAATCGCCCGCCTTCATTTCGTAATAGCGCCCGTCATCCATTCGGCAGGCCGCACAACCCGAGACGACCATGCCGACATGCTCCACCTGACACGAGATCGCGCCGCTGGCCGCGCCCACATGCAGCGACCATTTCCAACCCGGTTCATAACTCGCGCGACCGATAGACATCCCACCAACCTTCACGATCTCGAACCGTCCTTTTTCGAAAGTGCGAACTTCGTCCGGACTTTCGAACCGCTTAATCAGGAGATCGTCGTAAGCCGGCAACATCCGAGCGCTTGTTAGTCTGCCGGCTTCCCTGAGAGCAACGCCTCCGAGTCCACCGTCCGCGGCCCCTCGTCAGTGCAGATAGCGAACTGATTCGGATAGAGCGCGACGCCGGCGTATTCACCCTTCGCGTTCAGAACGTAGAAGTTAACGTTGAAATTCGGCTCGCCGTGGCTGTTCAGCAGACGTTTCTCAATCGTGTTCGCTTTAATCCGCTTGCAAGCGTCGATGCCCGCGTCTTTCGGATGCATTCCGCGCCGCATGTTTTCCACTACGAGGAACGAGCAAAGGCCAAAGAGGTTCGCTTCGCCGCGACCGGTTGAACCGGCTGCACCGATCTCGCCATCGACGTAAAGTCCCGCGCCCAGAATCGGCGAATCACCGACGCGGCCGGGAATTTTCCAGGCGAGCCCGCTGGTCGTAGTCACACCGCAGATCTCGCCTTTCGCATTGATCCCGTTGCAATTAATTGTGCCGGTGACGTGTTGGCGGTCGATCAAACCCTCCGCGACCATGGCATCGCGTGCGCGCTCTCCCGCCTCCGCGCGTTTCTGCGGATCGAGCCAATGCTCCGGATCGATCCGATGTTTCCAATCGAGCCACAAACGCCGCGACTCCTCGGTGTTCAAATCATCCTCGATCTTGAATCCTATCTCGCGCGCGAAAGCCTGCGCGCCCGCGCCCACGATCAAGTGATGATCCGTCATCTCCATCACTTTTTGCGCGACGTTCGACGCCGTGCGCACGCCCTCAATGCAGGCCACCCCGCCGGCGCGTTTCTTCGGCCCGTGCATGCAACACGAGTCCAGTTGCACCACGCCGTCCGCATTCGGCAATCCGCCGTAACCGACGCTCGTATCGGTCGGATCCAGTTCGACGATGTTCACGCCCGCGATCAACGCGTCGAGCACATCGGCGCCCTGCGTGATCATGGTCCAGGCCTTGTGGACGCAAGTCATCTCGCCGCCGTTTTTGAATTTGTTCCCGTTGGCCGAGGAGATCACCACCGGCTTGATTGATTTCGCAGTCATCACATTTGCAGCTTGCGCCAGCAAAGCACGCGGGGCGGTCGCGGCAAGTCCGGCCCCGACGGTGGTGCGAACAAAACTACGGCGATTCATTTTCATATCAGAACATTCCTTGGGAGAGAATGCAGGCGGGCGCCGGGCCTGTCGACCGCTTGGTAAATTGACATCAGTGCATCAGTGCATCACGATGCTCTCATGCGCACCACCATCACGCTGGACGACGAAGCTTATGAAGCAGCCGTCACCTTGTCGAAAACGTCCGGCAAACGGCTGGGCGAGGTCATCTCCCAACTCATTCGTCGCGCCATCCAAACGCCCGAAAGCTCGCCGCGCAAATCCGGCAAGCGTTTCCCGGTCTTCGAAGTTCCGCACGGAACTCCCATGATCTCCTTGCGCGCCATCCGCAAGGCTTGGGAGGAGGAATGACGCTCCTGCTCGACGCCAATGTGCTCCTCGCCCTCGCCTGGCCTAACCATCCATTTCACCGCCGCGCGCTCGCAAGGCTTGATCAGCGCGGACTTCGTTGGGCAACGTGCCTGCTCACGCAAACGGCGTTTGTCCGGCTCTCGGCGAACCCGGCCGTCGTCACCGCGGCCAAGTCGCCAAGCGAAGCCTGGCAGATGTTGCAGACCTTGACCGCCGATTCCGGGCACATCTTTCTGGAGGCGAAGAACAGTCAACGTTCGCGACTGAGCGATCTCTTGCGTCGCTGCCACGGCCACAATCAGGTGAATGACGCATTTCTGGTTTGGTTGGCGGCGACGCGCGGCGCCACCCTGCTGACATTCGATAAAGGGGTCGAGCATTTAGCTTCCACGCCCGACACGGTTGAGGTCCTCTCCTGAATTCTTCATCGCGCACACTGCCAGCGGCCGATTGCGAGATCGCTTTCGATAATCTGACCCGTCAGCTCTACGCGACGGATGCGTCGATTTATCAAATCGAACCCGCGGCGGTTGCCTTCCCGCGCAGTGCACTGCAGGCGAAATCGGCGATCATAGCCGCAGCTGATGCCGGCATTTCGGTCACCCCGCGCGGCGCTGGCAGCGGCCTTGCAGGCGGTGCGATTGGCGACGGCTTGGTCGTTGATTTCTCGCGGCATAATCGGGTCGTCTCCGATCTCGATCTAGAAAAACGGAGCGTGCGTGTCGGCGCGGGCGTGGTGCTCGATCAACTGAATGCATTCCTGAAACCGCACGGTTTCTGTTTCGGTCCGGATGTCGCGACCAGCGCGCGCGCGACCCTTGGCGGCATGATCGCCAATAATTCTTCGGGCGCGCGGGTGCCGATTTACGGGACGACGGCCGATCACGTGCGCGCACTCGAGATTGTGCTGGCGGACGGACGAGTGGAGACGATCGGTCGCGATTACGACTCGTTAGGCGAAGAAGGGGCCGCGCTCGGACAATTGATTGGCGAACACGCGCGCGCGCTCGACGAATGGATGCCAGCCGGTTTGCAGAAACGCTGGCCAGGCTACGGGATCGATCGCTTCCTGCGCATCGCGCCCGACTTGAACAACCTCATGGCCGGGAGCGAAGGCACGCTCGCGGCCATCTTTTCCGCGGAGCTGAAGATCGTGCCGCTGCCGCGCGAAAAAGGGCTTGGGCTGATCTTTTTCGCGTCGGTTGCGGAAGCGATGCAGGCCACGGTCGAGCTCTTGGAATTACGGCCGGCGGCGATCGAGCACATCGATCGCGTGCTCTTCGATCAAACCAAGGGGCAGCTGGAATTCAAAGCTGTACGCGATC
>JBPCJC010000085.1:0-24934 GCA_051005695.1 Chthoniobacterales bacterium | reverse complement strand
CGATAGGTTCGCCCTCTTTCGCTTTGTCCTGATAAACCAGCGCCAGGCTCAGCCACGCCATGCTTCTGGCCGTCGTGGAATGACGTTCTCCGTTTGCTTTCAAACTGGTCTCGAGAGCCGCGCGTAGATCAAGCACCGCCGGCTCATACAACCCGATCGAAAGGTAGGTTCGACCCAGTGTGACCAGCACCTCGGCCATAACTCCGGGCTCATTGGCCGACTCGGCCTGAGCGCGGCGCGAGGCTTCACTTAAGACATCGGCAACCTTGATATCGACGCCTTTGACGTCGGGAGCGGCTGCTCCCAGCATCTCCTGCAAGAATGTGTTGATCCTCTGCGCTTTTTGTCTTTCGCGCTCCGCGACATCGCGTTGCCGCCGCGCGTTTCCAGCTTCCCGGAGCGAAACGATCAATCCTGCCACAACCGCCAGCGCCACCAGGAGCGCGGCCGCGACGGCAATCCGGTTTCGGGCCACGAACTTGGAGCTGCGATACGCGAAGGTGTCCTTGCGCGCCATCACGGGCAGTCCTTCCAGGTGACGCCGGATATCTTCGGAGAATTGCCCTGCCGAGGCATAACGCCGCGCCGGCTCCTTCCTCATCGCCATCAGGACGATGTTGTCGAGATCGCCGCGGAGCCAGCGGGCGTCTTCCGGACGCTGCACGACGGCGCTCGGCTTTTCGATTTGGGTCTTGGTGATCGCCTTTGTTGATTCCTCCGGGGAACGAGTCGGCCGGCAGTAGGGCGGGCGTCCGCTCAGTAATTCATAGAGCACCGCACCGAGGCTGTAGACATCGCTGAGCGTGGTCGCGTGCGCGCCTTCAATTTGCTCCGGGCTGGCGTACTCCGGCGTCATTGCTGGAAGCAAGGTCATGGTCGCGAGCTCCGCGCCATCGGCCTGGATGATTTTGGCTATGCCAAAATCGAGCAATTTTGGGACGCCCTCGGACGTGACGAGGATGTTTGAAGGCTTCAGGTCGCGATGAATCACGAGGTGTTGATGAGCGTAGGAGACCGCGCTGCAAACCTGCCGGAATAACTCGAGACGCGCCACGATCGAGAGCCCTTGGTGTTCCGCGTAATGATCGATTCGCTCGCCGCTGATGTACTCCATCACGAAGTAAGGCAGGCTGTCATCGGTCGAGCCGCCGTCGAGCAGGCGAGCGATATTTGGATGTTCGAGCGAAGCCAGGATCTGTCGCTCGTGTTGGAAGCGGCGCAGCACGGCGTCGGTGTCCATGCCGCGCTTGATCAGCTTGATCGCGACCCGCATCTCGAATTGCAGGTCAGCGCGCTCGGCCAGAAGAACCGTGCCCATACCTCCGGAGCCGACACATTCGAGCAGCTTGTACTGGCCGATCGTCCGGCCGACATCCGCTGACTCTTGCGCGCGGCCGAACAATTCCGCAGCCAACTGCCCCGGTTGATTCGCGATGAAGCCGTCGGCCTGGCGATCAGATTCAAGTAGAGCGTCAATCTCCCGCCGCAGCTCGTCGTCCTGGCCGCAGGCTTGGTCGAGAAAAGCCTTTCGTTTCTCCGGCGGCAGCTCGCGCGCGGAGTGAAAGAGTTCTTTCAGCGTTTCGACGTTTCGCTTCAGGGTGTCGTCAGTTCTTTGTGCAACCACGCTTTCGCAAATTCCCAGTCGCGCCGCACGGTGATCGCCGAAATGCCGAGCACGTCTGCGATTTCCTCATAGCTCATCCCGCCGAAGTACTTCAGCTCCACCACCTGGCTGGCGCGCCGATCCAGTTTGGCGAGCCGCTCGAGCGCGTCATTTAAATCTACCACCTGTTCCGCCTGGCTCTGCGTCACGATAGCTTGGTCGGTTAAGGTGATCCTCACCGCTCCGGCTCCGCGCTTATCCCGTCCCCGGCTGCGAGCGTAGTCCACCAGGATGTGCCGCATCATCCGGGCGGCCGCGGCAAAAAAATGGGTCTTGTCCTGCCAGTGTGGATTCGTCCTCTCGGCCAAGCGCAGATAGGCCTCGTTCACCAGCGCGGTCGCCTGCAGCGTGTGATCACCCCGTTCTCCGCTCATGTAACTCCGCGCCAGCCGCCGCAGCTCCTCGTAAACGAGCGGGGCAATGTCATCCAACTCAGCGTGCGGCCAGTAACCGGTCTCCGCCAGCAGCGCCGTGATTTCCCGAGTGGAAAACAAGGAATCCGGCATCCCCCATTTGAGCACAAACGCCCTAAGGAAACGAAGCAAAAACAGCGGGCATAATCTTTCCAAAATTTTCCATGAGCAGTTTTTAGCCGGATTAGCGCTTACACAGGTATGAACCGTGTTGTTCTCCTCGCCCTATCTCTGCTTTTTCCTCTGCTCGGTTCCACCGCGAACGCGCAGCTCGTCCCGCAAATCATTAACTACCAAGGGCGCGTCGTCGTCGGCACGACCAACTTCAACGGCACGGGCAGTTTCAAATTCGCGTTGGTCAACTCCAACGGGAGCATAACCTATTGGAGCAACGACGGCACCAGCAGCGCCGGAAGCCAGCCCACCAATGCGGTCTCCCTGATTGTGGCCAAGGGACTTTACTCCGTCGTGCTGGGAGACATCGGGTACTCGAACATGACCGTGATCCCGGCGAGTGTGTTTAGTAACTTCGACGTCCGTCTGCGGGTTTGGTTCAACGACGGCGCAAACGGTTCTCAGCTTCTCAGTCCCGACCAGCGGATCGCGTCCGTCGGTTACGCGATGACAGCGGCCAACGTGCCCGATGGGGCCATCACCGGAGCCAAGATCGCGGCGGGCGCCGTGACCGGCACGACGATTGCGCCAGGAACAATCAGCAGCACGAACATCGCGCCTTCTTCCCTCGATTTCAGCCGGCTCAACGTTCCTGCTGCACCTGCTTCCGGGCAGGTTCTTAGCTTCAATGGGACTAGCCTTGCGTGGACCCCGGCGGCGGGCGGCATCTGGTCGCTTAACGGGACCAATGCATACTACAACACCGGCAACGTCGGCATCAACACAGACAGCCCGCAAGCGCGCCTGGACGTGAACGGTTCAATGCACGTCGGCAGTTACTTCCCCGATGGATCGCCGAAGCTGATTCGCTTCGGAGACATCAACGGAGTCAATGGTTATGTCTCCATTGGAGAGAATAATGCCGATGACCAAATGGAACTCACCGCAGGAAGGTTTGTCTTCAACATTGGCCGTGTCGGCATCGGCACCTCGACGCCAAGACATGGACTTACCATCGCCAATACTAGCGCCACTCCTGGATGGACGTCCAATAACTGGGCCGGCGCGGTTGCGCTCGATAGCGCAGGAGCGATCGCCTGGGCACCAGACTCTTCGGCGTGGGGCTTCGGGATGGGACATAGCAACGGCGCCTTTCTCATGTTTCGAACGGCTGCAAATCCGGGGACCATGTCGGATCCCGCGGTTTACGACTTTGCGATCGACGATTTCGGCAATATCGGCATGGGCACTATTTCCCCCGTAGGGAGGCTGCACCTCTACGATGGCTTCGCCGCGAGTGAACGGATTGAATCTGGCGGCGCCACCAATTCCTGGTCGAGGATAGAATACAAAAACGGCAACGGCCAATGGGACGTGGGCACCTCACGCAGCTACTTCGGCGATGCCTTTTACTTCGCTCGAGACCCTTCCCCCCCGGTGTTTGCTATCTATCCAAACGGCGACACCTATGTGCAAGGAACAATGGCCTGCGCCGCTCTCACGATCCGCGGCGGCGCGGACCTGGCTGAGCCCTTTCAGATGGAAGACAAAGCAGTGGAGAAGGGGTCCGTAGTTGTGATTGATGAAGCAAATCCGGGGCGGTTGAAACAAAGCACTCATGCCTACGACCGGCGCGTTGCCGGGATCGTGAGCGGAGCACATGGGATCAAACCCGGCATTGCCTTACACCAGGAGGGCGCGCTCGAAGGCGGGCAGGATGTGGCGCTAAGCGGCCGTGTTTACGTAGCGGCGGATACCTCGAGCGGACCGATCGAACCGGGAGACCTGCTTACTACCTCGGACATACCGGGCCACGCGATGAAGGTTTCAGATTACCCTCGAGCGCAGGGAGCAGTTATCGGGAAAGCCATGAGCTCACTAAGCGAGGGACAGGGAGAGGTGCTGGTCTTGGTTACTTTGCAGTAGGTTACATATCCGTAGGTCTCTTTCTGATAATGAGAAATCAATTATCAACCATGCGCGTGATTTCCGGCCTCCTCAGTCTAAGCCGGCAGGCGTGGCTATTACTGACGTTGAGCGCCTTCTTCCTCACGCCAGTGTTAGCGTCTGCGGCCGGCGGTTGGACGCACCTGCGTTACCCGGCACCGGGTCCTGTTCAGCTTATGCTTCTGCTTCCTGATGGGACGGTTATGGCGGCGAATCCTTCGGTCAGTAACGCCTGGTATAAACTCACTCCGGACAGCAGTGGCGATTATGGCTTTGGCACCTGGACTACTCTTGCGCCCATGGCCGATACGCGCCTTTTCTATTGCTCCTATGTTCTGCCGGATGGGCGCGTCTTTATCGCGGGTGGGGAATATGGAACGGGTGGAGCTAAAGCGGAGATCTACGATCCACAAGCCAATACCTGGACGTCCGTCCCGGTGCCAACGAGCTTACTTGACCCAACTAAGCCGTCGCCAGCACTGAGAATGGGTAACCAACAGTTCTCAGATTCGGGCGGAGTGATCCTTCGCGATGGCACGATCTTGGTCGCACCGGTCGGACCAAAAACCCAAGGCGGCACGTTGATTTTTAATCCTGGCACTAATTCCTGGTCGGCAGGCCCGACTTACGTTCGCGGTGTTTACCAAAATGAAGCAACTTGGGTCAAACTCCCAGATGATAGCATTTTGACTGTCGACCCTGTCGGCACCAACTCTGAGCGTTACATCCCTTCTTCTAACACGTGGGTTGACGATGGGGTCGTGCCAGTATCGTTGTATGGAAGCGTCGGCGGCGAAATCGGAGCGGCGTTGTTGTTGGCTAATGGCCGCGCTTTCTTTATGGGAGGTACTGGAGCCACGGCCTTCTACACTTCCACTGGTAACACTACTAAAGGTTCTTGGACTGCTGGTCCCACGATCTCGAACGTCCTCCAATACCCCTTGGATAATAACGGGAATCAAGGAACGGCCTTCTCCACTCAAGGATGTCCCCCGGATGCGTCCGCCGCCATGATGGTCAACGGCAAAATCCTTTGCGCCTTTAGCGGGCAGCTTTACAACGACGCCAGGATTGGCACCACTCCGCCCGGGGCCACGAATATGTTCTGGTTGAACGCTAAGAATCCACAGTATCCGTCGCCGACAAGTTTCTTCGAATACGATCCTGTCGCAAATACTTATACCCAGATCAACAGTCCGACCGCGCCAACGACGAGCAATTCTACCGACAATATCCCGGCTTACAAAAGCATGATGCTGGACCTGCCCAACGGAAGTGTGCTCTACGCGCACCAGGGCACCGATCTCTATATGTATTCTCCGAACGATTTCCCTTTGGCTGCCGGGAAGCCAAGTATCGCGACGCTGTCGGGAAATAGAGATGGATCTTACCACCTCACCGGCAAGCTGTTTAACGGAATCTCCCAGGGATCCAGCTATGGTGACGATGCGCAAATGGATACTAATTACCCGATCGTGCGGCTGGTGGCGCAGAACAACGCGGTAACCTATGCGCGGAGTTTTAACTGGAGTAGCACGAGCGTGCAAACCGGCAATAAGACTGTGAGCACGGAATTCTGGCTTACCGGTGCTCCTTCCTCGGGAGGAGGCGGGACCTATTCCCTTTCGGTGATAGCGAACGGTATCGCCTCGGATCCGGTGACGTTCGCGGGTCCAGTCTGGGTAGATTTTAGCTTCACCGGAAGCCCGCAACAGGGCACTTTCGCCTTACCTTATAAAACCTTCGCACAAGGAGTCTCAGCTATCTCCGCTGGCGGTACGCTAGTGCTGAAAGCCCCGCGGACGACGACCGAGACAATCACTAACCTCTCAAAGCCGATGACGATTATTTCCGTCGGAGGCGCAGCTACGATTGGACGCTAAGTAATGAGAACGCTCGCAGTTCTAATTAGTCTTCTGAGTCTGGCTTTAGTTGCACAAGCCTCGCGCACGAGCGCAAACTATTCTATTCCGGCCGACTCCACCGATGCTGGCGGAGCACAGGTGCAAAGTGCTAGTTATTCCTTGAAAGGGAGCGCCGCCGGTGAGTTTGGCGCCGCTTCTAGCGCGGTCACGGCGAGCGCGGCTTATAGTGGCAAAGCCGGTTACGTCGGCGAACTTTACGACATCGTCGCACTGAGCCTGACCGCGCCGCCTTCGAATTCGCTTAACGAGACAACGAACCGGCAGGTGGATGCGGCACCTCTGGCTGATGACGCGACCACGCTGGCAAATTTTTCGGCCGCGAGCGTCACTTGGTCGACGGTAAGCGGGCCAATCTCTATCAATACAGGCGGACTCGCGACTGCGGGCACGGTTTATCAGGATACACCGGCGACAGTCGGCGGGACCGCGCAATCCCTCAGCGGCCAGCTCACCCTTACCGTGCTCAACGTCACGACCGACGATTTCGGGGCCTACGCGGGCGACGGCATCGATGATTCTTGGCAGGTTCAATATTTCGGTCAGCCGCCCAACCCCCTAGCCGGACCAAACGTCGATGCGGATGGAACGGGCCAGACTAACCTGTTTAAGTTCGTCGCGGGGCTAAACCCATTGGATCACTCCCGTTTCACGCTCTCCCTTTCGGCGGTAACCGGTCAGCCGACGCAAAAGAAACTCGTGTTCGGTCCGCTCGCGACTGGGCGCACCTACACACCTCAATTCGGGAGCAGCCCGACTACTCCAAGTTGGCAGTCGATTCCGGGGATGACACAAAGCGATAGCGGGAACCAACGGACGGTGATCGACCCGAACACCACGCCTGTCCCTCGGTTCTATCGGGTGCAAATCTCAAAGCCGTAGCAATTGTAGACGTACGTACGCAAAAAGAGCGGGACTAATCGATCCCGCTCTTTTTCGAATTTCTAATCGCTCCTTAGTGCACACGCTGGCGGTCGCCGCGCTGCTGCTCTTGCGGAGCCGTCTCGCCCAAGCCTTCCGAGCCAGCGCCATCCGCGGCAGCGCGTTCTTTAAGCGCGGCTTTGCGGCTCAATTTCACGCGGCCTTTGTCGTCGATGCCGATGCATTTGACCCAAATCATCTCGCCGATCTTGGCCACGTCTTCGGTGCGATTGACGCGGAAATCTGCCAGCTCCGAAATGTGCACCAGGCCGTCTTTTCCTGGGAACACTTCGACGAAGGCTCCGAATTCTTTGATCGAAACCACCCGGCCGTGATAGGTCGTGCCGACTTCGATTTCCTTCGACATGCCGCCAATGATTTCCTTCGCGCGCGCCATCGATTCAGGACTAGTCGCGTAAATGTGCACCGAGCCGTCGTCTTCGATGTTAATCTCCGCGCCGGTTTCCGCGACGATACCTTTGATCGTTTTGCCGCCCGGCCCAATGAGCCCGCCGATTTTCTCCGGGTTAATTTTAATCGTCTCGATGCGGGGCGCGTACTTGCTCAGGTCGCCACGCGGCTTCTCGATCGCTTCCGCCATGATCGCGAGGATCTTGGTGCGCGCTTCTTTCGTGCGCATGGTCGCTTCCGCCATGATTTTGTGGCTCACGCCGCGAAGTTTGAGATCGAGCTGGAAACCGGTGATGCCGGTTTCGGTGCCGCACACTTTGTAATCCATGTCCCCGAAATGATCTTCGGAGCCGATGATGTCGGTCAGGAGTTCGTAGCGCTTCAGTTGTCCGTTGTCGTCATTTTCGGTAACGAGGCCGACGCTGATTCCAGCGACGGGAGTCTTGATCGGAACACCGGCATCCATCAGTGCGAGCATTCCGCCGCACACACTGGCCATCGAGCTGGAGCCATTCGATTCCATGATCTCGCTCGTGATCCGGACCGCGTAACGAAAATTATCCGTCCCGGGAACGACTGGCTCGAGCGAACGCTCCGCGAGCGCGCCGTGCCCGATCTCGCGCCGGCTGGCGCCGCCGGTTCGTCCGGTTTCGCCGACACTGAACGGCGGAAAGCTGTAGTGCAGGAGAAAGCTCTTCGAAGTTTCGCCGCCACCGTAAGCGTCGATGTTCTGGGCTTCTTCGATTGGCGCGAGGGTCACGAGCGCGAGCGCCTGCGTCTCCCCGCGTTGGAAAATCGCGGAACCATGGGCGCGCGGGAGCACGCCGACTTCACAGGTAATCGGACGCAAATCCTGATAACCCCGGCCGTCCATCCGCTTCTGTTTGTCGAGCACACTGATCCGGAAAGCCTTTTTCTGCACGTAATCGAAGGCTTGGGAGATGGCGAACTTGTCGGCCGTAGGGAATTTTTCCAGCACCGCCGTTTTCACTTCCTCATTCAACGCGTTGACCGCTTTGCTGCGGTCGACCTTCTTCTCGTTGTAGAGCGCGCCTTCGATCCGATCGCCGGCCACCTGATAGGCGACTTCGAGGATTTCCTGGTTGACCAACATCAACGGCATCTCGCGCTTCGGCTTTCCAACCTGGGCCGCGAGTTCCTTTTGAATCCGGATCATTTCCTTCGCGTGTCCGTGCGCGAATTCGAGCGACTTGATGAAATCCGCTTCCGGAATTTCCAGCGCGGAACCTTCGATCATGATGACGTCGTTCTCCGTCCCCACGTAAACCAAATCGAGATCGCTCTCGGCGCGCTGGTCGTGCGTCGGGTTGGCAACGAATTCGCCATTCACGCGACCGACTCGCACTGCGCCCACAGGACCGGCAAAGGGAATATCGGAAACCGTCAGCGCGGCTGACGCGCCGTTGATCGCGAGAATGTCCGGATCATTTTGTCCATCGGCACTCAAAAGCATCGAGATGATCTGGGTGTCGTAAAGATAGCCCGCCGGGAAAAGCGGACGCAGCGGACGATCCGTCATCCGCGACGTGAGCGTTTCCTTTTCGGAAGGACGACCTTCGCGCTTAAAATATCCGCCGGGAAATTTTCCCACCGCCGCCGCTTTTTCGCGATAATCGACTGTGAGCGGAAACCAATCCTGACCTTCTTTGATTTTCGTCGCGGAGACGGCGCTCGTCAGCACCATGGTGTCGCCGCAGGAGACGACCACCGAGCCGTCGGCGAGTTTCGCGATTTTGCCAGTCTCGATTGAGATCTGATTGGACCCGATTTGGGCCGTGACCTTGTTTTGCATAACTACTTTCTGGAAATGGCGAATTCCAGGCCGGTCACTTCTGATTGTAGGTTTCAACCCCGAGCGCTCTCGGCGCTGAAACCTCAAATCAGAGGGTGACGATGGCCCGGCCCGCCGGGTTTATTTTTCGATTAGTCGGACGGAACGAGGCTGACTGAGGAAGGGACGAGGCCTTTCGCTGACCTCACCGCCGGAGCGCCTGGCGCCGAAACGAAGGCGGAACAGTAGATGAAGAATGCGCACTGGCAAGTGACGTGTGGGGCCGCAGAGCAACGGAGTTCCGCGTTTGCTTGAGTGGTGACAGAGCCTTCTTCTCGTCTTCATTCGCGCAGATGAGTTCATCCCATCGCTTGACTAACGAGTCGGCATCCGGAGCCATTACCTAAGTCGTTTGAATACCGCCACCGTTGTAAATGACCAGATCCCGGTGTGGGGTGTTCTTCGTCTGCGCGGCCACGATGGCCCCCGGCGGTTGGGCATCTTTCGCATACTCGGGCACAAGATGGTCAAGCTTCAACCGGTACGCGGTTTCGCCGCGGAGACGACTGCTGCGGTCATTATCAAGTCGCGCGTGCACTCGTGGCATTTTGATTCGTTGAAAATGCGAACCACGCAGCGAATGCGCAGACACGATTCTCAAGCGTGATCGTGATCCTGAATCGGGCCGCTGGAAATTCAGCAAAGTCATCCGAAGAAAGTGATGAAAAAATCCGCGCGCTCTTCGCGCAGGCTGGTGCGGAGGCGAGCATTCACCATCCCGATGAGAACCAAGATCTCGCGGCGATCGCGCGCGCAGCGGTTGACGGTCCGGAGGAATTAATTGTCGCCGGCGGCGGCGACGGAACGATCAGCGCAGTCGCGGGCGTGCTCGCGGGCACGCAAAAAATTCTCGGCGTTTTGCCGCGCGGCACGCTCAACCATTTCGCAAAAGATCTCGGCTTGCCGCTCGATTTACCGGCGGCGGTGCAGACCATCTTGCATGGCCGCATCGCCGAAGTGGATGTGGGCGAAATGAATGATCGCGTCTTTATCAACAACTCCAGTCTCGGAATTTATCCGGAGATCGTGGCGCAACGGGAAGCGCAACAGGAGCGATTCGGCCGCGGGAAATGGCCGGCCTTTGTCTGGGCTACTTTGACCGCGCTGCATCGTTTTCCATTTTTAAATTTACGCATCACCATCGAGGGCAAAAGCATCAGCCGCCGGAGCGCGTTCCTCTTCATCGGGAATAACGCATACGAGATTGCCGGCTTCAAAATCGGCGAGCGCAAGAGCCTGCAAACTGGGCGGCTCGGACTTTATCTGGCCCGCCGGACCGGACGCTTCGGACTTTTCCGGTTGGCCTTCAACGCTTTGTTAGGCCGGTTGCATCAGGCGAAAGACTTCGAATCGTTTACCGTCCGGGAAGCGACGATCGAAACGCATAAATCAAAAATGCTCGTGGCCATGGATGGCGAGGTGACGGAGCTCCGGACGCCGCTGCATTATCGCATTCGAACGCGCGCGCTCCGGGTGATGAGGCCGCGGGAAAGTTCCGTTTGATGCGCACACTGGTTCACATTTCCGATCTTCATTTTGGACGCGTCAATCCCGCGATCCTCGAGCCCTTGCAGGCTTTCGTGCGGGAAGTTTCACCGACCCTGGTCGCGATTTCCGGCGATCTGACGCAGCGAGCCCGCACTGCCGAATATCTCGGGGCGCGAAAATTTCTCGCCGGCATTCCCTTTCCCCAAATCGTCGTCCCTGGAAATCACGACGTCCCCTTGCACAATCCTTACGCGCGTTTCTTCCGCGGGTTGGGGCGCTACCGGCGTTACATCACCCGGGATCTGCAGCCATTTTTTTCCGATGACGAAATCGCCGTCGCGGGGATCAACACCGCCCGCGCCTTCACTTGGAAAGATGGCCGGATCAATCGGCACCAGCTCGAAAAACTTCGGGCCACGCTCGCGCCGCTCAGCAACCGGCACGTGAAAATTCTCGTCACCCATCACCCCTTCGTCTTGCCCGCAGGGACTGAAGGTCACGTTGTCGGCCGCTCCCGCCTCGCGATCAAAACTCTCGCCGAATGTGGGGTGAGTGTTTTTCTGGCCGGGCATTTTCACATCGCGGACATCGGTTACACCGCCAAGCGCTACAACATTCCGGGTTACTCCGCGCTCGTCGTCTCCGCCGGCACCAGCACTTCCACCCGTGGCCGCGGCCAGCCGAATTCTTTGAACGTGATCAAACTCGAGCGGCCGCATGTGATCATCGAGCGCTTCACCTGGCGGCCCGCGACGAACGTTTTCGATTTGCTCTCAGTGGAGAAATTCCAGCAAACGGCGCAGGGCTGGATTCGCGAATGAACCGGCCAGCCCGCGATCCTGCGTCTCGAGGCGCGTGGCCGACGCGATTTTTGCGCGCGCGTTTTTCGGCGAAAGGCGCCCTCGGTCTTCACCTCACCATCGGCGTGCTGGTGACGATTTTGTTCGCCTGGTGGTTCAGCGAAATCGCGGAAAGCCTTGGGCCGACGACGGCGCAGGTGGCGCTCGATCACCGAGTGACGAACTGGTTTCACGCCCATGCGCGGCCTGGCCTAACGAGTGCTTTTCGCGTCCTCACTTTTTTCGGATCGGTCGGTTTCGTCACCGGCATGAGCGTGCTGGGCGCGATTTTTTTCGCGCTCCGAAAACGCTGGGGTCGATTGCTCGCGCTCGTTTGCACAATGCTCGGCGGCAGTTTGCTCAACATTCTCCTGAAACATTTCTTTCACCGGCAGCGTCCGATTTTGGAGAACCCGCTGGTCACGCTGAAGAGCTTTGGTTTTCCCAGCGGCCACACCATGGGGTCGACGATGTTATATGGCGTGCTCGCGCTCATCCTCGTGCAATCGCTCCGGAATCCATGGGCGCGCCTCCTTGCCGCTCTCGCCGCGGTGGCGCTCATCGGCGCGGTCGGCCTCAGCCGGATTTATCTGGGCGCGCATTATCTCACTGATGTTCTCGGCGCGATCGCGATCGGCGGCGCCTGGCTGGCCTTCATCTGGACGACGGTAGAAACTTTTCGCCGTCGCCGCGACCGGGCGAAATAAATTTCTGAATCCAGCGCACACTCTTCGCGCATCTCAATTCCGTAGGCGCCGTCTCACCCTATGGAAAAATTGCTCCAGGATATCCGCTACGGTCTTCGACAACTCGTTAGGCGCCCGGGCTTCGCCGCCCTCGCGATCATCTCCATGGCGCTCGGGATCGGCGCCAACACTTCCATCTTCAGCCTGATCGATACCGTCCTGCTCCGGCCGCTGGCGGTGAAGGACCCGGGACGGATCACGGAAATCTACGGCACCTTGCACAACGGTGCGGACGCTACTCTGCAATCGTATCTCAATTACAAAGAGTATCGCGATCGCAACACCGTTTTCTCGGGGCTCTGCGCCTACCGCGTCGTCGTCACGAGCCTGAGCCATGCGGGGGCGAACCAGCGCATCTGGGGTTATGTCGTTTCGGGAAATTACTTCAAGGTCATGGGCGTGAAGCCGGCGCTCGGGCGCGATTTCCTCCCCGAAGAAGACGCCACTCCGCAGTCGCATCCGGTGACGATTCTGAGCTACGCCTCCTGGGAACGTCGCTTCGGTTCCGATCCCGCGATCATCGGCAAGACGGTCTCGTTGAACGCCCGCCAGTTCACCGTCGTCGGGATTGCACCGAAAGGATTTGTCGGGACCGAAGTGGCGTTCGCTCCGGAAATGTTTGTCCCGACGATGATGGCATCGACGATCGAACCGAACAGCACCTACCTCGAGCACCGCGACAGCGACAACATGTTCGTCGTCGGCCGGCTCAAGCCCGGCATCAGTAAGAAGCAAGCGCAGGCTTCGCTGGAAACCTTGACCGCGCAGATGGCAAAGGATTATCCGGAGAATGTCGGGCGCGGCGTGCGCCTGATGTCGCCCGGGCTGTTCCTGCCGGAGATTCGCGATTCGGTTTACGCCTTTGGTGCCGTTCTGACCGCGGTCGGCGCGCTCGTTCTCCTCCTGGCCTGCGTCAATCTGGCGAATCTTCTGCTCGCGCGCTCAGCCGAACGGCGCAAAGAAATCGCGGTCCGCCTGGCCGTCGGCGCCAGCCGGCCACGACTCGTTAGGCAACTGCTCACCGAGAGTCTGTTAATTTCATTAGCCGGTGGCTTGGCCGGAACTTTCCTCGCCGCCTTCATCAATAGCGCGGTCCGCGCAATTCAATTGCCGAGCGATATCCAACTTGTCTTCGATCTCCGGACCGACTGGCGCGTGCTCACTTTCACCCTCGTCCTTTCAGTGGCGACGGGAATTCTCTTTAGTCTGATCCCGGCACTGCAGTCCTCGCGGCCGCAACTTGTCCCGGCCTTGAAGGATGAAACTTCGATGGCCGGTTTCCGGCGCTCGCGTTTACGCAACGGCCTGGTCGTGATTCAGGTGGCGCTCTCGCTCATTCTCCTCGTAAGCGCAGGCTTGATCGTCCGCAGCCTGCGCGCTGCGCAAGGAATGCGGCCAGGATTTAATCCGGAAAATGCGGTCGCGCTTTCCTTCGATGTCGCACTCCAGGGCTATGACGAAGCCAAAGGCCGCGCCTTTCAACAGCGGGTGCTCGAGCAGGCGCGCGGACTCTCGGGTGTGCAAGTCGCGGCCCTGACTGACTACGTTCCGCTCGGCCTGAATTACAATTCGAGCGGGATTTACATCGAAGGCGCGGAGGCGACCAGCACCGCTAATTTCCCGCTCGCGGTTCCGATCGAAACCACGCCCGGATACTTTGAGGCCATGGGCATTCCGCTGCGCGGTCGCGATTTCACTTTCGCGGAAAACAAGAAGGAATCCCGGGTGGCGATCGTGAACGAAACTTTCGCGCGCCGCTTCTATCCGAACCAGGACGTCATCGGTAAGCGCTTTAATTTTCGCGGGCCTAACGAGCCGATGTGGGAGATCGTCGGCGTCGTCCCGGCCGGCAAATACAACAGCCTCGGCGAAGATCCGAAGCCGGCCTGTTATACGCCCCTGCTCCGTGATTACAGCGGCAGCGTGACCGTGGTCGCGCGCACCCGCGGCGAACCGCACGCGGTCCTCCGTGAGGTGCGCGAGGCGGTGCAAAAACTGGATCCGTCGCTGCCGATTTATGCCGTGCAAACTCTCACCGAACACATGGGCGTCTCACTTTTTCCCGCGCGCATGGCGGCGATCGCGCTCGGCAGCTTCGGCGTGCTGGCGTTGATTCTGGCGGCGGTCGGAATCTACGGGGTGATGTCGCACGTGGTCGCCGGGCGGACGCGCGAGATCGGTTTGCGGATGGCGTTGGGCGCGCAATTCGCCGATGTCCGTCGCTTGATTTTGCGGCAGGGGATGTGGCTCGCGGCGATCGGCGCGCTCGCGGGTTTAATCGTCGCGCTGGCGGGCGCGCGTTTCCTGAAAAGTTTGCTCTACGGAGTGAACGCGGCGGATCCGATCACCTTCACCGTCGTGGCCGCGGTGCTGCTCCTGGTTGCATTTCTGGCCTGCTGGATCCCGGCGCGGCGCGCCAGTCGAGTCGATCCGATGGTCGCACTGCGCGCGCAATAGCTTTCCTGCCTAACGAATGCCTAACGAGTAGCAACGGAGGCTTCGCCCAGCGCCTGGCGCGATTCCGGTTTGCGAAAAATCATCCAAACGCCGGCGAGGACAAAGGCGCCGCCGACTAACGACCAGAGCGAAAAAATTTCGCCGCCAAAGAGCCAGCCGAAGGCGACCGCGCCCGGCGGGGTGATCAGCGAGATCGTCTGGAGATTGTTCACCGGGATGCGTGGAAGGAGCCAGTAAAGCAGCAGAAAAGTCAGGGCCGAACCGATGACCGCGAGATAAAGAAGACAAGCCAGCGCCCGTCCGGTCCAATGAAAATGGAGCGGGTTGCCTTCGAGAAACAGGCCTAACGAGAACAAGGGGAGCCCGCCGAAAATCATCTGCCAGGCCGCGATCATCGCCGGAGCCAACCGGAGCGCGCGGCGTTTCAAAAGGACATTGGAAAAAGCGGCGCCCGCGCCGCCGATGGAAATCCCGAGCCCGCCGAGGAAAGCCATCTGCCCGCCATGTCCGAAGAGCCGGCTACAAATGAGCGCGACGCCGGCGATCGCGACCGCCGCGCCGCCGACCTGGTGCCAGCGCAGGGGCTCCGCGGGCAATAGCCAATTCGCGAAGAGCATTCCGAAAACCGGAATCGTCGCCTGAAGTACCGCCGCCAGACCGGAGGAAACATTCAGTTCGCCCCAAAAGAGCAGGCCGTAGTTCATCGCAAACATCAGCAGCCCGGTGAAGGCGAGGAGCAACCAATCCGCGCCCGTCTTCGGCCACAACGACACGCGTCCGATCGAAACCGCCACCAGAACGACGAAGGCGATCAGAAAACGAATCGCCGCAAACGAGATCGGCGGCAGATCCGCGAGCCCGATCTTGATCACCAGCCAGGTGGAACTCCAGACGAGGCAGAGCGTGGCGAAGGCGGCGATCACGCCCAGTTTCTTTTGCTCCGCCATCCGCTACCAGCGCATCGCCGGATTCGCCGCGCAACTCACTTGCGGTGACTAATCTGAATCCGAAACGGACGGCCGCCGCATCTCATCGGTAAGCCATGATCCAGGATTTCAAGTTTGCCTTCCGGCAATTGCGCAAAGCGCCGGGATTCACCGCCGTCGCTGTGGTTACGCTCGCGCTCGCCATTGGGGTTAACGCCGCCGTCTTTGCCCTGCTTAACGGCGTCCTGCTCAAGCCGCTCGTCTCCGAGCGTCCACAGGAAATCGTCAATCTTTTCAGTGCGCGACAGGGCGCGAGCAAAGATTACCGCCAGTTCTCGCACAACGAATTCGTCACCCTGCGCGAGAGCACCGACGTTTTTTCGGATGTCGCGGCGGTCCAGTTCGCCCTCGCCGGTCTCGGCCGGCAGGAAAACATGCGCCGCAGTTTCGCGTTTTTTACTTCGGAAAATTTCTTCTCGCTCATGGGGTTGAAGCCGGTCCGCGGTCGTTTTTATAACGCCGCCGAGTCCCGGCCGAACGCCAACATACCGGTCGTCGTCGTGACCTACGGATATTGGAAACGAATGGGCGGCCGGCCTGATTTTGTCGGCAGCGATCTCTACGTGAATGGCCGGCCTTACACCGTCATCGGGATTACCCCGGAAGGCTTCAGCGGTGTGAGCGCGTTGATCGCGCCGGACGTCTGGTTGCCTCTCGGAGTTTTTGCGGAACTCAACTCCGCGTTCAGCGATTCCAATTCGCTCCAGGATCTTTCCCTTCCGAAAAATTACACGCTCAACGTCGTCGCCCGTCTCGCCCACGGCCTCACCCTGGAGAGCGTGAAAGCACGCCTGCCGGTGCTGGCGCAGCGGCTGACCGCGATCCAGCCGCCCGATTCCGTGGGCACGCGCGAGCTGCAAGTGCAGGCGCCCTCGCGTTTCAGTCTCAGCACCACGCCGTCGGACGAAGGCCCGATCGGTTTGATGGGCGTGCTCCTGACTGCGATGGCCGCGGCCGTGCTCTTGATTGCGTGTTTGAACCTGGCCAACATGCTCCTCGCCCGCGGCACTGCACGTTCGAAAGAAATTGCGCTCCGGCTCGCGCTCGGCGCGTCGCGTTGGCGGATCATCCGGCAATTGCTTTGCGAAGGTTTGCTCCTCGCCTGCTCCGGCGGGCTGGCCGGATTACTCGTTAGTCTGTGGAGCAACGGCCTGCTCGTGCGCTCGCTCAGCGCGCTCTTCGGCTCGATGAATTTCTCGATCGCTTTTTCGCTCAAACCGGATGTGCTCGTCCTTGCGGTGACTTTTCTTTTTTGCTTGTGCGCGACCTTGCTCTTCAGCCTCGGGCCGGCGCTGAAAGCGACCCGCGCAGATTTGGTGAACGACCTGAAACAACAGGTTGGCGAACCGGCACACGTCGGCCGCCTGAACCGCTTTTTCGCGCCGCGGCATCTGCTGGTCATGGCCCAGATCGCCCTGTCGATGATGCTCCTTTTCGGCGCCGGTCTTTTCGTGCGCGGCGCGCTCAAGGCCAGCGGAATCAACCGCGGTTTCGAGTCGCGCGACGGCTTGGTTGCGGAAATGGATTTCACTCTCGGGAATATGTCCGAGGCGGCGGCGAAGCGCCTGATGTTCGCCGCGGTGCAACGCGCGCGCGAGTTGCCCGGTGTCCGCGGAGCCGCGTTCTCCACGATGGTGCCATACGGGAACCTAACGAACACCCGGCTGGTCATGCCGGTCGATGAAGCGATCGCCGCGCAAGCCGACCCGAACTCGCCGTCGCAGGGAATCAACGGCCTCTACACTTCCATTACGCCCGGTTATTTCGAAACTATCGGCGTGCGCCTTTTGCGAGGACGCGATTTCACCCAGGCGGAAGCGGAAAACAAAGAGACCCCAAAGGTCGCGATCGTCGACGAGCGGATGGCGGAAAAGCTTTTCCCGAAAGGCGACGCGCTTGGCCAACACATCAAAGGCACGCATCCGTTACCCGACGGATCTTCCGGCGAGATGGAAATCGTCGGCATCGTCAGCGCGCATCGCCACGAGACGCTCGCGACCGAAATGCCGAAGCGTCTTTTCGTTCCGCTGGCGCAGGTTTATTCCGGCGGCGTTTCTCTGCATGTGCGCACCGCCTCGACGAATCGTGCGGCCGTCGCCGCGATGGTGTCGACGTTGCGGCAAACGCTGCGCAACGTTGATCCGAATCTTCCGGTCCTGCGGATTTTGCCGTTCGCGGATTTCATCGAGAAAGATGTCGGACTGTGGATCGTGCGCCTGGGTGCGATCATGTTCGGCATCTTCGGCGGGATCGCCCTCCTACTCGCGGTCGTGGGAGTTTACGGAGTGAAAACGTATGCGGTCGCGCGTCGCACTCGCGAGATTGGCATCCGCATGGCGCTGGGCGCGCATCGTCGCGATGTCTTCGCCTTGATCATGAAACAAGGCGCACTCCAAACGGCTTTCGCGCTCGCCGTTGGCCTCGCGCTCGCGCTCGCCGCCGGCCGCGTCCTCGGGCAGATGTTATACCAAGTCAGCCCGGCCGATCCGGTGGCGCTGCTGGTTTCGGGCGTGCTCCTCGCGAGCGCGGCGTTGCTCGCCTGTTTTTTCCCCGCGCGTCGCGCGACTCGTGTTAGCCCGATGACGGCGCTGCGCACCGAGTAATCGGCAGGCGCAAAATTTCCTAATCGCCTTTGACGCGTTCGATGTGCGCGCCGAGTGCGCCTAGTTTTTCGTCGAGATGTTCGTAGCCGCGATCGATGTGATAAACGCGACTGATTTCCGTGACACCGTCAGCCTTCAGCCCCGCGAGCACGAGCGCCGCGGAAGCGCGCAGATCGCTCGCCATCACCGGCGCGCCTAACAACTTCTCGACGCCGGTGATGACCGCGGTCGAGCCCTCGATCTGCACGTGCGCGCCCATCCGTTTCAACTCCGCAAGGTGCATGTAGCGCTGCGGGAAAATGTTTTCCGTGACCACGCTGATCCCCTCGGTCGTCGAAAGCAGCGCGCACATTTGCGCCTGCATGTCAGTCGGGAAACCGGGATACGGCTCGGTCGCCAGCTCGAGCGGTCTGGAGGCGCCGTTCGATGAAACCGTGATCGAATTTTCGGTGGTCGAGATTTGGTACCCGGCGTCGATCAGCGCCGACGTGACCGAGGCGACATGCCGCGGCTCGGCGCGTTTCACGGTCACGCCTTTCCCGCAAATCGCGCCGGCCACGAGAAAGGTTCCGGTTTCGATGCGATCAGGAATGATGTCGTGCTCCGCGCCATGCAATTCTTTTACGCCCTCGATAATCAAACGCCGTGTGCCCAGGCCTTCGATCTTTGCGCCCATCTTGTTCAGGAAATCGGCGAGGTCGCACACTTCCGGTTCCGCCGCGGCGCCTTCAATCACCGTCGTGCCGTCCGCGAGAACCGCGGCCATCATCACGTTGTCGGTGCCGAGAACCGTCGGTCCAAATTTTCCACGCAGATTGATCACCGCGCCCTGTAATTTCGGCGCGAAAACTTTGACGTTCCCGTTCTCCACGCGAATCGCCGCGCCCAGCGCTTCGAATCCTTTGAGATGCAAATCAATCGGCCGATCGCCGATGATGCAGCCGCCCGGCAACGAAACCGTCGCCTCACGACAACGTCCGAGCAGCGGCCCGAGCACGCAAACCGACGCGCGCATTTTTCGCACGACGTCATACGGCGCGACCGATTCGATCTTCTCCGCCCGCACGGTCACTGTGCCGCTGGCCCGCTCCACATCCGCGCCCAGATGGGTCAGGATTTGGAGCATGTAATTGGTGTCGCTCAAGTCCGGCACGTGATGAAGGACGCACGGTTCGCGCGTCAGCAAAGTCGCGGCCAAAATCGGCAGCGCGGAATTCTTCGAGCCACTGATCTTGATCGAACCGGAAAGCGGATGACCGCCGTGAACGAGGATTTTATCCATGACGAGCGAAGAGGAAGCGTGTCACACCCGCGAAGTCGTGTCGCGCGGAAATGTCGTTATACTTTTGCTCGCCGAGAAAGGCCGAGAGCGCATCGGCTTGGCCAATCCCGATCTCGAGCGCGAGCAATCCGTTCGGCTGCAAATGGGCCGGCGCGGCGGTGATCAATTGCCGAATAACTTCATCGCCGACTTTGCCACCGAAAAGCGCCCGCTCCGGATCGCGGAGAACTTCGCGAGAAGAAGTTTTGCGATCTCCATCCGGAACGTAGGGCAGATTCGCGACGATTACGTCGTATGCGTGCTCCACGGATAACAGCAGATCGCTTTCCAAGAATTGGACACGATCGCGAAGATCGAGGCGATCCGCATTTTCCCGGGCGAGGGCCAGAGCGTCAGCGGAAACGTCGAGCGCATACACTTCCGCGTTGGGAAAAGCTGCGGCCAGACTTAAAGCAATCACTCCGCTGCCAGTGCCGACATCAAGGATTTTGGTCTTTGCGTTTTCGACTCGCGACTTCAACAACCCCACCAGCTCTTCGGTTTCCGGCCGCGGTATCAGCGCGCGTTGATCGCAGAGAAAACTATGGCCGCAAAACTCCACCGTTCCTAACAAGTGCTGCAGCGGTTCGCCCTGACCGCGGCGTTTAACGAGATCGCGTAACGGAGACAGTTCCGCTTCGGTCAGTGCGCGTTCGAATTCGAGATACAGTTCGATGCGTTTTTTGCCTAACGAATGGGCGAGCAGATGCTCGGCGTTCAGTCGCGGACTTTCGACCTCGCGCTTCTTGAAGTATGCGGTCGTCGACTGCAGCACTTCGAGAACGGTCACGCGGTGAGCGCGGATTCTTTCAAGCGCTCCTGCAAATCGGCGGCCTGTAACGAGCTGATCATTTCGGCGAGATCGCCTTCCATGACGCGGTCGAGATTGTAGAGCGTGAGGCCGATCCGGTGATCGGTGATCCGGTTCTGTGGAAAATTGTAGGTGCGAATTTTTTCCTCACGGCCGCCGGAACCGATCTGGTTTTTGCGGTGCGCGGAATACTTCGCTTCCTCTTCGCGCTGTTTATCCTCGAGCAAACGCGCGCGCATAATGCTAAGCGCCTTTTCTTTGTTCTTTTGCTGGCTGCGACCGTCCTGGCAACGCACGATCCGGCCGGTGGGAATGTGCATGACCTGCACCGCGGAGTCGGTCGTGTTCACGCCCTGACCGCCCGGTCCACCGGAGCGGCAAACTTCAATTCGCAGGTCTTCCGGCTTCAGATCAATGTCGACATCTTCGGCTTCCGGAAGCACCGCGACGGTTGCGGTGGAAGTGTGGATGCGACCTTGCGCTTCGGTTGCGGGCACACGTTGCACGCGATGCACGCCGCTTTCGAAACGCAGCTTTCGGAAGACATTTTCGCCGGAGACTTTGAAGATCGCTTCGCGCAACCCGCCAAGCTCCGATGGACTGGATTCGAGATCTTCAACTTTGAGCCCGGTCGCTTCGGCATGCCGGTTGTACATCCGATAAAGATCGGCCGCGAAAATCGCCGCCTCGCTGCCACCGGTGCCGGCGCGGATTTCGATGATTGCATCGCGGTTTTCGTTTTCGTCTGGAGGTAGGAGCGCGATTTGGAAATCGCGTTCGAAATCGGCCAGCCGTTTTTCGAGCGCGGGAATTTCCTCCTGCGCCATCGCCGCCATTTCGGCGTCGTTGGCCGCGGCCAACTCACGGTTATCGGCTAATTGCTGGCGCGCCGTCTCCAGTTCTTTCCAGAGCGCGAGCATCTCCTTGACCGCCGAATGCTCGCGCATGGTCTCGCTCGCGCGTTTCCGGTTTTCGAAAAGCGCGGGATCAGCAATCTCGCGCTCGAGCTCTTCGAAACGAGCGCGTTTGCGCTCAATTAAACTGTTGAAGTCCATAAACAAAAACGGCGACTGCACGCAGAGGCGCAATCACCGTCTCGAAAGGCTGAGCCAGCTAAGACTGGGAGCGGGTCGCTTTGGTGCTGCCGTAGCGGCGAGTGAATTTCTCCACCCGACCCGCGGTATCGACGAACTTTTGCTCGCCAGTAAAGAAAGGATGGCAAGCGGCACAGATACCGATCTTGATGTCCTGCTTGGTCGAACGGGTGTGGTAAACCGCTCCGCAGGCGCAGGAGATTTCGGTCTCGTTGTAATTGGGATGGATGTCCGCTTTCATGGTCAGAAACGAGCGACGAACTTAGCGCGCTCGTAGCGATGCGCAAGCGGCGACCGGTTTCGGATCAGGCCAGCGCCGGGATCGCTTCCACTGCGGGCACCCGGTCGATGTGTAAGCCGAGATCGCGCAGCAACGCAACGTCGGCATCGGCCGCGGGATTTTCCGCGGTCAGCAGTTTGTCGCCGTAGAAAATCGAGTTCGCGCCGGCGAAGAAACACAAGGCCTGACCTTCACGGGTCAATCGGGTGCGGCCGGCAGCGAGGCGAACACGCGCTTTCGGAATCGCGATCCGGGTCACGGCGATCAGCCTAACGAGTTCAAAAATATCCACCGGCGGTTGTTCGGCCAGCGGCGTTCCCGGCATCGCCATCAGCGAATTGATCGGCACGCTCTCCGGTTGCGGATCGAAATTACTCAGCACTTCGAGCATGCGCAGCCGGTCGTCTTCCGATTCGCCCATCCCGACAATCCCGCCGCTGCAAACCGACATCCCGCTTTGCTGGACGGCGGCGATGGTATTCAAGCGATCGGCGAAAGTGTGGGTGCTGACGATCTCCGGATAAAATTCCGGCGAAGTATCGAGGTTGTGATTGTAAGCAGTCACGCCGGCCTCGCGGAGTTTGCGCGCTTCGATTGGACCGATTTGGCCAAGAGTCACGCATACTTCCATGCCGAGCTGACCGACTTCGCGCACCGTCTCCAGCACTTGCTCGAACTTCGGAGTGCCATCGCGCACCCCGCGCCAGGCCGCGCCCATGCAAAAGCGCGTCGCACCTTGCACACGCGCTCGTTTCGCGGCCGCCAGAATCTCATCGATCGGCAACAAATCTTCGCGTTCGAGCCCGGTCGAATAATGCGCGCTCTGCGCGCAGTAGCTGCAATCCTCACTGCACCCGCCGGTCTTGATGCTAAGCAAACTGCAACGCTGCACCTGCTCGCCGCGCCAATGTTCCAGATGCACCGCGCGGCTCTGCGAAATCAGATCGAAAAGCGGCTGATGATAAAGCGCGTGCAGCTCTGCAAATTTCATCCGGCAAGACTTAACCGCGGTTCAGGCGGATGACACGAATGAATTTCTAATTCGTCCAGCGTCCGCCCGGCGGCGCAATGATCGGCAGTTCGTCGGTCATGTACTGCGTTTTTCCGACCACGCCCCACATCTTCGTGCCGACGGTTTGCTTCCATTTCTGCGACATCATCTCGCCGGTGTGACAACCCCAACTGCGCACTTCCGCGTTCTTGGTGAAGTCGCTGGGCTTGATGTTGACGAACTGGCTCTGGTGCAAAAACGACTTGGCCGCGCTATCGACGTTGCTGCTGTAGTCGAACATGAAACAGGCCTTGTTCGAGTGGCCGAAATATTCGAAGAACGCCACCTTCACCTGGTCGCGCGGCTGCCCATTGTTCAGGTAATTAATCACGTCGCCGCCGTCGTGAAAGTAAACCAGGTTAAGGTTGTACTTCTCTTTCACGGAATCGAGAAACTCGAGCAGGTTCTGTTTTTCCTGTGCCCCGCGATCGATGTAACCCTGCTTGTAGACCAGCCAGGTGATCTTCGCGTCCGGTCCGTAGGTGGCGCGCAGTTGGTCCGTGCGGATGCGCGCGGCGCGGACGAAATTGGCCCACCAATGATCGTGTGGCTGGGCCTTATATTTTTCCCATTGCATCAAAGACGGCCCGCCGACGAGGAGGACATACTCCGGCGTGACCGCGGCGCGCGCGGGCGCGACGGTCATCAAGAGAAGAAACGGGATCAGCAAAAGGGCGAAAGTTTTCACGAGGAAGTAGAGAGCACTATTTATGCGCGGGGAAGAATTCGCAAGCTGCGGGCGGTTGGATTCACGCGAAATCGCGCTCGCCGCGGATGAGATCGGCAAAAGTCTGGCGTTCGCGCACGAGCGCAAATTGATCGCCGCGGACGAGGATTTCCGCGGGCAACGGGCGAGAATTGTAATTCGAAGCCATGACGAATCCATAGGCGCCGGCGCTCATGATCGCCGCCAGTTCGCCTTCCTGCAGCGGCGCGAGCTCGCGATTTTCGGCAAAGAAATCGCCGCTTTCACACACCGGGCCGACGACATCGACGGTTTCGCGCGACTCGTTAGGCGGCTGCCGCACCGGAATAATCTCGTGATAACTTTGGTAAAGCGCCGGCCGAATGAGGTCGTTCATCCCCGCATCGACGATGACGAATTTTTTCTGCGCCGCTCGTTTCAAATAGCGCACCCGCGTCAGCAAGACCCCCGCATTCCCGACCAGCAGGCGCCCTGGCTCGAGGAGAATGCGCACGCCTAACGAGCGCAAGGGCGGGACGATCGCGGCCGCATATTCCTCCAGGGTCAAGGGATGTTCCGCAGAGGAATTCTGGTCGCGCCACCAATCGCCCGAGCCGCTGGCGAACGAGGAGTGGTAAGAAATTCCCAGTCCGCCGCCGATGCTGAGGAATTCGATCGCGTAACGCTCCTGGAGCGCGCGCACCGTCGGCGCGATTTTCGCGACCGCCTCGGCGAACGGTTGCGCTTTCGTGATTTGCGAACCGATGTGCATCTGGACTCCGCGGATCGTGATGTGCGACATCCGCGCCGCCGCTTCGTAAACCGCGGGGATGCGATCGAGCGCGATCCCAAATTTGTTTTCGTGGCCACCGGTCGAGACATACTTGTGCGTCCCGGTGGTGACGTCGGGGTTCACCCGCAGGGCGATCGGCGCGCGCACCTTCTCCGCGCCGGCGATGCGGTTGATGTAATCCAGTTCCGCTTCGCTCTCGACGTTGAAAGAGTAAACCCCCTGGGTGAGCGCAAACTCAATTTCCTCACGCGATTTCCCGACCCCCGCAAAGGTGCAGCGCGCGGCTTCGCCACCGGCCTGGAGCACGCGAAAGAGCTCGCCGCCGGAGACGATATCGAAGCTGGCACCTTCCTCGCCTAACAAACGCAGGATCGCGCCGTTCGAGTTCGCCTTAACCGCGTAGCAAATCTGCGGCGCGAGCTCGCGCAAGGCCGCGGCCAGCCGCCGGTATCGATCTCGATTGGTGCCCTCTCCCTAAAGAGAGGGAGGGGGGGAGGGGGGGGGAGAGGAGGGGGCAGGGGGGAAAGAGGGGGAAGG
>JBPCJC010000084.1:0-8860 GCA_051005695.1 Chthoniobacterales bacterium | reverse complement strand
CCCCCCCCCTCCCCCCCTCCCTCCCCGGAACCAGCGTGGCCCATATCCTGCAAATTTCCTCACAACTCCAGCTTCAAACCGTCGTAGGCGATGAAAGTATTTGGCGGCAAATCCGCCTCCGCGCTTTGCGGCAGCTCGTGCGAAATGTGAGTGAAATAAGTGCGTTCGGGCCGCACGCGCGCGGCCGCTTCCAGCGCCTGCCCGACACTCAAATGCGTCGGATGCGGCTCCGGTCGCAGAGCATCGATGATGAAAATTTTCACCCCGTGAATCAGCGTCGCGATCCGCTCGGGCAAGTCGCTGCAATCACTCAAATACGCGACCAGCATTTCGCCGCCGCGGGCGAAAAGATATCCATACACTTCGCTCTTCCCGTGCGGCACCGGCAGCGGCGTGACCGTGGTTTCGCCGAGTTGAAACGGACCGTCGACCAGGTGCGGTTCGGGTTTCAGATAACCGGGAAAGCGATTCCGCCCATCAAAGGCGAACTCAAAAACGCGGCGCAGATCGGCCATGGTTTCGGCGGACGCGTAGACCGGCATCCCGCCGCGAAAAGCCGAGAAGCGGCGCAGATCGTCGAAGCCCATGATGTGATCGGTATGCGAATGCGTCATGACCGCAGCGTCGATTTTGCGGACATTCGCGCGCAGCACTTGGGTGCGAAAATCCGTTCCGGTATCGACGACCCACGAGCATTCCGGTGTTTCCAGATAGATCGAGGCCCGCAGCCGTTGGTCGCGCGGATCGGGCGAATGGCAGACCGCGCAGTCGCAGCCGATCATCGGCACGCCCTGCGAAGTGCCGGTGCCGAGAAAGGTGAGGGAAAGTTGAGAGTTGATGGTTGAGTGTCGAAAGTTCAGAACGCTGAGGGCCGGGCACTCTCAACTCTCACCTATCAACTCTCAACTTCCCTCGATGGCCGCCGTTTTAAATCTTTTGCGAATCAAAAACCTCGCGCTGGTGGAGGATTTGCAGTGGCAGCTTCGGCCCGGATTCACCGCCATCACCGGCGAGACCGGCGCGGGCAAATCGATCATCATCGGTGCGCTCCAGCTCTTGTTAGGCGAACGCGCCGACAAGGGATTGATCCGCACCGGGGCGGAAACCTGCACGGTGGAAGCAGTTTTCGAAGGCCCTGGCCTAACGAAACTAAACGCAGACCTGACCGAGGCCGGAGTAGAGCCATGCGCGGGCGAATTAATCCTGAAGCGCTCCTTCTCCGCGACCGGCGGGAACCGGCAATTTATTAATGGCTCGCCGACGACGCTCGCGGTGCTGAAAAACCTCGGCGATGAGCTGGTCGATTTGCACGGCCCGCACGATCACCAGTCCATTCTTTCGCCGGAACGCCAGCTTGGTTTGCTGGACGCTTTCGCCCGCGCGGAAAACGCTGTCGGAGATTTCGGCCGGCAATTTCGCGCGCAGCAAGCGTTGCTCGCCGAGCAAAAATCCCTCAGCACCGCGGAGTCGGTGCGGGAACAAGAGGTCGAGCTTTTGCATCATCAGGTGAGTGAAATCACCGCGGCGAATCTGGTCGCGGATGAAGAGGAAGGACTCGAGACGCGCTACAAATTGGCGAGCAACAGCCGGCGCTTAATCGAACTGGCGAGTGCGATTTCGCGACGTTTGTCGGAGGCGGATGAGTCGGTGCTTTCGCAGCTCGCGGAATCGCAACGGCTACTCCGCGAGTTGGCAAAGATCGATCCCGCGATGGAGGAACATTCGACCGCGCACGCGAACAGCGCGGTCGAGCTCTCGGAAATCGCGCGCACGATGGATAACTACGCCGGCCGGGTCGAACTCGACCCCGCGCAACTGGCCGCGCTCGAGCAACGCATTTCGCTTTTCGAAACTTTGAAGCACAAATACGGCGGCTCGATTCCCGAGGTCGTCGCGGCGGGCGAACGCGCGATCGAGCGGCTGCGACAAATTGAAGGACGCGATGCGACGCTGGAACGCCTGGCGCGCGAGATTGCCAATGGCCGGTCGCACTTGCAGCGCGCCGGTGCGGCTTTGCACGATCGCCGCGCGAAGGCTGCCCCGAAACTGGCCGATCATATTCGCAGAAATCTGCGGGATCTCGGTTTCAAGCAATCGGGCTTTGAGGTGAAACTAGGCGCGCTCGAGCAAGCGAAAGGGAGCGGCTTCGACGCGGTCGAGCTCCTCTTCTCGCCCAATCCGGGCGAGCCCTTAAAGCCGCTGCGAACCATCGCCTCGAGCGGTGAAATCTCGCGCTTGATGCTCGCGATCAAATCCTCGCTCGCGGCGCAGGACGCGATTCCTCTTCTCGTCTTCGACGAAATCGATGCCAACGTCGGCGGCGAAATCGCCCACGCGGTGGGTGCAAAAATGCGCGCCCTCGCGATCGAACACCAGGTCCTCTGCATCACCCATCTGCCCCAGGTCGCGGCCGCCGCCTCCGCCCATTTCGTGGTCACGAAAGAAGTCTCGTTAGGCCGAACCTACTCCGAGCTCCGCGAAGTCACGAGCAAGGAACGTCAGGCAGAAATCGCGCGGATGCTTGGCGGGCAAACCCAATCCGCGCTGCTGCACGCCCGCACTTTGCTCAAGGGAGCGCCTGCGCATTCGCCGGTCTCGCACCATGAATAAATCGATTATTCCCGCGACTGTTTTCGTTGCCCGGGCGGCGATCGCCGGTTTCGCGCGGCAGCCTGCGTTCACCGAAACTGAACTGGTTAGGCAGACGCGGGTGGCATAGTTCGCGCGGAAGTCTTCGCCATGGAGCCGTCGTCGCAGTTTTTCCTTTACCTGAATGGCGCGCGCCGCGGGCCCTTCAGCGAAGATCAGGTGCGCGGTTATGTGCGCGACGGGCTTCTGCAACCAGCAGACCTGATTGCCGATCACCCGCAGGCCGATTGGAAAACTCTCGGCGCCTGCGCCGCTTTCCAATCAAGCGCGGCGCCGCCGGAAGCCGCCGTGGCGACGGCCACGCCAACGTCTTCGATCCACGCCGATTTTCCGCCGTTGCCGCGGAGCGCGCTCGGCCCGTATGCCCGCGCGACCCTCGCGCCTAACGAGACTCCATTTTTCAAAACCTCCTTACACTGGATTGTCTTTGTCCGCTTCGCTTTCCTTGGGCTCGCCGTTTTTCTTCTCCTGGCGCTCCCCTTCGCGATTGCGGTCCAGGCGCTGACCGGCTCTGAGCTAGGCTGGTTTGCGCTGCCGTTGCCGGCCTTCATCATGGTTCCACCTACGCTCGCCTGGGTCAGCAGCGAGCTCGTCATCACCGATCGCCGGGTCCTAATCAAAACCGGCATCATCCGGCGAAATACTTTGGAGATGTTCATCTCGAAGGTGGAATCAATCGCGATCGAACAGGGATTTCTCGGGCGGCTCTGCGATTACGGCACCGTTCTGATTCGCGGCACCGGCGGCTTCGAAGAACCGTTCGAAGCGATCGCGCACCCGCTGCAATTTCGAAATTGGGTGCAACGCCTGCAGCACGGCGGCGCGGCCGGGATCAGTCGTTAGGCGGCAACCGCGGGGTTTCGGGCGGGCCGTGCCATCAAAGAGCCGGTCAGTTCCGAATCATTGGTTAGGAAGCAGCGCCGCTGCCGCCAAAATGAACCTCCAGCTAACGCGGGAATTGCTGAGTGCCGCGAAGCAGCCGCCTGGAGGTTTGAGCGTGGTCGGGCGCGAGCGATCGCACGAGGTCGCGCTCCTGGTGAAAGCGGGCTACGTGGAAATCGCACCGCGCAAGCATGGCGAAATTCCGACGGTGGTGATTGTGCGCGTAACCGAAACCGGGACGAAACTCTTGCACGTCCTGGAAAACTCACTGTACACCGAAGGGGCGAACCCGATGGCGCTGGAATTTTATAAAATGATGCAGAGCGAAGGCGCGGGCGGAAAAATTTCCAAGATCGAGTTGGTCGATCTTTCGCCGGAAGATGCGAAGAAGGCCGCCGAAATGCAGGATGGCCCCGGTGGCCAGAAAATGAAGTTGCCGCTCACGCCGACGAAAAAATTAAAGATCACCGTCGAAACCAAGAGCGACGAAGGCAAATCCTCGAGCTCGTCGGAAAATTTCGTCGCGGAGAAGGACGGGAAGTTTGTCATCCCGGTGCCGGCGAACGCGAAGTAGCACGCGCTTTCATTCGCGAGACGGACTCGCTTTGCGCTTCCGCATTTCTCGCGGACGCCTAGGATGCGCATGTGCAAACCTCGGTTTTTTTCGCCGCCATTCTTCCCTTCGCCGTCTCGATTTCCGCGCAAACTCCCGCGCCGGTATTGCGCCCGGATACTTCGAGCAAAGCGCTCATTTCGAAATCGACTCCGGGTAAATTAAGCGGCGGCTCCACCAACGCGGAGGTCGCGACGCTGCACAAGTTGGCCGGCGATTACTACAACTGGCGGAACGAAAATTATCCCGTCCAGAGCAGCGATTCCGGCCTGCACACCTGGGATAATCGCCTGACCGATTACGCGCCGGGAAAAATCGCGGAACGCGCCCAACACGTGCACGCGTTACTCGAAAAAGTGCGCGCGATGAAGACCGAGTCGTGGCCGAAAGACGAGCGCATCGATTGGATTCTTTTTCGCGCGCAACTGGAAGGCGCCGACTTCGCCAGTCGGGTTTTGAAATCGGAGCGGACCGATCCGCAGCTGTATGTTGGCGAATGCACCAACGCGATTTTTTCGTTGCTGAAAAAGGAATACGACAGCCCGGAAAAACGCGTTCTCTCGGCGAGCGCACGTTTGCAAGCGATGCCGGCGTTGCTCCAGCAAGGCCTGGAGAATTTGCAGAGTCCCGTAAAACTTTACGCGCAACTGGCGGCGCAATCGGCCCGCGCGGTCGATTCACTTTTCAACGACAGCCTGATGACCCTGGCGACCAAGCTGGCGCCGGCGGAACACGAAGCACTCGTTAAGGCGCGCGATGCCGCGATCAACGCGCTCCACGATTTTGCCGACGAGCTCGATAGGCGCCAACCGGAAATGGCCGACTTCGCGCCCATGGGCGATGCGAACTACAACTACATCCTCAAACACATCCTCCTCCTGCCGATCGATGCCACCCAGGTGGAAATGCTCGGACGCGCGGAGTTGGCACGTTATCGCGGCCTCGAAGCGCTCCTGCCCGACCCCTCGTTAGCCGATCCGAATCCGGCCCGGAGTAAAAATATCCCGCCGGACCAGGCTGCGTTTCTTAAGGCTTACGAAAGCCGCGAGCAGGAGATGATTCAATTTTTGAAAGACCACAAACTGGTCACGCTGCCGGATTATCTCGGGCCCTTTGAGATCCGGCAATTGCCCGATGCTTTCAAGCCGACCAGCCCCGGTGGGTTCATGAATCCGCCCGGACTTTACGATCAAAATCCGGACGGATTTTATTTCATCCCGACCTACAACCCGGACTCGAAGAATTTTTACATTCGCGCGGCGATCGAGGATCCGCGGCCGATTCTGGGCCACGAAGGGATCCCCGGTCACTTTCTCCAGATCTCAATCTCTAATCACCTGACCGACGAAATTCGCCGGCAGCAAGGCGACGGAGTTTTTCAGGAAGGCTGGGCGCTTTATACCGAGGAGATGCTCCTGCGCACCGGGCTTTATCCGGAGAACTCCGCGGCGCAGGGACAAATCCTGCGGCTCTCGCGTTATCGCTCCGCGCGCATCGGGGTGGATGTGAATCTGCACACCGGCCGATGGAGTTTCGAGCAGGCGGTGAAGTATTTTATGGAGGCTGGCGGGCTCGATCGCGAAGCGGCCGAAGGCGAAGCGGCGGGCGCGGCCTCCTCGCCGACGCAGAAGATCGATTACATCACCGGGAAGTGGCAGATCATGAATTTGCTCGGGCGTTATCACGATCAGCAGGGCGCAAATTTTCGGCTCGGACAATTTCACGACGACTTGATCAAGAACGGCAGTCTGCCGCTCTCGGTGGTTGAATGGATTTTGCTCGACGACCCAACTTCGTTGGAGGCCGCGCTGCGCTAGTGGTTTGCTCTGGAGTTAACGGAAATGTTGGACACTGCTCGCGCCCATTCCGTACGATCCCGTTTATCGAGATCGTTGTGACAACCCCTTCTCCCAGCCCGTCCCTGCCGACAGATTCCATTTTTCAAAACGCCTTCGAGCACGCGGCCATCGGGATGGCGTTGGTCGCGCCGGACGGACGCTGGTTGAAAGTGAATCGCGCGGTTTGCGAGATCACCGGCTACGGCGAGGCGGAATTACTCGAGCGCACGTTCCAGGATCTGACGCATCCCGACGACCTCGATCTGGACGTGGAAAATGTGCGCAAGATGCTGGCCGGCGAAATCGTCACCTACCAGATGGAGAAGCGCTATTTCCGGAAGGACGGCGCGATCGTCTGGGTACTCCTGAGCGTCTCGTTAGTCCGCGATCCGCAGGAACGTCCGCGCTTTTTCATCTCGCAATTGCAGGACATCACGGGCGCGAAGGAAAGCGAGCAGCACTTGCAGGCCGCGACCGCGGAGATCAAAAAACTTCAGCACGGCCTGCTCAAGGTTTGCTCCTGGACCAAGCGCCTCTACATCGATGGCCAATGGATAACGGTCGATGAATTTCTCCGCGACCATCTGCGCTTACAACTGACTCACGGGATGTCGGTCGAAGGCGGCCGCACCTCTACCGACAACTAGCGCGGCGCGGATTCCTTTTCCGCCACCCGACCGATGAGCTCACGTCTTCTGCGTCTCCCGCTTTACGCGCGGGTCCTTCTCGGCGTCGCCGCCGGGATCGCGCTGGGAGTGATTTTCACGACCGGACCGATCATCGCCGGCGTGCGGAATGACGACCTCGGCCAGCTCGGCTTGCTCGTCATTCGTTTGCTCAAAGCGCTCGCCGTCCCGCTGATTCTCTTCGCGATTCTCGATGCGTTTTTGCGCGTGGAAATTTCCGCGCGCCGCGGCGGTTGGCTGGTCTTGATCTGTCTGGTCAACGTCTCGGTCGCCTTCGCCATCGGGCTCTCCTTGCTCAACACTTTGCGCCCGGGCGACAAATGGCGCGGCCGCTTGAACGAAATCGCCGGCGTTGTCGAACAGCAAAGCGGCCCGCTCGCGCGCGCTCCCGCCGAGGGACCGAAGGCAACGCTCGACCCGTTGAAAAATATCGCCGGCTACGTCCCCGAAAGTCTGATCGATCCGTTCGCGAAGAACAACGTCATCACCGTTGTCCTGCTCGGATTGATCGGCGGCGCGGCCTTGCGCCGGGTGAAAACACAACGCGAACTCGCCGGCCGCGCGCAGGATTTTCAAGCGATCGATCGCCTTATCGAAACCGTTTATCACACGCTCATCCAAATGCTGCACTGGGTCGTGCAGGCGGTGCCGTTCGCCGTTTTCGGCGTGGTCGCGCAAGTCGTCGGTCGCTCCGGCATTCTCGTCTTTCACGCCCTCGGCGGCTTTCTCGGCGTCATCCTTCTCGGCCTGGGAATTCACAGCCTCATCTACTATCCGCTGGTCGCCTGGTTCGTCGGAGGCAAATCGCCGCGCACTTATCTCGGCGGCGGCGCGGATGCGATTCTCACCGGGCTTTCCTGTAACAGCAGCCTCGCCACCGTCCCGGTAACCCTTCAATGCCTGACCGAAAATATCGGCGTCTCCGATGAATCCGCTCGGCTCGCCGCCTGTGTCGGGACGAATTTGAACAACGACGGCATCACTTTGTATGAAGCCATGGCCGCGCTTTTTCTCGCCCAGGCCTATGGCTTTAACCTCTCGTTAGGCCAACAGGCCGTGGTCGTTCTTTCCTCGCTCATGGCGGGCATCGGTGTCGCCGGAATTCCCGAGGCCGGCCTGATTGTCCTCCCGCTCGTGCTCGCCGCCGCCGGTTTGCCGGAACAGCTCATCGTGGTCGCGATTCCACTGATCCTGCCGGTCGATTGGATCATCGCCCGGGCGCGTTCCGGGGTAAACGTGATGAGCGACATGCTCGTCGCGATCCTGCTCGATCGCCGCCGCGCCGTTGCCCCCAGCACTCGTTAGGCAAAACTATTCGCCGCCCGGCCGCCAGCCGTTGTCCCGCCAGAACTCGCGCAGGTTGACTGGTGTCCCGGCGAAGACATTGCGCTCCGCGTTCCGAATATTCGCGACCGCTTTCGGGAATTCGCCGCGCGGTAAATCGCAGACGCCGTCTCCGGTGTATTGCCACATTTTCCAGCGACCAAACGGCAAAATACTCTGCGGTTGGAAATGATAATTCGCCACCCACAGCCAGCATTGCCCGAGGACGCGCTTCTGCGCCGCGGTCACCTTCGGGCTGCCCAAAACCTGCCGGAGCCGAAATTCGCTCCCGTAAAATCCCGGATAAACACCGGTGCGTTCATGGATCCGTTCGATGAACGCGACCGCCTGATCAACCCGCATCGTCCCGCCCGGATAGTGCCCGTTCTTTTCGAAATCGAGCACGAGAAGCACATGCTCCGGTCGATTTCCCGGTCCCGCCTGCCGCCACGAGTTCCGCACCACTTCGAGAAAATGATCCGCCTGCCGCACGGGATTGTCGGAGTTCGCATAATGATACGCACCCCAAAGCAAATCCTCCGCGACCGCCGCGCGTTGACGCTCCGCATATTTCGCGTCGCGCTCCAATCGTGGGAAGGTGGCCTCATGGATAATGCCCACGATCCCCTCGCGTTTCATCTGCGCGAAATCCGGCCGCATCAAATCGTAATGCGAAAGATTCACCACCGAGTTGCTGGCCCGTGCACAGAGCGGAGCGACTAGGATCACCAGGAAAATTCGGAGGCAGAGGTTCTTCATCGCGGCGCACGATAGCCGGATGGCGGCGGGTTCAAAATGGAAACCGCCTAACGACGCGCGTATTCGTCGAGCGCGTCGCTCAAGCGCGCGAGGCTCGCGCGCAGGCTCGC
>JBPCJC010000083.1:0-6406 GCA_051005695.1 Chthoniobacterales bacterium | reverse complement strand
GCGCAGGGAAATAATCGTCGCCGTGCAGGACGACCGCGCGGGTCTGCATCCAGTTATCCATGAAGGCCTGCTGCATTTGCGCGACCACTGGACCTTCGACCCGGAAATGCGAATCGCGCCACACGTCTAACGAGTCACCGTGACCAGCCCATTCATCGCCGATGCCGACTCCGCCGATGAAGCCGATGCGCCCATCGATGATGAGGAGCTTGCGGTGCATGCGGTAATTGAAGCGGCTGAGTTGCAGGAACCGAAAAATTTCCACCTCCACGCCGGAGCGTTTTAGGAGGTGCATCGCATGGCCATGCAGGCAATTCGCGCCGAAGGAATCCTGCAGGTAATGCACGCGCACCCCAGCCCGCGCACGCTCCGAGAGCGCTTCCGCGAATTCGTCCACGATGCGGCCTTCGCGCAGGATGAAATTCTCGAACGTGATCGAGCGCTCCGCGGAGCGAATGCCGGCCAGCATGGCGGGGAAAATTTGCACGCCGTTCTGGAGCGCCGTGACGGTGTTCCCCTCGACTAGCGGCGGACCGAGGAGCTGGCTCATGGTCCCGCGAAAACGGGGATCGTCCGGCCCGTAATCGGTCGTGATCAAATGGCGAATTTTCTTTTCGAACTCGAAAAAATTGCGGGTGATGAGGACGGTGGCGGCCGCACTGGCGAGGCCGGTCCAGATGAGCGCATGCCGGTTCGGGGGCGATTTTCGGAAGCTAATTTTCACAATGGTTTATCGTGACTCAGGAATTAAATCACCATTTCAGCTTGCGCCGGGTGTGAGGTCGGATGAGACCACGGCTTCGGCATTTTTTCGAGCTTTGTTGTTTCGGACAACCGGGCGTTAGATTACGCCCATGCCAAACTTTACCTGCAAACTGTCGGACCCAGCGACGCCTCTCACCCACTCATGGGAGCATACCGTGGGGAGCGGACACGCGCCGCTCGCCTTGCGCGCGGATTGGCAGGCGCAACTGCGGCGTTGCCATCAAGAACTGGGCTTCAGGCACGTTCGTTTTCACGCACTGCTTTCCGATCAGATGGGCACGCTCATCTGCCAAAACGATAAGTTACTTTACTCCTTCTTTAACGCCGACCGGATAATGGATTTTCTGCTTTCCATCGGGATGCGGCCATTCGTGGAGCTGAGCTTCATGCCGGAAACACTGGCCTCGGGTAAGAAGACGGTCTTTCACTACCAGGCGAATGTCACGCCCCCGAAAGACTACAAACAATGGGCCACCTTGATCAAGAAGCTGGTGAGTCACTGGGTTGAGCGTTATGGGCTGGCTGAAGTCAGCCAATGGTTCTTTGAAGTCTGGAACGAACCGAATCTCGAGGCTTTCGGGACCGGCAAACAAAACGATTATTTCCAGCTTTATCGTTCTACCGTCGAAGCGATCAAGAGCGTCGATGGCTCGCTCAAGGTTGGCGGTCCAGCGACCGCGCAGAACGCCTGGGTGCCGGAGTTTCTCGAATATTGCGAGAAACATAAACTAGCTGCCGACTTCGTCAGCACCCATTATTATCCGACCGACGCCTTCGGCAAAATCGGGGCGGACACCGCCGCGCAACTGGCGCACGCGCCGCCCGACATCATGCAGAAACGCGCGCGCGAGACCTGCGCTAACGCCCAGGGACTCCCGATCTACTACACGGAGTGGAATATCTCCTCGAATCCGCGCGATCCTTTTCACGACGAGCCTTTCGCCGCCGCCCTCGCCACCAACATCATCATGGGCGTGCAGGGATTGGTCCAGGGTTATAGTTACTGGACCTTCTCGGACATTTTTGAGGAGAACTACTTTCCATCCGTCCCGTTTCACGGCGGCTTTGGCTTGCTGAACATTTACGGCATCGCCAAACCGATCTACCGCGCTTTCGAGTTACTTCATCGTCTCGGAGACGAAGTCTTACCGATCCATGGGAAACATAAGACGGTGAGTGCGTGGGTCACTCGTCAGGCGGCTGAGGTAACCGTGCTCCTGACCAACCATGCAATGCCGGAGCACGCGATTAAGACCGAACTGGTCTCTCTTCAACTGAAAGATTCGAATCGTCCGCTGACCGCCTACCTGGAACGCGTGGATAAGCATCATGCAAATCCCCTCGCCTTATGGCGGGCGATGAAAAACCCGGAATACTTAAGCCCGAGAGAGGTCGAGCAGTTACAAGCAGCCTCCTGCCTGACCCAGCAGCCTCATCCGTTGCAATATGAGAAGCGCTCCGTGCAGTTGGAGGTGTCGCTCCCACCGCACTCCATCGCCGCTCTCACGATCGAGTTCGCTCCCGCATGACGCGACCGCAAAAGAATTCGTCGCGCATGGATCAGCCGAACGATGATGATCTGATGCTGGACTCTCTCCAGCGCGATACTTTTGGTTACTTTTTGCACGAGGATAATCCGGCGAACGGACTGATCGCTGACAAGACCTGCGCCGGGTGGCCGGCCAGCATCGCTGCTGTCGGGCTGGCACTGAGCGCCTATCCCATTGGCGTTGAGCGTGGCTTCTGCACCCGTGCCACCGCCCTCGCCAAGACCCTGACGGCACTCCGATTTTTTCGCGATAGCACTCAATCCAGCGCGCCGGACGCGACGGGTTACAAAGGCTTTTATTATCACTTTCTGGAGATGAAAACCGGACGGCGCGCCTGGAAATGCGAACTTTCCACCGTCGATTCCGCGTTACTCTTCGCCGGAATGCTGAGCGCGGCGGCCTATTTCACCCGCGAGGACGAGGATGAGCACGAGGTGCGCACGCTCGCTCATGATCTCTACAGTCGGGCCGACTGGCGTTGGGCGCTGAACAAGGGTGTAACAGTCACTCATGGCTGGAAACCAGAGAGCGGCTTCCTGCCCTATCGTTGGGAAGGCTACGACGAAGCACTTATTCTATATGTCCTTGCGCTCGGCTCCCCGAGCTATCCAATCTCCGCCGAGAGCTATAAGGCGTGGGCGACCACCTACAAGTGGAAGAAAATTTACGGCACAGAGTTCCTCTATGCGGGGCCTCTCTTTATTCATCAACTCTCGCACGTCTGGATCGATTTTCGCGGCATCCAGGATGATTACATGCGGACCCGCGGAATTGATTACTTCGAGAACAGCCGGCGGGCAACTGTGGTGCAGCGCGAGTATGCCATCCGCAATCCACTGGAATACGAAGGTTACGGAACGAACTGCTGGGGGATTACCGCGAGCGATGGTCCTGGCCCGAAGAAACTTCGGATCAAAGGAGTCGAACGACACTTCTACGACTACGTGGCGCGGGGCGTTCCTTTCGGGCCGGATGACGGAACGATTGCGCCCTGGGCTGCGGTGGCATCACTCCCCTTCGCGCCAGAGATCGTGCTCCCGGCGATCCATCATTTCAATCACATCCATTTGCGCCAGAACAATCCTTATGGTTTTAGGGCGACCTTCAATCCGACCTATCCGGGCAAGGCTGGGCGCGAGTGGGTTTCGCCCTGGCATTGCGGACTCAACCAGGGGCCGATTGTGCTCATGATTGAAAACTACTTATCTGGCTTCCTATGGAGTCTCATGCGGAAGTGCCCGGCTATAGTCACCGGTCTTCGCCAGGCTGGTTTTACCGGCGACTGGCTATAACAGGGGTCACTTAAGGCTGGCTGCGATTACGAATCCATCTGGGTACGCACGCGAGTGGCGCGCGACCCGAGTTTGCCGAGGGAACGGCTCAGCTCTTCTTGAGCAGTCTGGACTTTTGCCGCCAGCTCATGCCGCTCCGCGGCGACAAGCGCTGAGACCAACTCGGAGAGGCGCTCATCCAGCACCGCGGTGAGGACATGATCGCCCAGGGCAGAAAGGAGGCGCAGGACAATGTCTTCCGCCCGGGGTTCCTGGTCGGCGGGGAGACGATCGAACATCATCGCAAAGGTGCGCACGATCTCGGCCATCGTTTGGTGTTGCATGGATTCCGAGGTCACCACCGCCAGCGACTCGAAGGCATCGAGTAACTGCGGGAAAACATTGTCGGTGTAAACCACCGGGATCTTCGACGCGCTCGCTTCCTCGGCCTCCTCCTCCGCTTGCTCGGCGGACCAGCGGGCGAGCAATGCGCGAAGACTTTGAATGACCAGAAGGCCGGGCGCTGGATTCGACTTGGCGGTCGAAATCGCCGTCCAGCCGATGATGGTTAGTTGCTCGATCCCATAGGCTGGATCGGTCTCGAGATCACGCTGTTCCTCCAGGCAAATGCCTTTACGCACAAGCTCGGTCACCGCGGCGAGATCGGGCGGCGACGCAGCCCGAATCTCCGCGATCGTATCGCCTAACGAAACAAAGGATCCGAGACAAACCCGCAGGATTATCTCGCCGCCTGCCTTCTCCGCGGCGGCGCCGAGCACGTCCAGATTCAAGCGCACGACAAAGCCGTGCCGGGTCGCGCAGACCTGGCCTCGAAAGGCGGCGTCCCCCAGCGAAGCGCGGCGGGTTTTGCGGAGGAGCGCCAGATGGAATTCCCGCGCGAGGCGCGTGTGATCATGGATGTTTTCGATGATCACGGTTGGCCGCATCTGATCGATCGTGGTGTAGAGCAACAGGATCACGAGATAGAGCGCGACAATCGTCAGGAGGAAGGCCAGGGTCGCGCCGAAAACCGGGTTATAGGCGGGATGCAAGCGCGAGGACGACCAAAGTGTAGAGGGAGAGGCCGACGAAGAAGCCGAAGTAGATTTGATTGATCCGCCGCCGCAGGAACTGGTCATAGACCTGCGGAGTCAGAGTGGCGGCGGATTGTTGCACCGCGAGCAGGAGGAGCGAGAAGGTGATTGAGGTGACCGTGATCAGGCTGCCGCCGATCGTTCCGAGCAAATCGCTCGTGGCTTTCGCGTCTCGAAAAATCCGTCCTCGGAGCAGCGCGCGGAGCGGCTCGAGCATTGGCAGTGCAACGTGATCAAGGGCGTAACCGCCCACGGCTAACAAAAGGAAGCCGGCGATCACCAGACTCGGGATGGTGAGAAACTCGGCGAAGGCGCGCCGCAGCGTTTCCCCGAGCTTCCGACGATGGACTTGTTTTTTTCTCAACCGGCTGCCTTCCATCTCCTAACTCCGTCCCGGGGTAACAAAGAAAAACGCCAGCGCAAACAAGACATATAACGCGACCAGCAACACTCCCTCGAACCAGGTGCTTTGTCCGTCATGCGCGATGGCGTTAACCGCAAAAGCGACGCTCACGATCGCGATCAGCTCGAGCGGATTGGCGAAGACAAGGTTCATTGGGTGCCCGATGAAATAGGAAACCAGGACGAGCAGCGGCGCGACCAGGAGCGCGACCTGAATCGTCGAGCCGACCGTGATGCTCAGCGCCAGACCCATTTGATCTTTGCGCGCAAAGTAGATCGCGGCCACATACTCGGCCGCGTTACCGACGATGGCGAGCACGGTGACGCCGAGAAAAAAGGCCGAGATTCCTAACCGGCCGGCGGTCGCCTCGAGCGCGCCCGAAACCAGCTCTGCTTCGACCGCGATCGCCGCGGTCCCGAGCAGCAGCGCGCCAAGGGATTTCCAGAGCGGCCAAGCCGCTTCCGTTTGCTCCTCCGCATCGAAAGCAAAGACATCTCGGTGGGTGACGAGCGTGTAGAGCAAATTCGCGACGTAAACCAGGATGAGCACGACGGCCACGCAGAGACTCAGTTGCTCATCGAGGTGGCCGCGATTCGGCCCCGCGAAAACGCCGCGTTCAGTATAATCAAAAAGCGCGGGCAGTAAAAGCGCCACGACCGAGAGAATCAGAAGACTTGCAAGAAGTCCGGCTCGTTCGCGCTTGAAGGTCTGATGCTCGCGCCGCCAGCTCCCGACCACGATCGCGAGACCCAGGCCTAACAAACTGTTGCCGATGATCGAGCCGGTGAGCTGGGCTTTTACCACTTCGCCCTTGCCCGCGATCAGGACGAAGATCGCCAGGATCAGCTCGGCCGTATTTCCAAAGGTGACGTTGAGCAAGCCGCCGATGGCTGACCCCGCCCGTTTCGCAATTTGTTCGGTGCCCTGCCGGATAAGATTGGCCAGCGGAATGATGGCGAGCGTGGCGGTGACGAAAGTCCACACCGCTCCCGCATGCACCCAGTAACCCAAAACCAACGAAACCGGGACGAGCAGGAGTAAGAAGCTAAAAATCATCGCACTCCGGTTTTTGTCAGACGCACCTCTCGTTCGATACGACTCAGATCGGGTTGGTGCCTATTCTTTGATCGTAGGATTATCTATCCCGAGCGCATCGGCCAAAGCGGTCAGGTGGTCCTGCTCCTGCGCGATGATTTTGCGGAGCGCTTCGCTCAAGGCAAATTCGCCAAGGGCTTCCGCCTGCCGAATCCGCTCGCGGTAGTTGATGATCGTCTGCTTTTCGTTCTCGAGATCAAAGCGGAGCATCGCTTCGGCTTTTTCGGA
>JBPCJC010000082.1:0-11700 GCA_051005695.1 Chthoniobacterales bacterium | reverse complement strand
AAACAAAACCGAGCGCGCGTGGCGTTGCGCCCAAGCCGTCATTTGCATTTCTGGATCGCGACCGCCATGCCGTCGGCCAGTTCGTGATTGCCGACGGTCACGACCGTTTCGTTCTCGTGCAGGTCGGGCGCGCTCACTTCCGCTTCCTGCTCATTCTCGAGGCCGACCTTCACGATATGCTCCTTTGCGTGATTCTGTTCGATCGTGAAAAGCGTGAACTGCTTCTTGTCGTTAGGCAGAATCGCGGAGCGCGGGGCGACGAGAACGTTTTCCGCGGTGCGCTCGAATTCCGCGCGCACAAAACCATCGAGCATGATCTTCGTTCCACCCGGAAGCGCGATGTAAACGTCCACTAGCCGCGTTGCCGGATCGACTCGCCGCGTAATCAAACGCACGATTGCATCGATCTTCTCCTGCTCGGGATTGTTCACCGGAAAAATCGCGATCGGCTGCTGCGGATGAAGCCACGGCAAATCTTCCGGCTCGACTCCGAGTTTCACCTCGATCTGATCCTCGACCACGATCTCCACCAGCGGCCCGCCCGCCGGCACGATCTGCCCGTTTTGCACATCCACTTTCGCGATGATGCCAGTTGCATCCGAGCGCACGCGATGATCGCCACCGGCGCCGGCGCGTTCCATGGAGGTCAGCGCAGCTTGCGCGTCGGCCGCGGCTTTTTTCGCGGCGTCGAGTTCCTGGTTCGTCGCCAAGTTAAGGTTGAATTTTTGCTGCGATTGCTTGAGCGAATTTTGCGCCGCCTGCGCCGCCGTTTGAGCTTGCTGCAGTTGCAACTTCGCCGCCGCGCTCGGCTCGACTTCCGTCACTAGATCGCCGTCGTGCACGAACTCTCCCGGCGCGACCAGCACGTGAATCACGCGCGTTTCAAAAGCCACCGAAACGGAATGCGTTTTGCCCGGTTGCGCGACCACACTCCCGTAGGCAGTCAGCTTTTGCGAAATGCTCTTGCGTTGCAGCGGCGCCACCTGCACTTGCGCGGTCGGCTCCTGTTTTTGCGTTTGGCCACCATCGCCGCCACTGAAATGCTGCCAGCCGCAATAGCCGAGAAACAGAATCACCGCCGCGGCGCCCACCCATATAATGATCTTTTTCATTTCAGATTCATGGCCGCGTTGCTCGGCAGAAAACGGCCGGAGGCGAGCTCGATCGCAGTCTTCGCTTCGAGCAATTGTTCCTTGAGCTTGATCAACTGAATACGCCGCTGGAGCAGTCCGCTGCGCGCATTGTAATAGGCGAGCACATCGGTGTTTCCTTCATGCAAAGCGGTCTCGGCCGAGCTGACGAGATGTTCGAAAACCGGGAGCGCTTCCTCGGCCGCCGCGACCTGACGATTGAGCGAACGGATGTCGGCCAGGGCAGCCGCGATCTCGGAACGCCCTTCGAAAACACGCAGGTGAAATTCATCGAGCAGCTTCTGTCGCGCCGCCCGCTCGGTCGCGATCACGCCCTGATGTCGATCGAAAATCGGCACGTCAGCCGTGATCGCGAATCCTTCCGTCTGCACATTGGTGGTGTCGGTTGCCTTCACGAAACCGATCGAGATTTTCGGGAATGCGCTCAGAAACGCGGCCCGCACCGTCGCTTCCTGGCTGCGATAGCCTTCCTGCAACCCGACCAGATCGAGCCGGCGATTTTCCAGGTTCTCGTTCAGCATCCGCTCGTTAGGCAAATCGAGATGTGACGGCAAACCGATGCCGTTACGCAATCGCACTTCCGCCGTCGGCTCCAGCCCGAGAGTCCTTTTCAAAATCAGCCGCTGCTTTTCGTACTCCTGCTCCAGCCCGAGCGCAGTGGCGCGCGCATCCAAAGCAGACGCTGCCGCCGCGCCGTAATCGAGCACGGTTTTCTCGTGCGCTTCCATGGCGCGCTTCAACGTATCGGCGCTCGCACTCAATTCGCGATCCGCCTGATGCGCGCTGGCAAATTCCTCTTCCAGCGCGACGACCCAATAAACCGCGGTGCGCGCTTCCTGCGCGATGCGCCATTCCTGCCACGCGATGTCCAGATCTACGGAGCGCAGATTGGCCCGCGCCGCGATCTGCCGCGGGATGAGCGGGAGAAGCGAAGTCACTTCCCAACCGGCGGCGAAGTTATAGGCGGTCTGCGTTCCGGCGGTATTGCCGCCGGTGATGTAGTCCCGCTCATATGTGACCTGCGGATTCGGCAGCACACCCGCTTGCACGATCTGCGCTTGCGCCAATCCGCGGCGCGCCCGCTCGACGCGCAGCGCGAGATTTTGATAGGTAGCGATCAGCGCCGCTTCGTCGGGACCGATCCCGCGCCGCAAGTCGAAAGGCAGCGGCGCGGCGCGTGCGTTTTCAATCCGCGACGCCGGCACGCGCAGACGCGCGCGCGGCAACTCCGACTGCGCAGCGAGCGGCGAAACAATTCCGCCGCTCGCAATGGTCACCAGCAGAGCTGCCACCAGCCGCCGATGAAAAGCACGATGCAGCACGCGCGCTACATTCGGCTTGGGCGACCGACAGTCCATCGCAGAGTGCCGGCCGCAACGCGCGAGCTACTTCTTCGCTTTCTTGTCCGCCGCCGCTTCGTTGGCCTGCTGCTTTGGGTTTTCGTTTTCCATCTTCACGATCTTGCCCGTCTTGGCGTCGACCAACACTTCCGCGATGTCCTTCGAGTTCGGCTTGTTGATGTCGAACGACCAGACCAACGCGCCGCCTTCATTCTCCAGCTCGGCGGATTTAACCGTCCCGTTCGGGACTTTCGCCAGCGCCGTCTTCTGCGCGTCAGCCTGAGTGATCTTCGCTGCTTTCAGCAACTTCGGGTCCGGCTGTTCCGCGAGCAGGGTTGAAGTCGTCAGGCCAACGAGAGCGATCGCGGCCAGCATCACTGTCCAGTTCTTGTTTATTTTCATAGTCCCACCTTAACCACGCATCCTGTCACCAAAACGCGCGGCCAAATTACAATTGCGTTATCTGGCGGTGGCGGCTCGCACTCGACCGCTGCTCCGGTATCCTTCGCTGCGATGCGGGTCCTGGTCGTGGAAGACGAAAAGAAGCTGGCGGGATTCCTGCGCAAAGGCTTGATCGAAGAAAACTTCGTCGTCGATGTCATCCACAACGGCGCTGAAGCGCTCGAGCAAATCCTCGCGCGCGCCTACGACGCAATCATCCTCGACATCATGTTGCCGGAGCGCGACGGCCTCAGCGTTCTCCGCGAAATGCGCCGGCAGCACGTCAACACGCCCGTCCTCTTATTGTCGGCGCGCGGGAATGTAAACGAGCGCGTCGAAGGCCTGAACCTGGGCGCGGATGATTATTTGCCGAAGCCATTCTCCATCACCGAAGTGGTGGCCCGCATCCGCGCCCTGACCCGGCGTGCTGCGGGTGAACACGCCACCGTCATGCAGGTGGACGACCTTTCGCTCAATGTCATCACGCGGGAAGCCACCCGCGCCGGGAACAAGGTCGACCTAACGAATCGCGAGTTCGCGCTCCTCGAATATTTGATGGCGCACGCCGGCCGCGTGGTCACGAAAACCGCGCTCTGCGAACACGTTTGGGAACATCACTTCGATACCGGCACCAACGTGGTCGAAGTCTGCATCCAGCGTTTGCGGCGCAAGATCGACGAAGGTCACGCGCACAAGATTCTGCAGACTATTCGCGGCACCGGTTACACCCTGCGAGGCGAAGGATGAACTGGCGTTCGCTCCGGGCGCGACTGGCGCTTTGGACGGTCGCAGTGGTGAGCGGCGCGCTCATTCTTTTTGGTGCCGGCGCCGCCTTGGCTCTACGGGAGAAACTGCTCGCGAATGTAGATAACCAAATCCGCTATGAGGCGCGTGATTTTTTTGACGAACTGGGCGAACAGCACCCGGATTGGAACGATCGCCACAGCATCGAAGCGTTCCTCGCGGAAGAGACCACCCGCTTCGAATTCGTGGAAGTGCACGACGCCACCGGCCGTCTGCTCTATCGGTCGCCGCGTCTCGGGGAGCAGGAAATCTGGCGCGAAAATTCGACCGGGCAGACTTACACCCTGGTCGCGGACGGCCGCAGCATTCGCGTCGGACTTTTCGCAAACGGCGGCGCCGAGTTCGCCCTCGGCAAAGACCTGCGCGAGCTCAACAAAACGCTCGCCAGCCTGATCGAGTCTTATCTCCTCACTCTACCGCTGGTCGCGATCGCGGTGGGAGCGGGCGGCTGGTGGATCGCGCGCCGCGCCGCCGCGCCGGTGGAAACGATTGCGGCCAGCGCCGCGCGCATCTCCGCCTCCGATCTCGCCCAGCGCATTCCGGTTCCGGATTCAAACGACGAGATCGCGCAACTCGCGCTCGTCTTGAATACCATGTTCGAGCGGCTCCAGCGCAGCTTCGAACAAATCACGCGTTTCACCTCCGACGCTTCGCACGAATTGAAGACGCCGCTCACCCTCATGCGCGCGCAACTCGAGAGCGCGCTGGATCCCGCGGCCAGTCCGGTGCAGCGCGAGACGATCTCCGATTTAATCGAGCAATCGTCCCAGCTCTCGCAAATCATCGACGGCCTCCTCTTTCTCTCGCGCGCGGATGACCGCATGCTCGCGCTCGAGCAGCAACCAGTCGATCTGGTTGAGCTCCTGGAAGACCTGCGCGAAGACGCGGAGATTCTCGCCACCCGTCAGAACCTCGGCCTCGAGTTCAAACTGCCGCCGAAAATCGTCGTCAGCGGAGACGCGCGTTTTCTCCGGCGCGCCGTCATGAACCTGCTCGACAACGCAATTAAGTATAACCGGATGGACGGAAGCGTGGCCGTCAGTGGATCAACTAATGGCCAGCGCGGCGTCCTCACTTTTCGCAACACCGGGCCGGGAGTCCCAGCCGCGCTGCACCGCAAAATTTTCGAACGCTTCTATCGCAACGACAATTCGCGGGAGGGGGAAATTAGCGGCCATGGCCTCGGCCTGAGTATCGCGCGAGAAATCGTGCGGGCGCATCGCGGCGAGATTGTTCTCGTGCGCTCGGACCACGAGTGGACGGAATTTTCCGTTGTCCTGCCGGTAAGCGCCAAGACCAGTGCGCAGGTCTAACGAGAGCTAAGGCCTGCGCTTGCTCTCGTTAGGCCGCGCCTATTCACCCGGCCCGTAAACCAGCAGCTTGAGCGTGTTCGGCACGATCGGCGGCCAGTGCGGTGCGTTCGGGCCCGGCGTCGGCGCCGGTCCAAATTGCGCGGTCGGCAGATAGATCCGATGCGAACGCGGATCGAGTGCGATCGTGCGCGCGCCCCGTTCCGTCTTGAGTGTCTGCACGACGTTCAGTTTCTCCGGGGTCTCTTCTTTCACGATCGTGGTCACGCCTTCCCCGCATGGGACAAAGACGAGCTGCGTCGCCGGATCGAAGGCGCAGCCATCGACATGCTCACCGATGGCCGCGCTCCCGACGACCTTGCCGGATTCGCTGTCAAGCATGACCAGGAGCTTGTTATTGCAGGCGGCAAATAGCCGGTGATGCGCCGGATCAACTGCGAGCCCGGTCGGTTCTTCCCCCGGCGCGAGCGGCCAATGCGCGACGACTTCATGCTTGGCCGCATCGATCGCCACGATCTCGCTTTTGTCTTCCAGGTTCACAAAAATGCGGCCTGCATTTTCATCGACCGCGCCGAATTCCGGGCTGCCTTCGAGCGGAATTGTGGCCACCACTTTCGCGTCCTTGGCATCGATCACCGTGGCCGAATTTCCCTTGTGATTGAAAACGTAAACCTCGCCGCGCTTCCCATCGTAAGCCATCGCGTCCGGTCCCGCGCCGGTGTCGATTTTTGAAATCGTGCGCAGGGTCGCGAGATCGACCACGCTCGCTTTGTTCTCCTTGCCGTTGGAAGAAAATCCGCGGTGCGCTGCCGGCGCGGCGATGAAGGCATGCACGCCCGGCGTCTCCGTGATTTCACCGGCGATGGTGTTTTTATCCAAATCGACCACCACCACTTTGCTGGAATGCGAGAGGTAAAGGCGATGCGCGTCGACCGTTAAAATATCCCAGCCGCCTTCGCCGCCGATCGGAATTTCCTGGAGCAATCGGTAGCCGCTTTCCGCTGCGGACGCGCGCGCGCATTGCAATAAAATGGCCGCACCGATCGCGACCAGCGTTTTAAATTTCATCGCTCACGGCTAAGCCGGTTCTCGGGAAACGCAATCTTGCTCGCGGGCCAGCGAGCATCTGCGAGCAGCCACGCGATCGCGCTGAGCAGAAAAATAACTGCGGCCAACGGTTGAATCGCGTGCACCAAATCGACCGCGTGCTTCGGTCGAATCCAGGAATTGCACACGTCCGCGAAGAGCAGCATTCCGTAGCTCGTGGTCATGCCTGCGCGGAGCCATACGGGACTCGATTGACGGCAGGAAGTAATCAGCGCAAACGTGACCGCCGGCGCGAGCAAGATGTAAGTGGCCGCTTCCGTCGCCGGTCCGAAAAGCGTCATCCAGACCGAGCCCAAAACCAAAACCGCGCTCAGGGAACGTTCTTTCGACCAGCGCGCCCGCCGGCCCCACATGCAGAAGGAGGCGGCGCCCAAGCCCGTCGCGGTTTGTAAAATCGACCACGCGCCTATCCGCAACGGCACGCCGATCATTCGCAAAAGCAACCAGGCATCGCGCCAGGTGCCGTAAGGTCCGGCCAGCCGGCGCTCGTCTTTTCCGAGACGGCCTAACCAATTGTGATATTGCGCGAAGGCGTAGCGCGGATGTTGCAAAAAGAGCGAAAGCAAAAAGAGGCCGGCGAGCCAGACCAGCAGCCGCCAGCTCAACGGGCGCGGATAAAAAACCGCGAGCAACAAGCCCAGCGCGAGCGGGTAGATTTTGAGCGCGGTCGAGAGCGCGATCGCCGCCGCCACCAATTGCCAGCGTCCATCACCGGCCGCGACTAACGAAAGGATGATCAGGGCCGCGACGAGCACACCCGCCTGCCCGTTACTCCATTCGCTCAGCGAGAGCGGGAGGAGCGCGAGCATTCCGTAACCGAGCGAGCGGGCCGCGCCCTCTTCGTTCCAAAACGCCCGCGCACCGAGACCGATGGCGCACGAATACGCGAGCACGTTCAGGATTCGCCAAACGACTCCGCTGAGCGCGAGTGGCATGAAGGCAAAAGCCGCAAACCAGGCTGCCGCCAGCGGGCTGTAGAGGAACTTGTTTCCGTAGGGATAAAGTCTTTCGCCGAGGAGCCAGCGACCGCCGGCCAGCCAGTAATCGGTAAAAACCGAGTGCTCGTTAGGCCGAATCGCCGCCAGCACGAGCACGCCGAGAAACGCGAGCGTCCACGCATAAACCGCGAGCCGCAAAACGCGTTCGCGCTTCCACGCGGCGCGCCAGTTTTCGCGCGGCGCGGTGGGGCTCGGCTCGGACTTCATCGCGCCGCCAGCATAGCGGAGGTTCGGCCGGCGCCGTATTTGAAAAGCCGAGCCTAGCTAGCGAGTTGTTCGAGCTTCTCGACAATCGCTTTTTTCGCGGCCACCCCGACGATTTGATCGCGCAATTGTCCGCCGCTGAAGAAAAGCAGCGCGGGCACGCCGCGGATATTAAAGCGCTGCTGAAGCGCGGGATCGTCGTCGATATTTACCTTGGCAACGCGAAAACGATCACCGTTTTCCCGCGCGATTTCCTCAAGCACGGGCGCGATCATTTTGCACGGTCCGCACCACGCGGCCCAGAAATCGACCACGACTGGAATCGGTGAATTGATGACGGCCTTCTCAAAACTAGCTTCGTTGATGTTGATCGGTTCGTTCATGGCTAACGAGTGGTTGGTTTTTCGAAACTGGGCAGTTCGCGTGGAATCACCAGCCGAAAAAGTTTCTCCGTCCCGCGGAGAAACATGAGCGGTGAAGAGATTCCGATTTCGGACGCGACCAGGTGTTTGTGCAGATGATCGATGCTCGCGATCGGCTGGCCCTTAAAGCCGACGATGGTGTCGCCCTTTTGTAAACCGGCGAGCGCAGCCGGGCTGCCCGGTTCCACTTCCATCACCAGGACGCCGCGGTCGTTAGGCAGTTGATGAAAACGCACCACTCGCGGATGCAGCGGCACATTCTGCCCGGCGACGCCGATCGAGCTCCGGCGAATCCGGCCATCCTTGATCAGCCAACCGGCGACGAAGTGCGCGGTGTTGCTCGCGATCGCGAAACAAATTCCCTGCGCCGGCAAAATGACCGCGGTGTTCACGCCAATGACTTCGCCGGCGCTGTTCAGGAGCGGGCCGCCGGAGTTTCCGGGATTGAGCGCGGCATCGGTTTGGATGATTTCGTCCATCAAGCGCCCGGACTCCGCGCGCATCGAACGGCCGAGCGCGCTGACGATGCCGGCAGTGACCGTTTGCTGAAATCCATACGGCGAACCGACTGCGACCGCGATCTGCCCGACGCGAATGACCGATGAATCCGCCAGGCGCGCGTGCTGCAAATCCGGCGCATCGATCCGCACCACGCCGAGGTCGGTGTCGGGATCGGTGCCGATCAACCGCGCGGGATAAATGCGGCCATCGTGCAAGGTCACTTCCAGTTCGCGCGCGCCGTGGACCACGTGGCTATTCGTTAGGATAAAACCATCGCGCGCGATCACGAAACCAGAGCCGCCGCCCGGCCGACCGTCGCGACTAACGACTCTAATATTGACCACGCTCGGGGCCACCCGATTGACCACCGCCGCGATCGTCTTGGAGTAACCATCGAGCAAAATATCGTCGTCACCGCGCGATGCCGCGGCCGCCAACGATCCTCGGCCTAACGAGTCGTCGGCCAGCAATTGCGTTACCACGGCAACGCTTTCCCCCGATGGCTGAAGGTGCCATTCGCGCCGTCCGCTCCGAGGGTCGCGAGTTGCACGCTGGTCTTCGCGCCGTCGGCGAGTTCCATGGTCGCGCCCTCGCCTCCCATCTCAGTTTTGACCCAGCCGGGATGCGCTGCGTTGACCTTGATTTTCGTATCCTTCAACTCGTAGGCGAGCTGGACCGTATAGGCGTTGATGGCGGATTTCGAGACGTTATAGGCGGGCAGTTTTTTGTCGTAAACCGGCGAACCGGGAGTCGAGTGATAATGGATCGAGCCGAGAATGCTCGAAAGATTCACGATTCGGCCGGAGTCACTTTTTTTGAGTAACGGCAGAAACGCCTGGGTGGTTGCGATCACGCCGAAGACGTTGGTCGCGAAAGTTTTTTTCCAGAGATCGAGCGGTTGTTCGCTCACTTTTTTCTTTTCATCGTCCAGCATGACCCCGGCGTTGTTGATCAGGATATCGAGCTGGCCGAATTCGTTTTCTACCTGGCGCACAGCCTGGCGGATGCTTTCCGCATCATCGACATCGAGCTCGAGCGCGCGCGCCGCGATCCCCTTTTTGCGCAGCTCATCGGCCGCCTGCTCGCCCTTGGCCGGGTCGCGCGCGCCAATTAAAACTGTGATATTTTGCTGCCCGAGCTGGCGGGCGGTTTCGAGACCAATGCCTTTGTTAGCTCCCGTGATAAGGGCGATTTTTGCCATAATATTTTTTCCCGGCTGCTGCGATTCTTGTTCCAAATTGTAATGAACACAATTACAGTTTAGCCGGATGGTCAACCAGCAATTTACTTTTGCGGTCCACATCATGACCGCGCTCGCCTTCTCCAACGAGGTCATGGATTCGAAGACTCTCGCAGCCAGCGTCAACACCAACCCGGTGGTCGTGCGCCGAATCCTCCTCGCGCTGCGGCGGGCCAAACTGGTGGAAACTTTCGCGGGCACCCACGGCGGCGCGAAACTCCGCAAGAAGCCCGGGCAAATCTCCCTCGTGGAAATTTACGATGCGGTCGAGCCGCGCCCGGTCATCGCAATCAATCAACGCAAAGCCTGGCGACATTGCGACGTCAGTTGCCACATGAAAGCGATCATGAGCAGCGTCGCCAAAAGCACTGACGAGGCGGTCCGAAAACATCTGCGCCGGATCACGCTCAAGCAATTGGTCGAGAAGGTCGCGGGGTAATTGCCCGCGGCTTCGGCAGCATGACCATGCTTGTTCGAGAGCCTTGCGCGGAAGGCCTCGGACGTTCCGCCGACTCCGGCTCGGCCTGCGGAAAGACGGCCGCGCGCCAGGGTTTGGGCGCGGCGCTGCTGGTTCCGGGAAGTCTCGCGATCATCAGCAGCGCTTTTCGCGAAGAAGATCGCGGGCGCGCGATCGGCACCTGGTCGGGATTCAGCGCCATCACCGCGGCCATCGGCCCGGTGCTCGGAGGACGGCTGGTCGAGCACATTTCGTGGCGCGCGGTTTTCTTCATCAACATCCCGATTGCACTGATCGTAATCGCGATCTCGCTCCGGCACGTGCCGGAGAGTTCGAGCCCGGAAAAAGCGCGGCTGGATTGGTTAGGCGCAGGTTTGATCGCGAGCGCGCTGGGCGCATTGGTTTACGGTTTGATCGAATCGTCGCGCCTGGGTTTTCGCCATTTCGGTGTCGAGGCTTCGCTGCTCGCGGCGGGCATTTTGTTTGTCCTTTTTCTTTTCGTGGAAGCGCGCATTTCTCATCCGATGCTGCCGCTCGAGCTCTTCCGTTCCCGCGCTTTCACGGGCGCAAATTTGCTCACACTCTTTCTCTACAGCGCGCTCAGCGGAGCGATGTTTTTCCTCCCGCTGGACTTGATCCAGGTGCAGCACTATCCGCCGACGGCCGCAGGCGCGGCGCTGCTGCCCTTCATCCTGATCATCTTTCTGATGTCGCGCTGGGCGGGCGGGTTGGTGGAAAAGTACGGCGCGAAAACTCCCTTGATCATCGGCCCGCTGATCGCCGCCGGTGGCTTCGCGCTTTTTCTTCGGCCGGGCGTCGGTGGAAGTTATTGGCTGACATTTTTCCCCGCGGTCGTCGTGCTCGGTCTCGGCATGGGCATCAGCGTGGCCCCGCTCACGACCACGGTGATGAATTCCGTCGCCCAGGCGCGTGTCGGCGTCGCTTCTGGTATCAATAACGCCGTCTCCCGCGCCGCTGGTTTGCTCGCGATCGCCGTTCTCGGAATCGTGATGCTCCAAACTTTCGATCACGCATTGGACCGAAACGTCACTCGGCTGCAACTGCCGGCGGAAACGCAAACCGCCGTGCTTTCTCAACGGACCAAACTGGCCGCGATTGAATTGCCGCCGGAGCTGGAGGCGAACAGGCGCGACGCCATTGAGGGCGCGATCGCACAGTCGTTCGTTCACGGTTTTCGCATGACGATGGCGATTGCCGTCGGCCTCGCTCTCGCCAGTTCACTCACCGCCCTGGCGTTAATCCGGAGTCGTTAGACCTGCGCTTCGGCTAACGGGCGCGGCGCGGTCGCTTTGACCGGCTCGAGCTGACTCCGCCAATACTGCGGCGGAAGCATTCCGACCATCATGAAGACCAGCTGGCTGGCGCCAAAAGCGATTAGCCACGGAAACGCGCTGTCCATAAAACCATACGAATGCAGACCGATGCCGAGCATGTTGACCCCGAACCAGGACCACGCGGTGACCACATTGCCGAAGACCGCCAGGACCATCAGGCCACGTTGCCTAACGAGTCCTCCCCAGCGCGCGTGCAGGATGATCGCGTTCCAGAGAACGATCAGGAGCGCGCCGTTTTCCTTCGGATCCCAACCCCAGAAACGGCCCCAGGATTGGTCCGCCCAGATGCCGCCGAGGATCGTCCCGACGAAGCTGAACAAGGTCGCAAAGCAGACGATCCCGTAGACCATGCGGGCGAGCGATTGCGCCG
>JBPCJC010000081.1:0-46912 GCA_051005695.1 Chthoniobacterales bacterium | reverse complement strand
CCGTGCAACAGCACTTGTTCATTGTCTTGCCAGTTTCGCGGCACGTTATTTTCCCCGTCGCGCCGAATGCGGTGCTTACGAACATCGCGATTATTACCGCGGTCGTTAGGATCGATTGTTTCATGTGATCACCTCCTTCTTCTGTAACTAAAGTTCAAAGCAAAACGCGCAATCAAGTACTGAGTTCAATGGAGTTCATTCAACTTAGCCTTCATCTGATCAATCTCTCGCCGCTGGCCTGAGGTAATTTCTTTGCATAGCTGTTTGATCTCAGGTTGTTGATGGAGGCTTCCTCCACATAAGATCGCGCGCTTTTTATCTTTGCTGGTTAGTGATGCTTATACCAGCCGACGCCTTCGATGTCGTTCCACGAGGTCGTCTGATGGCAGGTGTAGCATTCGCTCACTTTGGCGTGCGGTTTTCCGGCGACCTTCATGGAGATCGTGTTGAAGTGGCCCATGTAATGGCTCGGCGGGGCCTGGTGGCATTGCGCGCAGGATTGCGAGGCCGACGACGGATGGCGAAACTCCGCGATCGTCCACTTCGTGGTGCTGTGGCATGAGGCGCAATCGGTCCCGAACAATCCTTGATGCCGGTCTTTCGTCTGATGACAGATGGCGCAATTCAAAAGCCGTTCCTCTGGCTTGAGCTGCGTGTTCTGAAACTGCCCGCCGCTGCTTTGTTCCCCAAGCCATTGTTTGAGCTGTTTCGCTTGCGCAAGCTCCGGGCCGTTCGCTTGGGCCTCTTTTTTTAAGGTGGTGAAAGCAATCCGCGTGAGCGCCACGTGATCCATCTTTGTGGTGCGCGCGACGCGGCCCTGATGCTCGACATGACAGGCGACGCAGGAGCTGATCTCGGCGTGAAACGCGGTGGGCTGGCGTTGTAGCACGTGCTCGTTATTCGCATGGCAAACGATGCAGTTCTGCGCCTCAATTCCTTTGCCGGCCGTGTGACATGCGGCGCAGTTGTTGTCGAGAAACGCATGCGGCTGCGAGAGTTCGCCGGGACTGACGGCAAGCTCGACGACGTACTGGGCGCGCTTGAAATGGAGGACGGACAGCGTTGCCGCAACGATCGCGACAAGGATGAGCGCGGTGGAAAGGACGGGCTTGCTCATTATTGCAGCCAGCGCAGACCAAAGTAGATGCCGGAAGCGATGTGCGCGGCGAGCAGCCCGTACATCGCAACTGCGAGGATGATGTGAAGCGTGAGAGCGCGCGCGAACCAGCGTTTCAAGACGTCGTGCGTCCGAACCGAATACTCGAGATCCGCCACGCCTTCGGCCAGAGTTGTGACTTGGCCGGCGGGGTTATCCGAGGCAAATGACAGCCCGAGCGAGGCCAGGCCGGTAGTCAGCAACGGCGCTTTCGGGAGATCTTTTCTCTCCGCCGCAGACTTCTCGAGCACGCCCCAGGCGCTGTCGAGATCGCCTCTCGCGGTCTGCAAGAGAAGGAGTTTGTCCTTCATATCCACGTTCACGAATGGCGTCAGATAACGCAGCACAAATCCCGTCACCACGACGAGCATCATCGTTGCGGTGAGGGCAATGCCGACCGGGCTGTGGTACTTGTGTCCGGTGTGAATGAGCGCGAGCAGCGCTCCCACGATGCCGGTGTAGATGTGGATCGTCAGCCATGTTTGCAGCGAGACGTTCTTGCTGATCCCCTTAAATAACGGGATGCGCTTCGCAACGGTGTAGATAAGCGGGAAGAGCATCAGGACCGCGCCGGAAATTCCGAAGACCGCTCCGAGGCCGCTGCCAGCAAAGCGCGGTGAGACGTGCAGGAGGAAACCGAGCCACGCGAAGACAAGGACAGCGAAGATGCTGCTGACGATGATGCGTTCGCTGTTCTTCATCGTCTAAGTCCGGGCTTCTCTTCGTGCTCCTGCTCGATCTCGTCCTCGTCCTCGATTTCTCCGCCAGAGCCAAGGCATTGCTTCGAGGACGAGGACGAGGACGAGAAGGGTTGGCGATTCATCGTTAGGCCTCGACCGTGACTTCGCTTTTTGGCTTCGCCTGACAGGCCAGAATGATCCCGTTTTTCTTGTCGTCATCGTCGAGCGCGTCCTGCACTTCCTGATCCACTTCGCCGGCGGTCATCTTCACTTTGCATACGCCGCAGGTTCCGATGCGGCAGGAGAACTCGATGCCGATCCCGAGTTCTTCCGAAAGCTCCAGAATGGATTGCTTCGGCGGGCTATCTCCCTTCTGGAGATCGAGACGAATTTTAGCCGACTTGTTGTTCGTCGAAAACGTGACCAGCGGGCCGGTCGCAGCAGCCTGCGGTTTCGACGTCGTTCCGGGAGCGGCCGGAGCGGGCTTCACGGCGCCGAACTGTTCGCTCTTCAAATTCTCGGGCGAGACTCCGATTTCGGTGAGGATCGCTTTCGTCGCGTCCATCATCGAGACCGGCCCGCAAATATGAACCCGCCTGGAAGCGAGATCGGGCACCGTCTCGATCAGGAATTCTTTTGTGAGGTGACCCCGCGGGCCCTTCCACTCGGGCCCGGGCTTCGACATCATCACCGCTACGTGCAGTTTTGGATTGCGCTGCTCGAGTGCTTCGATGGTTTTTTGCAGGATGTAATCGGCCGGCGTGCGGCAGGCATAGATGAAAAAAATATCGCCGGGCCATGACCGCTCAGTGAGATAGCGCGAGATGCTCACCATCGGCGTGATGCCGACTCCGGCGGAGATGAGGACGATGCTGTCCGCCTCGGTTCCGTTAAAGGTAAACGTGCCGACCGGGCCGCCCGCTTCGACCATGTCTCCGATGTTGAGCAGGTCGTTGATGTGGCGCGAGACGGCGCCGCGCTCCTCGCGCTTGATGGTTAGCTCAACGCGGTCGCGGTCGTTAGGCGAAGATGAAATCGAATAGGAGCGATTCATCCTCCCGCCGCCGATCGCGAACGCGACATTTAAAAACTGACCGGGCTGGTAGGTAAACGGCAAAGGGCCGCCGTCGGGCGAGCGGAGACGGAAGGTTTGCACCGAAGGGGTCTCTCTCACGATGCTCTCGACGCGGAGATACCCGGCCCACTTCGCGGTCACCGGCGCTACTCCGTTTTCGCTCACGATGCTTTCGGGGATGGAGCCGGCGCCGGCGGCTTTTCCGAAGCCGATTCGGGAGGCTTGGGCGATTTGTCTGGTGACGCGGGCGCTGATTTTTCCCCTGGTGCGTCCGCGGGGCCTTTACCCGCTGGTGGCGGGATTCCGCCAGCCAGCCGCGATGAGGACCCGGGAGGCGGCGATCCTTTATCAGGATCGAGCCGCCCGAAGAGAGCGGCGGCCCGGCGCATCTTAAAGTAGTACATGGCCAGCATCGCGAGCGCGAAGGCAACGAGCAGCGCCATCGTGAAGAGGTGAAACACGGAAACGCCAAAGAGACCGCGCGGAACTTCACCATCGGCGGGAGACGCGAGGTTCATCTGGTGTTTAAACCAGGCGAGCGCGACCTCGCGCGGTGCTCGTCCTTCTGCCAGCGCGCGCCGCGCGGCCACGCCGCTTTCCAATTGGCCGATGCCCTCGCGTAAATGCGAGGCGGCTCCTTGCATCGCCTTGTAGTCACCCGACGCGGCGGCCTGACCGAGCGTGTCGAGACTCTGCCCCATCAGCATCGATCCAGCGTGCATCCGCTCGGCTGCCTGCTGCTCGACCTCCCGCCGTTTTTCCGGAGTCAATTCCGGCAAAGCCATGAGCGACGGATACATCTCCTTTGCCTTCGGCAGGCCCATGCCTTTCATCATCTCGCCCATGTTTCCCATCCCGCCAGCCGTTGGGGGCGGTCCCGCTCCTGCAGGTGGTCCAACTCCTGGCGGCCCCATACCTGCCATTCCGGGTGCGTCGGCGGTCGCGGGCATTGCGCTGGAAGCCGGGGACGCGGCCGGTTGCGCTGCAGCCGCAGCTTCTTCAGGATGGTGACTCGCGTGTTCTTCAGCCGTTTGCGCACGCGCGACCTTGCCAGCGAAAACAATCAACACGCCCAGGCAGAAAAGTCTCAAAGGAAGCGCGCGAAGTTGGAATGTTTTCATGTGCTTCTCTCTTTCAATACCAGAGCCGCCATCGGGCGACAAAGGTGATTGCTTCATCCGGCTCATTTTCGGATCGCGCGCCACGCTCGCTTCGTAATTGATTCGTTCTCATACGTCTCGCGACTCTCATTGCGGGTTCGTCTCGCTGAGCACTCGACTGACGAGAGTTTCCCGATACTTCTGAGGTTCCTCGAAGTGCGGCCAGTGACCCGATTCTTCGAACCAAATAATCTGCTTTCCGCGTGGCGTGTCGAGCGCCTCAAAGTATCGCTGCGCGATCTCGGACGTCACCACTTTATCGTGACGCCCCAGGAAAAAATAGACAGGTACCTCGATGCGCGGGGCCTGTTTGAAAAGGCTCGTCTCGTAGAAAATCTCCTTCCACAGCCGTCGGAATGAATATCTCACGCCGAATGGAATCTTGACCAGATCGAAGCACGAATAGGCGGGCGATTCCAACGCGATCCGAGTCATGCGAGTCCGGGGAGAGCGAGGGATGCTCGCGCTCCGAATAGTAAGTCACCCACTTCTCCATGAACTTGTGGTTCGCGTCGCTGTGTGGGGGCGGGCCGATTCGCTCAAGATCTGCGATCGCGTTTTGGTTGTCGTCTCGTCGCGCGAAATCCAACGCGAATTGATAGAGGACCTGTTCTGTTTGCGGGAGGTCGACCGCCTGGCCGATTCCCACGTAGGCCACAAACAATTCGGGATACTGCGCAACAAGCTGCGCCCCTAAAAGCGAGCCCCACGAATGCGCGACCAGATAGCAGCGGCGCGCGCCGAAACGCGCGAGCAATAGCTGCACCAGCTCGTGCGCGTCCCCGACAAACTGCGCGACGCGCATCGACTCATCGGGAATCGAACGCGAATAAGATTTTCCCGCACCGCGCTGGTCCCACTGCACGACGACGAAGTGCCGTTCGAGCTCCGCGTTGAGATGCGCAAAAGGCATGTTTGGAAAACCAGGACCGCCGTGCAGAAAGAGCAGGATCGGTTTGGATTTATCGCGCCCGCGAATTTGAATCCACTGCTCGAGTCCACCAAGCCGAACGTTCTCGATCGAATCAATGCCGCCGGCCGACGAAATGCGGATGCGATCATTCGTTCGATGTTGCGCGGCGATCCGCCCGAGCAGCAGCGTGAGCGCCGCGACCACCAGAAGTCCACCGCCACCGATCAGAATCATTTTTACGGCGCGCCTCACACGAAAGATTTTTCGGTCCAAGTAAAGCGACCGTGTTCACGGTTCGTTCACCATTTCATTCCCAGCAGCTTTCCAAGCATTGAAGCCTCCGTCTAAATGCATGACATGGCTGTATCCCAGACGAACCAGCGTGAGCGTCGCTTCCTTGCTCATCCGGCCGCTGCGACAATAGATAAGAAGGCGCGCGTCTTTTGCCGGGAGCTTGTCCAGATTCTCTGCAATCCGATCGAACGGGATAATGAAATCTGTCTGTGGAATATCCCCTGCGTAGGGGATGTGGACGTTGATCATCGTGAAATTTTTGGTGGGTAGCATACCGGCCAGTTGGGATGCCGTAACTGTAGTATAGCTCTCCGAGTTGGCAGCGAGACTGGGCGAAGGGTTCTGCTTCGCGCTGGGCGGCGGGCTAACAGTGGACTTGCGGCAGGCGGCAGAAATGAGAGCTAGGGTCAGCAGAGTAACCAACGTGATCTTGGGTGCCGCAAACACGCTCGAGTTTGAGTTCATGGTCGAGTCGCCCGGCATTAATACCAGAGCCGCAGGCCGGCAACAAAAGCGATCGCGTCATCGGGTTCGTTTTCGGAACGGGCGATGTCCGCGGACTCGCCGTATTTCCGCACCCACGTGACGCCGATGTAGGGCGCAATTTCGCGAGTGATTTCGTAACGAAGCCGCACGCCCAAGTCCGTTTGGTTCGCGCCTTTGCCGGTGCTGAATTTCGGATCGCCCTGCACCGAGAACTGCGCCTCCAGACGCGGCTGCAAAACGATGCGTTGCGTCAGGTAAAGATCGGCGCTGACCGTGATCTCGACGGAGACTTCGCCGCGATCACTTATATAGAGCGCGGGTTCCACATCAAAGTTCCCGGGCGCCAAACCCTGGAACCCGAGGACAGCGTAAGTGCGCGAGCCGAGAGAACGATCCGGCCCCATGATTCCGTTGTAGCGGAGACCCGCCTGAAAATCCCAGAATGGCGCGATGAGTCGTCCGTAAAGTAACTGGAGATCGCCCTGCATTCCGTTGCCGCGGCCAATGTTTTGATCGCCCTCGGTTTTGATCCAGAGCCGGTTGAAGTCGCCGCCGACCCAGCCGACAAAATCCCACGTCAAAGTATCAACGCCCGCGCTGTAGGCTCGGTACTCGAGCAGATCGAAGAGAAGAAAGCTTTGGATTTTATTGTCTTCGATAGGCTCAGTTTTGAGGCTCTCCATATGCGCTTCGAGCATTGGTTTGGAGAGTAGCTCGGCGGCGCGATTCAGAGGTGGCCGCTTGGTAATCTTTTTGACCGCCGATTTGGAACTCGAAGACTTGCTGACTGCGGATGCCGGCTTCATGCCCGGCATCGATCCCATGTCTTGTGCGGCAAGATGGGCCGCGGCCAATAACACGCATGCCGCGGCGAACACTACGAAACCTCTGCCACTGCGTTTCGATCTCTGCCGAAACTTTCCCAAGCGCATTTTTCCCGCGCCCGTGTTATACCTTTGGCAATGAAAGAGCCGATGGAGCGCATCGAACTCAACGCGCGTGTTTGCAATGGCAAGCCGGTCGTTCGCGGCACACGAATTCCCGTCCATGTGCTGATCGAACAGATCGCTGCCGGTAAGACGTGGGAGTATCTGCTGAGCGGTTACCCAGGTCTGACTCGCGAAGACATCCAGGCGGCGCTGCTCTACGCGAGCGCCGCGGTCGAGCGCACCGATATTCTCGCGCCCGCCCCGGCATAAACCTGCCATCCCGTGCGCGTCTTTCTCGACCAGATGTTTCATCTGGAGCTCGCGGAAATCTTGCGAGACGAAGGCCACGACGTCGCCACCGCGGGAGCAGCGATGAAGTCCCGCGCGGATGACGCGGAAATCCTCGCGCTCGCCGGCGGTGAGTCGCGCGTGCTGATCACCCGCGATGGCGATTTCGGCGACTGGGCCGTGCTGCCGTTGCGGGCACACGCGGGTGTAATCCGTGTGGAGACCAAGCCAACTACGACGGGGGAAGCCGCGGCGCTGCTCGTGCCCTTTCTCGCTTCCGCGAGTGCGGAAGAGTTGCGCAATTATCTCGTGATCATCTCCCGGTCGCGCATTCGCCGGATTCGCACCGCGCCGTAGAGCTGTTCCCGGAAAGGTTCCGGCGCGCGCGCGTTTCAATATGATGTGTAATTTCATGCGTTCATGTCTTCGCGGTGACGGAAACGACGCGGAACATTCCCGCCTCCATGTGGTAGAGAACATGACAGTGAAACGCCCAAACGCCGGGCGCATCGACGTTGATGTCGACCGATAGTCTTTCGCCCGGTTTGAGAATGATCGTGTGCTTGAGCGGCTTGTTCGCGCCGCGTCCGTTGTCGAGCGCCATGAACATCCCGTGCAAATGCAGCGGATGCTCCATCATGGTGTCGTTAACCCAGGTCCAACGCAGGCGCTCGCCGTAGTAAAACGAGATCGGTTCTTTCGCGTCGGAATATTTCTTGCCGTCGAACGACCACATGTAGCGCTCCATGTTGCCGGTCGCGTGTATTTCGAGTTCACGCTCAGGCGGACGTTGATCGGTATTCGGTTCGAGGCTCTCCAGATCGGCGTAGGTCAAGACGCGCCACGGCATTCCTTCGAGTCCGGTGCCGGGTTCGCTGGACCGGTTTTTCGGATTCATCGCGACCACGGAATTTCCCGGGCCGTGTTTGTCGGGGCCGTGCGGAGCGTCGCCGCCGGCTGCCATCGTATCCATTCCTGGCATCGCGCCGCCGGCCGCAGGAGGGGCTGCACTTTTCTCTTTCATCCCTGCCATGCCTGCGTCGGCTGACGCTGGGACTTTCATTCCCGCCATATCGGCCATGCCTGCGTCTGTGGGCGTGGAAGCCTTCATTCCGGGCATCGCCTCGCCACCAGCATTGCCACCCGCGGACTTCTTATCCATACCGCCCATGCCGGCCATCGCCATGCCCATGTCAGCCATCGTGCGGACGGGGCGTTTGCGACGCTCAGGAATTGCCGCAGTCATTCCTTCGCGAGTCGCGAGCGTGCCACGGGCGAAACCGCTGCGGTCGATCGTCTCGGCGAAAATCGTGTAGGCGCTGCGCTCGTTAGGCCGAACGATCACATCGTAAGTTTCCGCGATGCCGATGCGGAATTCGTCCACCGTTACCGGCTTCACATTTTGCCCATCGGCTTGCACCACCGTCATCGGCAGGCCTGGAACGCGGACATCGAAAAACGTGACAGCCGCGCTGTTGATGAAACGCAATCGCACGCGTTCGCCTGGACGAAAGAGGCCAGTCCAGTTCGACTCCGGCGCGAGCCCGTTCATCAGAAAAGTGAAATGATGGCCCGTGATATCCGCGATGTCCGTCGGATCCATCCGCATCTTTCCCCATTGCCAGCGATCGGCGAACGTCGACTTGAGACCGTCTTTGCCGATGTCCTGGAAGAAGTCGCCGACGGTGCGCCGCTGATAGTTTGAGTAGCTGCTATCTTTTTTCAGCTTCGCGAAAAGGATGGCCGGATCGACGAAGAGCCAGTCGCCGAGCACCACGACGTATTCGCGATCGTAATGAAACGGATCGCCCCCGCGCGGTTCGATAATCAGCGGCCCGAGAACTCCGAGCTGTTCCTGCGCCGCGCTGTGGCTGTGATACCAGTAGGTGCCGTTCTGCCGGACGGGAAACCGATACGTGAACGTCTCGTTAGGCCGGATTCCGGCATAGCTCACGCCCGGTACGCCGTCCATCCGGAAAGGCAGAATCAATCCGTGCCAGTGAATCGAGGTTGTCTCTGCCAGCGTGTTGGTGACGCGGATGACGGCATCTTGTCCTTCCCTCAAACGCAGCAGCGGCCCGGGCAACGAGCCATTGATCGTGATCGCCTCTGTGCCTCGCCCGCCGATGTTTAGCCTTTGCTTTGCGATCGTGAGATCGATCGCGCCGCCGTTCGAGCGAGCATACGCAGGAACAGAGCTCTCGATTCCTGCGCACAGCCCCGCGGCGGCGCCGCAGCGCAAAAAATCACGTCTCGTGATCACGCGTCTCAAAGCGGCCGTCTACATGTCCGACATCGGAGTCATGGTCGCAGATGGCGATGGCGCGGGAGCCGCCGCAGGCTGCATCGTGCCGATCAGGATTTTTCGTTGGTCGTCCGTGAGGAGCTTGGCGCCTTCACCCACTGCCCGGATAAAGTTTAGCCGCTCGTCGGCGCGCGCCTTTTCAATGTCGCGCACCTTCTTCTCGATCAGCGTCGCGTCGGGCTGATCGACGGATGTGAGCTTTCCTATCTCCTGCTCCGCTTGCTCGATCTGTTGGTCCGAACTGCTCTTGGCCGCGAGCGCCTGCTGCTTTAATGCGTTAAGCGCCGCTTGCTGGTCCCCCGAGAGATTGATGTGCTGCGGGTGATCGAGAAAAAATCCAGTCGCACCTATATGATACAAATGCGACACGCCAGCGAACCCTGGTAATGCCGATTGCGGCATGGCCGCCTGCCCTGGCGCCATCGCTGGCGAAGCCGCGGGCATGTTGGTCATTCCCATCATCTTCATCGTGTCCATCATCCCGCCGCCCATCGGCATCGGCATCGGCATCGGCATCGGCATTCCCATCGGCATGGGCGCGGCGGCAGGAGCCATCGAAGGACCTCCACCCATCTTATCCATTCCCATCCCGCCACCGGAACTCATGCCGGCCGGCGACATCCCCGCCGCCGGTGAGGCGGCTGGCATTTGACCCATCGGCTTCTTCGCCGCCGGGCTGGGGTTTTGCGCAAGCGCGCCTTGCAAGCCCGCGGCCTTGGCTTGCATCTCAGCGATTTGCTGCGCGAGGGCAGGGTCTGCTTTGGACGCATCGACTTTCGGCTCCGCGTTCATCGGAGCGGCTTGAGCGTGCAATGGGCGAGAGTGAGTGGCGCTAAGTAACGCTCCGGCCGCAAGAGCCGCGAGGACGATTTTCTTAGGTATTAGCTTCATGTGATTTTTCGGATTGGCTGATCTTCTGCAAGGTCTCCCGGTACGTGCACTCCTTAGACCGGAGCGTTCGTGGGCGGTGGTGGCGAGGCTGCTTTCTGCCACGGTAAGCGCCCGTCCACTTCCAATTGCAGCGCCAGGCTGAGAACAGTTCGAATCAGCACGATGAGCGCTAACACAATGACGTTCTGCATCGTCGGCGCCACGACCACCGTCCGGATGATGTCGCCAGCGATCAGAAATTCTAGCCCGAGCAAAATAGCCGAGCCGACGTCGCGCCGGTAGGCCGCGAATGCGGTCCTGCGGAACAAGAACCGGCCGCTCGCGATAAAAATGCCGATCACCACAATGACGACGCCGGCGCCATCTAGCACGGTGCCCACGAAGCCCACGATCTGTTGAAACAGATTCATTGCGCTTCTCGCACCCGCGACTCAGACACCACGGGGAGATTTGTGGGCACGAAAGATTCCACACTCATTCGGTGCGCTGGTGTCGTTGCTCGACGGCATCCCAGCGGCACGCGTGGATGGGTGACTTTCCTCCATATCTTGTCTAGACGTGTAGCCGGCCGCTGTCCCTTAGGAATTCCGCCAACCCGGCAGCAATCCCGTTCATCCGAGCCGCACATTTCTGAGCCGCAGCGCATTTGCGATCACTGACACGGAACTGAAACTCATCGCCGCTCCGGCGATGATCGGGCTTAGCAGGATGCCGAAGAAGGGATAGAGCACACCGGCGGCAATCGGGATACCGAGCGCGTTGTAGATGAAGGCGAAGAAGAGGTTTTGCCGGATGTTGCTCATCATCGCCCGGCTGAGAAGGATGGCATTCTTGATCCCGCGCAGATCGCCTTTCACTAATGTGACGCCCGCGCTTTCCATCGCGACGTCGGTGCCGGTTCCCATCGCGATTCCGACATCGGCCGCGGCTAGCGCGGGCGCGTCGTTGATACCGTCACCAGCCATCGCGACCACTTGCCCTTGCTGGCGCAATCGTTTCACATGTTCACTCTTGTCGGCGGGCTCGACCCCGGCCTCCACGTTGTCGATGCCGAGCGGTTTCGCCGCGGCTAGCGCGGTGCGTTCGTTGTCGCCCGTGAGCATCGTGATCTTAATGCCGGCTGCGTGAAGTTCCTTGATCGCTTCTGGCGTCGATGACTTCACGACGTCAGCAACGGAGATCAAACCGGCCGGCTTACCTGCGACGGCGACAAGCACGACGGTGTGACCTTTGTTCTGGAATTCGACGGCTTGCTTCTCCAGCTCTTCCGCGCCACTCACGCGCTCGTGAATGAATTTCGGTTTTCCGACCAGCACATCATGGCCATCGACTTTGCCGACGACTCCGCCAGCAGTGATTGATTCGAACTGCTCCACGGCGCGTAACGCGACGCCGCGTTCTTTCGCTCCGCGCACGATGGCAGCAGCGATGGGGTGTTCGCTTTGCGCTTCGAGTGACGCGGCGAGCGCCAGCAACTCGTTAGGGTCGAATCCAGCGGCTGGTAACACTTCAACTAAGCGCGGCTTGCCTTCGGTGAGTGTGCCGGTTTTATCGACGACAAGCGTCGTCACCTTCTCCATCAATTCCATCGCCTGCGCGTCTTTGATCAACACGCCGGCTTGCGCGCCTCGACCCACACCGACCATGATCGACATCGGAGTCGCGAGACCAAGCGCGCACGGGCACGCAATGATCAGGACAGCGACTGCATTCACCATCGCATGTGCGAAACGCGGTTCAGGTCCGACGAGCGCCCAGACAATGAATGTGATGACAGCGGCAAGAAGAACCGCCGGCACGAAATAGCCGGCAACCTTGTCGGCCACGCGCTGAATCGGCGCGCGGCTGCGTTGTGCGTCAGCGACCATCTGCACGATTTGCGAAAGCACTGTCTCTGCGCCGACGCGCTCGGCTTTCATTAAGAAACTCCCGGTGGTGTTGATCGTCCCACCAGTGACTTCATCGCCGATGTTTTTCTCCGACGGCATTGGTTCGCCGGTAATCATCGATTCGTCGATGCTCGTCTTTCCCTCCGCGATTGAGCCATCGACCGGAACTTTTTCGCCCGGCCGGACGCGAACCGAATCGCCCGCGACCACTTGATCGAGCGGCACCTCGACTTCCTCGCTGTTCCGCAGAACGCGTGCAGTCCGCGGCGCGAGATCGAGTAACGCGCGAATCGCGCTGCCGGTTCGGCTGCGTGCTTTCAGCTCAAGCATTTGCCCGAGCAGCACTAGCACAGTGATAACTGCGGCAGCTTCGAAGTAGACGCCGATCATGCCTTGGGCACGGAACGATTCCGGAAAGATGTTTGGAAAAAGCATCGCGACCGTGCTGTAGATTTGCGCGACGCCGACGCCCATCGCGATGAGCGTAAACATGTTGAGATTCATCGTGCGGATGGACCGCCACCCGCGCGCGAAGAACGGTGCGCCGCCCCAGAACACTACCGGGATCGAGAGCGCGAATTGAATCCAGCGCGACATAGTTCCGCCGACCCAATGCGGAGCGCCTGGGAACAGATGCCCCATCGCGAGCAGAAAAACCGGCAATGCAAGTGCGGCGCAGATCCAGAACCGCCGCGTCATGTCTTTTAGCTCGTGGTTGTCCTCCTTGGCTCCGGCAATAATGTCTTTCGGCTCCAGCGCCATTCCGCAAATCGGGCAATTGCCAGGGTGATCCTGCTCGATCTGCGGATGCATCGGGCAGGTGTAGATCGTTGCCTTAGTTCTCGATTGCGGCATCGCCGGTTCGAGGGCCATTCCGCATTTCGGGCAATCGCCCGGCTTGTCGCTTTGCACTTCCGGATGCATCGGGCAGACGTATTTCCCGGCACTACTTCGTGGGGCCGTCGCGCGACTCTCCGAGGCAGATCCGCCGCAACAGCCGCGATCGTTAGACGTGGCGTCCTGCGCGCCGTTGTCCACGGCTGTGCCGCCGCAGCAGGCATCCGCTTCAGACTTCGAAGCTTCGCCTTTCGTCAGATACTGCGCCGGATTCGCATCAAACTTTTGCTTACAACCACTCGAACAAAAGTAATAGCTTTCACCGGAATGCTCGCTCCTTCCCGCGGCGGAAGCGGGTTCGATCGTCATGCCGCAGACGGGATCAACGAAAGTCGGACTAGCTGCTGTGGTTTTCATAAGTTGTTATCTTAGAAAGCGCGTGAGCGCGGTGCGTAGCTCCTGCAAAAGCTCGGCGGGCTTCATCGGTTTCGATTTCTTGTGCTCGGTCCCTGAGCCGTGTCCCACGACGCAGGCCTCCACGTGTTCTGTCAGCAGCTCGACGCCGAGAGCGTCGAGCGCTGAACGAACCGCTGAGATTTGATTTAGGATGTCGACGCAGTAGCGGTCTTCTTGGATCATCCGCTGCACCCCCGCGACCTGGCCCGCGATTCGTTTGATGCGGACCTTCAACTTGCTTCCATTAACTTCCGCCATGACGCAGCATATACCTCACAGGGGTATGCGTCAATCATAGCGGAAATCAGGAGTTCTACTGTTTTTCCATCTTCGTGCCGCAGCAACAGGTCGGCGCATCGTTGCCGGCTTTTTCTGCCGGAGCGCCTTTGGTTACTTTGACCTCGCAGCCGCAATCGGCCTTCGGACATCTATAAGTTGCACCTTCTTCCAACATTTTCCTCACCTCCTTTATTTAGTTCAATTCTTTTCCTTAACTATCGCGCCGCAAAACGACGACTTAGTGTTTCTTCTGTAAATCTTCTATCAACATCTTCATCTCGCCTATCTCGCGACGCTGCGCCTCGATGATTCCGTCGGCCAGCTTGCGGACGCGCGGGTCGGTGATGTGCGCACGCTCACTGGTAAGAATGGCGATCGAGTGGTGCGGGATCATCGCCTTCATCCAGGAAACGTCCTCCACCGTGGCTTGGCTGCGAACGAGCCAGAGCGCGCCGGCGAAGATGACGACGCTCCCGAGGAAGATGGCGGCATTGACCGCGCGCTTGCTATACATCCCGAGCATGAAGGCGAGCATGATGATCGCCATTGACGCTCCCATCACGAGCGCCATGTAGGCTCGCGTCTCGCTGAAGTAAACGTGGTCGAGCGCGTAAGTGTTCAGATACATCAGCCCAAACATGACGAGGGTGGAGACGCCGATCATGGCACCGAATTTTGCGTAGTTATCTTTCATAAATGGATTCTGCGGTCTGTGAGACGGGGATTGCGAGATGGATCTGCGACGACGACTCTAGAAGCGAACTCGCAAACCCACTCCCCAGCCATAGGTGGAGTGCCACTGCCCGAGGATCGAGGCATTCTTGCTCAACATGTAATCGAGGTGGACGCGTTCTTCCCAATACTCATGCGTGTCGTAGCGAACTTCGCCGCCCAGAATGAGACGTGGCGTGAGCGGGATATTCTTGGCGATCCGGAAGCGCGCGCCGCCATCCGTATCGACCCAGATCATCGAGTCGATATTGAGTGGCAATTTGTACATAAGTCCAAAGACGCCGCGGTCGTTATCACTCGTATAACCGACCGGATCGGTCTTGAAGGTCCCGTTCAGATCAGCGCCCGCGAAGAGGCGAGTGAAACGGTTGAAGTAACGTTCGTAAAGGAAGGTATTCTCTACTTCCGTGTCGCGCACATCTTGCCAGCCGGCTTCCCATTCCAGGTTGAAGATATTGCGAGTATTCGAGAGCTGAATATAGCCCTGGGTCATGTTACTCAGGACGTCGGCCGTGCCCCAGAAGTAAAAGGGATCCTTGTAGAGCTTGGAGCGGACCGCAGCCGTATCCGGGTAAGGCTCGAAGCCTTCGTAGTGCACGACTCGCGCCATGCCGCTATCAAGATGGTAGAGCAGGTGACAGTGAAAGAACCAGTCACCCACTTCCTCGGCCGCGAACTCAATCACCGTGGTCTGCATCGGTGGGACATCGACCGTGTGCTTTAGCGGGGAATAGTCGCCCTGGCCATTGATCACTCTGAAGAAGTGACCGTGCAGGTGCATCGGGTGATGCATCATGGAGCGATTGATCATGATGAAGCGGACCGTCTCGCCTTGATGAATCTTGATCGAATCACTCTCGTAAAGAGTCTTGTTATTGATCATCCAGACATAGCGTTCCATGTCGCCTTCGAGGGTGAGGCGGATCTCGCGCATGGGCCGGTTCGGCGAGAGCGCGGTGTTTTTCACCGAGCGCAAATCTTTATAGGGCGGACCAGGTCTTGGTCCCATTCCATCCATCGCCAAAGGCTGGCGGGATGAGACATCCGGTCCGAGCGGGGAGAAATCCCAAGTGTGCTTTTTGCCGTTATGCGGGTCGGCTGGCATGGCCTCGGCGGTCGCCATCGAGCCGTGTTCCATCGGCATGCGGTCCATTTTCATGTCGCCATCCATTTTCATCGAGCCGCTCATCGACATGGCGTGGTCGTCCTTCATTTTCCCGGACATCTCGCCGCCCATTTTCATCCCGCCTGGCTTCATGCCCATCATTTCTTCCATCGTCATGGTGCCGCCCATCACCCCCGGTTTGTCGAACTTACCGGCGTTCACTTCTCGATCGGGCATTCCCATCGAACCGCCCGGAGTCAGGGCAAAGATGTTTTCCAGCTTCAGCTTGCCCATCGCGTTGTAGAGGTTCGCTCGCGGCACGTTGGGCGCGGGATGCCGTTCTCCTTCGCCAATCCAGATGGAGGTCCAGGCGGAGCCATCATGCGCGGTCGCGCGTAACTCATAAGCACCCGGCCCGGGCGGACGCACGAGCACGTCATAAGTCTCGGCCACTCCAATGAGCAGGCGATCTTTCTTCACCGGCTGCACATCCTGTCCATCGGCGGAGGCGATAGTAAGCGGCCCGCCGGCGAATTGCAGATGAAAGAAAGTGGAGGCGGACCCATCCACGATTCTAACTCTCACCGACTGTCCCTGCCTCGCGGGGATGTGGTGTTCCGGCTCGCCATTGGCGAGGAATCGATCGTAGGCCACGTCGGAGAGATCCATGGCCGGCATACGCAGGAGCTCGCGCTTCCAGTAATCACCTTCTTTCCCGGCGCGCAAGGCGCCCAGGACGGTTTGCGAGGTCCCGCGCTGCAACGCGGGCCATTCGCTGTCGCGCTTCAGCCAGCGCAGGACTTCGTGCGCGTTCTCATCGGTCCAATCCGAAAGGACCACGGTGCGATCCACCGCGCCACTGACGCCGCCGCTCCGCGGCAGAATGCGAAGCGCACCATAGAGACCTTTTTGTTCCTGAAGCGCGGTGTGTGAGTGATACCAATAGGTCCCGTGCTGCCGGATAGGGAAGACATAATCAAAGGTCTGACCCGGTTTAATCGGCGGGAAGGTTACATAAGGCACGCCATCCATCCGGTTCGGCACGAGCATGCCATGCCAGTGAATGGAAGCATCTTCCTTGAGCGCGTTCGTGACATGGATCCGCGCCAGGTCTCCTTCGTGAAACGTGAGCGTGGGCGCGGGAATGGTACCGTTGACCGCGATCGCCGGACGGGGTTTGCCGGTGAAGTTCACCATCTTTTCTGCGATCGTGAGGTGATATTCCACTGTTGCTGCGCCGGCAGAAAAAGTGCCGACCGTGAGCAAGACAAGCGATAGGATTTGGGTTCGAATCATTTATGAAGTGGGAAATTTCCCGACCTATGGAGTCGCAGTCGGCGTTGGCGCTGCTTCACTTTCCGGTTTGGAGGCCTGGATCAGCGGCACCATCGGCTTTACCGCGGCACCATGCACGTAAACCATCTTCCCGCCTAAGTCGGCGTTCTGCATCACGAGAAAAGTCGCCAGGCCGACGACCAGGAGATAGGCCCAATTGCCGACCGGCTTGTGCGAGAAGCGCAGTGGGCCAGTCGCCGCGGCTGGCGGTTCATTCACTGTCCAAAAACTCCAAAGCACGAGGAGAGTCACGATACCCATGATGACGAAGCCCGTATTTTTGTGCGTCTGCATGATCGCCTCGATTGCTTCATTGCTCGGCGCGCTGCGGGCATTCAAACCGGTGTAAACGACAATGATGAGAGACAAAAATGCGAGGTAAAGCGTCGCGCGACCGGCGATGAGGAGCGACGGCCATTTGAGCCAGGTGCCGAGACAATAAAAAACGAGGATCGCCGGCAAAAGGGCGATGGGGAAATGAACGAACGCCGGATGGGCATTCATCATCTGCGTGATCCCATCGAATCCGTACTGCGAAAAATCGATCCACGGGCCCTCATCCGCGCCTTCATGGGCGAACGCGCTGAGCGGGAAGAAGGCGACGAGGAAAACGAGCGCTCTCCTCCATGCACGACGAATAGGCTGGTCGCGATTAGAGTTCAGCCGAAGAAGTCTCATACGACACATACGCGCGACACACCCGGGACAGCCGATTGTAATCGGGCCCGTCTATGACCGCGATCATAGAGTGCGGATTTAGGGCAGGGGCCGGGCGACTGACTTCGACAGTCTCCCGGCCCCCGGTTTTGTCTCCCAAGACTTAGGGCGATATGATCACTTGCGTCGCCATGCCGCCGAAGCCGCTGGAAAGATTGTTCGCGGCATGATGGGCGATGTGGCAATGCAGCGGCCAGATGCCGGGATTAATGGCATCGAGTTCAAACGCCTGAGTCGTGCCCGGCGCCACGACCAGTGTATTCAATTTCAGCGGCTTCTTGATCTCGTTCCCGTCTTGCTCGGTGTGCTCGAAATCCTGTCCGTGCAGATGAATCGGATGCGCGGTCAGCGCCACGTTGAAAAAGCGCACGCGAATACGGTCACCCAAGCGAGTGCGAATGGCCGTCGTCGAAGGATAGCACTTGCCATTCATGCTGAAGAAATTCTGCATGTTAGACGCCCACATCGGCATGGCATCGACGCTATTGACGGTGTCGGTCGGGGAACCCGTTCGCGGGAGATTGTTGATCTGCTCGGGCTTCAGAGTTTGCGGCAAGGCCCATTCGTGCAGGAAGTAAACGTAGTCCGCCGTGACGCCGGAATCATCGCGCTTCGGCAGAAAAATCAACCCGCCGGCAGATCCGAGCATGTCCTGCTTGGCCGCGTCGAGATGGGCGTGGTACATGTGCGTGCCGACCTGCAGCACCCGGAATCGGTAAGTGTAACTTTGGCCCGGCTGAATGATCGGAGTCGGCTCGCCCACGGCCGGGACGCCGTCCTGACTGTTGGGCAGGATGACGCCGTGGAAGTGCATCGTCGTCGGTTCCGGCAAATTATTGACGACTGTGATCGCGGCCTGGTCGCCTTCGTAGAATACAACTGTCGGCCCCGGGGAAGAACCGTTGTAACCATAAGCTCGAGCCGTCACGGTTTTGCCGTCGGCGTTTAGGAGTTGTTGCGGAACGATCGAGGCGGTGAGGGTGACATGCTTTTCGCCATCCGAGCTGACCGTCGGAACGATGGTTGTCCCATCAAGGGTCTGCGGGATGACAGGGCTGTGCCCTTGCCCGTGATCCGGTTCGCTGGTGGCTGCGGACGCGTCAGGTGCAAGCAGTCCGCCGCAGACGCCGAGGCAGAGAAGCGCGCCGAAAAGGTGCGCGACGGGTTTCTTTTTTTTGGCAAACGTTGAGAGCATTTTTTTGATTCCTTTGTGGTTAAGTTTGGAGCGAGCAGGGAAATTCTGCCGGCATTTCTCTCGTTCGCTTCTGCTCCAAGGCGAAGATGCCTAAAAATATGATGTTCTATGACGCACGTCATAGAGCGCCGCGTCTGGTCTCGCCTAACGAGCGATCTTCCTGCGGCCAGCGGGCTTGTGCGCAAAATCTTTCAGCGCCTGCAATGAGGTGATCTCGATGCGATTGCGCTGCGTCTCGAGGATTCCTCGCTGGTGGAGCAAGCGCGTCGCTCGAATCGCGGACTCTACCGTGGTTCCAGAAAGTTCCGCCAAAGTCGCGCGGCTGTGCGGAATCGTGTCGCCGAATTTGTCCTGGAGATAAACCAGCGCGCACGCCACCCGGCCAGCGACGTCTTCGACGGAAAGGCTGCGCATGTGCTGCGCATGATAGAGTCGGCGGCAGATGTCCTTGAGAAGCGCACGCAAGAGCGCTGGATTGGTCTCTGCGTTTTTCTGCAAAACTTCCAGCGGGAATCTCAACGCCTTCGTCTCCTCCATCGCGAAAGCGGAAAAAACGAAGTGGGTATTTTCTGAATAACAAATTCCGCCGCAGATCTCCCCGGGCATAATGATCTCAATCAAAAGGCAACGACCGGAGTGGCTTTGCTTAACGATTTTGGCCTGCCCGTTTACCACCGCCCAGACACAGTCGGCCGGATCGCCGGCTCGGTAGAGCGTGTCGCCTTTCGGGATGGTGAAGAGCGAGGACTGCTGGATGCATTCCTTCCGCTCTGCACCGCCGAGTAGCGATAGGAATGGATTTCCTGTGATCGCGGCTTCGATCTGGTGCGGGAATGGAATCTCCTTCATCGCATCCCTTTGGCTTTTTGAGTTTCCCTGCCCACCACTATATGTCCGTTTCTTTTGCTGCACTTTCCGGTCAGTGGTCACCTCAGGAAACGCGTGAGCGCGATGCGCATTTCTTTCAAAAGCTCAGCGGGTTTCATCGGCTTGGCTTTCTTGTGCTCTGTCCCTGTGCCGTGTCCCGCGACGCACGACTCGACATGCCCGGTCAGTAACTCGACGCCAACTGCATCAAGCGCGGAACGGACCGCGGAGATCTGATTGAGGATGTCCACGCAGTAGCGGTCTTCGTCGATCATCCGTTGCACGCCCGCGATCTGGCCGGCGATGCGTTTCATGCGAGCCTGTACTTTGTTTCGGGCTTCAAGATTCACAACTACGTATACCCCGTAGGTGTAGCCGGGGGCAACTTTGTTTCTGAGGATCAGGCGCAATGCCTTGAGCGATTCTCCCTCCGAGGCGAACCTCATGATCACGCATGAGTGTGCCCACTCCCAAAATTCAGGATTACGCCCTCATCGGTAACGGCCGCTCGGCGGCGCTGGTCTCGCGATATGGCGCAATCGAATGGCTCTGCTGGCCGCGGTTTGACAATGCTTCGATTTTCGCGGCAATGCTCGATCGCGAACGCGGCGGCGCATGGATGATCGCTCCATCCGAGCCAGCGGAGATCGAACGGCAATACATCGAGAACACAAACGTGCTGGAGACACGATTTCGCACGCCGTCCGGCGAAATCGTTCTGACCGATTTCATGGCGGTCACCTCTGAGGAAAACAAACGCCACATCCTCTGGCCCGAGCACGAAATAATTCGGCGGGTGAAATGCGAGGGAGGCGAAGTCCCCGTGCGTGTTTACATCAATCCGCGACCGGAATACGGGCGCGAAACGGGTGCCTTCCAAAACGAAGGCCATCTCGGTTGGAGGATGGAAGTTGGCCGAAATGTGCTGACGTTGCGCAGCGAGGTTAAGTTATCGCCGGATCTAAACGGCGGATTGTTCGCCGACCTCAAGTTGCGCGCGGGCCAAACAATCGCCTTCTCGCTCACGTTCGCGACGGAAGCTCCGGCAACCATTCCGCCGCTCGGCGACGCGATCGACGAACGCCTTCAACTGACGATCGACTGGTGGCGGAGTTGGGCGGCGCAAGCGAAATACGATGGGCCGTATCGGCGCGAAGCGATTCGCAGCGCGCTCGTTCTCAAACTGCTCTCCTACGCGCCGTCCGGGGCAATCATCGCCGCGCCCACGACCTCGTTGCCGGAAACAATCGGGGCGGATTTGAACTGGGATTATCGCTTCGCCTGGTTGCGTGATGCGTCCTATACCGTCCGCGCACTTTATGGTCTTGGCTACGAGGACGACGCCGCGGCGTTTGTGAGCTGGCTCTTGCACGCAACCCGGCTGACGCGGCCGGAACTGCGTGTCTTATACGACATCTATGGCGAACGTCCCTGTGAAGAACGCGTGCTCGATCACCTGCGCGGCTACGCCGATTCGCGTCCGGTGCGTGTGGGCAACGCTGCTCGCGATCAACTGCAACTGGATGTCTATGGCGAAGTCGTCGATGCAGTGACCCACTTCATTCGGGAAGGCGAACGCGTCGACCGCGACATGCAACAGATGCTGCGGCAGTTCGGCCGTTATGTGTGCGAGCATTGGCGCGAGCCGGACAACGGCATGTGGGAATATCGTGATGAACGCCGCTCCTACACGCACTCACGGCTGTTGTGCTGGGTAGCCGTGGATCGGCTCCTCAAACTGAATGCGCGCGGCCAGCTCACCGGCATCGATGTCGCTGGCTGCGAGCAAGCGCGTGCCGCCATCCGTCAGGACATCGAGAAGAACGGCTGGAACGAAGAGTTGGATAGCTACACCGAATTTCTTGGCGGGAGCACGGTCGATGCGAATCTGTTCGTGCTCGCTTTGCAAAACTTTGAGCCAGCCGATTCCGAGCGCATGCGCCGGACCTATCGACGCATCCGTGAAAAACTTGTTCGAAAGCCCGGGCTCGTGCTTCGCAATGAACGCAGCATTGAGTGGCGCGAAGGAGCATTCGCACTTTGCAGTTTTTGGGAAATCGATTTCCTGGCGCGCGGCGGCGGCACCCTCGAGGAGGCGCACGCCGCGTTCAAAAGCACCATGTCTTACGCGAACGACCTCGGTCTTTTCGCGGAAGAGCTCGATCCACAGACCGGCGATGCGCTCGGCAATTTTCCGCAAGGCTTCACCCATCTCGGCGTAATCAACGCAGCGCTTTCCTTGCATGACAGAGAGGAACGTGAACGTAAGCTGTCTCGATGATGCAGAGCCTGGGCAGTTGGTTGCTGTGGGGTTTTCTCGGCACCGTGGTGCTCAGCTCGACGGTTGCAATCACGCAAGGGCTCGGCATGACGCGGATGAGCATTCCGTATCTGCTCGGCACGATGTTCACTCCGGATCGTGACCGCGCGAAGCTCATCGGATTAGTATTGCATTTCCTCAACGGCTGGATCTTCGCCCTCATCTACCTCGCGATCTTTCATGCGGTGCGCTTACAAACATGGTGGTTCGGCGCATCGTTAGGACTCTTGCAGGCCATCTTTGTTCTCGCCGTCGCACTTCCGGCTTTACCGGCGGTCCACCCACGCGTGGCTAACGAGCAATATGGGCCGACGGTCGCGCGGCAGTTGGAACCGCCGGGCTTTTTCGGCCTGCACTACGGCATCCGCACACCGATCTCGATATTGATGGCGCACGCAATCTTCGGCGCGATTCTCGGCGCTTTTTGTGCGCTCGATTGATTAGCGCGGCTACACAACGGTGATTTCGTGCGCGAGGTAGACATCCTGGATCGCATTGAGTAGCTGAATGCCTTCCGCCATTGGACGCTGAAAAGCCTTCCGACCTGAGATCAGTCCGGTGCCGCCAGCTCGCTTGTTGATCACTGCTGTAGTTACTGCTTCCGCGAAATCATTCTCGCCCGACGCGCCGCCGCTGTTGATCAGACCAGCGCGGCCCATGTAGCAATTCGCAACCTGATAACGACAGAGATCGATCGGGTGATCGCTGGCCAGCTCGGTGTAGATGCGCTTGTCGAATTTGCCGTAGCTCACGCCGCCTGAGTTCAAGGCGACATAGCCGCCGTTATTCTCCGGAAGCTTTTGCTTGATGATGTCGGCTTGAATCGTCACGCCGAGATGATTCGCTTGTCCGGTGAGATCAGCGGCGACGTGATAGTCCTTGTCCTTCTTGAAGTCGTTGTTCCGCAAGTAACACCAGAGAACCGTCGCAAGTCCCATCTCATGCGCGAGCGCAAAGGCCTGGCTGATCTCAACGATCTGGCGTCCACTTTCCTCCGAGCCGAAGTAGATGGTCGCGCCGATCGCCGCCGCGCCCATCTCTAGCGCCTGCTTGACCGTGCCGAATAAAATTTGGTCGAACTTGTTAGGATAAGTCAGCAGCTCGTTGTGATTGATCTTTACAATGAACGGGAGCTTGTGCGCGTACTTGCGCGAGACCGCTCCGAGCACGCCGAACGTGGATGTGACCGCATTGCAGCCGCCCTCAAGCGCCAACCGCACGATGTTCTCGGGATCGAAATAGTCCGGATTCTTCGCGAAGCTCGCGCCGGCGGAATGCTCGATTCCTTGATCGACGGGCAAGATCGACATGTAACCCGTTCCGCCAAGTCGGCCGTGGTTGTAGATGCGGTGGAGATTCACCAGCACGCGGTTGCTGCGGTCGGACAATGACCAGATGCGATCGATAAAATCAGGTCCTGGAAGATGCAACCGCTCTTTCGGTATTTTTGGATTTGCGAATTTGAGGAGTAAATTCGCTTTATCGCCGAGTTGTTGTTCGATGGTTGGCATAGGTTAGAGTCTCTTACTCGTTAGGTGTGAAGTAGCGCATTCCTTCACAGCCCCTCCTTCATCTTGATCGCGGGCGGACGTTCAACGTGGCCGCCGAATCCTTTGCGCATCGCGGATAGAACCTTTTCCGCAAAGGTGTGCTCCTGTCTCGATCGGAAGCGGGTGTAAAGAGCGGTGGAAAGCACTTCCGCCGAGACACCTTCTTCGAGCGCCGCTGCGATGGTCCAGCGCCCTTCGCCGAAGTCCTCGACAAAACCCGCTGTAGGCATCCAATTGTCCGTCACTGGCGAGCGCGCTCGAAGTCAGATCGAGCAGCCATGAGGAGATCACGCTGCCGCGTCGCCAGAGTTCCGCGATGTCAGCGAGATTGAGATCGTAGGAAAGTCCCTTCGGAAGATTCTCCGAGTTTGCACCGCGAAGAATGTCGAAACCTTCAGCGTACGCCTGCATGAGACCATATTCGATCCCGTTGTGAATCATCTTCACGAAATGTCCGGAGCCCGAAGCGCCGCAGTAAAGATAACCCTGTTCGGCCGTGCTTTTCATCCCTTCACGTTTCGGCGTTTTCGGAATTTCTCCAGTCCCGGGCGCAAGCGTCGCGAAGATTGGATTCAGGTGCTCTACGGTCTTCTGGTCCCCGCCGATCATGAGGCAATAACCGCGCTCCAGTCCCCACACGCCGCCGCTCGTTCCGACATCGAGGTAATGGATTCCGTTCGGTTTCAGCATCTCGTGACGGCGCACGTCGTCTTTATAAAACGAGTTGCCGCCGTCGATGATCGCATCGCCCGCTTTCAATAGCTTCGAGAGTCCAACGACCGTCTCTTCCGTCGGCGCACCTGATGGAACCATGATCCACACCGCGCGCGGGCGGAGAGTTTCTCTACAAGTTCTTCGAGCGAATGCGCGCCCGTCGCGCCCTCGTTCGCCAGCGCTTCGATGTTCTCCGCGTTGTGGTCGTAAACCACGCATTCATGGCCGCCTTTCATCAAGCGCCGCGCCATGTTCGCACCCATCCGGCCGAGGCCGATCATTCCTAGTTGCATATTTTATCAGTTCTTCACGTCATCCGCCGAGCTTCAGGATGTTGCCAGGACATAACGTTCGATGGCGTTCGCGAAACCTTCCTCTTCCGCCGAAGTCGAAACGTATGTGGCAGCCTTCTTCACTTCCTCGCTGGATTGTCCCATCACGATGCTGATGCCGCTCTTTATGAACATCGAGATGTCGTTAGGCATGTCGCCCAGCGTAGCGATTTGCTCCGCCGGAACACCGAGCATCTTCGACAAGCTCGACACCACCGCGCCCTTGTTCGCGTCCGGATGCGTCACATCCAGATAGTAAGGCTGCGAGCGCGCGGCGCACACCGCTGAGTGTGGTTCGTGTTGCGGATTTGATTGCTTCGAATGCACCGCGCTTGCGAATTGTTCGCGCACCGCGGCTTCGCATTTCGCGACCACATCCAGATCATCACTCACGCCTACGATTTTCGCGATATCGTTCATCTTCCCCACGAAATCCGGCACAACCGTCGGTGGAAATTTAACTGTCCATTCCTCGCGATCTACATGCGGCCCATGACGCTCCGGCACGAACCAATCAGTACCGCGATAAATCCAGACAACGAGCTTGTGCGCTTTGATGATCTCGATCACTGGCTCCACCACGTCCGGCTGCAGCACGTGTTGTTCGATCACCGACAACTCCGGACTAACGAAAAGCCCGCCGTTAAACGCGGCGATCGGCGTCGTGATCGCGAACGGCTCGATCAGCATCTGCATGCCGCGGGGAGGCCGGCCACTGGTGATGGCGAAGGCAATCCCCGCATCGCGCAACTTCCTGACCGCATCCTTCGCGCGCTCGGTGACGATTTTTTCCTTCGTGACGAGCGTTCCGTCCACGTCGGCAAGGACCAGCCTGATGCGACTCATGCAATTACACGGTCTAACAGGAAATCATCTCGTCGCGCTGTCATGGAGCTGGCCGCAACGATCATCATAGACCAATGCGCAGGGATATCGTCCGCGGCAATAACTCCATTTTGCGAACGAGCAACTCGACACGGTCGATTCAATTGAGTTGCGCCGCGCAGCTAAGCGCTCCCAGCGTCGAGCGCTATCGCAGGGGTGCTGGTGAAGTCGCGCTTGTCGCGGGCTGCTGTGCCGGCTGGGTAGTGTCGGCCGGCTCGAAGACCGCGAGCGGATCGTCGCTCTCGAGTCCTTGCCGCACGGTTGGTGCCCAGAGCGCAAATTGGTCCATGTCCGGGCTATAGACCGCGAGTGTGTCCTTGCCTGATAAATGGGCGACCATTTTGCCAATCATCTGGTAGACGCCGCGCAGATCGGTTTGCTTATCTGAGCTCACCCAATCCACAGAAATCCAAGCGCGATGATCGCGCACGGCGCGGCTTAGGTCTGGATTCTTGATCTCGTCGGCGACTTTCGCGCTTTGCTCGAAATAGGGCTGGGCGATGTCGTTGATAACAAACTTATCGGCTCCCGCATTGACGAGGTGATATGGCGCTTTGGTGACGACCGCGTCCTTGCTCACTTTCACAACCAGGCCTTCGCTGACCGCGTGGGCGATAAGTTCATGGCTTGGTTTTCGAGGCGAGCTAAGCAGCAGCACAAGCGAGACTAGTCGCTCACCGTGCTTTGTTTCACCTGATGCGGGCGGTGCAGCTCGTGGCTGTTGACCCTCAGTGTTTGATGTCGGTGATACCGCAGCCGCGCTTGCGGTTGGCGTTGGGTCGTGAGCGCGCGCGGTCGAAGAGCTTGCGGTAATCACCGCAACCAAACAGCTCAAGGAAAAAGCAGTTCGCGCTAGTGGCGAGATCCAAGGGTTATGCATGGTGAGATGAACTCTAATAACCGTCATGACCGTGACCGTCGTCGTGCCCATGGCCGTGACCGTAATCGTGACCATGCCCGTGACCCAGGCCGAAGGCTCCTACGCTGGCGGAGTGGTGATGATGGTGACCGCCAGACCAGGTTTGATGTGTGTGGCTGTAGTGGGGATGAGCGTAGTAGCCGGAATAGTCCGAATACCCGCCGTAGCCCCGGTCGTAGCTGTAATAATCGTGGTGGTGACCATGACCAATTGTATGATCGATGACGTCGTGGATAATATCATCAATGGCGAACAGAGAAGGGCTCGCCGCCATTAATGAGACGAATACGAAAGCGCTGGTTAACAATGTTTTCATAAAGTAATTTTTGCGTTCGTGCATTTGACGTCCTCGGCCGTCATTAATTCATTTTTCGTGAGCCTTCATTCAAAGGCCGGCCGACAGCTCAATGTCCGTGATGATGTCCGCCGCCCCGGCGCTGATGCACGATGACGCGGTTGACGGTCTCGTGTCCGCGATCACCGGAGTAGTCGACCGTGATTGGATGATTGTGCCGGAGAGAATGGTAGTCAACCGCGGCACCGTGGTCATCGACAAACGGAATGTTTCCGCCGTGGCTAAAGCGCCTTTGCTGACTGCCGACGCTGAAACTGATGTAGTTCGAGCCGAACCCGCCCCACGAGCCGTTGAGATGGTTAGCCATCGCAGACAGCGGCAGTCCGATCGCGATGACTGCTAAAATACAGATTAATTTTTTCATAAGAATAAGTGGATTCGTTGCGTTGAGTGATCGCTGCGCTTCTGGCTCTGGTGGAAGTCGAGACGCAGCAGTTGCATCCAGTTAAACGACGCCTGCCCGGTTACCCCTCATAAGGTGCCAGCTTTTGTTCGAGAATCTTTCGCGCACGATAGACCCGCGTCTCGATTGTTTTGGCGCTGACACCCAGCAGCTCTGCGCATTCGGCCTGCGAACGATCCTCCAGCGAAAACAGAATCAGGGCTGTCTTTAATTTGTGCGGTAACTCGGAGATGGCCGCTTGCAAGGTCGCCACTCGTTCAGCGGTGACGAGGGCCTCCGCCGGGTCTTCCGAAGTATCTGCCGTGCGCGATTCGTCCTGACCGAAGGCGTTGAAGGAGACAGTCGCACGCGACCTGCGGTATTGTTTACTGCGTGAATAATCGCGGCACAGGTTTGTGGCTATCGTGTGCAGCCAGGTCGAAAATTTTGCCTGCCGTCTGAATTTCCCCGCGTTGAAATACAACCGGACGAAGGTCTCTTGCACGAGATCGCGCGCGGTCTCTTCCGCTCCAACGTAGCGGAAAATGAATCGAAAGAGCGGCTGCTCGTATTTCCCAATCAGCTCGGTAAGCGCATTCTCATCGCCTGCCTGGAGGGCACTGATAAGTGGCCAGTCGGGATCTATTGCTGGAGTGGCGATCACCGCTCGCTGGACAACGCGCTACTGTAATTCCGGGGCGTCACGCAGGGCTTCGGCGGTCATCTTCGTTAGCCGCTCATACTGGGCGTCGCTAAGAATGGGTCGCATAGCGAAGACGTGCTCGAGAACGGCGTTCTGCAAGTCGCCCTGCGCACGATGGATTTTATCGACCGCAGCCTTGACCCGCTCCGAATCGCTCCGATCGGAAATGATCGCGTCCGCTAACTCGCGGTTCCCCTCACGGATGCGGGCGATTAAATCTTTCCTGTTGGCCGTGAATTTTTCTTCGATTGGCTCCAGCGATTTCTCCTGCTCCGGCGACAGGCCAAGTTTCGCGTGAATCCAATAATGATAATCGACCGCACGAGCCGACTCTTGCCGGGGAAAGAGCCGGACAACGAAGTAGCATGTACTCCCCGCTGCGGCCGCAATCAGCAGGACGAAAAGCGAGAGTCGTAGCCAGTGTTTCAATGGCCTAAGGCAATATATGTGGAGGGCAGCGTCGGAGAATCCTGGGAAAATACATTAAGATAGAGCGCGCGCGAAACAGCCGGTCGTGCCTCCTGTGCTGGCAATGTCAGCGCGATCAGCACTCCCATTACGACTGCAGCGGGCACGGACGCGAGAGCCACCTGCCCGCGCCACAACCAATTCGCGATCATTTCCACCAAGGGAAGGTTTGTCGCGCGACGCAAGCGAACTTCGCGCAGCACAGATGCCGCCAAATTACCCGGCGCACCAGGTATCGGGCGCGCAGCAAGCTCTTTCAGAATCGGGTCAAGTTCGTTCGGTTTCATTTCGCTCAATGTAAACGGCGGTTTGGTCATTTTCCCTTGTTCTTTCTTCTGGAAAGGACGGGCAGTGAGTCAAAGCAGCCCGGGGTTTCGCGCGGGACGTTATTGTTCAGCGGCGGCCACCGCGTCGCGTTCAAGGAAAGCCTTCTTCTCAATTCTTGGCGCCCGGCGGGCTCTGCACTCTGCGGCGAGCATCACAATCGTCCCGGCCCCGACGGCGACAAGTACGACAATCGATCTATAGCCAAGGAAAAACCGGCGAGATTGAGGCGCCGCCGTCCGCGAACGACTGCGCATGACATGTCTTATGTGAGCCAGCGATTTGGAGTGAGTTATCATCGAGTAACGAGTGGCGGAAACCGACGGCAACGGACGTCGCCGGAGCGCTATCCGGTTCAACGAGGTCGCTTCCGACGTCCCCTGTTTGATTCCTTGAACGAACAAAAAATGCGCAGCCCTCACGTGCAGTACGCGCCGAAGCAAACGCGATACGCTTATGGCGGAGCAACACTGGAAATTCGCTAGCCGAAGCAGATCGCTCAGTTCGCTGGCTTCTTTCCGCGGAGGGACTGGCGCGCCAGTCCGGTCTTTCTTCTCTCTGGGCTGAGGGATGTGACGTGCGCCCTCGTTTAGACAGGTGACAGCGGGTGAGGCTCCGAAGGAACCGGAAGACGCGTCAGTAAAAGAAGTAAGATGAAAACAGCCTTTGCAATCGCGGTATTAGCCGTCTCAGCTCTCTATCTTTACAACAGACAGCCTTCTCCTCTGCCTGCACAGAGCCGAGGACCGACTCCACAGATGCAAACCCGCCGCGTTGCCGTAGCCTCGGCCCAAAGTTCCCAACCCGTCGAAGCAGGAAGCTCGGCGCCACGATCTACCAGCATCGTCGTCGCGCCCATGCCGAAAATAGGATTGAGCACCGGACCGAATGCTCAGACGGACCTGAACCGGCCGATCGATCGATTGAAGACCGGCCCCAATGCTCAAAACGTCTGGAACACGGCACCGAATGGGCCGACCGCCCTAAAAACGGGGCCAAACGCGCAGACCGATTTAACGATGAAGCGGTCGTGGTGAGCAACGACGAGAGTTAACCCGAAATTGATCGATCACTGAAGGCTCGAGTGAGACACCGTGGATCGACGAAACCCTTGGAAAAGTTCGGGCTGTGACGTGCGACCGAAAACGGCAGCCGCAATGCGTTACTTCACAATCCCACAGTCGGGGTGCGCTTGGCCCATAAACGGATTTTGCACGATCGGCGATGTCTGAATCCAATCGCCGTATTTGATCGTGTCGCAAGGTTCACACGGAGCAGGACAGTACGCCATCGAGCAGCCCATGCGGTAGTACCCAGCGTTCCCACTCGCGAGCTTGATCACTCGTGCACTCATCGCCTGAAACGCATCGCGCGCCGCCGGCAAGGAATCCGCACGCGCTAGCGCCAAGGCTGCAGTCATAATCGCTTTGTGATCTCGAGAAGCGTTTTGCACGAGCGACGCCGCGACGCGCGCCGCTGGCAGATCGTCGAGGGAGAGAGCAATGCGCACCGAATCATACTGGCGGATGAGCGCTCGCTCCTTCGGAGTCAGCCGATGCGGCAAGGAAAACGCCACGATGGCTCCGAGAGTCGCCACGAGCAACGCGGCGCCGATGAGCAGCGCGAGTCGAATTTGACGAGGCTTCGCCTGCCACCCTGGCTCTTTTTTCCCGGGCTTTGGCTTCCGCCGTCTCCACTCTTTTCGCGGTGGCTTCATTTGCCGAGCGATTACGGCATTTGCATCGCGTGCTGAGCGCCCGCGCGCATGGACAGGTCACCAAAGCGCGCAGCCATGGCGAAGCCGACTGCGAGCAACGCGATCGTGATTACCGTCACGAAGATCTTGCTCGCGGTCGAGACGCCTGCTGCTGGCGCCATTTCCATGCCGGTCATCGGTTCGCCGGCTTCCATTCGATGCGCTGCACCACTCACTGATTCCATTTCAGCCGAAGGACGCCTGATCTTCGTGCCGCCTTTGCCGAGGGCGCGTTCTGTTCCCATTCCATGCTTCAACTGCTTTTTCACGAGCCACCAATTTACCGGATAGGCGAGCACCGCGCCGGCGAGTGATGCGAACGACATGATGCCCCAGAACCGGGGACTCGTCGGTTCCATCGCTCGCATATCGTGCGTCATCAGGATGATCATCACAGGAATCATCCCCGCCATCACTGCGTTCATCGAAAGCCACTCCGGCAGCCACGTGCGCTTCACCGCGTTCCCATAGCTGCCGCCGAGCATGTCTTTCATGAACAGCGCCTGAAAAATAAACAACCCGAACGCGAAGCCCGCGAGATACTCAATCACTGCATCGATCCCCATGGGAAGCCCGAGTACGCTCGTGATCGCCGCAGCCACAATGATGCCCGTCGCATCGCCGGCCATGCAATGAATGGCCGAGCCGACTGATTGCTTCCAGAGCGGGGCAATGAACTTCTCGTGCGCTCCCGGCGCCGGCTCACGACACGAGAACCAGTAAACAATCAAAGCAACAGGCCCGGTATAAAGCGTCACGAGAACCCAGCCCCACTTCATCACCTTCATCTCCGGCGTGCGCACGATCAGGTCGTATGCGACGTAAACAACCGAGAGAAAGGTTAGTGCGAACCACACCCGCAAAGCAGCATCGGTGAAATTGGGTGCCATGTTCAGTCAATGCGTATCACGGCGTCATCGAACGGCCGACTACGAACTCAAAGTCGCTCAACCTCAGCGCACCGCGTGGAGGAAGTGCGCCAATATCGAGGTTCGACTACGCGTCAGATTTCGAGTCGCTCAAGGAGTGACTCGTCGATGCGACCAGTAACCGACAGTCCATTCCTGCGCTGGTAGGCGCGAATGGCTGAGCGACTCCCTTGCCCCATCACCCCGTCAATCCGGCCGCGATAGAAGCCATCCTCGGCCAAGGCGGATTGGACCGCTGCTTCCACCGAACGGTGCCGCCCTTGCCCAGCGCCTCTGTTGTACCCGGTCTGATATCCGCCATAACCGCCGCCGCCGTAGCCATAACCGTCGTAGCCATATCCGCCGTAGCCGTAACCGTATGGGTAACCATACCCGTAGCCGTAATACGGAAAGCCGAAATACAACCCTCCGAAATGACCGCCACCGTAGTGATGGCCCCCACCACCGTAGTGACCGCCACCGTAGTGACCGCCGCCACCACCATGACCGCCGCCACCACCATGACCCCCGCCGCCATGACCGCCGTGCTGCGCGAGCGCCGTCCCGCTAAAAGCGAGGCTCGCGACCGCAGCAGCTATAAAGAAAGAATTTTTCATGTTTGCCTCCGATTGGTTATACGCAATGACTGCGAAAAACCCTCAACATCAGACTCAAGAAATGGATTCAGATCCGTGCGACCGCGACTCTGCTCGACAAAATTGAGCTGTGCGTCACGTTCGTTCCATGAAACGAAACCAACGCTGGTTTGCTCCCATGCGGCCCTTCGCCTTAGCGGCTGCAATATTGTTCGCCTTCTCGATTCCGCTCGCGCAAGGCGAGCCCGCCGCACCTGACTCGGCCGCCATCACCGCCGCAGTGGAAGGCTTCGCGAACGCGCTGCAAAAGGGCGATGCCGCGGTAGCGATGGAGCTGCTCGCGCCCGACGCGCTCATCCTCGAGAGCGGCTCGAAGCAAACCCGCGATGAATACGGCCAGACGCATCTGCAGGAAGACATCGCGATGATGAAGGCGGTGCCGATGACGCGTTCCGATCTTGTGATCAAACAGGAAGGCTCCGCCGCCTGGGCCACATCGCTCTATCGCATCAGCGGCACTTTCGAGGGCAAAGAGATCAACAGCCAAGGCGCGGAATTGATGGTGCTAACGAAAACTACCGCGGGCTGGAAAATTCGCGCGATTCACTGGTCCAATCACGTGATTAAGGCGAAGCAGCCGTAATTGCACGGCGAGCTCAAGACAGATCAAGGTGGATCACTCGCGATCGGTTTTGATGCGGCTGCGCCGCTGGGAGACTGTGCCTCCCTCGAATCCCGCACAGACTCCGATTTAGCGCGGTTTTTGTGGGTGATCATCTGCGCAGTCCTCACGTCGCTCGCGGCCTTCCTACCCTTATCCCCTACGGAAGCCGGCCGCTCCGCTGCGGGTGCGCAGATCATCAGGGGAGAGATGTGCTGATTGCAAGCTGGCGCATCGCCACGCTGGAATCGCCTCTCGATTATATGGCTCGCTGTGCGCCGTAAAGGTATTGCTCGTTCCTGCGCTCCACCTTGACTGTGCTCGCTCGCCGAAAAAGAGGTCGTTATCGATTCACGCGAGAACTATTCTGTAGGCGGCATTCGCAAATCAGGTCCGAAGGGGGTAAAGCAGAGTCCGTTCCCACACCTTGGGGCCACATTGACTCGGTATCTGCCGGCTGATACTCCTGGCGCAACCGCGACCGTCATGAAGCCCAAGAAATCCCCACTGCTCCAAGGTTTTGGGATGAACGTCCGGCGCCTCCGATCTGCCGCGGGACTTACTCAAGAGGCTGTTGCCAGGAAGGCAGGACTCGCGACGCCGTACGTCAGCAACATTGAACGAGGGGTGCGCAATCCAAGCCTGCGGTGCATCGGTCGAATAGCGCAGGCATTTGGGATTTCGGTCTCCGATCTCTGTGAAGGTTTGCCGGAACGAAAAGATGGAAGCCAATCACCTCGAGGTTCTCAGTTCCGGTCGCGTGGTGCCTCGTGAGCGTCGACTAAAGCGGGATAAACACGCCCCCCTGGATCGTCAAGGGCGCTTTCGGCGAAACGCCCACGTCATTGCCGAAGGTGAAGGCCGTCTCTTCATTGCGGCGATCGGGGTAGATGATCATGTTTACGAATGTGCTGAAGCCGTGCCAGTTTGTGTTCGTGTAGGCCATCCGCAAATCGATTCGCGAATAGGTGCGAGTGGAGAGGCTGCGGGTGGTGTTTAGTGGTTTCGGTCCCTCCCATCGCTGTGCGGCCGACAACGTAATGATATGAGGCGACGTCTTCTCGGGTAGAGGGAGAACCAGATCGAAGCCGTAGGTGCCGAAGAAATCGGCTACGTCGGGGATGTGGGTCCCGCCGGGGCGATTGACCAACTCGGCTTCGAGCCCGCTGAAGTTTCCGAAGACGGTGAAGGCGCGGCCGCCATCATGCCAGAGCCGAAGGCGCGCTTCGACATCGAAGCCGTTGCGTTCGGACGGTCCGAGGGCGATCGGAGGCAAGGGAGCCGGCCGGCCTTGGAGTTCGTTGGTGAAAGTGGTATTGTAGAAGTCAGCCAGAAAGTGAAAAACGCCCTCGGGCGAGTTGTATTGGAAACCAACTTCGATGGTTTCGTTTTCCGCAGCCTCCAGGTTCGGATCGAGTCCGAGTTCAGTGATCGCGCTCGGCGGGCGGAAGCCCTTCCCGTAGTTACCAAAAAAGTCCAAGCCTTTGAACGGCGTCACGCTCAGGCCCGCACGCGGACTCAAGAAATCGGCCGTGGGCGAAACAGCGAGCCGTCGGAAATTGTCTTCGATATCGTATGAAAAATAGTCGTAGCGGAATCCGCCCGTTAGCTTGACCCACGGCGCGGGTTTGATGTCGAGCTGGAGATAGGCGAACGGGTTGGCCTGGTTGAAGTTCACGTCCGCGGTGGGGCGAACCGGATTGCGGCGAATGGAGGAGAATTGCTCGCTGTCTACGGTGTCGTAACGCACCCCGCCACCGAGCAGAAGGCCGGCGCCCATTCCGTGCGGCAGTTCCCATTTCAAGTACTTCTCCAAGGAACCGCCCAGGACGAAACGGTAATCGGCGGTGAGGAATTGTCCGGGGCGGCTGGGATCGATCGGAACGGTGAAGGTGCGGGTGGCCCAGCGCTTGTGATTTTCATGCACGAAGTAAGCCGTGGCGGTGAGCGGCTGATCGTTGTCCTCCTTGTAATTGAAGACAAAATTTTGCAGGGCGGTGCTTCCGCCGTCGAAGGGGTTGACGGCATCGGTCGGCTCGAGGACGCCGGACTGGAGGAGGGCACGGTTGAGATAGGTCGGCGCGCCAAAGTCGCTGTTGTAAACCTGGAGGCGAAAGGAGCCCGTGCCGCGCAACATCGGGAAGAGGATTTTGTCGAAGGTATTGAATTGCCGGAACTCGTTGTTATCGCGATAGCCGCCTAACGAGGAGGCCATAACCGAGCCCTAGCCGCTGATTGCTCCCTGCCCGAGCCCGTAGACCAGCAGCCCACGATAGTAATCGAAATTGCCGACGGAAAGTTCGAGGCCATTCGGCGGCCGATCGAGCGTAGTGATCTCGAGTGAGCCCCCCAGATCGAAAGCGCCGAAGCGGACATCGAACGGGCCGCGCACCAACACGAACGTATCGACCAGCTCCGGGATAAGCGGGAAGAGATCGCCGTAGCCATTCGAGGAAACGTGACCGGGAAAGTTCACTGGCACGCCATCAATGGAATAGGCGACATTGCCGCCATTGCTGCGCTCGCTAAAACCGCGCAGAGCGAAGCCGAATCCGACCCCGCCCTGATCAAAACTATTGGCGGCGACTCCGGTCACGTTGCGGATCAAGTCAGTGTAATCGCGCGTGTTTCGCTTTTGCTCCTCCGAGAGCTTCAGGACGGTGACGGAGGCGGGCGCGGCGGCTGGACTGCCAGAAAGCTCTGTTTTCTCGACAACTTCCTGACCGGTGACGACGACTCTCTCCGTGGAGGTGAGCGCGGCGTCATCCTCCGAGCGGGACGAAAGTGCATCTCCCGTCTGAGGATAAATCGCCCTCGGTTTGCGCGCAGCCACGGCATCCTGCGCATACACGGGCGCGGCGATGGCGACTGCGAAGAAGACGAATGCGCAAAGGGGGACGAATTGGTTTTTCATTGAGTTGATTCCCGCGAGGTCGGATACTTTGCCGAAGCAAATTTGGATGGGCGCTCGGCCGCGCACGCTGCGATTTACAGCCGTCGCCCTAAGCTAAGGCAAAAGAATTTTCGTATGACGAAAAAGAGACCCGGGCGCGGCCGACCGAAGCTGCCGCAAGGTGAAACGCGCGAGATCTTTTCACTCCGCATCACGCCAGAGGAAAGGGCGAGGATCGAGTCTGCCGCCAAGGCCAGTGGGGAGAAGGCCTCCCGCTGGGCGAGGAATTACCTCCTCTCCTTCGCCAGCGAAAAAGATGCGCCGCGGCCAGCTATGGCAGCGCGCGCGAGCTCCTGCCAGTGCGCTTGTAGTTAGCGCGGGAAGGCGAACAATTTCGGATCCAGAGCGACGTCCGTCTGGATCTCGTCGTAGGTCGTCTCCGAGCGCTTTGCTCCAACCCTGCCGTTTGCATCCGCGTCGTAGCCGATGCGTTTAGTCGAGAGCAGCATCGCACCGACCGGCTTTTCCTCGAAGTAATCAGTCCAATCGTACTTGCCGGCTTCGTACTCGAGATGGTTCGCGACCAGACGTCCGGTCTGCGGATCAAACATGTAGGTCCAGGTGTGCATGCCGCCTGCGTCGCCTGCGCCTTTCGCGTAAGTGGTGCGGATTTTCTCTACTACCGTCCCGTCTTCGAGCGCCATCTTTCCGCCGTCGACCAGAATGGTTCCTTCGTCGCGCAACTTAAATGGCATACAGAAAACGTAGTGGGAACCAAAGGTATTCCCGCGCGCGGCGTTGATCTCTTCCTGCGCGGCCATCTCCTTGCCGTTCGCGTATTTTTTCGCGTTGTGGCCATCATTGATCATGATGCCTTTGGAGCCGTTCATTTCCCAATCAATCCGCATCATGGGCGACGGATGAAGGAGATATTTGTGATACTGCACTCGCGTCTCCTTCACTTTCCCGTCGGGCTCGTAACGAACGATCGTCTTGCGAAACTGGACCGACTTGGTGTTCATCCAAGCGTCCCAGCCGCCCGCGTGTTCAATCGCTTTATCGACCAGTTGTTCAGGCGTGAACTCCTGGGCCTGCGCGAGCGTTGCGACGAGGAGGAGGAACGGAAGGAGGAGGAGCTTTTTCATGGTCAATGTTGGTGCACGCAATCCGCCGGGTTACCCGACTGGCGACAATCGCAATTCGGATCGCTGCATTCGTAATGGCCGGGCTTGATCATCTCGGCGAATTCATCGGCAAAACGGCGCCCCCCTTCGTGTCCGCCGGAACTCGTCAGGCGATAACGCAGCTCTCGGTCGGGGACGTATTCGACTAGACCGGAATCGACCAGATTTTCGAGCAGAGGCGAAATCTTGGCGGCCTCGAGCGCGACCCAGCGCGCGAGTTCCGGCGCCGCCACATCCTGGGCGATCTTCTCGCCCCGCAGCCAATACATGACCTGCAGAATTTCGTCGGTCGCAGCGATGCCTTCCTTCGGCGGCTCGGTGGAATTATCGGGCGGGTTCACAAACGGATTCCTTTTCCAAAGACTGCACGATTTTCCGTATGCGATCAATGGCGACCGGTACGGCGCGCGCGACCGCTGGCGTAAGCGGCGCGCCTAATGCATCACAATCCTGCGCCTGACATCCGACAATCCACGCGCGCGGCGGCAGTGTGTTCAGCGCGGCCGCCATCCGCAGCACGACTTCGGGATCGGCCTGATGGAGATCAGTCGCTTCGTCATGGCTGGGCGGTCGGCGGAGCAATTCGGCGTCCGGTTCGAGAACGAAAACACGGCCAGGTTCCGCCCCGCGATCGAGGGCGTCGATGATGATGAGCGCGTCGAAGCCATCCATCAGCTTTTGCACGAGCGAAATTCCAGCAATGCCGCTTTCGAAATACTCGACGCCCTCGACCGTGAGCGTCTCCTCCAGACGATGCATGACTTCGATGCCGAAGCCGTCATCGCAGCGCAGAACATTACCAACTCCCGCGATGAGAATGCGCATCACTCGGGCAGCAAATCCCGCGGCTGGTGCTCCAACGGCGCATGTCCCGCGTCCGGCGGCAACAGATCGTAGAGGATGAACAGGGTCTTGATCAACGGATCCAATTCCAGCCGGTCGACCAGGCCTTTGCCGCCAAGTTCGGTCGTTAGTTCGTAGATGCGCCAAATGCACACGCGATGCATGTGGTCGATCCGACCAAGCAGTTCGAAAACCCTCTCCTGCGTTTCCCATTCCTTCGAGTCCTCGAAATGTTTCACCAACTCCGCAATGCACGCGGAGTCTTCTGCTATCTCAGCTTGGAGAGTGGCAAGATTATCAGCCATGATTCGCTGCAGCGGCGGATTCTGAGACTATCGCTGCACCCTGCAGGGCAAGTTCGCGCGCGAGTCGTAAGACTTCAGGAAATAATTCCTGCACGCCGGAACTCAATTCTAATCCGAAGGTTGTTTCCACCGGCTGTACTGCGATCACGAATACTTCTGCCGGCAGAACTTCAAATTGCTGCAGGACGACAAGCAGGTTGTTCCAATCGATCACGCCGGTCGCCGCTTCGACGACACGCGCTTGAATCTCCTCGGGATCGGGCAGAATCGCGGGCCAGCGGTGCCATCGAAGCGCGGGCGGCTGCGCACCGAAGTCGGCCGCGGTGATCAGAACCATGCGGTCGTAACGCGGGTTGGCTTCGACGAAGTTATGCACGACCGAAATCGGGCCATAGCTCAAATCATCGACCTTGATGTTGCTAGGCCACGACTGCTTCTGCAGCTCCAGGATCGCGACCGGCCCGATCGAGCTGTCACTCAAATTCATATAGCCGACCCCAGCGATGATCGTGCGCATAGCTGCCTCTAAAGTGGGAGGGGCCTTAGCGCCCCGATTATCGCCGCGCTAAGGCGGCTCCCACATTCCTGCCCTCGCATCGTCTAGTGCTTGTGATCGTGCTCGTCTTCGTCCGCGCCGCAGGCACAGGTGTTGATCTCGCGCGAGATCACGCGATTGCCCGCATGGATGTGCGTGGTGCACGGCATGCACGGATCGAAGCTGCGGATCGCGCGAAGAATGTCCACGCCTTTGAAATCTTTTTCGTCGGTGAAGGTTTCGAGGAGCGGCGTATTTAGAACCGCTTCTTCGTATGCTCCCGGATTATCCCACGGATCGCGCGGCGAAGCGTTGATCGTGGAGGGCGTGACGATTTGATAATTGGACACGACCCCGTCCTGCAACTCGAGGTGATGCGTGAGCCAGCCGCGACCGGCACCCCAGAAACCGACGCCGATCTGATTTCCTTTTTTCGGAACCTCGAATGGCGTGGAGACTTCTGTCTTCCCCTGTTTCATCAGGTCGAGACCTTTGAGCCAATCGTTCATTGAGACGGTAGCGTTGAAGGCGATGCAATAGGCGCGCGCGCGATTCCGTTCGAAAGCGTTCCAAACCGGCGGGATCTTCCATTCCACCTGACGCTCGGGCAGCGCGCTCTTCGGCAGCAGCATCTTCAAGCTGTGGCCGGTTGATTCGATGAACGGATTTGGCCGAATCTTCTGCGCCGCGGCCGTTGTCCAAAGACGAGCGTAGCACCCTGCTTCTGTCGTCTGCCGATCCCAGCGTGGGGATGTGGACCACGAGTACCTTTCCTTCCAGTTTTGTCCGGTTGGTTTCGCTTTCGTTTCCTTATTCCAAGGATGATGCGGACTAAGGGGATTGCCGTTGGGGTCGGTGGCGAAGCGCTTCCCTTCCCAAGCTTCGTAATAGGAACGATCGATGAATTCTTCGAGGCCCGCGTTCAGAGTCGTCAGGCGCGTGGTGACGAGTTTTCCATCGACGATCGCGCCTGGCGTGGCCCAACGTTTATCGCCCCAGGTATCGCAGTTCGTGTAGGTGGAATCGTAGCTATCGGGGTCGTCCCAAATGCCGGGATCGATCATGTGCATCGGACGTTCGCCGACGTGTTTGTAGGCGGGGTTCACCGCATAGAAAAACTCGGTAATGTCGTCCCAGATCGCGCAGACCTTTTTGGAGTAGTCGAAGAACTTTTGCAGCCGCACGTAGAACTCGTTAAAGGTCTGGAGCGAGATCGTCGTGCTGACGCCGCCGGGCACGATGGTTTGCGGATGCGGATATTTTCCGCCGAGGACGACGTAGGCTTCGCGCGCGATGCGCGTCATGTTGAGCGCCTCGACGTAGAGCTTCCCGGTGAGCGGATTCAGGTCCTCCATGAGCGCGCCGATCGTGTCGTAGCCATGCCAATCCCGGCCTGGCGCGCGATATCGTTTAGCCGCATCCCAGACTTCGGGGTTCGTCTGCTCGACGATCATCCGTGAGTAATCCGGACCCGCCAGCAGAAAGAGATGGAGCGGGTGATCGTAGTTGAACTCCATCGAGAGCAGGAGATTCCGCGCGATCACCCCGAGCGGTGGCGGGACAAGACCGAGCGCCATTTCGATCGCGAGACAGGAAGCAACCGAGTGCACACCGCCGCAAACACCACAGGCGCGGCTGGTGATGAAAATCGCATCGCGCGGATCGCGCCCGAGCATGATCACTTCGTAGCCACGGAAGAGCGTGGCCATGGAATTGCCGGTCAAGACCTTGCGCTCTTTCAAATCAGCGACCGCATGAAAAGCAAGCGCGCCGGCGACGCGGGTGACCGGATCGAAGTCGACGTCTTTGATGTAGCCGTTCTTCGCGAGCAGCACTTGAATTTGCGCGTCGCTTAACGGCTTTGGCCCGGCCGTCATAGGCTGACCGCCCAACCCGAATCCGCCGGAGACGCCGCCGCGCAACGTCATTTGACCAAATTCGTCGATGTCGATCGGCAGATTTTTAAAGCACATAATTAGGGAGAGAGACCGGCGTTACTTGCTGAGAATTTCGGAAGCGTCAGCCAGGCTGCTATCGACGCCGAGTAGTTCGTCGCGCAGCACAGTTAAACCGCCACCGAGACTCGTGAGATGGCCGGCCAGGGGGGCGGCATTTCCGCGGATGGCTTTCAACCCACCCACCAGATGAGTGAGATGGACGGACGTGCGGTAGAGATAGTAGGCGACCGGAATGAGGAATCCCGCAAGCGCCAGGACGATCGCGACCGTCAGAACGAGTGTCCAGATGACGAGAATGGTGAAGATGTCCATTAGCGTGATGCGGCCAGATCGACCGCGATGCTGCCGATCTCGTCGGCGCGTGCTTTCAAAAGTTTCGTCGCTTCAATCAGGGAACCCGCCGTCGCGAGGGTGGCTTCGAGAGCAGGAATTGCGGCCGTATTATTCGCAATGCCGACTCCCGCGGTCAGCGACTCGCGCGCGTAACGCTCGATCGACCGCGCTGCCTTCAGCGTGCGATGCAGCAGGTGAAGCGCGAGCGGAACGACCACCAGCGTGATGATCGCCAGCGTGATCGCCCAAATCCAGTAAGCCGCATTCATGATTGCCCCTTTCGCAAAGCCGCGACTGTCGCGCGCAAATCGCTTTCAACCTGGCGCAACCCCCCATCGAGTGCGCCGAGCCCGGTATTTAAATTTGTCACCAAGGGCGCGAGCTGTCCGGTTTCCGTTTCGATCGCGCGCAAGCCGAAGCGAATTTTCGCGAGCCAACTGGTTGGCTTCTCGCCGATCATTCCCAGCGCGCCGTTGATGCGAATGAGATTCACCGCGACGACCACGAGCAACAGGACCGCGGCCAAACAGGTGAGAGTGACGAGAAGAACCATCAGCTATTTCCTCCGGTTAACTGGCGAATCCTGGAAGTCGCTTTCGCGATCTCGCTCGCTGAACCAAGAATCTTGCCAGCGACATCGTTCGTCTCGCGCAGCAACGCGATCGTGACCGTGTTCCCCGCGATGCGTTTGCCGCCAATCCAGATGGAATGAACGGCTCCTTCAATCCCACGCGCCGTGCGCACGATCATCTCGAGTAAAACGGCAACGACGATCACGACGACGACAGCGACGACCAAGGAAATGATCCAGAGCTGCTGCGTTCCGGGATCGAGCGATGTCATGCTCCACCTCCTAGCACGGTCGCGATGCCTTTCACCCGGCCTTCGATCGACTCCGCGCCGCGCGCGATGTCTTTCAGGAGATTGTTCGCGCCTTCGATTCCCCAAATCGAGTTGGTGGCTGCTTCAATTTCGCCGGCCACACTCAACGCTTCCGCACCGAGCCTTAGGATCTTGCGCGCGATCAAGAGGATGACGATCAGCAACAAGGCAACCACGAGGACGATCGCTCCGGCAATAATGAATCCAGTATTCCAGTACACGGCGATTAATGCTCCTTCCAGGTGTGCTTCGAGCCGAGGAATTGATACTTCACGTACATCTTGTGGATAATGTTCATCACGACGCCGGGCTTATCGATATGGCCCCATCCGCTCGGCACATGCCCTTCCTTCACCCAGCGCGTCTCTTTGTTGAGATACTCCATCGAAATCTTGCGGAGCGGGCGCATGAAAGTGCCGAGGATTTTTGAGCCAGCGCTCGAGATATTCGCGCCCGGCGGCTTTTTGTAGAACGGCGAGAACCGATCCGGAAATCCCGGCATGGTGCATCCGATACAGACGCCGCCGGTGTTCATGCAACCGCCCATGTGGTTGATGGCGCCGCGTGAAGTGATGTTGCACTGCACGACCGGACCCCAGCAGCCGATTTCGACGAGGCATTCTTTCTCGCCATACTTTTCGGCGAACGTCCCTTCTTCGTAGTAACCGGCGCGCACGCAGCGTTGATGAACGGTCTCGCTGAAGAGCCACTGCGGCCGGCCCAGCGCATCAAACTCGGGCAGCGGTCCGTGCCCATTCAGGAAGAGCAACGTGCAGGCGATCGTCTCGGTGAAGTTGTCGCCGACAGGTGAGCAACCGGGCACATTGATCACCGGCAGCCCGTACTGGCTGCGATAATCTTTCCCGAGAAAATCCATGATGCTCATGGAACCGGTGGGATTGCCAGCGGCGGCGGGAATCCCACCCCACGTCGCGCAGGTGCCGACCGCAATCACCGCAGCCGCGCCGGGGGCAAGGCGTTTCAACCATTCCGACGAAGGGACCGGCCGCACCGTCCCGTCCGGCATTTTCTCCGTCCCCATCGCGGAAAAATAACCGCCCGTCGCCGCCGCGATTCGTTCATCCGCAATCGAGCCCTCGTAGATGACGACGTAAGGCGCACCGAGTTCGCCCTCCTCCGCCATCTTGTAGTTCTTCATGAACTCCTCGCCGGATTCAACGGACAAAACGCAGTGATGCAAAACCACGCGCGGCACACCGGGAATCGTGCCGGCGATCAAATCTTCCACTGAAGGCGCTGTGGCTCCGACCGCCGCAATCGAGCAACCATCGCAACTCATCCCCGCGAGCCAGAAAGCATGCACAACCTTAATCGGCCCGAGCGGCAGCGTCCGCTCGTCCGGCTGCAGCATGAGTTGGCGCTCCCGTTCCGCCGTGCTGCTGAAATGATCCACTTTCCCGACCTGCGTTTCAATTGGCGGCGGTACGTCGAGAGTGATCGTGCTCATAATATTTAGAGATCAGTTCATCCGGGCCGAGATCCCGAGGCAGAGCGGTGGAGGAGGGAGAGCGACCAGCTCAAGCCATCCCGATATTGTCGAATGAACAACATCACCCTCTCATTCTGCGACCGCGCCCCAAAGGGTCAAGTTGGAATTCCCCCGGGGCGTGGGAAAAAGCCGGTCAAATTTCTCGACGAACGACGAGCGGGGGGCAAAACTCGAAGTTCGGAATGAAATCAAAATCTCTCGTTATCCTCGCGATTATGGTCACGAGCGCGGTCATCCTCAGCGGAGTTTGGTTTGATCACGCTCGGAGCGAACAACGCCGCGCCGCCGCCGCCGCGGCGCCGCAAGCCACCCGCCAAACGCCGCCGCTGCCGCAATGGGGCGCGCTTCTCCCCGCGGGCGAAAACGTGGAGGTGACCGGAAGCGCGATGTGCGGCTATTGCACCTGGCGGGCTGGCGAACCTCCGGACAACATCGTCCTGCAAACGAGCACGGAACCAGGGATAGTTTTTGTTTTGCCTAACGAGCAGCGCGCCGAGATGGAAAAGTTAACCGGAAGATGCGCGGGCGGCGATTACTGGATCACCGCGCATGGCACGGTCACGCAGTACGACGGACACAATTACCTGCTCGTCAAAAATTTCGACGCGCTAAAAACGAAATAGCCAGGAAGTCAGGCTCGCGAGTATTCGTCAGGCCACTACGCCAGGTTCTATCCTGCGATAGAGCGGCGGTGCTTCCGTTAGATCATTGAGTTCGTCCAGCCCACCGATCGCTTCCAGCATCTCGAAGACGCGCTTCGCTTCCTCCTCATCGATCAGAGCGAGAGCGAAGCCGACATGCACGAGCACGTAATCACCGATCTTCGCTTCGGGCACGTACTCGAGACAAATGCGCTTGGTGATGCCGCCGAACTGCACCTTCGCCATGAGCATCTCGTGCTCGCGATGCGTCTCGAGGATTTTCCCTGGAATCGCGAGACACATGAGCGCCTGCGTCAGCTTCGCTTATGACGCGCTGCCAGCGAACGTTTGCCCGTTCGACTTGGTTGCGATCAGCTTCCGCTGACGGGCCACACCGAACGCGAGAGTGATCGCCAACGCGCAACCGGCGAGAAGTCCGGCGTGATCGCTTAACACGCTCAGCAGATTCTCCGCCGGGCCGGGCACCGGAACTGGAGGCGGCGGGAGTTCCATTCCAGTGCAATCCCCACCCCCGCACGCGAAGAGGGCAACTGGGGATGTGACGAGCGCGACGGTAACTGCGGCGAAAATTCTTTTCATACGAGGCCCTGCGTGAAAATCAGCGTAGTTCCGAGAACTCAGGTCGGTCAAGCGGCGGCGGAAAGTATTTCCAGCCCCTCAGCCATTTTCCGGACCGCGCTCACGCCCGCATGACTCGGATCGAGCTGGCAAGGTTCGGCTGCAATATCGGCTCTTTGAATCTGCTCATCGTAGGGAACTTCGCCCGCCAATTCCAGCCCATGCTTTTCCGCATAAACGCGGATCGCTTCCAACTCCTGCGTACTCCGAAATTTGTTGGCGATCGCGACGACGCGCGGAATCCCCAACTCTCGCGCCAGCTCCGCGCAACGGCGCGCAGTTTCGAGGGCTTTGAAATACGGCTCCGTCACCACCAGGAGAAGGTCGACATGCCGATCAGTGCCGCGGCTCAAATGTTCCAACCCAGCCTCCATATCGACAACTGTCACCACGCTGTCTTCCTTTAAAATCCCGCTCAAGAAATGCCGCACGCGCGCATGACCGCCACAGGCACAACCGGCGCCGGCATGTTCAATCGTGTGCATTCCCAAGAGCGTAATGCGATCGGAAACCGGTAAGCCGAAATCCGCGGCCACCTTCCGTGGAGTCATCGCGAGTTGGACGGTCGCCTTCCCGTCCTCACCAGCGACTTCTTTTAGAATCGACGACGGCAGCGCCTTCGTCCCGTGCACGGTCTCGGGCGAGAGGCCGAGAGTGACGCCGAGATTCGGATTGCTGTCCGCATCAATCGCCCAAACCTCGTGACCGCGCTCCGCGAGCAAGCGCGTCAGGATTCCCGCAATCGTTGTTTTTCCGCTTCCGCCTTTACCCGCAATCGCAATTTTCATGACGCCAAAATTTACATCTATTTTCCCGCTGCACCATAGTGCGAAAAACTCCATGCCGTAAGCGGCATTGTCGGTCTTGGATTTGTCCGTGAACTCGAGGCAGGATAACCGGACTAAGGAGGATCCAGAACCTTTTCTGGATCGCGATGCGCCCTGCGCAGGCGCGGTGATATTCCTTCCACTCACGGATTCGCCGACGCAATCGGGAGGCGCCGCCCTGTCGTGCTGATTTGTTCGGAATCGAGCAAATCCGGTGACCCAAAGACATTGAGCTTTCTCCTTCCGGGCTTCCGCTGTCGCGGCTCCTCCCTCCGAAAGCCCAAAGACTTGCTCCCCGCTCCCGGAGATCCAGTCATCACGAATTGTCTCCCTTCGTCTCCGCGTTGCTCCGGCCTTCATTCCGTCAATTCGCGATCACTGCGACGCGCGAACCAATCCCTTCGCGAGCGATGCTTCTCCGGGAACCCGGGAACCCAGGTTCCCGTAATCCCTCCTGATGCGGCTACGCCGCGGGAGACTGTGCTTCCGCCGCGAACTCCCCCAGCACAGACTCCGAGTTTGCTGAGGAGTTTGTGGTGGTGATCATCTGCGCCGTCCTCACGTCGCTCGCGGCTTTCCGCCCCTGATCCCCTACGGAAGCCGGCCGCTCTGCTGCGGGTGCGCAGATCATCACGGAAAGGAGCTGATCGCAGGCTGGCGCAACGCCACGCGTGAATCGCTCCTCGATTTTATGGCTCGCTGTGCGCCGTAAAGGTATTGCTCGTTCTTGCGCTCTACCTTGACTGTGCTCGCTCGCCGAAAAAGAGGTCGTTATCGATTCACGCGAGAAGATTTGTGGCGAGCGGAAGGAGTTACTCCCTGTGCGTGTCAGCCGAGTGTCTGGGGTTTGCGCAGCGTTAGCGTGTTCGCAGTAATCACGAATTCCAACGGACACAAACCCACGTTTGTTAACGTCGCGTCGGCGACCGCGCCTCGGAGATGCGTTTCGATCGCGTCGCGGAGCGGACGGGCTCCCAATCGTGGATGGAACCCGCGCTGCATGATGAATGCAACGAGCTTTTGGCTGGCGACCAAGTGGAAGCCTTTGTCCCGCAGGAACGAGAGTTCGCGCTCGATGTGGAATCGCGCGATTTCCATCTGCACGTCGTAGCTCAACCGATTGAAGACCAGCTTCTCCGCGATGCGTGCATAGAGCTCGGGTCGCAGCGTTCGTTGTGCCTTCGCAAGCACGTGGCGCTCCATTGTCGTGAAGGATGAATGCTGCAGCGTGAGGATTTCTGACGCGGCAATGTTCGACGTGAAGACCACGTAGAAGCCGCTGAGGTCCAGCGTTTCGCCGCTCGCCATCGTCACGCGCGCCGCGTCGAGGATTTGCAGGAAGAGATCCAGCACCCGCGGATGTGCTTTCTCGATCTCATCGAAGAGCAATGTGCCAGTCGCGGACTTTGCGCGCGCCATTCCAAGCAGGCCGACTTCTCCGACTCGGCCGCCGATTAAAACGCCGACACTCTCCTGCGTCTGATACTCAGACATATCGAAACGAAAGAGCTTGTCGCCGCCTAACAAGTAGTCGGTAAACGTGATCGAGAGCTCTGTTTTACCGACGCCGGTTGGGCCGAGGAAGAGAAAGCTGCCCCGCGGACGAGCTGCAGTCGTTAGGCCGAGTTCACCGCGATGCAGCGCGGCGACGACGCGCGGAACAACATGGTCTTGACCTCTGATTCTTTCGCATAGGTGCGCTTCGAGATGGCGGATTTGCTCCAGTCGGTCGGCTGAAATGTTAAGTGCGTTCATCGAACGCAGCCTGCTCCCTTCGGCATCGCACGGTCGCTCTCGCGTCGGAGCAGCCTGCACTCATCGGCGCGGTAAAACGTCGCCACATGAAAACACTTCTCGCGAAACAGTTCCTTCCCATGCTCGCGCAAGCGGGCGGCCTCGC
>JBPCJC010000080.1:0-27064 GCA_051005695.1 Chthoniobacterales bacterium | reverse complement strand
CTTCATCGAAAACGAGCGACTTTTCTGGCAACTGCACGTGCTCGATCTGGCGACGCAAACCGAAACGCCGCTGGCGGAAAAACGTAGTGTCGACGACCAGATCGAGTGGCTCGATAACGCGCAGGTGATCAACGCCATCTCCGATAACCCCGAGGGCTCGAGCGCGACGACCAATGTCTGGAAGGCCGATGCCGCCGGCAAGAATCCTCCGGAGTTGTTTCTCGCGAAGGCTTACTAGCCGGCGGCTGTTCGTTAGGAGGCGCTCAGTGCGCGTTTAGCGTTCGTAGTGCAGGCCTTTTTTCTCGCCCTGCGCACGAATCGTTTCCGCGACTTTCTCGTCGAAACTGTCGCCGCTGCCGGCGGCGGCGAGGCGCTTGCTTTCCGCGGCGATGAAGGCGTCGCGCTTTTGTGAAACCTGCGCGATATCTTTCTGCAACGCCATCCGCTCCTCGCGCGCTTTTGCGATTCGGGCGTCGACGTCTTTCCGCGCCAATTTCTGCCAGTCGCTCGGCAAATTTTTCTGATCGATTTCCGCGGGCTTGAGCGCGCCGCTCGCGAGCGCGTCGATCAATTCGCCCGCCCCTTGCACCGCTTTGTTGGTGCGTGCGTTGTAGCTCAATCGGTCCGCCGCCGCCGGCGCCGGCGCGCTTTCGGCGACGACTTGTTTGCGTCTCACGTCGCGGCGAACTTCTTCATCGCCGTAGGGGATCAAGGTTTCGCCCACTCGTTTGTTAAGCTCGGCGAGCTTGTCGTCCATCGGTGTCGCGATCACGGCGACGTTCCCGGATTGCGCGATCGCCGCGTAGCTACCTTCCGACATCTTCGCGATCTCTTTCCAAATCGGCGTCGTCTCCACCATTCCACCGCATTGCACGGTGTTGATGATCAAATCTTTTTTCGCGGCCGCGCGGCAAAGCGCCGGATACTTCGGACCGTTTTCGTAATCCATGTGCGGCGGCGCATCACCGACGAGGAAGACGATTTTCAAAACATCGCGATCGTCGCTCCATTTCATTTTGTTGATCGCTTCGTCGAGCGCTTCGTTCACGCTCTCCGGCGTATCGCCGCCGCCACCGGCCTCGAAGGCGCGCAGGTGTCCATACATCGCGTCGATGTCGTCGGTGAGCGCGTATGGCCTAACGACATATTCATCTCCGCGATCGCGGTAACCGACCAGGCCGACTTCCAATTCCGGCGTCGGCTTGGCGCTAATCATGTCGTTCGCGATCGCCCAGATTTTTTGCTTCGCGCCTTCGAGCAAACCGCTCATCGAGCCGGTGGTATCGAGAACGAAGACCACTTCGATCCGCGGCTTTTTCGGCGCCGGTTTTTGCGTGTCGGCGGCGAATAACGGCGCGCAGATGGTAAGGAACAGGAGGAGTGCAGTTTTCATTTTCATGGTTTGATTTTGGTTAATCAGTGATTTCGTAAACGGTGTCGCCGAGGGCGACTTGGAGGTTCCGCCCGAGCGCGAGCCAGGCGGCTGCTTCGGGATGTTTTTCGAGGAACGCGAAATATTCCGCGGAGTTGAACGGCACCCGCTCACGTCTCGTTAGGCGCTGCGCCGTGGCGTCGATCCATTCCTTGCCGTTCTGGTAAAACGCGCGCCCGTTCACGAACTTCGACCGCTGAGTGTACTGCGCGACGCGCGCTGAATTCCCCGACTCTGCCGGGGCCGCCGCGACGAGCCCGCGATTCGATTCTGAAACTCCACCCGCGATCGCTGCCGGCGCTTGTTGCGCAAACTTGAACGCATTTTGACTCCGCGCATTCGCGACCGCGCCGTCGCCGGCCTTCTCCTCTTTGAATCCGCCCCAAGCTTTCTCGACGTCGCGTCGCGCGGCGGTGTCACTGGTCATCTCCTGGAGCGAGCGCTGCGCGGTCGGCACCCGCCGCCGATCTTCATCTTCGACGATCAGATATGCGGTGTAAGGCGTGACGATTCCAAATTTGCGCGCGAGGTCCGTCGCTTCATCGCGCAGTTCGGTGGTCTCGCCATGGGCGCGAATTTCATCGAGTAGAAATCCAACGCGCCGGGTGGCCCAAAGTCGCGGGACGAAATCGTTCCCGCTCTCGTGCTCGGCGAATTTGAGTTTGTAGGTGAACGTCTGCTCGCGGCCGCTCGTTAGGCCGGTGAGCTTCGCTTCCACCTCGCCGCTGCCGGTATAACGACCAGTGAGCACGAGCTGATCGCCTTTGGACAAATCCGGCAAATCGCTCGGATACATTTTGGTCGTGCGCACGTCACCGCTGAACTCGAGCTTCACATTCGTTAGGGCGGGCTCCTTGATCCGAGTGAAAAAGTTCGAGACTTTCACTTCCAGGTCCTCGCTCGCGAGGACGTATTGACTGAACGCGCGGGTGCTTTCCGCGATCTGATCGAGCAACTGCGTGTTTACATCCGAGCCGATGCCGAAGGAGAAAATGCGCACGTCGCCGGCTTTCTTCGCGCGCGCCACGATCTCGTCCGGATTGCGCGCGCCAACTGTTGGCAAACCGTCGGTCAGAAAGATCAACACGTAGGGCCGATCGTTTTTCTCGCCGCGAGTCTTCAAAACGCGATCAAGCGCATCGGCGATCGCGGTCCCGCCGATCGGTTTCAGATTGCCGATGAACTCGGAGGCGCGTTTACGGTTCTCGTTAGACGCATCGACCATCTTGCCGAGCGGCTCGGCTTCGGTCGAGAAACGCACAATCTCGAACCGATCTTCCGCATTCAAATTCGCCACGCAAAACTCCAACGCCTTCTGCGCTTGCTGCAATTTCGCGCCCGCCATCGAGCCCGAAGTGTCGACCACGAAGACGACATCTTTCGGCGCCGGCTTCGGTTCGCTCGCGACAGTTGGCGCGGCCAGGAGCAGAAAGTAGCCTTCATCGCCCCCCTTCTGCGTGATCAGATTTAACCCGACATCACGCGCCTCCGTGCTGAAAACGAGCTGGAAATCCGTGTCCGGTTTTTCCTCTTTCGCTTCGTAGCCGACGACCGCGCGATTCGCGCCGTCGCGTTTGATTTCCACCTTGTGACTCGGCGAATAAATCGACGCCAGCGGCTGCGCCGTTTTCAATTCCACCTTCACGCTCAGGTCCTTGATCGGCGCGGAAGAAAACTTCTCCGTGCTCAACGGATAGGTGTAAGTGACCGCGCCGGTGTCTGATTTCAGGAGCTCGGTGTAAGTGATTTTGATCGGCTTGCGGCTGCGCGGTTCGATCGGGAAAACGCGGACCTTAAAGAGATCGCGCCCGGCATATTCGAGCAGCGCCGGATCGCGCATCGTGCGCACGATGCCTTCGTAAATCGCGCGCGCTTTCTCCGCCGGGAGCAACTCCGAGTCCACCATCTTCCCGCCGATCTCCATGGAAAATTTGTCGATGTGCGCGCCCTTCGGCACCGGAAACATGTAGGTGCCTTCGAGCCGCGCATCGTTCGGGTTGTAGAACTCCTGGTCGATCGACGTGACTGCGACCTGCCCGTCAATTCTCACCTCCACGTGATGACTAACGACTTCGAGCGGCGCGAAGGGATAGAGCGTCGGCGGGAGCGGAATCGGCGGCCGTTCGACAATGATGAAACCGTCACCGCGCGCGTTCGCGAAAAGCCCGAGCAAACAACCAGCCAGGATCGAAAGTGATTTTGCGTTCATGCAGAGTTAGTCGGCAGCCGCGCAGAAATGCTCTCGGGAATTTTCGCGCGCGAAACGTTGTCATCCTGAGCCGCGAAGACGGCGAAGGACCTCCCCTAGGCGTCTGGATTAGTCACGGGTGAGATGTGAACCAAGGTTCCTGTGCGAGATCCTTCTGCGCGCTGTGCCAGCCTCAGGATGACAAGCAGCGTGTGTGAGCGAATTTTTCGCTACGCTCTCGCCAGCCGATGAACGACGCCGAACTAATTGCCAACTGCCGCCGCGGAGACGCCGAGGCGTGGGATGCGTTGTTCGACAAATACTACGGCGTGGTCGCGCGCTTTGTTTTTCAGCTCTCGGCTGATTTCAGTCACGAGGACACGGAAGAGATTTGCCAGGAAACCTTCCTCTCGTTAGTCCGCGGGCTCGATTCCTTTCACGGCCGGAGTGCCTTTCAAACCTGGCTGCTACGAATCGCGTCGAATAAGGCGATGGATTTTCGCGCGAGGGCGACCGCGGCGAAACGGGGCGGAAACACGCAGCACGTTTCGCTGCAGGCCGACGATCGCAATGGCGAGCTGCCGATCGATCCGCCATCGCCGGCGCGCGGGCCAGATTTATTACTGCAAAACGCGGAGACCTTTGCACTCGTTAGGCAAAGTCTCGATCGGCTGGACGCGCCCTGCCGCGAGATCATCGAGCTCTCGTATTACGGCGATCTGAGTTACGCGGAAATCGCCGCTGAGTTGCGCCTGAACCCGAAAACGGTCAGCTCGCGGCTGAGCAAATGTCTCGATCGACTGGGCGCGATCGCGCGACAAATTTTTCCAGAGGAGCAAACGTTTGCCGTCTAATTCATTGAGCCATGCCGCCTGAACCAAAACAATCAATCGAGGAACTGCTGCGAGCTTCGGCAGAGAAACGGCGCGCGGAATTTGGCGCAGAGCCGCGGATGCCGAATCCGCTGCGCGCCCGCTTGCACGAGGAGATCGCCCGGACGCAAAGCGTTGTGGAACCGCGGCCGCGCGGAAGTTGGTGGGCGCGTTTTTGGCCGCAGCTTTCCCTGGCGACGGCGGTGGCTGCAGTGCTGGTAGCGGGGTCGGTAGTTTGGATGAAGTCGAACGACTCGCGTCACGGCAATTTGCAGCTCGCGATGGGCGACGCGCCTAACGAGTCCAGAGACGCGGCCGTGTTACTGAAATCGTTGCCCGCGGCCGCTCCCCCGGAAACAACTGCGGCCGGCGCTGGCCTAACGAGTCCAGGGAAGGAGATTGCGCTGGCCCAGACCGAAGCGCGGCGCGAAGATGCGGGCGTCGCCGGTAGATTCGCGAGTGCGCCAGCGCCGATGGCGAAAAATGCCCTAACGAATCATCCTCAACAGTTTTCCCAAAGCGCACGCGGCCAGACTTTGCGCAATCGGGCGAATCTCCAGCGGGCCGTCAAGGTGTTGGATAATTTTCAACTCGAGCAGGAGGGCTGGGAAATTCGTTTGGTGGACGCGGACGGCTCGACTTACCACGGCGAAATCGTGGCCGCGCCGTCGAGTTCGGCGGCCGGTGTGCGCGCGAAAACCGCGTCGCGTTCTTTCGCGACCGAGGCCGACGTGCAGACGAACAACGGGCTCTTTTTTCGCGCGAGCGGGTTTAATTCCAGCTTGCAAAAGCGCGTCGTCTTCGAGGGAAATTACATCCCACCTCCGCCTAACGAACAGTCGAAGCCAGCCGCACCCGGCCAGGCGAAAGAAGAAGAACCAGCGAATGCGCGGGTCGTGGGCACGGCGCAAATTGCCGGGGAAGCGCCGGTGGCGGTCGACGCGATTGCGGTTACCCTTAGCGCCGGTTCATCGAGATAACGAGAGCTTGCACGCGGTCGGCGTTCGCTTTCAAATGCGCAGATGAACTCTTGCTCGTTCTCTCGTTTCGTCGGTGCGCTTCTTCTTAGTGCGGGTTTGGCGCAGGCGCAGACCACGCTCGATTTGCCCATGACCAGTCAGGCCGCGGCGGTGCAGCAGCGCATCGGCGTCACCGACATCACGATTAAATATCATCGGCCGATGGTGAACGGCCGAAAAATTTGGGGCGCACTCGTGCCCTACGGCAAGGTCTGGCGCGCGGGCGCGAACGTGAACACGACGATCGAATTCAGCACCCCGGTTTCGGTGGAAGGCAAGCCGCTGGCCGCGGGAATTTATGGATTGCACACCATCCCGAACACGGACGAGTGGACGATTATTTTTTCAAAAATGGCGGTCGCATGGGGCAGCTACACTTATAACGAAGCGGAGGACGCGCTGCAGGTGAAAGTGAAGCCGCAGGAGAATGCTTCGATGGAAGAAGCGCTCGAATTTGCCTTCGAAAATCTCAAGCCGGAGTCGGTCGACGTGACTTTGAAATGGGAAAAGCTCGCGGTGCCCTTCCGGGTTGCGGTTACCGATGAGGAGACGGTGATCCCGCATATGCGGAATGAACTCCGCGGATATGCGCAATACCAATGGCAAGCGCTGAACGAGGCCGCGCAGTTCTGCCTAACGAAGAAGATTAATCTCGAAGAGGGACTGAAATGGGCGGAGCAATCGATCCAGAACGAGGAGCGCTTCGAAAATGTGACGACGAAATCGGAGTTATTGAAGGCGTTGAACAAGCCGGACGAAGCGAAGACGACTTGGAATCACGCACTGGAAATGGCCACGGCGGCGCAGCTTTATTCCTACGGGCGGCAGTTACAGGGCGAGAAACGCGACCCGGAATCGATGGAAATTTTCCAAGCGGTAGCGAAACGTTTCCCGCAAGATGTTTACGGTTATCTAGCGCAGGCGCGGACGAAATCTGCGGCGAATGACTTTGCCGGCGCGGTGGAGATGTTGAAGAAAGCGATCGGCGTCTCGACGTCAGAGCAGCAGAAGGCGGTTCTGCAGGGAATGGTGGAGAAGCTGAACGCGAAACAGGATATTAATAAGTAGCGCGCGCGCTCGGCGTTTCGGTTACAGCGCCGCGAACGCTTGATCGAGCACCTCGAGCAGGAAATCGGCGTCCGCTTGGGTGACGCACATGGGCGGCGAGAAGCGGATGGTGTGCCCTTGCAGGCCGCCTTTGCCTAACAAGAGACCCATGTCCTTGCAGGTTTCGAGAACCTGCGCGCACTCGGCTTTCGCGGGCTCTTTGGTGGCGCGATCTTTGACCAACTCGATCCCGAGGAGCAGTCCTTTGCCACGGACGTCGCCGATGACGTTGTGTTTCTCCTGCAGACTTCTGAGTCCGGCTAACAAATGGTTGCCGAGGTTGAGTGAGTTTTGCTGCAACTTCTCGCGTTCGATGATGTCGAGCACGGCCATGCCTTGCGCACAGACGACGGGGTTCCCGCCGAAGGTGTTGAAGTGGACGCGCTGCGAAAGCGCGTTCGCGATCTTCGGCGTGGTCACGACGGCGCCGAGGGGCGCGCCGTTGCCGATGCTTTTGGCCATGCAGACGATATCCGGAATGACACCCTGGGTTTCGAAACCCCAGAAGTGCGTGCCTAAACGGCCGAAGCCGGTTTGCACTTCATCCGCTATGCAAACACCACCGGCGGCGCGGATGTGTTCGTAAACGTGCTTCAGATATCCGTCGGGAAAAACGATGCAGCCGCCAACGCCCTGGATGGACTCGGCGATGAACCCCGCGACCTGTCCGGGTGTGGCGTAGTCTAACAAGTTCTTCACGTCCTCCGCGTATTTCTTTCCGGCCTCGGCGTCGTCGCGACCCCACAAGCCGCGGAAGGGATCGGGCGTCATCGCGTGGTGCACGCCGAAGCTGTGCGGGACATTAAATTTCCAAGTGTGATGCGCGGTCATGCCCATGCCGCTGGCGTTGCCGCCGTGGTAGGCGTTGCGCAAGGCGATCATGTCGTAATTGCCGGTGTAGGCGCGCGCCATCAAGAGCGCGAGGTCGTTCGCTTCCGACCCGGAATTGACGAAGTAACACACCTTCAGGTCGCCCGGCATTTTCGCCGCCAACTTCTCCGCATAGGCGCCGATGTTCGGGTTCAAATAAATCGTCGTCGAATGCTGGAGTAGTTCGTTCTGCTGGCGCGCGACCTCGACCATCTCGGGATGACAATGCCCGACGCTGACGGTGACGATCCCGCCTAGCGCATCGAGATAACGCCGGCCCTTTTCGTCCCAGAGGTATTGCATTTTGCCCTCCACGACCATGAGCGGCTTTTTGTAGTAGAGGAAAATTCCGGGGTTTAGGAATTGTTTACGCTGCGCCAGGACTTCGTCGGCCGAAGGGCCCTTGTATTCGTTAGGCTGATGCGAAAATGGCGGAAGTTCGGGTGTTTTCATGACGATTTTGGTGAGAGGGCACGCAACGCGAGGTAGGTAACGAATGCAATTCCGAAACCGACGAACCAGGCGTAGCTGTAAAGGTTAACCAGAAAATGAGGCACGCTCGCGGCGTTGATTAATTTCACGGTGACGAGGAAACCCGGGAGATTCGGCAGGATCGCGACGGCGAGCGCGACCAAAGCGACGATGCTGACCCCCCCGGTGTAGCCATATTCGCCGCCGTGTTGGTAGAGCGCGGGGACGTTCAAGCGCCGGTGACGGAGCACAAAATAATCGGCGATCATGATGCCACCGATCGGTCCAAGGAGCGCGCTGTAGCCGACCAGCCAAGTGAAAATGTAGCCGCTCGGATCGGCGACTAATTTCCACGGCATCATCAAAATGCCGACCACGCCGGTGATGAAGCCGCCGATGCGAAAGGAGATTTTTTGCGGCGCGAGATGCGCGAAATCGTTCGCCGGACTCACGACATTGGCCGCAATGTTGGTCGCGAGCGTCGCGAGACAAAGCGCGAACATCGCGATAACGAGGACGACTGGATTTTTGAAATGGGTCAGGACGTCGACCGGATCCCAGATCGTCTTGCCGTAGATGATGGTGGTCGCGGAGGTGACCGCGACGCCGATGAATGAATACAGCGCCATAGTCAGCGGCAGGCCGAGCGCCTGGCCGACGATCTGGTCGCGTTGCGTGCGGGCATAACGCGAGAAGTCGGGGATGTTGAGCGAGAACGTCGCCCAGAAACCGATCATGCCCGTTAGACCGGGAACGAAAAACGACCAGAACTGGCCGGCTTTCGGTTGACCGAGAGCGAAGGCGGAGGGCTGCGCGAGAATTGGACCGAAGCCGCCGGCGTTGCGATAGGCCCAGCCTAACAAGAGCAAACCGAGCGCGATTAATAGCGGCGCTTTGATGTTCAAGAGAAACCGGATCGACTCGATGCCCTTGTAAACGACGAACATGTTGATCGCCCAAAACAACATGAAGCAAACGAACGCCGGAAAGGTGATCCCGAGAAATGTCGGGGCGCCGGTTGTCGTTAGGCTAGGGAAGAAGACGCCAAGAATCTTGTAAATCGCCGCGCCGCCGATCCAGGTCTGAATTCCAAACCAGCCGCAGGCGACGAAGGCGCGCATCAACGCTGGCACATTCGCGCCGCGCACGCCAAAGGACGCACGGCAAAAAACTGGAAAGGGAATGCCGTAACGCGTCCCGGCGTGCGCATTCAAAATCATCGGGATGACCACGATCAAGTTGCCAAGAAAAATGGTCAGGATGGCCTGCGACCAATTCATTCCGCCGCCGATGAGTGACGACGCCAGCATGTAAGTCGGGATGCAGGCCGACATCGAAATCCAGAGCGCCGCGAAACTGCCAACGCGCCAGGTTCTGCGCTCGTTAGGTACAGGCGCGAGATCGGCATTGGAAAGATCGGTCGCGTGCTCGATTTCGATCGAGACTCCGACATCAGGCGCGTCCGCGGCATGCATGCGGAGGCCGATGCTGCCGAACATCATCGGCGCGAGCAATCGCAAAGCATCTTTCAATTGTTAGGCGCGGCGGCTAAAAGCCTTTCTCGTGTTGCTTAAACTGATCAGCGCTTTCGGCATCGTCGTGCTGATCTTTGGCGCGTGGCTGCTCTCGCGAGATCGCAAAAATTTTCCGTGGCGTACGGTGCTCTGGGGACTCGGCTTGCAGTTCGCCTTTGCGATTTTCATTCTCAAAACGCCGGTCGGTTTGCGTCTGTTTCAAGGCGCGCAGGTTTTGATGGATCACTTGAATTCCTACGCCTTCGACGGCGCGAAGATGGTCTTCGGTCCGCTGGGTGATGCCGACGCCTTGCGCAAGGCTTTTGGCGCGAGTGGCGCCTACGTTTTTGCCATCTCGATCACGGCCACGATCATCCTGATTTCATCGCTCTCGTCGCTGCTATATCACTGGGGCGTTTTGCAACGCGTGGTCGCGGCGATGGCCTGGGTGATGATGAAAACCATGCGCACCAGCGGGAGCGAGAGTCTCGCCGGCGCGAGCAATATTTTTCTCGGCCAAACCGAAGCCGCGCTCGTGATCAAACCGTATTTGCCGAAGATGACACAGAGCGAAATCATGGCGCTGATGACGACTGGTTTCTCTACGATCGCCACCGGCGTGATGGCGGTTTACGCCGGCATGGGTGGGTTGAGCGCCGGTCATATTTTGACCGCGTCGGTCCTGGGCGCGCCCGCGGGATTGATGATCGGCAAGGTGATTTTCCCCGAAAGGGAAGCGAGCGAAACCGGCACGCGCTGCCATTTTTCCGTGGAGAAAACCGCGCAGAACAGCATCGACGCGCTCTGTCAGGGGGCGAGTCAGGGCGTGATGTTGTCGATCAATATCATGGGCATGCTGATCGCGTTCGTTGCGGTGGTTGCGCTGCTGAACGGCCTGATCGTCTGGCCGCAACAGGCGCTTGGCCTAACGAGTCCGTTCACGATTCAACAAATACTTGGCTGGGTGAACGCGCCGATCGCCTGGCTCATCGGCGTGCCCTGGAAGGATTGCCCGTTCATCGGCGAAGTGCTCGGGCAACGTATCGTGCTCAATGAATTTGTTGGCTACCTGAGCTTGTCGGAATTCGTTAAAGCGCATCCCGGCGCGCTCGACCCGCGCTCGGTCACGCTCGCGAGTTATGCGCTCTGCGGGTTCGCGAATTTCAGCAGCATCGCTATTCAAATCGGCGGCATCGGCGCACTCGCGCCAGAGCGACGCGGTGATCTCGCCAGACTTGGTTTGCGCGCGATGATCGCGGGCTTGATCGCGTGCTACATGTTCGCGGCGGTGGTTGGCGTACTGATTTAGCCACGGACCAGCTATTAGCAGTTGTCATCCTGAGCCGCGTAGACGGCGATGGATCTCGCAATCGGCGTTTGATTGTCGCGCTTTTCGAAACGTCGTCGGCTTCGATGCGAGGTCCTTCGGCGCGCTGCGCCAGCCTCAGGATGACAAAGTTTGGAGCGGCGCGCTCGCTAAGAACGAAGCGGTTCGCGCCGGAGCATTTGGCCGCGCCCGATGGTGCCGACGAATTTTCCATCACGCACCGCGACTTCGCCACGCACCGTCACGACACTCGGACGTCCTTCGATTTCCCAGCCTTCAAACGCGCTGTAATCGACATTCATCAACTGCGTATTCGCCGAAATCTTCCCGCGATAACTCGGATCATAAACCACCAGGTCCGCATCCGCGCCGATCTGAATCGCACCCTTGCGGGGGAATAATCCGAAGATCTTCGCCGCGTTCGTGCTTGCGACATTGACGAACGTGTGGAGATCGATTTTCCCGGCCTTTACGCCATGCGTGAAGAGCAAATTCACCCGCTCCTCGAGCGACGGAATGCCGTTCGGAATTTTCGTAAAATCATCGCGCCCCATCGGCTTCTGCGTTTTGAAATCGAAGGGCGCGTGATCGGTGCCGACCGTTTGGATTTCGCCACTGCGCAATCCATTCCACATCACCGCCTGATTCCGCTTATCGCGGAGCGGTGGCGACATAACGAACTTCGCGCCCTCGAAATTTGGTTTCTCCGCGTCGGTTTTATCGAGCACGAGATATTGAATCAGCGTCTCGATCGAAACATTCACGCCGCGATGACGCGCGGCGAGCGCTTCACGCAGCGCTTCATCGCAACTCAGGTGCACGATGTAAACCTGCGCGCCGGTCATTTCCGCGAACGTCATCAGGTGATGCACTCCTTCGGCTTCGACAATCGGCGGCCGGCTCTCGTGATGTTGCTCCGGTCCGGTGAGTCCTTTGCCTAACAACTCCTTCTGTCGCTCGGCCACCAGCGTTTCGTTCTCGCAATGCGCGGTCACGATCACGCCGAGCTCTTTCGCCAGTTTGAGCGTGTGATAAAGCTCGGCGTCATCGATCCCAAATGCCCCTTTGTAAGCCAGAAAAATTTTGAACGACGAGATGCCTTGCCTAACGATCTCACGCAATTGCGCCGCGTTCTCCGCATCGAAGCGGGTCACGCCCATGTGATAAGTGTAATCACAGGCCGATTTCCCGGCCGCCTGTTCCCGCCAAAGTTGGAAACCGTCCGCCGCGCTCATGTCGCGCGCCGGGCACACCATTTCGAAAATCGTCGTCGTCCCGCCGACCAGTGCGGCCTTGCTCGCCGTCTCGTAAGTATCCTTCGCGAACGCGCCCATGAACGGCAGATAGATGTGCGTATGCGGATCGATGAAGCCGGGGAAAACATATTTCCCGCTCGCGTTGATTTCCTCCGCGCCCGGGGGTGCATCGATGTTTCGATCAATCCGCGCGATCGTTTCGCTCTCACAGAAAATATCGGCCACGTAACGCGCGTTGCCGGTGACAATCTCGCCGCCCCGGATGAGCAGACTCATGCGGAAGCTCCAAGCTCCAAGCTCCAAGCTCCAAGGAAGCTCCAAGAACCAAATTCCAAATCATCGCACGCACGGCTCCATCTGAAGCTTTGGTGTTTGATCTTTCTCTGGAGCTTGGAGCTTGGAATTTGGAGCTTCATTTCTGCCACACATCGCCCACGCCTTCGCCGAACCAGCGCGTGGTCACGACTTTCTGCTGGGTGTAAAACTGCACGCCCTCTTTGCCTTGAATGTGCAAATCGCCGTAGAACGATTCGTCCCAGCCGGTGAACGGGAACATCGCCATCGTCGCGGGTACACCGACGTTGATTCCAACCATGCCCGCCTTCACGCGGTTCTTGAATTCGCGCGCCGCTTTGCCGGAGTTGGTGAAAATGGCGGTGCCGTTTCCATAGCTCGATTTGTTCGCGATTTCGATCGCGTGACCGAGATCTTCCATCCGCATCACATTGAGCACGGGACCAAAAACTTCTTCATGTGCGATCGTCATTTCGTTCTGCACTTGATCGACAATCGTCGCGCCCATGTAGAATCCGTTAGGCGCATCCGCCACTTTCACGCCGCGCCCATCGGCGATGATTTTCGCGCCTTCTTTTTCCCCGCTGGCGACGAGCTTGAGCACGTGATCGCGATGTTGCGCGGTGATCACTGGGCCCATATCCGGCTGCGCGCTCGCATCGGTCGGGCCGACTTTGATTGCGCGCGCCGCTGCGACTAACGAAGGCAAAATATTGTCCGCCGCTTTGCCGACGGTGATCGCAGTCGAGCCGGCCATGCAACGTTCTCCGGCGCAACCAAAGGCCGCGGTCGAAAGCGCTTCGACCGTCTTCACCACATCCGCGTCGGGCATGACGATAATGTAGTTCTTCGCCCCGCCGTTGGCCTGCACGCGCTTGCCGTTCTTGGTGCCGGTTTCGAAAATATATTTCGCCACCGGCGATGAACCGACGAAGGAGATCGCGCGCACTTTCGGATGCGTGAGCAAGGCATCGACACACTCGCGTCCGCCGTGGACGACGTTGAGCACGCCTTTGGGCAGGCCCGCTTTTTCGAGCAACTCGATCAACATCACTACCGTCAGCGGCACCTTCTCGCTCGGCTTGAGCACGAAAGTGTTCCCGCAAACCAGCGCGAGCGGGAACATCCACATCGGCACCATCGCGGGGAAATTAAACGGCGTGATCCCGACGCACACGCCGAGCGGTTGATTAATCGTTTCGCAATCGACGCCGCGCGCGAGATTTTCCAGCGTGTCGCCCATCAGTAACGTCGGCGCCGCGCAGGCGTACTCCACGTTCTCGATCCCGCGATAAACGCTGCCGCGCGCTTCTGCTAGCGTCTTGCCATGCTCGCGCGAAACGCTCGTGCAAATTCGATCGAAGTTTTCCTCGATCAATTGCCGGTAACGAAAGAAAAGACGCGCGCGTTCGATCGCCGGCGTATCGCGCCAGGCCGGAAATGCCGCCGCCGCCGCTTCGACCGCATCGTTGACCACTTCCGCGCCGCACATTGGCACTTCCGCGATGGTCTCGCCGCGTGAAGGATTAAAAACCGGCGAGGTGCCGTTGCCGTGGCGGGCGGACCATTCGCCGTCGATGAATGTGGGACAGGGTGTGAGGGACATATTCCTAAATTCCAAATTCCAACATCCAAGCTCCAGGGAAGCTCCAAGCTTCAAGATCCATTATCCTGCTCCTTTGCGATAGATTGCGGCGAAGATCAGATGCAGTTCCTTCGCCTCCCTATACAGGCCGCGTGCTTCATCGGCTAGTTTGGGTTCGGCGGCGGCAATGAGACGCAGAAAATATTTGGTTTCCTTCGCTTCCTTCACGCAGCGCCCGATCGTATTGCGGAAGTCCTTCTTCGAAACGCCTTCGTTCGCCTCGCAATAATTCGCGCCCACACTCGTGCCGCAGCCGACCAATTGATCGATCAAACGGTTGTTAACCGGATCGCGCGGAATCCTTCTTGCGAATCGGACAATGGCTTCAGCGAACGTCGCAGTGCGCTCCTCCAGATCGAAAGGATGCCGTTCCGCGCCGTTGCCAGTGGGCTCTTCCTGCACCGCAGGGCTTAGGCGTGTCGTAGTCGAGTAGCGGATCGAACGAGCCGGAGCTTGGAGTTTGGAATTTCTCTGGAGCTTGGAGCTTGGAATTTGGACCTTCTTCATCAGCCCCTCGCCAACGCGTCGGATTGCTTCACGAAATCGTCGCCGCTCCATTGATCGTCCGCCTTCACCATCTTTTTCGCGGCGGCTTCTTCGGCGGCGGATTTTTCCGCGCTCTTACGTTCGCCCTGCATCCGCACGAGCTCTGCGTGCGTCGTGAAATAATCGAGACTCTTGCCTTTGAAATCGGCCAAGGTTTCGAACTTATGTTTCTCCATGAAGGCGAGGAGTTCGTCGCACATCCGCTTCACGCAATCGTAGCCGAACTTCATCACCCCGGTGCAAACCTGCACCGTGTCCGAGCCTAACAAGATGAACTGCGCGGCATCGCCACCCGTCTCGACTCCGCCGATACCGGAAAGCGATCGGCCCGGAAATTCGCTCCGGATCATGGTCGCGATTTCCATGACCATGCGGAGCGCGATCGGCCGGACTGCCTTCGAAGAATAGCCGCCCGGCGTGGTGAATCCTTCCACCGTCGGCTCGGGGCGAAGCGTGTCGAGGTTCACGCCCATCACACTGCGAATGGTGTTGATCGCCGCCAGCCCGTTGCAGCCCGCGCGCAACGATGCCCGACTCGGATCAGTGATGCGCGTGACGTTCGGCGTCATCTTCGCCCAGACCGGTTTCTTGGCCGCGCTCATGACCCAGCCGCAAACCTCTTCGAGAATCTCCGGCACCTGACCCATGGCCGCGCCCATCTTCCGCTCCGGCAATCCGTGCGGGCAGGAGAAGTTGCACTCGAACGCATCCACGCCTGCATCCTGACAGCGCTCGACAATTTCCATCCACGCGTTCTTGTTGAACTCCTCCATGATCGACGCGATCAGGCAGCCCTCGGGATACGCATCCTTGATCTTCTTAAACTCCTCCAGCCAGATCGAAAATTTCCGATCACTGATCAGCTCGATGTTTTCCCAGCCGATCACTTCCTTCCGATCCTCCGAGTAAAGTTTCGCGTAACGCGGCGTCACGTTGACCACCTTGCTGGCATCAAGACTGACCGTCTTCGCGATGACCGCGCCCCAGCCTTCTTTGAAGGCCTTGTTGATCACGTTGAGGTTGGTCCCGGGAGGCCCCGATCCGATCACAAATGGGTTGGATAACTTAAGACCGTCGACGGTAGTGGCGAGCGTAGACATAGCGTTAGGGGGCTTGCAGAAACGAGAAGCCTACCGCGCGTGCAGTGTCGAAGACGAGCGCAAACGTCGAACGTTCACCACCAGGGAGCCCGCGTTGGTAAAGGGAAAGCCCGGCCCGCCATCGAGCGCCACAAACTGCTGGCCCTGCAGCTCGAACGCGATCGTCATCACCGTGCCCGCCGGCCGCGGCCCATTCTCCGGGTGACGCGTCGTCGTATGAATCTTCCCGTCCTTAAAGACCGAGAGATAAAACGCGACCGCCTCCTCCGCCTGCGAATTAAACCAAAGAACACGTCACGAGTGGCAGCGTGACGGGTAGACTACAGAGCCGCTGGGGAAGCGGACGAGCGATTGGGCAATCACGAGTTCAAACGGCGTTATCTTTTGCATCGGTGGGCAATCATGACCGGCGGGCGCGACTCAGGCAACCTCCGCCGTGGATCCAAGATGAAGACGGAGGCGGCTTTCTCTGCGGCGAATGCTGCGCGCGTGAGGGGCTTCGTTGCAACTTATAGCATTGAACTCGACCCATAACCGGCGTTATAACAACGCGTGCAGCAGCCGACCTTCCTCGATCTCTTCTGCGGTTGCGGCGGTTTTTCTCTCGGGATGGAACATGCGGGGTTTTGCTGCCTCGCTGCCGTTGACTTAAATGAGGAAGCGGTTTCGACTTATAAGGCGAATTTTTCGAAGGAAACAATCGTCCTCTGTAAAGACCTCGCGAAGTTTTCGCCCGATAAACTCGCCGCGAAGCTCGGCGCAAACACCGTTGATGTCATTGTGGGCGGACCTCCGTGCCAGGGCTTCAGCAACGTTCGGCAAGTGGACGCAGCCAACCACGGGCGGCGTGTTCGTCGTGACAAGCGCCGCTATCTTTTCCGCGTCTTCCTCGATTACGTCGCCGTGTTTCGCCCGCGGGCTTTCGTGATGGAAAACGTCCTTGGCATTCAAAGCGCGGCGAAAGGTAAGTTCCTAACGCTCGTGCAGGCGGAGGCGCGCCGGCTCGGCTATCGCGTGCAGGCGCAGGTTGAGGAAGCATGGAAACTCGGCGTACCGCAAACGCGACGGCGGCAGCTGTTCATCGGCGTGCGTAACGACATCTCGGGTTATTTTCCCGGTGAGCTTCGGCCGGCTAGTCGCGCGAAAGGCAGCATCGAGGTGAATCTGTGGGACGCAATCGGTGATCTGCCGCCGCTTGCTGCGGGCGCAGGTTTAGAGGAAAGCGATTACGACCTCGCTCGTCGTGTAGCACACGTGGCCGCCCGTGGAGAGTCCGCGCAGCGCTATCTCAAAAATGTAATTGAGATCGAACACCCGCGAAAACTCACCGCCCACCGCGCGCGCCCTCACAACGAATTTGACCTCCGCGATTTTGCGCGCTTACGCGAAGGCGAGCACAGCGGCGAAGCCGAAGCGCGCGGTGAGAAAATGGAATTCCCCTACAAACGCACCTGCTTCGCCGACCGCTACAAACGCCAGCATCGCGACCGCCTCTGCTCGACAATCGTTGCGCATCTCAGTAAGGACGGCTTGGGCTTCATTCACCCGACGCAGAATCGTTCCCTAACGCCTCGCGAAGCTGCTCGAATTCAGAGCTTCCCCGATTGGTTCCAGTTTCCGGTACCCCGCACACATCAATTCCGCCTGATCGGAAATGCTGTGCCGCCGCTTGTTGCCGAGGCAGTCGGTGAAGAGCTTCGCTCATTTCTGGATGCGAGCGTGGCGGTTCGGTCTCGAACGCAGAGGCAAACTGGTGCGCAATCGGATGAGGGATTAATTCCGCAGTCGCGGGTCGAAGCTGCACGGGACCTGCAGCAAATCGCTGGATTCGACCGGCGTCAGCTCCGTCTCTGCGAAAGGTCGGACTTTCTCCGCGGCTGGTTTGCCCTGTTCTATCTCTTCCCGGGGCTGCACCCCGATAACGCGCGTGATCACGGCGACACGATAGAAGTCTGGTCGCGGGAACAACTCGCGCTGCCGGGATTGGAAGAATTCGCAGTGCGCCGTTATGCGCGGAGTGGCTGGCCCGTGGCGCTCGAGTTTTTGGGGCACGAAGCGTGGCGGCGAATGAAATGTGGCGACTTAGAGATATCCGAATTCTACTGCGACGCCGCGCAAGCTGCGGGTATGCGGTTACGGGTCCGTTCACATATCCGAACTGAGCCGACCTTTAGATAACTCTACCTATTTCGATGAAGCCACGCTGGTATTTTGCTGAACTAAGGCCGGGCGATAAGACGCGGGAGCCTACTCTCGGCGAGTTTTTCGCTACTGATGCGATTCGCGATCCTGCGGAAGCACTCGTCCGGGAAGCGCTGCAGAATTCGTTAGACGCTGGAGAAAGGGACGACGCAGGGCAGCCAACCGAAACTGTAACGAGTCGTATTTTTCTGGCGACGGGGGAACATGCCCTAGCGCCGGACGAAATTACTGAATTTTTCAGTGGGAGTTGGCCGCACTTTGAGGCGAAAGGAAATGGGTTAGTCGCCCCTCCGACACCTACTGAACCTTGTCCATTCCTCGTGATCGAGGACTTCGGCACGTCAGGTCTCAGCGGGGATGTTCGTCAATGGCACGATGTTCCCGGCGCTAACAATTCATTCTTCTATTTCTTCCGAGCTGAAGGCCGAACGGGTAAGGGCGGAGAAGATCGCGGTCGGTGGGGTGTAGGGAAGTACGTGTTCCCACGATCAAGCCGCGCAAATTCTTTTTTCGGTCTCACCGTACGCGCAGACGATCGGGAAAAGCTTTTGATGGGGCAGGCAGTCCTAAAGACGCACGCCTCCGGATCGAAGCATTACAAACCAGATGGTGGTTTCGGTGAGCTCGAGGGAGACCTATTGTTGCCAGTCCGCGATCCGGTTCTGATAAGTCAGTTTTGCTCTACATTTTCTCTAAGACGCACAGACGAACCGGGGCTCTCAATCGTGGTCCCATGGATTGACGCGGAAACCACGCGCGAGTCACTGGTGCAAGCTGTCGTGCGCGGCTACTTCTATCCAATCCTAGAAGGAAAACTCGCTGTCACTGTCGCTATCCCCGGCAGCGAGACCGAAATCACGGACGCAACTCTCGCCGGCGTGATCCGTTCGTTAGGCGAAGGCACGGCAACAGAACTTGCTGCTCTTATCGAGCTTGCCGAATGGTCCTGTAATCGGAAGCCGAGCGAAATCCCTTCACTCAACCCGCCGCGTCCTGATCGACCTACCTGGTCCACGCCGGACATCATTCCACATGCCGCCATTTCTCCGCTACAAACTCAGCTGGAGCGCGGCGATCGCATCGCGTTGCGGATTCCGCTGGTGGTAAGAACCAATCGCCAACAGGAGCGTGATTCCCATTTCCATTTGTTCATGGTGAACGATGGCAGCGCTCGAGAGCGAACCGTTTTCGTCCGCGAAGGCATCATCATTTCAGACTTACGCCCAAGACGCGCCCACGGCATTCGGTCAATGGTCGTCGTGGATCATAAACCTCTCGCCACTCTGCTGGGAGACTCTGAGAACCCAGCACACACTCAGTGGCAAAAGGATTCATCTAACTTTCGCGATAAGTATCCGAAGGTCTATGGGAAGGCTGTCATCGATTTTGTCACTCACTGCGTCGCGGGAATTGTGAGCGTCCTTAGTTCCCACCAACGCGAAGAGGACAAGAATCTGCTTAAAGACTTCTTCTCTCTGCCCGCACCGCCAGAACCTGACGCAACGAAGTCGCGGCAAAAGCGCAAGAAGAAGAAAGGCACAGAACCGGAAGAAAAGCCGGAGCTACCCGAACCCCGCAAGCGTCGCTATCGACTGGAACAGGTGCCCGGTGGGTTCCGTGTCACTGCGGGTGAGCCAGACGCGGAGTTACCACCTGGCTTGGACATTCGCGTGGCTTACGATGTTCGGCGCGGCAACGCATTCAAAAGGTATGACCGCGGCGATTTCAATGTGGCCGACGCTTCGTTTAAGATCGAGTGCGACGGTGTAACAATCGAGCAGCGCTCCGAAAATCGACTCTCTATCGCGCTGCAGAACCGAGAATTCCGCTTTGCGGTTTCCGGGTTCGACGAGGATCGCGACCTTTGCGTCGACGTAAAGGTCAAGGAGGAAGGAACGACCGATGCTGCGGCGATTTAACTACACAGGCCGCGTTCGCCTTTTGCACGAAGACGCGCGTGTGAAACTAAAAAACGAAGCCAATGGCTGGAGCTTCGACGCTACCCTCGCTCTAGAAGAATATGAACTGCCCGGCGATGCCTTAGTGGCAATCGAAGCATACCGGCAAACTAGCTGGATGCGTTTTGACTTTGGAACCGTAACGGCAATTACACCGCCGGCTGATCGGCTATTGACAGAATTCGACTCACCAGAGGATATTTTGTTCCGCGTCCGCGTTACCTCGCGTGGAACACCGGAAGAACCGCACGGCCTCCTGGTCGCCGAGGCCGATCGCGTGCGATTGCTTTCTCGGGAAGAGGTAGATGACCCGCGCATTCCGCTTTTGCCGGTGCTACCCGCGGATCTTGGACCCGAGCTGTGGCGCATCGACTTCGTGGACTATCCAAGGCTTCAATTGAATTCCGCCGCGGGCAACTACAAACAGATCGGACTCGACCCCGGCTTTGTAGCAGTAGTTTATCCAGCGGCCCTACGTGAAGTCTTAGGACGCATCTTACACAGAGAAGACTATCGCGATATCGACGAACCTAACGACTGGCAGGCTGCATGGTTGCGCTTTGCTGCGCAGGTGCTGGAAGTAGGAGAACCGCCCGCAGAGAATGACGGCGATGACGCAGATGATAACTGGATTGATGCCGCCGTCGCGGCCTTCGCTCGTAAACACGCATTGCTCGATAAGTTCAAAACGTTCTGGAACGAGGAGGGTCGTTGAAACTCCGACGCCTGACAGAGGAGGGTGTGCGGCAATTCAGTGAGTACCTAGATCTACTCCGAACCGTGCCTTCTTCTGCACCGCCATTTCAGCTTCTGACCGATCAGGCAACATCCGAACAGGCGGCTCAAGTAGAAGTTGAGCGACAGTCGTTCCGCACTCGTTCCGACGCTGGAAGCTGGCTCTTCAGCATTTTGGAGCAAACCCGGTTGCGCGATACCGCAAGGGATAAGGGTCTTTGGTCATGGTTATCGTTGTTGCACTTTGACTTGGTTTGTCCACCAGACGGTAATGGTCATCGGAAGCCAGGCGAACGAGCGCGCCACATACCAGACGCTGCCAACTTCCAGCGTTACTACCGTCATCTTCTCGCTGGACCATGGCGGATTTACCGAACACATCGCGACGATCCACAACGCGCCGCTGTGGTTCTTTGCCAGCCAATTCACACGCCGGGTGACCTGGTCGAGCAGCTTGCCTCTCGCCAGGAGTTAGTTACCAACCGCGCATTGCTGGCTGCCGCAACGCGGCTGTATGTAGAGCCAACAACGAAGCAACCGAAACGCGGCGCTGGGGGAAAAAGGGGTGGCACAGCACGCCGCCTTGCAGACTTCTGCAATCAGTTAGACGTGACGTGGGACCTCTACGCGATGGACGCAGAAGAAGTCCTTGGAAAGCTGCCGCGCGAATTCCAGCGGTTCCAAAGCACAGCTTAAACATGCCGGATGTTTTCACTCCGGAGAAACGATCGATTGTTATGTCGCGAATCCGCGCAAGCGGTAATCGCGATACAGAGCTAAGAATTGTTAGTCTTTTCCGCGCTGCGCGAATCATTGGTTGGCGCCGAAGCGGCAAGGTCTTTGGTAAACCTGATTTTGTTTTTCCGAAGCAGCGAGTTGCTGTCTTTGTCGACGGCTGTTTCTGGCATCGGCATCCCCGCTGCAAATTCAGCTACACCCCGAAAAGCCGCCCGGAATTCTGGTTGCCGAAGTTCGAGCGCAACATAGCGCGCGATCGGCTGGTGACACGAACTTTGCGGAAGGCGGGCTGGCGAGTAGTACGAGTCTGGGAATGTCAGCTCAGTCCCGCTAAAGCGCGGCACACGATCGGCCGCATAGAGCGGGCGCTGAGTAATGTTGCCCAACGGTGTTGATTCGTTCTCGAAGCATTCCGATTCACGAAAACGGCCGGACGTTTACACGTCCGGCCGCTTTGATTTGTAGCTGAACTGCCGCTGAGACAGCGGCCGCGGCGTCAGACGCCGACGGCGATGCTCACCGGGTTGCTCCATTGACCGACACGACTATCGGCGACGCGGTAGATGGCCTGGTAGGTCCATTTCGCCGGGGCGCTCGGGAACGGCTGCGTGTCGGTGTAGCCGGGGGTGGTGTCGATCGCGAGCAGGACGAAGCCTTTGCTGTCGGCGCGGTCGACCTGAAGTTCGCATTGGTCGAGGAACGCGCCGTAGCCTTGCCAACCCCAGTTCACATAGACCTGGTCGCCGCTGATCGAGAGGTCGAGCACCGGGCCGACGATGGAGAAGTCGGGGCCGATCTGCTGCGAGCCTTCGATGCCGAGCGCGGCGCCGATCGATCCGTTGTAGTCGCTGTTGGCTTTGATCTGCTTCACGAGGTTCCGGAAGCGGACTTCGATCTCGGGTGCGACGACGGGAACGGCGGTCGGGAAGGTAGGGATGACGGGCGCTCCGGTCGGCGGGGTGTCGCCGCCGTTGCGCTGGATCGCTTTCCACGCGGTCCATTGTTTCGCGGCGTTTTGCATGATCTCCTGACATTGCAGGACGTAGCTGAAGTAATCAGCGTCGGCCGCTTGCGCGGTGACTTGAGCCGGGGTGACTCCAAGGCCGGCGGCGTAGGCGCCGATGGCGTTTTTGAACGTGGTGAGTTGATGCGCGAAGCCGTCGTCGCTCGCGCTGAGGTAGTTTGATTTAGCCATGGTGGTGCTTTCTAGGGTCTGTTTTTTGGGGTTTACTGCGGAAGGAAGGCGAATTGGCAGCCGCGCGATGGTTGCTCGGGCTCGCGGGATGTCCGGACGGTGCCGCGGAGAGCTTGCGCGACGCCTCGCAAAGGTTGGCTGGGGCCGCGGAACAGTGGCGCGGCGCCACGGAACGATTGGCCGGGAGCGGCGGAAGAGCTGCGCGAGCTCGCGGAAAGGTTGCGTGGGCCCACGGAGCAGTTATGCGGCGCCGCGGGACATTCGCGCGGCGCCGTCCGAGCGTTCCGCGTTGCCGGAGAAACGTCCCGACAAATCACCCGCTCGCTACCGGACGCGTTCATGAATATTTCACGGGCTTGCCCTTACCTCGCTGGTAAAACTCCGCAGCGAACCGGTTCCGCCAGACCCAGGCCGTAACTGCGTTCCGGTTCTCGACTTTGATTTCATCGAGGAGGCTTTTGACGTGCGTCTTCACCGTCTGGAGCCCACGGCCCAGAATGCGCGCGATCTCCGTGTCCGTTTTGCCTTCGGCCACCCACGCGACGACCTCGATTTCGCGCGGCGTAAGTTGCGGGACGGATGGCGGCTCTTCCGCGACGACGGACGATAGTCCAGGCGGAAACGGGATGATGACGAACGGCAGCGCGCTGTCAGCCGATCGTTTCGCGCTGCTCTTGCTCGCGACCGCTTTTTTCCCGTGCTTCACCGCGCCGAGCTTGGCGCTCTGCTCGAATGAGCGGTATCCCTCGGAAGAGGGAGATCAGATGCCGGGGCCGCTGAGGCGTCAGGCGCTCGCCGGACTGACGGGACCGAGCTCAAGCCGCGCCTATGCGTTGCGCTGGCGCAACGGGGCGGAATTCGTTACGACATTACGCGGAACGCCCGCCCGATGGATTTCTTCCGCGAACTGAAGCGCCGCAACGTCTACAAAGTAGCCGTTGCTTACGCGGTCGTGGCCTGGCTGCTGATCCAAATTGCGACGCAGGTCTTTCCGTTTTTCGAGATTCCGAACTGGTGCGTGCGGCTAGTGGTGCTGCTTTTAATCCTTGGTTTTCCGGTGGCCCTGGTTCTGGCTTGGGCGTTCGAGTTAACTCCCGAAGGCATCAAGCGCGCGGAAGACGTTTCGCCTAACGAGTCGACCACTCGGCGCACGGGGCGAAAACTGATCGGAGTCACCGTCGCCGTGGCGCTGACTGCTTCCGCGTTGCTGTTCTTGCGCGTGCACTCCGGGAGACAGGTGGCCGTGGAAGCCGCTTCCAAAGATACCGCGGCCACGGCTCCCAGCGCGCCGGAAGGTGATGGCAAATCCATCGCGGTGCTCCCCTTCCTCGACCTGAGCGCGGCGAAGGACCAGGAATATTTTTGCGACGGAATTAGCGAAGAGATTCTCGACACCCTTGCGAAAACGGAAGGGCTGCGAGTAGTCGCGCCGACATCGTCGTTTTCATTCAAAGGCAAGAACGCGGACGTGTCGGAGATTGCGCAGAAACTTGGCGTTGCAACCATTCTTGAAGGAAGTCTACGACGCGAAGGAAATCGCATCCGGGTCACGGCGCAGCTCATTAACGCGCGGGACGGCTTCCACCTGTGGTCGGAAACTTTCGATCGCGAAATGCAGGGCGTGTTCGCGATGCAGGATGAAATCACGCGCCGAATCGTCGACGCGCTGAAGGTAAAACTCGCCGTCGCTACTTCAGCGCGCGGGCAGGGAGATGCGGAAGCGTACGACCTGTATCTGCAAGGTTTGTATTACTCGAATAAGAGTGACGAAGAAAGTTTGCGCAAAGCGCTGACGCTATTCGAGGCAGCCCTCGACAAGGACCCCAAGTTCGCGCGCGCCTGGACCGGTATTGCATCAGTCTGGAATTGGCTGGCCGACTCGTATGTGAGACCGCTCGAAGCTTATCCCGCCGCCAAGGTTGCGGCGTCGAAGGCGCTCGCGCTCAACCCGCGCGACTCGGAAGCGCATGTCTGGCTTGGCGAAGCGGAGCGCGTCATTAGCTACGACTATGCAGCTGAACAAGCGGAGCTGGAGCAGGCCTTGAAAATAGAACCGAATTCCGCGCCCGCGCATATGTTTCTCGCGCTGTTACTCGGCGGGCGAGGAGACCTTCCCGGCATGCTCCAGCATATGGAACTTGCACGAAAAGCCGATCCCTTGTCCGCGATCGTCAGCAACTTCGCGGGGGTCATCTTACTTTCCGCCGGAAAAACTGAGCAGGCGATCGCCGAAGGTAAGCGCACGCTCGAGCTTGATCCTGAATTCAGCTATTTCGAATCAGCGCTCGGCGCGGCCTATCGCGAGCAGGGTCGGCTGGCGGATGCGATCGCTGTTTACGAAAAGGCCCGAGAAGTTTCCAAGCAACCGATGCCAGGCCTTGCGGTGACATATGCACGGGCCGGCCGCACGGCGGAGGCGCGCCAAATCCTGGATCAATTTATCGAGCAGGCGCGGACGAAGTATTTCGCTGGGGATGCGATCGCAGAAATTTACGTCGCGCTCGGTGAACGAGACGAGGCCTTTCGGTGGCTCGATCGTGCCGCGGACGAACATTCCGCGCCGCTGGAAGGACTGGCGCGTCGCCCTGAATTTAGACCGCTACATGACAACCCGCGCTTCGCCGCGCTCTTGAGACGCGTCGGATTAGATCCTGAAACAGCGCTCGCTCCTTCGCGCACGTTGGAGGGTCGGAAGTGAGAGCGGAGATTTTCGATCGCCTGATCGTCATTATTCCCGTTAGACTGCCAAGCGCCTAGCATAAGGAGATCAAATGCCGAAGCTGATATCACTCGTCATGCTCATCACCTTTCTCGCTATCGGGAATTCGGCTTTCGGTGAGGAGACTAAAGTCCAAGGCTTCCAATGGCCCACGCCGACCGGATGGCGCACTGAGTCCATTCCATTTCCTTTGGAGTTTGCGCCTGATATTCAACATCGGGGCACGGTAGAGGTTCGTTTCTCGCCCGGATTTAAAGATCCCGATGAAGTGGGTTTTTGGTCATATGCGTTTGTCTGGTGGTTAGAGGATGTCGTGCCGCTTACCAAGGAACTTCTGGCTGACGAACTGAAGCGGTATTACCTCGGGCTCAGCAAAGCGGTCGCCGGAGACAAATACGTCATCCATGCAGAAGATTTTAAGGCCGCTTTATTCGAGGAGGTTGTTACCAACCCGTACTCGTCAGGTTACCGTGGCACCATCGATAGCTTCGATCCCTTTAAGACGGGCAAACCACTCCGTCTAACGGTTCGGATTCGTGTTGGAACGTGCGAGGCGGCAAAGCGTCACTTTGTGTTAGTTGAGGCTTCGCCGCAGCCAATGAATGCAGTTGTCTGGACTTCACTGTCGCAGGTTGCCGATAGCTTTCAGTGGTCAGCCACCGGATCCGAGAAAGAAAAATAAATCGTTCGACATACTTCTCTGGAACTCCGCGCGTGCGACATGGCCGTGGGAGGGAAGCTTGTCACACTCAAATGATGTTGGTTACCCTCGACATCGCTCGCCGGGCTTTAACCATCGGCACGTAACCAAAAATGCGTTACAACCGTTCGGTTTTGCCGGCGCTGGCAGGAGTGCTTCTCGCAGTCACGGCGTTCGGACAGGATCCATCACCATCGACCTCTGAGACGGCGCGCGCGACATCACTGCCGCTCCCACCTAAGTAATTCCGAACCTGTTCAAGTTAACGCTTCTCCATCGCGCCGATCCACCGGATCGCTTTGTCGGCTAATTTGTCGAACGCGATGACCGCCATTTCGAGATCCTCTTCGCGCGTGTCTTCGATTTTGTTGTGACTAATCCCATGCAGGCTCTGCACGAACATCATGACTGTTGGAATTCCGGCGCGCGCCACCTCCGCGGCGTCATGCAGCGGACCTGATGGCAAGCGATGCGGTCGCGCGCCTGTTTCTGCGATGGCTTCGTCCGCGAAGGCGATGAGCTGATCGTCGAACAGGATCGGCTCGATCTGCCAGAGGCGTTCCCATGACACCTCGACCTTCCCTTCTCGCGCAAACTGCTCGCTCGCAGCCCTGGCTTCTCGCAGCATTTTCTCCAGCGCGGCTGCCTCGAGGTGACGCTGATCCAAGGTGATGCGGCATTCCTCGACGACACTGGTGACGATGCCCGGCTTCGTCGTGCATGAGCCGATCGTGCAGACACCATTTCCGCTGCGTTCCGCGATGCGGTAGCTCTCCGCGCTCATCTTCGCCGCCGCGAGGAACGCGTCTTTCCGGCGATTCATCGGCGTGCTCCCGGAATGAGCGGCCTGCCCGCGAAAGGTGATGGCATGCCGCTCGACGCCGAAGGTGCCGAGAACTGTGCCGAGCGGCAGGTCGAGATCGAGGAGCACGGGGCCTTGTTCGATGTGCAATTCCAAATACGCCGCGGCGTTTTTTAATTCCTTCCTGCAATCTTTCACTTTTTCGAATTCGATCCCGTGCTGCTTCAGGGCGTCCGGCAAGGTCACCCCTTCGCGATCTTTGAGCGCGCGCGCTTCCTCCATATCGAGATTGCCGGAGCAGGCGGACGAACCGAAAAGGCTTTTGCCGAAGCGCGCGCCTTCTTCATCGGCCCAATCGACCAGCCGCACGGTGA
>JBPCJC010000079.1:0-33929 GCA_051005695.1 Chthoniobacterales bacterium | reverse complement strand
CGCTCAATTCGTCCAACGTCCGGCCCAAGACATCGGCTTCTGCCAGATCGAAAACGCGGCTCGCCTCCGGATTCCAAACCGTGACCTGATTGCAATCTCCGACACCGATCACGGCGTCGAAGCTGTGAGCCAGAATGCTGGGCAGGTGCGACATCGATCGAGATTCTGGCGGGAGGTGGCGGGGGGAGTTTGGACTTATTCGCGGCCACAGTAGAGCGGTTCGAGCGCGCGCCTCCAGCAAAACAATCGCGTAGCGCTGGATTTATTAGCCGGATGCGATCGGGACGCGATATGAGCCGCGCTGCCACGGTGGGGAGACCCCCCGCCTTAGCCGCCGACGGCCTGGTAATGCCCAAGCCCGCGGCGCCACATATAGCGCGCGATTGCCCAGGTCGCGATGAGCCAGCCACTCTGGATCGCGAGGGCCTGGAACATTTCGGCGCCTTTCAAGCGCTCCATGAAGACCGCGATCGGGCAGAAAAGCTCGTAATAGAACGGAAGCCACTTCATCACCGCCTGGATTCCCGCCGGCATGATGTCCACTGGAAACATTTGGCCGCCGAGGAAGTACTCAAAGGAGTAAACGATGAACACGATGGTGGAGATCTCGAGGATCCAAAAAGCCATCATCGCGATGCTGTAGGTAATGAAGAATTGAATCATCGCCGCCATCAAGAGCGAGATGAAAGCGGAGATCCAGGCGACGGGATCGGATGGGAAAGTTAAATAGTCGCGAAAGTAGACGAAGATCAGCGCGATCGGCGGGATGGTGATCACCGTGTACACGAGCCGTCCACTGAGAAAGATGCTAAACCGATACGCGAGATAGCTGAGTGGCTTGGTTAGAAAGGAATTGATCTGACCCTCGCGAATATCGGAAGCGATCTGCCATTCGTCCTCTGTCGGTGTGACAAGATTCGAGACCAGAATGGTGAGCAGATAATAATAAATCATCGACCCGTAGTCGTAGCCGCGCATCCCGCCGCCTTTTTCGTGAAAGACCGCGCGCCAGAGAAAAACGGTCCCGGCCAGTGGGATCAAACCGAAGATCGCGCGCAGGAAATAATTCCAGCGGTAGACGAAGGTGTTCTGCAGCCCAAGTTTGAAAACCGCGAGATACTTGGCGGATGGCATCGCGCTCCGGAAATACATCGAGCGCGGAAGATTTGCGAATGCGAACCCGCGCGTGCTTCGCGCGCGGATGATTGTGTTTTGTCATCCCGAGCCGCGCAGACGGCGAGGGATCACGCGCCGGGCGCCTGGTCGACCAATCGTTAGGCGCGAACTCACCATGCTGTGTGAGATCCCTCGGCGCGCTTCGCCGCCTCGGGATGACAGCGCTGAGGCCAGCCGTGCCTTTAGTTGCCTAACGAGTCGTGTCGGCCAGTTCCGTGGCCAACTTGATCGCCGCGATCATGCTGTCGGGCCGCGCGAGACCTTTCCCGGCGATCTCAAAGGCCGTTCCGTGATCAGGACTGGTGCGAGGGAAGGGGAGCCCGAGGGTGACATTCACGCCTTCATGAAAAGCGTGCAGTTTCAGCGGGATCAAACCCTGATCGTGATACATGCAAAGCACGCCGTCCCAATCGCCCGCGGCCGCGTGATGGAAAACCGTGTCGGGAGAAAATGGTCCCGCGACGGTCGCACTTTCGCCTAACGAGTGCTGTAATGCTGTCACCGCCGGGGCGATGATTTCGATTTCTTCGCGCCCGAGCGCGCCTGATTCACCCGCGTGCGGATTCAATCCTGCGACCGCAATCCGCGGCACGCGTCGCAAACGGCGGTGCAGGAAATTTTCCAGGAGCAAACCCACGCGCACGATCTCCGCGCTGCGCAAATTTTTCGCGACCTCGCGCAGCGCGATATGCGTGGTCACGAGGGCTACGGTGAGCACTCCGCCGGTGAGGAGCATCGCGAAATTCTCCACCCCGCAACGCTTGGCGAAGAATTCCGTCTGACCCGGAAACGCGAAACCGACTTCATACATCCGCGCTTTATGAATCGGTCCCGTGACCACCGCGCCTAACGAGCCGTCGAGCCCCAGCGCGACCGCGTCCTCAAGGGCCGCAGCAGCCGCGCGCGCAGTCTCGGCGGTCGGTTCGCCGAGGACGCAATCGGGATACGTGCCGATGATTTGATAATCGACAGCGCGCGGAAGTTTACCGGAAGCGAGAGCGGCGCGGACGATCTCCGGGCCAATCCCGGCGGGATCGCCGAGCGTGATGCCGATCCTGCGCGCGGCGGCGGCGGGCGCCACTTAAAAGGTCCGGATCGCGGCCTTCTGGCGCAGGCCAGCGAGCCAATGTTCCTGCATCCGTTGCGCCTCTTCCTGCGTGATCATTTTCTCCACATCATTGCGCACTTCGGCCAGTGGTTTGGTCGCGCCGCCGCGTTTTTCGTCGATCCGCAGGATGTAATAATTACCGCCCAGCTCGACGATGTTGCTGATCTTTTTCACCGGCAAATTGAAGGCCACTTTTTCGAGTTCGGGCGCGAGCGTCTTGGGCCCGATCCAACCCCAATCACCGCCGAGATCGCGCGTGCTATCCTCGGAATACATCTGCGCCATGCGCGAGAAATCCGCGCCGCTCGCGAGCTTGCCCAGGATTTCTTCGGCCATCGCTTTTTGCGAGGCGGCATTGCCTTCACTGGCCTTGCTCGGGACCATGATCATCCGGAGTTTGACCTCTTCCTTGCTCGTGAACAGGTCGCGGTGTTTCCGATAAAACTCTTCGATCTTCGCCGGCGACGCGATTGTCTGCGGCTTGACGTTCTTGCCGCGCATCGCGGAGACGATGATCTTCTCGAATTCGTCTTTCTTGAACTGGCTCAGCGAATAATTCTGCGCCTGCAAGGTCTTGATGAAGGTGTTCCGGTCGCCGCCAAAATTTTCCCGGATGATATCCTTGACCCGCTGCTCCACGAAGTAATCGGGCAGCGCGAGTTTTTCATCCTTGAAAGACTGCACGATCAATTGCCGATCGATCAGATCTTTCAACGCCGCGTCGCGCGCAGTCTTGATCTGCTTCTCTAATTCCGCGCCGCTGTATTGCGAGCGCAGGAGTTTTTCGCGCGGCCCGACGAGCTGGCGGATCTGCGACATCGTGATCACTTCGCCGTTCACGACCGCGGCGATCCCGTCGACCACTTCCGGTTCGGCGGCGATCGCAGCGCGGCTGAGCGGCGCGATTTCGAACGCGAAACTGAGGCAAAGAGTGAAAAACAACGGACGCATCATGGCTTCAAATCTTCCTGGTAAGTTCGAGCACTTCTCCAAGGCTCCGGTCGATTCTATCGATACTAATGCGAGGGAATTTGCCACCGACAAGGATAAAATCCCCGTGGCGGGTCAGCATTAGCTTTCCCTCGCGCACCTCGACGCGGGTGACCCCGGCCTTGGCTGCGGCGAGTTTGATTTCGGTGAGGACGAGCAAATTGTCAACCGCCGCGGGGAACTTCCCGAAGCGATCGCGCCATTCTTTACGCAGCTTGTCCCATTGTTCGCGGGTGCTGATCTGCGCGAGGTTTCGGTAGGCTTGAATCCGGAGCGTGGTGTCGCTGATGTAGCTCGAGGGAATGAACGCGGGCACGCGCGTTTTCGGATCGGCCTGGACGAATTCGGCTTCGTTCGTCGAGACGAAATCGAGCCTCACTTCCACTTCCAGCCGCGGCTTGAATTTCTGTCCCTTCAGCTGTGCGACCGCCTGCTTGAGCAGCTGGCAGTAAAGATCAAAGCCGACCGCGACGATGTGCCCGCTCTGTTGCGTCCCGAGAATGCTGCCCGCGCCGCGGATTTCCAAATCGCGCATCGCAATCCGGAAGCCCGCGCCTAACGAGCTGTACTGCTTGATCGCGTTGATCCGTTTGCGCGCCGCGCCCACCGTCATCATCTCGCGCGGGAGCAAAAGATACGCGTAAGCCTTGTGCTCCGCGCGTCCGACTCGTCCGCGCAGTTGATACAAATCAGCAAGACCGAAGCGATCCGCGCGATCGATGATGATCGTGTTCGCATTCGGAATATCGAGCCCGCTCTCGATGATCGTGGTGCAAACCAGGACATCGCTTTTCCCGGCCACGAACCGCTGCATGACCGCTTCGAGTTCATCCGCGTCCATCTGCCCGTGACCAAATTCCACCCGCGCTTGCGGACAAAGCTCGACGATTCGGTCGCGCATTTTCTGGATCGATTGCACGCGGTTATGCAGAAAATAAACCTGACCTTGCCGCTCCAGTTCGCGATTGATCGCGTCGCGAATTATCCGCTCGTCGTAACCGCAAACGACCGTCTCCACCGGCAAACGATTGAGCGGTGGCGTCTCGATCGTGGACATGTCCTTCACTCCGACTAACGAGAGATAGAGCGTGCGCGGAATCGGCGTCGCCGAAAGCGTGAGCACATCAACCAGCTTGAAGAGCTCCTTGAATTTTTCTTTGTGCAAAACACCGAAACGTTGCTCTTCATCGATCACCACCAGCCCCAGATCCTTGAAAATCACATCGCCGGAAATGAGCCGATGCGTGCCGATGACGATGTCGACCCCCCCTTCGCGGAGCAGTTTCAAAACGCCGCGCTGTTCCGCGTGCGAACGAAAGCGGCTGAGCATTTCGATCCGCACCGGATAATCGAGCATCCGCTGGCGAAAAGTCTCGAAATGCTGCTGCGCCAGCACGGTCGTCGGCGTGAGCACTGCGACCTGTTTGCCTTCCATCACGGCTTTGAAAGCCGCGCGAATTGCCACCTCGGTTTTACCGAAACCGACATCGCCGCAGATCAAACGATCCATCGAACGCGGTTGCTCCATGTCGAGCTTGGTCGTTTCGATCGCTTTCAATTGATCCGCGGTCTCGCGAAACGGAAATGAATGCTCGAACTCGCCTTGCCATTTCGTATCCGCGCCAAAAGCATGACCGAGCTGCGTCTCGCGTTCGGCCTGGACTGCGAGCATTTTGCCGGCGTAATCGAAAATCGAAGCGACCGCGTTGCGTTTCGCGCGCGCCCACTTCGCGTCGGCTAACGAACTAAGCGTCGGCGATTTTTTGCCGACACCGACATATCGCGAAACCAAATACGCCTGCTCCAACGGCACGTAGAGTTTCGCGTCCTTGGCAAACTCGAGCACGAGCACTTCCTGCATTCCGCCACCTGTCGCGGGCACTTTCATCAGCTCAAGAAAACGACCGACGCCGTGCTCGAGATGCACCACCAGATCGCCTTCGTTCAGCTCGCTGAAATCGATCTGCGCGCGATTGCGTCCAAGCTTTTCCGCGCGCTGCAAACGTCGCCGACCATGCGCCGTCGAACGTCCGAACAACTCCGCTGCCGAAAGAATCACTAGCTTGCCCGCCGGAAAAGTGAAGCCGCGCGCGAGTGTTCCCTCCGCCAGCTCCACGCCTTCGAGCGCGCCGCCCATGATTTCACGAAAGCGCTCGATCTCGCCCTCGGTTTGGAAATAAATCACGATCCGCGCGCCGCTGTTTTGCCACTCCTGCAAGCGGCTTGTGAACTGCGCGCGCTTCGCTTCCGCGATCATGAAATCGCCCGCGGAAAATTCGTTCACTTCCGCGTCGGCAAATGCGCCGCTGAAATCTTCCGCTGCGCCTTCCTCCAGCCAGCCGGCGCTGATCAGAATTTCTTCCTCGGCATCGACGTCGGCCTCAATCGCGACTCGCAGATGATCTTTCGCGAGGTAATCGCGCACCATTCCGCCCTGATCCTCCGCCGCGCCTAACAAGACCTCGACCGCCGGCAGATTCCGAACTGCAGTTTGCGTATCGATGTCGAACTCGCGGAGCGATTCGATTTCGTCCCCGAAAAATTCCAGTCGCACGGGGAGCTGCGCCTGCCAGGAAAAGAGATCGAAGATCCCGCCGCGAACCGCGAACTGCCCGCGCGTTGTCACCTGCGCGACCCGCTCGTAACCGGCTCCGCCTAACGAGTCGATCAGTTTCTCCATCTCGGTGCGCGCGCCGCGTTGCAAACGCAACGAGGACGACTTCAGGGCCTTCAATTTTGGCGCCGCTTGCTCGAGCGACGCGCGCGTGGTCACGATCAGGTGCGGACCGGGTTCACGCGCGACGCGACTGAGCAAAGCGAGCCGTTCCGCCGAAATCTCCGGATCGGGAATGATATTTTCGACCGCGGCGAATTCCGCTTCCGGCAGGAAGAGCGCGTCAGGAATCCAATTCAGCAGCGTTTCGTAAAGCAACTCCTGCGAGCGCACCGTCGGACAAATGATCCAGAAGGGGCGACGAATCTCCTGCGCGATCGCCGCCACCAAAAACGGCTGCGCCGGCTCGGTCACGTGCGAGAAACGCGCGGGCCATTGCCTGGTCCGCAATTTCTCCGCGATCGGCGCGGCCTGAGTGACACGCGCCAACAATTCGGCCGCGTCCGATGGTTGCACCGCAGAGGTTTCGCCGAAACCGCGCGGACTGCAATTATTACGGCGCCGCGGACGGGGCGAGCGAGGAGGCGATTTCTTCGGCGCTTAGAGATCGCGGCCGATGGCGTTAGCGACTGCGCGCAGCCGCGGCATCAGCTTGCTCAAAGTTTCCGGAACCAGCGCCTGCTCGCCATCGCTCATCGCGGCGTCCGGGGAATTGTGAACTTCGAGCATGATCGCATCCGCGCCGGCAGCGACCGCGGCGAGCGACATCTGCGGAACAAAGGCACGCAGACCGACGCCGTGGGTCGGATCGACCACGACTGGCAAATGCGTCTTCGCTTTCAGAATCGGGACCGCGCTGAGGTCGAGGGTATAACGAGTGGTGCTCTCGAACGTGCGGATGCCGCGCTCACAAAGAAGCACGTTCGGATTTCCGCCGCTCAGGATGTATTCCGCGCTCAAGATTAGTTCATCGATCGTGGCGCTGAAGCCGCGTTTCAAAAGAACGGGCAGATGGCTGCGCCCGACTTCCTTGAGCAGAGTGAAGTTGTGCATGTTGCGTGTGCCGATTTGCAAACAATCGGCATAACGCTCGACTACCGGAAGGTCACGCGCGTCCATGATTTCGGTGATGACCGGCAGACCGGTTTCGTTCCGCGCCTCGGCGAGAAACCGCAGCCCGTCCTCGCGCAACCCTTGGAAGCTGTATGGCGAGGTGCGCGGCTTGAAGGCGCCACCGCGGAGGACGCGGGCGCCGGCGTCTTTAACGCTGCGAGCAATCGCAAGAATTTGTTCGCGGCTTTCGACCGAGCAGGGTCCGCAAATTAAAGCGATCGCGGAATTGCCGCCGATGCTGACGCCGCAAATGTCGACGGTAGAGGCCGCGCCCCGCGCTTCAAAGGAAGCGAGCTTGTAAGGTGTGGTCGAGGGCACAACGGATTCTACGCCGGGCATCCCCGCGAACGATTCATCGGAAAACAATTCCTCGGGTCCGATGACTCCGACGATCACCTGCGAGGCGCCACGGTTGATCTCCGCGTCGAGACCAGCCTCCTGCAACCGGGCCACGATCTGGTCGATCTGCTCCTCGGTGGCGGTAGGCTGGGTGATGATGATCATGCCGCTACACGATCATGCGCCATCCGCGAGCCAGGGCAAGGCCAGAGGGCGGGATCTAATTCGTGATCGTGACCGGCGTCCCGCTGGCGACGGTGTTGAAGAAATTCTCCGCCATGAACTCGGGCATGCGGATGCAACCGTGCGATGCCGGATAACCGGGGAGATAACCGGCGTGCATCCCGACTCCGCCGACGATGCGCATGAAGTAAGGCATAGGTGCACCCTTAAATTTCGTGCCAGGCGGTTTCGGATCCTTGGTCACATCGACGTTAGGCACGACCACGTTGTCTGCTTCGTCCACGTAGTCGCCGTACTTACTCGAGGCGTGGTCCTTGTCCTTTTGGGTGATGCTGTATTTGCCGGTCGGCGTGACCAAACCTTCGCGACCAGTCGATAACTGAGAAACGCCGACGAGCTCGCCGCCTTTGTAGAAATAGGCGCGCTGTTCGGCGAGGCTGATCTTCACCGAAGGCTTGCCGGAAACGCCGTCGCCATCCCAATACGAAACCGTGTCCTGGGGAGCGGAGGAGGCCACCGCACCGTTGCCGTAGACGCCGCCGAGATATTGCGTTTGCATGCTCGGATCGTCATCGCAGCCCGCCAGCGCGAGGGCGGCGGCGAGGCACAAAGAAGCTTCGAAAAGACGAAAAATTGGTCGGGACATAGTGGACGTGGATAGCAGGTTCGGGGCCGGTGCAATTACCGTTCGCGTCGCGAAAAGTCAAGATGGCCCCGGTGTTTTAAGCTTGGACGGGGGACAGGCGTTTGTCTTCAGTCGGCTTGAATTCTGCTATCGATCACGGAGTGTTGCGACCGTCCGCCGCCCCGTGGGCGCTCTCCCTTATGCCGACCTACGAATATTCATGCGAGAAGTGTGGGAAGAATTTCGATCTCTTCCAATCGATGCGCGATGAGCCGCTGAAAGAATGCCCGAAAGAGCAGTGTCAGCAGAAGCGTTGGGGACGCGGCAAAGTGAAGCGACTGCTCGGCACCGGTGCGGGCCTGATTTTCAAAGGCACCGGCTTTTACATCACCGATTACCGGAGTAACAACTATAAGGAAGGTGCGAAAAAGGAGGCGCCCGCTGCCGCCAGCACTGGCAGCGGAGGCGAGAAATCTTCCGGAAGCAAGGAAGGCGGATCGACGACCGCATCCCCCACGCCGGCTCCGGCAAAAGCTGTTGAAAGCAAGCCGAAGAAAACCGGCGCCGATTCATGAAACTGATCTGCCCAGAGTGCCAGCGCGAGAACGAGCCAGAGCGAATTTATTGCCACGACTGCGGTGCGCGCCTGGATCGCTCTGCCCTGGCAAAAGAGAAACCCAAAGAGGAAGATCCGCGCGAAACCCATAAACGCGTGACCGCGCTCTTCGCGCCCGGACGCGGGAAATTGCGGCAAAGATTTTTCCAGTTAAGCAAGGTGTTACTCTGCGCGTCTATCGGCGCAGTCCTGGTGCAGATGCTGCGTCCGCCGGATTTACCGCCGCGCCCGACAACCACCCCAGAACCCGCGCAGATTAACCTGGATCTCGAAGATCTCGCGATGGAACCGCTGCGCCACGGCCCGCTGCACTACTCCGACGAACAGGTCAACGCCTACCTCGTTTACGTCTTGAAAAGCAAACAGGCCGCCCTGAGCAAGTACCTCCAGTTCGAGCATGTGCTGGTCGAGTTCAAGGAAGGTTACTTCCGCTTCACCGTCGAGCGTTCGATTTTTGGTTACTCACTTTTCACGACTGCGGCTTACACCGCGAAAATCCAGAACGGAAAAATCCTGACCGATAGCCGCGGCGGTTATCTCGGCCGGATGCCGATCCATCCCGCGTTGATGAAGTATGCCGGATTCCTCTTTAGCGACTTGCAAAATGCGCTCGAGCGCGAGCGGAAGTCCGCCGCCAAGCTGGGCGGCGTGGAATTTCATCCGAAACAAGTCATCCTCCTGCCGAAGCTAGCCCCGCAAACGTAAAAGAGCGGGTCGCGACCATCGGCCGCCGACCCGCTCTCGTTAGTCGTTAGGCTGGCTTATTGCAGGCCCATCGAATCAAGCACTTCGCTGCCAATCTGGCCGTCCACACTCAACCCATTCCTACGCTGGTAAGCGCGGAGTGCGCTGCGCGTGCCGGCACCGATGACGCCATCGATGGAGCCGTGGTAATATCCGCGGCGCGCCAATTCCCCCTGCACTTCGCTGACCACGGAACCGCCGCCGGCATTAGCTAAGCGACCATTGTAAACCCGGCCGTTGTCGTAGCCGTAGCCATTGTAATAGACCGCGGCCGACGACCCATAATACGGATAACCGTAGCCCCAGGCGTAAGGGTAAAATCCATATCCATACGGATAGCCGTAGCCGCCGATAAAGATGTGATTGTGACCGCCGCGCCAATGATTCCCGTTCCAATGGCCGTGATTCCCGCTCCAATGGCCGTCGCCGTGCCAGTTTCCGCCGCCGTGTCCACCGCCGCCGCCGTGCCAGTTTCCGCCGCCATGTCCACCGCCGCCGCCGTGTCCACCACCACCGCCGTGACCGCGCGACTGCGCACTCACCGGAATAACAGCGAGCGCGAGCGACGCGAGAGCGACGCTTCCTGTAAGAGCAAATTTTTTCCAGTTCATAATACTTTTCTTTCTCCTCCTAAGTAACACCGTAAATCTACGACGGTTGCGTTTTCTGACAAGGCGGGCAGAGGAATTTTCCGGGGATTTCTGCCTCGCTTCCGAGACCATCCATTCGTTAATCTCCGCGCTCGTTGGCTATGTTTCGCGCTCGATTTGTTTCCGGTTTGGTCGTGTTTTTTCTGCTCACCTGCACCGGTTTTCTCCAAGCCGAAGCCGTCCCGCGCAGTCTCAGCACGTCGCGCCAATTCATCGTTTACGGCAACGACGCACGCCTCCGCGGGGCGATTTGCGATCTTGCGGAACAAACGAAAACCGCCGCGCTGCGTTTACTCCGCGAAAAAGACGATTGGAAAACGCCCATCCTGGTGCACGCAGAATTCCCGCAGGCCAACTTGCCGGAGCTCCCGCCGGCGCGCCTAAATTTTGGCCAGACCGGTTTCGGTTTGAAGCTGCAACTCGATCTCGTCATCGCGGCGGAGGCGAGCGCACCGGCGATCGAACGCGCCTTGCTGCGCGCGATTTTCCTCGAGATAATTTATCGCGAAAACCCAAACGTGCCCGCGGGCACCGCGTTCGTCGAGCCACCGGACTGGTTGCTCGATGGAACGCTCGCGGTGCCTAACGACCAGAAAGTCGCCGCCGCTACCGAATGCCTGCGCAGCATCGGGGCGACCGGGCGAGTAATTTCGTTCGCGGAATTTTTGCGGCAACGACCGGCGCTCCTGGATGCGGCTTCGCAAACAATTTACCGCGCCTACGCGACCGCGCTGGTCTCGTTAGTCTTGCAGGCGCCGGCCGGCGCGAAACATCTCGCGCGTTTCCTCGCCGAATTGGCGCTGGCGCCGAACGATCCCGTGGCGGATTTTCGCGCGCACTTCCCCGAATTCGCCATCGATGGTTCGCTCGAGCGCGCCTGGAATCGCGGGATCGCTCATTGGGCGATGAACGATCCATTTCGCCTCCTCGATTGCGCGGGCAGCGAGCGGCAATTGGCGGAGACGTTGCACCTTGAGCTGAAAAATGCCGACGAGGTGCACGCCAATTTCACCCTCGAAGAATTCCCGAAATTCGTTCGACGCGCGGAAGCCGCCGGCGCTCTCCAAGCACTCAATCGCGAACTGCTCTTGCTCTCCAGTCGCGCGCATCCGCTTTATCTCCCGGTAATTTTGGAATACCAAAAAATCATCACGCGCCTGGAGCATCGAAAAACGAAACGGATTGCGCAGCGTCTGGCCGAGGCCCGCGCGCTTCGCGAACAAATCAGCCGGACGATGCAAGGGATCGACGATTACCTGAACTGGTTCGAAGCCACCCAGAGCCGCACTGCCAGCGGCGCGTTTCGCGATTATCTGAAAACTGCCGAGCTCGCGCGCGCGCCGGAAGTGCGCCGGCACGATCCGATCTCGGTTTATCTCGATGCCATCGAATCGCTCATGCCGCATTGATCGCTGACGATAATTTGCTCCCTTCCGCGATACTGCGTATCATAGGCGGCGTTCGAAAAGCGCACTTTGACATGCAAAAAATTGGCTTTGCCGAAGCTCTTGATTCCATCGTGGCCAGCGATCCCCGCTACAGCCGCGACGCTTACGTTTTCCTGCGCGACGCGCTCGATTACACGACCAAGCAGCAGAAGAAAATCAAAGGCGCGCCCATCCGCCACGTCGCCGGACCGGAGCTGCTCGAAGGCGTCCGGCATTACGCGCTCAAGGAATTCGGCCCGATGGTGGTGACGGTTTTTTCCTACTGGGGCATCACCTGCTGCGAAGACATCGGACACATGGTTTTCAATCTCATCGGCGCGGGCATTTTTGGAAAAACCGAAGAGGACTCGATCGAAGATTTCAAGAGCGTTTACGATTTCGCGGAAGCATTCGTTAGGCCGTTCGAGCCGCAGCGGACCGCGCCGACCCTGCCGCCAGCTTTACCGGCGCCAAAAATTTCCTGATTCCGCCGCGGCCGAGCGGCGCGCACCTCCATCATGCTGGCTATTGATCATTTGAAAACCACCGCCGCCGGCAGCTCCGCCGCGATCACGTTTCCGCCGAGCTCCGCGCAAAAGTGGGTCCTGCCGAACGGCCTCACGATCATCGTCCAGGAAGATCACAGTGCGCCGGTCGCGAGCGTCCAGGCCTGGTGCGGCACCGGGAGCATTGATGAAGATGCGCATCTCGGCGCGGGCCTCTCCCACATTCTCGAGCACATGCTTTTCAAGGGCACGCCCTCGCGTCCGGCGAATGCGATCGCGCAGGCGGTCCAGGACGTGGGCGGTTATATCAACGCCTTCACCTCTTTCGATCGCACGGTTTATTGGATCGACGTGCCAAAGTCAGGCGTGCCGGTGGCGATCGATGTCCTCGCGGATGCGATGATGAATTCAACCTTGCCTGGAACCGAATACGCGAAAGAACAGGAAGTCATTCGGCGCGAGTTTGCGATGGGCTTCGATGATCCCGATCGGAGGGCGGGACAATTGCTTTTCGCGACCGCCTATCAGCGGCATCCCTATCGGCTACCGGTGATCGGTTTGCTCGATGTCTTCGACCAGCTGACGCAGGAGCAGGTGATGGCGTATTACAAGGCGCGCTACGTCCCGAATAACTTCACCTTCGTCATCGTCGGCGATGTGCAGGCAGAAGAAGTGCGCCAGCAACTGGCCGATTTCTTCGCCGCGCATCCCGCGAAATCGCTCAAGCCACTTTATATTTCGCCGGAGCCGAGCCAACTCGGCCGGCGGGAAGTGCATGAAGAATTTACCACCGAACTGACGCGCCTCTCGTTAGCCTGGCACATTCCGGAAGTGACTCATCCGGATGTCCCCGCGCTGGATTTGCTCTCAACTATTCTCGGCGACGGCCGCAGCTCACGGCTTTATCGGCGGGTGCGCGAGGAAGCCGGTCTAGCCTTCGGTCTTTCGGCCTTTTCCTACACGCCCGGCCAGCCCGGGATTCTCGGGATCGATGCCACCACTGAACCGGAGAAACGCGCGGCGACGCAAAATTTAATCCTCGAAATTGTCGCTGAGATTCAGGCGCAAGGCGTCACCGCGGAAGAAGTGGCCAAGGCGAAAAAGATTTCGCTGAGCCATCACCTGAGCGCCCTCACGACCATGCGCGGCCAGGCTTCCGACCTCGGTTCGAATTGGTTCCTGACCCGTAATCTTAATTTCACCCGCGATTACCTGGCCGCGGTCCAGGAAGTCACCGGAGCCGACCTCCAGCGCGTCGCCGTGCAATATTTAACGGACGACAACCTGACCATTATTTCGCTTAATCCGAAGGGCACGGTCACGCCGACGGCGGATGCGGCGAAGGTGATCGTCGCCGGCGAAATTCAGCGGATCGAGCTCCGTAATGGACTGCGGCTTTTGGTGCGCGAAGATGCGCGGCTCCCGCTGGTTTCGATTACCGCGGTTTTTCGCGGCGGTTTGCTCGCGGAAACTCCGGAGAGCAATGGGATCACGCACCTGATGGCGAAGGCGCTGCTCAAGGGCACGACCACGCGTACCGCCGAGCAAATTGCCGACACGATTGAAGCGGTCGGCGGCAACATCGGGAGCGATTCCGGGAACAACAGTTTCAATATTTCGCTCGAGGTCACGCAGCCCGATCTCCGGCTCTCGGTCGATTTGCTCGCGGACATCCTGCTCAACGCGACCCTTCCGGAGCCGGCGGTGGCGCGCGAGAAAGAAGTGCAGCTGGCCGGAATCAAGGAGGACGAGGAACAGTTGACCGCGGTCGCGCGGAATATTTTGCGCGAAGCCCTCTTCCAGCAGCATCCCTATGCGCTTCGGCCGAAGGGTTCGGAAGCAGCAGTCGTTAGGCTGGAACGCCAGGACCTGCTGGCGTTTCGCGATCGTTATTTAGTCGGCAAGAACGGGGTCATCTCGATTTTTGGGAACGTCAAGGCCGCGGAAGTGCAGCAGCTTTTCGAGCAAACCCTGGCGACGATGACGCCCGGCGAACTCGCGCTCGTCGGAGTGAAAGCGAGCGAGCCGATCACGCAGGCGGTGGAAGTCGAAAGCGTGCGCGAAAAAGCGCAAGGCGTGCTCATGGTCGGTTATCGCGGCGCGGATATGTTTAGCCCGGATCGTTACGCGCTCGAGTTAATCGATGAGGCCAGCAGCGATCTCGGCTCGCGCTTTTTCATCCGCATTCGCGAGCAAATGGGCTTGGCTTATTACGTCGGCTCGACTCAGCTCCAGGGTTTGGTCCCGGGAATGTTTGCCTTTTATCTCGGGACCGATCCGCAAAAACTGGTTCCGGTAAAAACCGCGCTCCTCGATGAAATTAGCAAACTGGCGCGCGCCGGCCTAACGAGTGCAGAGCTAGTCCGGGCGAAGAAAAAACTCATCGGCCAGCAGCAGATCGCCAATCAGAGCAACGACTCGTTAGGCTACATGACCGCGCTGGACGAGCTTTACGGCCTCGGCTTCGATCATTACCGCACCCTCGAGCGGGAAATCGAAGCGGTCACTCTCGCGGAGGTCAAGCGGGTCGCGGCCAAATATTTTCAGGCGCAGCCGTATGTGCTCGCGACCGTTCGTCCCTCGAAAAACTACCAACCAGAGAATCCGATCTAGCCATGGCGGAAGTCCAAACCAACACCCAATCCGGCGAGCTTTCCCAACGCTTCGTCGAGTTCGTCATGATGCACGCGCAGAATGCCGCGCTCTTTCTTGGCCAGATTCCAAATCCGCAGACCGGCGAAGGCGAAGTGAATCTCGATCTCGCGCGCATGTTCATCGATCAGCTCTCGATGATTCAGGAAAAAACGCGCGGCAACTTGAGCGGCGAAGAGGCCACCGTCCTGCGCAATACCCTGGCGAATTTACAAATGGCTTTCGTGGAAGTTTCGCAAAGCGGCGCGGGGGCGAGCCCCCGGCCATCCACTCCTGCGGCGGAAACGCCCGCACCGTCAAGCGACGCGGAGACCGGCGAGCAAAAACCGCCCGCAGAATCTCCCGCGGCCCCGGCCGAAAGCCCGGCCCCGGAAGGCGAGTCGCGCAAAAAATTTACCAAGAGCTACGGCGCTTAGCGTCCGTCGATCTCGTTCGGCCGAGCGAGAATTGCAGCCTGCGAACGCGCGCCGTGCGTATCTCAGTTCATGCGCGCTTCGTCTCTCGCCGCGGAAAAGGAAAAGATCGCCGATCTCGAGCCGGTCACCGATCCGGAGGAAGTGGCCGCGGACGCCGGTCTGCGCTACGTCAGCGACGATCAACCAGGATTCACGCGGAAGAAAAAGGGCGACAGCTTCGAATTTTTCGACACCAAAGGCACCCGGATCACCGACGAAAATCGCATCCTCCGCATCCAGCGCCTGGTGATTCCGCCGGCTTACACCGAAGTCTGGATTTGCTCGTCGTCGAACGGTCACCTGCAGGCCACGGGGCGCGACGCGCGCGGGCGGAAGCAGTATCGCTATCACGAAAAATGGCGTGCGGAACGCGACGAAAATAAGTACGAAAAGATGGTCGCGTTCGGCGCCGCTCTCCCGAAAATCCGCAAACGCGTGGAAGCCGATTTGAGTTTGCCCGGCCTGCCGAAGAACAAGGTTTCAGCCACGATCGTTTCCATCATGGAGCGCACTTTCATTCGTATCGGCAACGAAGAGTATGCGCGTGAAAATAAATCCTATGGCCTAACGACGATGCGCAATCGGCACGTAAATGTCACCGGCTCGAAAATCCGTTTCAAGTTTCGCGGCAAGAGCGGGATCGATCACCAAATGGAAGTGGCCGATCGCCGGTTGGCCCGGATTGTAAAAAAAGCGCAGGAACTTCCCGGGCAGGAATTGTTCGGTTACCTCGATGAGGAGGGGAACGCGCAGAAGGTCGATTCGCAGGATGTGAACGATTATTTGCACGAGATCACCGGCGAGGATTTCACGGCGAAGGATTTTCGCACCTGGGCGGGAACGGTTTTGGCTGCGGTCGCTTTGAGCGCGTTCGATCCTCCGGAGAATAAAACCGCCGCGAAAAAGAATGTGAAAATTGCCGTCAGCGCGGTCTCGAAAATTCTTGGGAACACGCCGGCGGTTTGCCGGAAATGTTACGTCCATCCAGTCGTTCTTGAGACTTATTTTTCCGGCGAAATGATCGATGGATTGCGGCGCAAAACCGAGCAAGCCCTGGTGGAAAATCTGCCCGACCTGCGCTCGGTCGAGGCCGCAGTAATGAGTTTTCTCCAGGAACGCCTGACGAAAAGCTAGCGCACACCGCGCCCGCCGAAGGGCAACTACTCGTTAGGCCCGTGGTTGCGAAATGGTTGCCGGCTCTGGTAAAGGCTGACTCGTTTCTCGGCGGCGTCGCGATCATCCGCGGAAATCCCGGGGAGCGTGAGCGCATACATCTGAAAGTTGGCCGCCGTTTCGAACTGACCGTTCTCGGCATAAGCCGCCGCCAAAGTATCGACGGTGCTGCCTTGGTTCCACGCGGTCAGCTCGCAGGCTTGAGTGGCATCGGCGATTGCTTTTTTACCATCGCGAAATGGTGCCTCCGGACAGGTCGCGCGCAGCCACGCGAGACCATTGAGGGCCGCGTAGGTCACGTTGGATTTCAAGCTCGCGGCTTTTTCCAAATCCCTCACTTCCTCGGCATACACGTGCTGGCGTTCGTGCAGTTGCGCGCGTGCGAGATAAGCTTCGCCAAAATCCGGGTTGCTCTTGAACACGGCTTCGATGTCGGCCGCCGCCTGCTGGAATTTGTTCTGTTTCAAATAAACTCCCGCGCGATTTAAATGCGCCGACGGAGCATCGGGCTGGATCTCGAGCGCCGCAGTCAGGTCCGAGCGGACATCGACGTGGGACTGCTCCGGGCTGGCGAAGCCGGGCGTGCCGGAGAACTGCCGACCCGGTAGCGCGGTCTCGGTATTGACCGCAATTCGGGCCAGGCCGAAATCGATTACCTTCACCCGCAGGCCTTCCGCGGGCTCCCCGGATGCGAGCATGATGTTGCTCGGTTTCAGGTCGCGATGAACCAAGCCCTGCGCCTCCGCGGCGACCAAGGCGCGCGCGATTTGGGCGGCAATCTCGATCGCATCGGAGACATCGAGCGGACCGTCACGCCGGACTCTGGCTTCGAGCGTTTCGCCTTCGACCCATTCCATCGCGTAGAAGCACTGGCCGGATTCGGTTTCGCCGAAGTGGAAAACGCTGGCGACGTTCGGGTGTCGCAACTGCGCGGCGGCGCGGGCTTCCCGGCGAAAGCGCTCGCGCGCCTCCGGGTTCCCGGAGTAACGCGCGTTGATGACCTTGAGCGCGACTTCGGAATCGAGATTCCGATCCTTCGCGAGATAAGTGATCCCCATCGCGCCGCGCCCGAGCTCACGTGCGCTTTCTCCGTTGGCCTGCAGGCAAAGCTGATAATGTTGAAAACGATGCTGCGGTTTGGTCTCGTTAGGCGAATCGTTCAGGCCGGCGCGGAGCAGGCAGTTGAGGCAGCCGGCTTCGCCCACGCTCATTCCCAGAGCGGCCCCGCATTGCGCGCAGACGGTCCGCTCTTTCTCGATCATCAGCGGAGGGAGCTGGCTCATCGCAGGCGACGAAACGGTTCAACAGGTCGCGGTGAGCACGCGACAGAGATGACGCAGCTCTTCATCGACGTCATCGTTCGGGCTGACGGTGCGCGCGACTTCGTCTCGCAAGAGATCGCGATATCTACTGCGCAGGCGCGAAAGATGGCTGCGCAAAGTTTCGATTGGCATCCGCAAACGTTGCGCAATTTCGTCTTGTGACGGCAAGGCCGCGCCGCCGCAGAGGAACGGTTTCAGTTCGTCAAAAAGGCGTTGCCTGGATTCGCCGGTGAATTCGGCTTCAACTCGGGCAAGCGCGTGTGTGACCAGCGTATCCGCCCAACGCTGTTCGAATTCTCTTTCTGCTCCGAGTGCATCCGGAGGGGACTGGACGGACCGGCGATTTTCCAGCGCGACAATCGTTTCATCCAGGAGAACGAATTCGTGCGCGCCGCCGCGTTTCAGGGCGCGCTCCCGATCCCAAACGTCGGCCATGTAATGCTTGATCGAGGCGAGGAGAAACGAACGAAATTTTCCCTTCCGCTGGTCGCTGCGCGCATAGGCTCGGCTCTTGAGAAAAATGGCAAAAAATCCCTGCACCAAATCCTGCGCATCGGCGGAGCTATAGCCGCGCCGCCGGACGAAACTGTAAAGCGGTGGCCAGTAATCGCGGCAAAGCTGGGTCAAGGCGGCGTGGGCCGCTTCGCTCGATTGCTCGTTAGGCGAGCAAGCGGCAATGACGCTCCAATGCGTGGTGCCGAAAGGCACTCCGCCAGTCCGCAAAGTCCCGGGGACAACCGCCACGGGCCGAGGCTAACGAGAGCCCGTAAAATCAGCAAGCTCGCGCAGCCCAACTGCTGGCCGGCGGGAAATGTTTTTTTCAAATCCCCGAGGCTTGTGCGCATAGCGTTTGCTTATTTGAGCAGAGATGGCCGGGACAATTCTTGGAACGACGATGGCGAATTCGACGCCGACCGGTGAAATCGCCGGGCCTCGGCAGCTCTCGCGATATCTGCGGAGCGCCGGTGCGCGTAACACCTTGCGACCGGCTGTCAGGGTGAATGCTCGATCAATTTCTCCTCGCGGAATGGCAGGAGGATCTGGAGCTGGCGCGCCGGGGGCTTGATCGTTCGGTTCGGTTTCCTCGGCTTGTTTTCAGGAGGCGCCTACGCTGCTTTTTATCTCGCGATCGGACATTTCTGGGGCGCGGATATCATCGTTGTTTGCAGCCTCGGTTTCGGCGCGGTGCCCTGGGTGATGCGGCGTGCGCGGAGCCTCGCGGTGGGCGGGAATGGATTGGCCGCGCTGATGACCGCGGGTTTTGCTGGTTTGTGTTTTGTGGAAGGCGGATTGAACGGCCATGCTGTTGCCTGGCTGGCGAGTGTGCCGCTTTGCGCGCTCCTTTTGGTCGATGGTCGAGCCGCGCGGATCTGGGTCATGATTTGCTTTGCGGTCTGCGCAGCTCTGGTGGCCGTGGACCTCGCGCAAATTCCGATTCCGAACACCTACGATCTCGCGTGGCATTCGCTGGTGAACTCCGCGGGTTACCTCGGGCTGATCGTGTTCATGTTCGTCCTCGGGTTGATTTTTAAAACCGGGCGCAAGCGCGCCTTTGCGAAGATGCAGGTGGCGCTCGATCAACTGGCGACTTCGAATGCTGAGTTGGTGGTCTTGAATCGCGAGAAAACCGAGTTCCTCGGAATCGCGGCGCACGATCTGCGCAATCCATTGAACACGATCGTCGGCTACGCGCAGCTCCTGCAAGCGAACGGCAACGACGCGAAGAATGTGCCCAAGTTTGCCAATGCCATTAACACCGCCGGGACGCGGATGCGCGACCTGATCAAAAATTTGCTGGATGCGAATGCGGTCGAGCAAGGGCGTTTCAGCTGCGAGGTGCAGCGCTGCGATCTGCGCGAGTTAATCGCCGAAAGCCTGGAGCACAACCGGATCGATTCGGAGCGGAAGGAGATCGCGATCACGGTAGAGATGGCCGATGGAGCCGCCGCGGGCGCTGATCGGATTACAACCGTGCAGGTGCTGGATAATCTGATTTCGAACGCGATTAAGTATTCGCCCTTTGAGACCACGATCCGGGTTCGCGGGACAGTGGAAGATGGCTCTGTGTTCATTACCGTGACCGACGAGGGCCCGGGAGTCAGCGAGGAAGATCAGAAGCGGATGTTTGGAAAATTTGCGCGCCTGAGTGCGCGCCCGACGGGCGGCGAATCCTCGACTGGCTTGGGCCTCTCGATCGTGAAGAAACTGGTGCGGGCGATGTCCGGCTCGATCGAATGCCGCAGCACCTTCGGCCACGGCTCAAGTTTCATCCTCCGCCTGCCAGCGTGGGAGCCTTCGCCAACAACTCGTTAGGCGGTTTCCGATTCTGATTTTTCATGAAGACGAGTCAGATTTTTCGCCTGGTAAATTATTCGGCGGCTCTGCTGCTTTGCCTGAGCGCTGCGGTTTCGATGACGCGCGCCGCCGGACTCTTCGGCGATGGCGCAGACGCGCGCAGCCTTGCGCTGGGCGGCGCGGGCACCGCGCAAGATGGCAGCGTCATCGCGGCCTTCGATACGAATCCGGCGGCGCTCGCCACTTCCTCGGAGTGGAGGTTGGAACTGGGCGGTGGCGATCACGATTGGTCTCGGCTTCATTCCGGAAGTGCTCGCGGAAACGGAGTGGCACTATCGCGATCCTTCCGGCGGATTGGGCGGCGGCGCCAGTTATGGCGGGCAGGATGAGCGCTCGCGGATTCTCGGCCTGCGGAGCGACCTCGGGGTGGCGGTCGGCCTAACGAGTTGGCTCTCGCTCGGCGCAAGTGCGGGCGCGATTTACGATCAAAATATTCTGCATGGCCCCTACGTCTTCCAAAGCCTGCCGGTGCTGGCCGGTTTCAAGACGCTGCTCGATCTGGAGAGGGCGGTTGGGGACCGAGCTTCTCCGCCGGCGCGCAGATCCGGCCGTCGTCGCCCGTGACCCTTGGCCTGAGTTATCGCTCGAGCACGGTGTACAGGGCGAAGGACACGCTGCCGGCAATGCGGCCGCGCAGTTGCTCTCGTTAGGCGGCGGTTTCGCACAGGTGAATCCGAACTTCCGTTACCAGGCCGAGGTCCGAACGAAACTTCCGCAAATCGTTTCCGCGGGAGCGGAATGGCAGGCGCTCGAGCGTTTGCGCCTCGTCGGCGGCATCGATTGGATCAATTGGAGCGACGCCTTCGATCGGCTGCAAATTCGCCTAACGAATGGTAGTAATCCGGCGATCAACGGCGTGGTCGGCTCCGACGCGCTGCTTGACGTGGTCCCGCTGCGTTGGCGCGATCAGTTCGTTTATCGAGCCGGTTTGGAATTCGCGCTCGGCGGCGGCTTCACCGCGCGCGGCGGCTACAGTTATGCGCGGAGCGCCGTGCCTAACGACACTTTGACGCCGCTGAACGCGGCCATCTTCGAACACAAGGTTTCCGCGGGCGCTGGCTATAAATTCGGCCGCTACCATGCCGATCTGGCGTGGCAATGGAGCTTGCCGACGACCCAGAAGATCGGGATCAGCGGTTTGCTCGACGGCGAATATTCCAATTCGTCCGTCAGAGTGAGCGAGCATCTGCTTGCCTTGACCACGGGCGTAGAACTTTGAACAGCGATGAGGGCGGCGACTTCGCTGGACGAGCGGACCGAGCGGTTTTCAATTTAGCGCGGGCGCCTGCTCTTGCTATTCCGCGGCGCAGTTTTATATCCGCAGGAATGATCACGCACTTTTCATTTCTCCGTCGGCTGGTTCCGCAATTCTGCTTGCTGTTTCTGATCGCGGCGAATGCACTCGCGGCGGAATCACCGGGCGAAATCATTGTCCTGAAAGCGGCCCATCTCTTCGACGGGAAATCGAACGCCCTCCTGGCGAACGGCGTAGTTCTGGTGCAAGGCGGGAAGATTGTCGATGTCGGTAGCGGCCTAACGATACCTGAAGGCACGCGCGTGATTGATCTCGGCGAGGCCACGCTGTCGCCCGGCTTTATCGATGCACACACGCACCTGACTTCGGATTATTCCCGGCCGTATCGGGAGCGGCGGCTGGAGGATTTGGAAACCGCGACGTCGCTGAGCGCTTTCGAATCGATTCCGAATGCCGAGCGCACGCTCGACGCCGGCTTCACCACCGTGCGCGACGTCGGGAGCAAGAATTTCCTCGATGTCGCGCTGCGCGACGCGATCGCCAAGGGTTTGGTGCGCGGGCCGCGGATGCTTTGTGCGACCAAAGGCATCGGCGCGACCGGTGGACATTTCGACGACACCAATGGCTTTCGCGATGAGCTCTTCGGGCGCCAGGCGGACTACACCGACGGGATTGTGGATGGGCCGGAAGCGATCCGAAAAGCGGTCCGCTACGAAATCAAAAACGGCGCGGACGTGATCAAGGCCGCGGTTTCCGGCGGCGTGCTTTCGATGAAGGATGAAGTAGACGTGCCGCAGTTTGCGCCCGACGAAATCGCGATGCTGGTGAGCGAGACGCACCGGTTGAGGAAAAAAGTCGCGGTGCATTGCCACGGCGACACGGCGGCGCGCGATGCGATCAACGCCGGGGTCGATTCGATCGAGCACGGCTCGTTTTTGAAAAAGGAAACGCTCGCGCTGATGAAAGCAAAGGGGACGTATTTGGTGCCGACCTTGCTCGCGACCGAATACATCATGGGCAAGATCGGCACCTATCCGCCCTCGGTGCAGGCGAAGGCGCAAGCGGCTGCGACCGCGCGCAGCGAGATGTTTCGCAACGCGGTTCAGTTAGGGGTTAAGATCGCGTTCGGGACGGACGCGGGCGTTTTCCCGCATGGCGAAAACGCGAAGGAATTTGCGCTCATGACGAGCTTCGGAATGAGCCCGATCGATGCGTTGAAATCCTCCACCTCGGTCGCGGCGGACTTGTTAGGCGTGAGCGCGACCACCGGGACGATCGAGAAGGGGAAGATCGCCGATCTGGTGGCACTGCCGGGCGACCCCACGGCGGACATCACCGCCACCGAGCACGTCTTCTTTGTCATGAAAGACGGCCAGGTGGTGAAGAATGCGCGGCGTTAAAAAAAAGCCGGCGTGGCCGCGAGCGCGTCTTCGCCCGCAGCCAGCCGGAATTCGCCTAACGAGACCTTCAGCGCTCCGCGGTGCTGACGGCGAGCTTCACGGAATCGCCGGTGTTCCCGATGAAGTACAGGGAGACTCCGCCGGCCGCGTAGACCGGATAGAGCGTATAGGGCACGCCTTTCCGCCAGACCGGATTGCGCCGGTCGATGCGGAGGCCGCGGACTAACGAGTGCTCCACCACGGAAACGTAATTCCGGCGATCGAAGATGGTGGTGCTATCATCCGGCCGGCCGGCGCCGAGATAGGTCGCGACATGGGTGTAGGAGCCAAAGTTGTTGATCAGGACCGCGTCCTCCTGGCCTTCGTCGAGACGCGTCGGTTCGTTGAAGGCGAGTTCGTAATCCGGCCCGCCCCATTGGCTGAGATTTACCGGATGACCAAAGGCAACGTTGAAGACGTGCAGGTTTTCCGCGCCATCGGCGGATTCAGTGCCCGCGCGATCGACCAGCTGGGCTTGGCGGCGTTGATCGCGGCGATTTTCAAACGCACTCGCATCGGCTGCGGCGAGAGTATTTTCCGAACGGCGGAGTGCCTGGACTAACGAGTCGTTGGCACCTTGCGTTTTGAGCGTGTTTTCCTGTTGCGCAGTCAATGGGTGGACCAGTTTTCTTCGGGAAACTTCCTGAATAATTGATGGCTGACTTTCGTGAGCGCGGACCAGAAGCGAGACTTCGCTGAAGTCGATTGGTTCGGCCGCTGCGCGAGTGGCGAGGACGCCGGAGACAAGAAATCCGGCGAGAAGGATGAGGGGGGACTTTTTCATAATCATGAGATTTATCAGGACGGCCAGCGTTTTGACAATGTTTTCGGCATCGCGGAGCGACGATCGAAGCCATTGCATCTCCATGTCCAAAAAATGCCCGATTCTTCTTTGACAGGTAATTAATCGCCGCTAGCTTCCACGTCCCGCTCCCCTTGGATAAGACTTCCGGCGAGCACCCCGCAGGAGAGTTATTCGCTAGGCGTGAACTCGTTCGCACTGCTTCAAAACCATGCAAAACATTCGCAGTAAACGTTATCGTGCGGCCGCCGAGATGGTGGATCGCAATAAAACTTACAACCTTCCGGAAGCGGTCTCGACGCTGAAGAAGCTGGCGGCGCCGAAATTTGATCAGACCGTGACGATGTCGTTTCGGCTCGGGGTTGATCCGAAGCAATCGGACCAGATGGTGCGCGGCACTTGTCCGCTTCCGCACGGCAGCGGCAAACTGGTGCGCGTGCTGGTCTTCGCGGAAGGCGATGCGGCGCGTGCGGCGAAGGAAGCCGGCGCGGAATATGTCGGCTACAAGGACATGATCGCGAAATGCCAGGAAGGCTTTCAGGATTTCGATGTTGCGGTGGCGACGCCGGCAGCGATGGCGGAAGTGCGCAAGCTTGGCAAGGTGCTCGGTCCTCGCGGATTGATGCCGAATCCGAAGACCGGGACGGTGACCGACGACACGGCGAAAGCGGTGCGCGAAGTGAAGGCGGGTCGAGTTGAATTCAAACTCGACAAAAATGGCAACGTCGCGGTACCGGTGGGAAAATTTTCATTCGAAGAAACGCAATTGGTCGAGAACGGGACTGCGGTGATCGAAGCAGTCGTTAGGGCGCGGCCCGCGACGGCCAAGGGTCGCTTCGTCGAAGGCATGAGTTTGAGCGCGACGATGTCGCCGGGGATCACGGTCGATCCTTCACCGTATTTGGCGATTTAGTTTAAGGAGCACGATTATGAGACCCGAAAAAGCTACGATCGTCTCGGACCTTTCCGAAAAAATCAACCGCTCGCCGTTCCTGCTGGTGACTGATTACCAGCGGATGAAGGTGGACCAATTTGGCGAATTGCGGAATCGCCTGATGCCCGCGGGCGCGGAAGTGCGCGTGGTCAAGAACAGCTTCCTGAAACGGGCGATGGCGGACAGCGGGCTGCCCGACGTCGGCGATCAATTGACTGGGCAAACGGCGGTCGTCACTGGCGACCGGGATGTCGCGCCGGTGGCGAAAATTTTGAAGATGTTCGCGGCGGAATTTAAGGTCGCCGCGCTCAAGGTCGGCGTAGTCGATCGCGCGGTGCTTTCGACGGCGGATGTCGAGGCGTTGGCCGAATTGCCGGCGCGCGAAGTTTTGCTTTCGCAGTTGCTGGGCTTGTTGATGAACCCTGCGACGAGTCTGGTGCGTTTGCTCAATGAGCCCGCGTCTGCTTTCGCGAGATTATTGAAGGCCAAGGGCGAAAAGGTTGGTGAAGCGGAAGCGACTGCGCCAAAAGCGGAAGCTCCCGCTGCGCCTCAAGAGGCCGAGGCTCCTCCCGCGACTTCAGCGGAAACGTCCGCTCCCGTGGTCGCCGAGGCCACATCTGCACCAGCGGAAGCTTCTGCGGAAATGCCGGCGACCGATACGCCGGCCGCTCCTGCGAACGATGAACCCCCGACCGGAGAGCCGGCACCCTGACGAATTTCGCCGCGCGCTAAGCGCGGTGAGCAACCAAACAACTGACCGAGTCGGCGGCTGCCGGCTTTAATTTTCCGAAAGCTTTCGGAAGCGGCACTAAGAAAAACAAACATATGGCAGATACAAATGCATTGGTGGAGCAACTCAGCGGACTGACCGTCCTTGAGATTGCTGGATTAGTGAAAGAACTCGAAACGAAGTGGGGCGTCAGTGCGGCAGCTCCCGTGGCCATGGCGGCTCCCGCCGGTGGTGGCGGCGCGGCAGCTCCGGCGGCCGAAGAAAAAACCACTTTCGATGTCATCTTGAAAGAGATGGGTTCGAACAAGATCGGCGTCATCAAAGAGGTGCGCGGTGCGGTGCCTGGACTCGGATTGGCGGAAGCCAAGGCCTTGGTCGAAGGCGCTCCCAAAACTCTCAAAGAAGGCGTGACTAAAGCGGAAGCCGAAGAGATCAAGAAAAAGATCGAGGCGGCTGGCGCGAAGGTCGAGATCAAGTAAAATTCACATTCCGCCGAGACTGGCGCGCGAAGTTCTCGCGCACCAGTCTGCGGTGTGGCAGAAAAATTCCCGTAAGCAGTCAGCTTTATTTTAAAAAACCCGCTAGTCGGACAATTTCAGCGCAAGGCAACGAAACAGGGTCTGTCGTTTGACAGCCCCCTGATTCGCTGCCATTTTTGCGGCCCTCGCTTGCGGCTGGAGAAGCCGTAAGGACCTCGCTCGCCAGCCCTTTTCCCCTCGGGCCGGCGTGTCGTCACAACCTCGAAGATTGGTGTAGCTATTATGTCAGAACGTATCTACTTCGGAACCATCAAAGAAGGCGTTGAGCCGCCGAACCTCATCGAGGTCCAGCTCAATTCCTATGTCGATTTTTTGCAGAAAGATGTTCCCGCTTCCAAGCGGAAAATGTCCGGCTTACAAGCCGTTTTCAAGGAAGTTTTCCCGATCGAAAGCTACGACGAAAAGGCCACGCTCGATTTCAGCCATTACGAAATCGGTGAGCCGAAATTGAGTGCGCTGGAAGCGCAGCGTGAAGGCCAAACCTTCAGCGCGCCGCTCCACGTCACTTTCCAACTCAAGGAAGAGAAGGGGACGAAGGAAGAGAAGGTTTACATGGGCGAAATCCCGCTCATGACCCCGCAGGGGACGTTCGTCATCAATGGCGCCGAGCGTGTCGTCGTTTCGCAGTTGCATCGCTCGCCGGGCATCGCGTTCGAGTCGTCGATTCACTTGAACGGCAAGGTCCTCTACAGTTTTCGGATTATCCCGGACCGCGGTTCGTGGATCGAAGTGCAATTCGATACCAGCGATCTGCTTTACATCTACCTCGATCGCCGCAAGCGCCGCCGGAAATTTCTCGCCACCACCTTCCTCCGCGCGCTCGGTTACGGAAGCGACGAAGAAGTTATCAAACTTTTCTATAACATCGAGACGCTCAAGTTAACGGAGAAACTCGGTGAAGAAGAACTCGCGACCAAAGTGCTCATCGCCGACGTCCTCGACGGCGAAGCGACGGTCGCGCGTGCCTTTGAGCCGCTCACAGCGGCGACCGTTCGCCAGATCATGACCCTCGGTCAGAACGAGGTGAAGGTGATCGATATTTCCAACGACGACACCGTCGTCAAAGCGCTGAAGAAAGATCCGGCGCATGATCAGGAAGAAGCGCTCAAGGATATTTATCGCAAGCTGCGACCTGGCGATCCGCCAACCGTGGCGAACGCCAAGGCTTTGCTGAAGCGGCTCTTCTTCGATCCGAAGAAGTACGATCTCGGCCGCGTCGGTCGTTACAAGATGAACCAGAAGCTCGGGATCGACGTCGATCTCGGCGAACGCATCGTCACGGACAAGGATTTCATCGGCGCGATCAAGTACCTGATCAGCCTCCGCCGCGGCGAAGGCACGCTCGATGACATCGATCACCTCGGCAGCCGTCGCGTTCGTACGGTCGGCGAATTGCTTGCCAACCAATGCCGCGTCGGTCTCGCCCGCACGGAGCGGCTCGTGAAAGAGCGCATGACCTTGTTCGACATCAACATCGACGGCATGACTCCGCAGAAGTTGATCAATCCGAAAGCCCTCAGTGCGGTCATCCGCGATTTCTTCGGTCGCTCGCAGCTCTCGCAGTTCATGGATCAAACGAATCCGCTCGCGGAGTTGACGCACAAGCGTCGTCTCTCTGCTCTCGGGCCCGGCGGACTTTCGCGCGATCGTGCAGGTTTCGAAGTGCGCGACGTTCATCCGTCGCACTACGGCCGCATCTGTCCGATCGAGACGCCGGAAGGTCCGAACATCGGCCTCATCAGTTCGATGAGCACCTTTGCGCGCATCAACGAATTCGGTTTCATCGAAACGCCGTATCGCAAAGTAACCAACGGTCGCGTGAGCGATGACGTCGATTACCTCACCGGCGATCGCGAGGAAAATTTCCTCGTCGCGCAGGCGAATGCGACCATGGACGCGAAGGGTAACTTCACGCAGGAAAAGGTCTCGGTGCGTTATCGCGGCGACTTCCTGGAAGTGGAGCCATCAAAGGTTCACTACATGGATGTCTCGCCGAAGCAGTTGGTTTCGGTGGCCGCAGGCTTGATTCCGTTTCTCGAACATGATGACGCGAACCGCGCGCTCATGGGCTCGAACATGCAACGCCAGGGCGTGCCACTGATTGTCTCGGAGTCTCCGCTCGTCGGCACTGGTCTTGAAGGCAAAGTCGCGCGCGATTCGCACGCGGTCGTGCTTTCGATCGATTCCGGCAAAGTCGCTTCCGTGACTGCGGATCAAATTGTGGTCACGAAAGATGGCCACATGCCGGAAAGCCGGAAGAAGCTCAAGACCGATCACGAAGCGGGCGTTCACGTTTACGAATTGCGCAAATTCATGCGCTCGAACGCCGGCACCTGCGTAAACCAAAAGCCGATCGTGAAGAAAGGCCAGCACGTGAAAAAAGGCCAGGTCATCGCTGACGGTCCGAACACCGACCAGGGCGAACTCGCTCTCGGTCGCAATGTGCTCGTCGCCTTCATGCCGTGGAATGGTTACAACTTCGAAGACGCGATCATGATCTCGGAGAAGGTCGTGAAGGAAGACATCTACACTTCCATTCACATTGATGAATTCGAAATCGGCGCGCGCGACACCAAGCTCGGGCCGGAAGAAATCACGCGAGACATTCCGAACGTGAGCGAAGAAGCGCTTCGTAATCTCGGCCCTGACGGCGTCATCCGCGTCGGCGCGGAAGTGAAACCCGGCGACATCCTCGTCGGCAAAATTACTCCTAAATCCGAAACCGAACTCGCACCGGAAGAGCGCCTCTTGCGCGCCATCTTCGGCGAAAAAGCGGCCGACGTTAAGGACACCTCGCTAACCGTTCCGTCCGGCACCTACGGCATCGTCATGGACGTGAAGGTTTCTTCCCGGCGCGAAATCTCGCGCGAGAAACTGACGCCGACGGAAACGAAGCGGCAGCTGAAAACGATCACGGAAGACAACAAGAAGAAGAAGGAAGAGCTGACCGAGCAACTGACGGACTCGCTTTCCAACATCTTGTTAGGCGAAAAAATTCCGCTCGATGTGGTCAATGCCGAAACCGGCGAAATCATCATTCCGGCCAATCGCAAAATTACCAAAACGCTCCTGCGCAAACTAGCGACGGTTTACGATCACATCGAGATCGATCCTTCGCCGATTCGGAACAAAATCCGCGAGATCATCGCGAGCTACGAACACAAGTTCGCGGAGTTGGAACTTGAGCGGGAGCGTTCGATGGATCGCGTCGAAAGCGGCGACGATGTCGACCCCGGCATCATCAAGCAGGTCAAAGTGTTCGTCGCTTCGAAGCGTAAGCTTTCGGTCGGTGACAAGATGGCTGGCCGTCACGGCAACAAGGGCGTTGTCGCCCGAATCGTGCCGGAAGAAGACATGCCTTATCTCGCCGACGGAACGCCGGTTGAGATCTGTCTCAATCCGTTAGGCGTGCCCAGCCGTATGAACGTCGGGCAGGTTCTCGAAACGCACTTGGGCGTCGCTGCGAAGGCCCTCGGCTTCAAGGTTGCGACTCCGGTTTTCGACGGTATTTCCGAAGCGAAGATTCGCGAATACCTCAAGGAAGCGAAGAAGAAGGAAGGCTTCACCTGGGTGCAGGAAAGCGGCAAGGCTCGGCTGTATGACGGACGCACCGGCGACACTTTCGATCAGGAAGTCGTCGTAGGGTACATCTACATGCTGAAGCTCGGTCACTTGGTCGCGGATAAGATCCACGCCCGCGCGGTCGGCCCTTACTCGTTAGTTACTCAGCAACCCCTGGGTGGTAAGGCGCAATACGGCGGCCAGCGCTTCGGCGAGATGGAAGTGTGGGCGCTGGAAGCGTATGGCGCCGCCTATACCTTGCAGGAACTCCTCACCGTGAAATCGGACGACGTGCAAGGGCGCACGCGGATCTACGAATCCATTGTCAAAGGCGATAACTCGCTCGAAGCGGGCACGCCTGAAAGTTTCAACGTGCTGATCAAGGAAATGCAGTCGTTAGGCCTCGACGTCAAAGTCGGGGGTTCACCGCCGCCCGCTTTCCTCGAAAACGTCGCGTAATTTTTTAACCCAAAGCAGCATCTAAGACACAAAATGAACGAACATTCCTGGCGTGAGTTAGTGGGCGAAGAACGCCCTGTTGGTTTCGATCAAGTAGCGATCGGGGTCGCGTCTTCGGACACGATGCGGTCGTGGAGCAAAGGGGAAGTGAAGAACCCCGAGACGATTAATTACCGGACCTTCAAACCGGAAAAAGGCGGACTCTTTTGCGAGCGGATCTTCGGTCCGACGCGCGATTGGGAATGCTCCTGCGGAAAATATAAGCGGATCAAACACAAGGGTGTGATCTGCGATCGTTGCGGCGTCGAGGTGACGTTGGCGCGCGTCCGCCGTGAGCGCATGGGCCACATCGAGTTGGCCGTGCCCGTTTCGCATATCTGGTTCTACAAGTGCATGCCGTCGCGCTTAGGCTTGATGCTCGACATGAGTGCACGGCAGCTCGAGCGCGTGATCTACTACGAGGACTACATCGTGATTGATCCCGGCACGACGCCGTTGACCAAAACGCAGCTTCTGAACGAGACCGAATATCGCGAGGCGCAGGAACAGTACGGCGACAGCTTTGTCGCTGGCATGGGTGCCGATGGCGTGAAGAAGCTTCTCGCCGAAATCGATCTCCACAAACTCAACAAGGAGCTCGAGGAAGCGATGGGGAATACCAAGAGCAAACAGATCCGCAAGAAGCTCGCGAAGCGCTTGAAGCTCGTTCAAGGCTTTGCCTCGTCGCACGCGCGTCCGGACTGGATGGTGCTCGATGTGCTGCCGGTCATCCCGCCGGATTTGCGTCCGCTGGTTCCCTTAGAAGGCGGTCGTTTCGCGACCTCCGATCTGAACGATCTTTATCGCCGCGTGATCAATCGGAACAACCGGTTGAAGAATTTGCTCCAGCTGAAAACGCCGGACGTCATTATCCGCAACGAAAAGCGTATGCTACAGGAAGCAGTGGATGCACTCTTCGATAACGGCCGCCATGGCCGCGCCGTTACTGGCGCAGGTAATCGCCCGCTGAAGTCGCTTAGCGACATGCTCAAGGGCAAAGGCGGACGTTTCCGTCAGAACTTGTTAGGCAAACGCGTCGATTACTCGGGCCGTTCGGTCATCGTCATCGGACCGGAGCTGAAGCTCAACCAATGCGGCTTGCCGAAGAAGATGGCGCTCGTCTTGTTCGAGCCGTTCATCATCCGTCGTCTTAAAGATCTCGGCTACGTGCATACCGTGCGCAGCGCGAAGAAGATGATCGAGCGCCAGACGCCGGAAGTTTGGGACATTCTCGAAGAAGTGACGCGTGGGCATCCAGTGTTGCTGAACCGCGCGCCCACCCTTCACCGTCTTTCCATTCAAGCTTTCGAGCCGTTGCTGATTGAAGGCGAAGCGATTCGCATTCACCCGCTCGTTTGCACCGCTTACAACGCGGACTTCGACGGCGATCAGATGGCGGTGCACGTGCCGCTTTCGGTGGAAGCGCAGATGGAAGCGCGCATGCTCATGCTTGCACCTAACAACATCTTCTCGCCTTCGAGCGGAAAACCGATCACGACGCCGTCGCAGGACATCACGTTAGGTTGTTACTACCTGACGCAGAACCCTCGCCGCGCTGCTGGTGCGGAGAAGGAATCGCGTCTGCCGCTGTTTGAAAACCCGGTCGAAGTCGAGTTCGCGATGGCGGACGGCAAGGTCAAAGTGCACGACCGCATCCGCTACAAGAATCCAAATTTCGGCACGACCACGGTTTACGGAAACGCGACCGATCGCGTTATGGAAACGACCGCGGGCCGCGTTGTCTTCAACGAAATCTGGCCGAACGCGATCGGTTTCTTCAACAAAGCCGCGGGTAAGAAGCAGCTCACCGATATCATCTGGCGTTGCTATCAGGTTTCCGGTCAACAGGGCACGGTCGAGACTCTCGACAAGCTCAAGGAACTCGGATTCACCTGGGCGACCAAGGCCGGTGTCTCGATCGGAATCTCGGACATGATCATTCCGAAAGAGAAACAGACCGAACTCGACAACGCTTACAAACAGATCAAGACGGTCGAGCAACAGTATCGCAAAGGAATCATCACCGATGGCGAGCGCTACAACAAGATCATCGACATCTGGACGCACGCCGGTGACGAGATTTCGAACGTCATGTTCCGCACTCTCGAACACAACGAAGGTCGCAAGGAACTGAACCCCGTCTTCCTCATGGTCGACTCCGGTGCGCGCGGCAATCGTCAGCAGGTGAAACAGCTCGCCGGCATGCGCGGTTTGATGGCGAAACCTTCCGGCGAAATTATCGAGCGCCCGATCACTTCAAACTTCCGCGAAGGCTTGAGCGTGCTCGAATACTTCATCTCCACTCACGGTGCACGTAAAGGTTTGGCCGATACTGCGCTCAAGACGGCGGACTCCGGTTACCTAACGAGGAAACTGGTGGACGCGTCGCAAGACGTGATCATCAACGAAATGGATTGCGGCACCGTCAACGGCATCGTGGTCAAATCGATTTACGAAGGTGACGAAGAGGTTGTCGATCTCGCGACTCGCATCATCGGTCGTGTTAGCTGCGAGACTGTGGTTGATCCGGTGACGAAGAAGAAGGTGATCAAAGCCAATCAATTGATCGACGAGCCGACGGCGGCCGCGATCGAGAAGATCGGCGTCGAAAGCTTGAAGATTCGGTCCGTGCTCACCTGCGAAACCGGACGCGGCGTTTGCGCGCTCTGTTACGGCCGCAACCTGGCGACGGGGCAGGCGGTTAAACTCGGCGAGGCGGTCGGCATTATCGCCGCGCAGTCCATCGGCGAACCCGGCACGCAGTTAACCATGCGTACTTTCCACATCGGTGGCACGGCGTCGCAGACCTTTAAGCAACCGATCATCAAGGCGAAGAACGATGGGACTCTGCAGTTCAATGATCTGCGCACGGTGCAGGCGCTGGACGGCAGTTGGATCGTCCTGAACAAGAACGGCTCTATCGGCGTGCACAACGCCGACGGCCGTGAGCTCGAACGCTACAATGTGGTCATCGGTTCCGTCATCGCGAAGGCGGACGGCTCCAGCGTGAAGAAAGGCGAGACCTTCGTGCAATGGGATCCGTACAACGTCCCGATTTTGACCGACAAAACCGGCAAGATCGAATTCCGCGACATGATCGCGGGCGTGACGATCAAGCGGGATGTCGACGAAGCTACCGGCCTCATGGGCACGGTCATCATCGAGCACAAGGAAGACCTGCACCCGCAGATCGTCGTTGTCGGCGACAAGAAGGAAGTGCTCGCGAGCTATTCCATTCCCGCCGGAGCGCACGTTATCGTCGAGGAGGGCAAGAAGATCCAGGCCGGCGCGCTGTTGGCTAAGACTCCGCGAAAAGTCGCGAAGACCAAGGACATCACCGGCGGTCTGCCGCGCGTGGCCGAGCTCTTCGAAGCGCGTCGTCCGAAAGACGCGGCCGAGATCGCCAAGATCGATGGTATTGTCGAAATGGGTGGAACCGTCCGCGGCAAGCGCAAGCTTATCCTAAAAGATGTCGAGACCGGTGCGGAAGAGGAGCACCTCATCCCGCTCACGAAACACATCATCGCCTTCAAGGGCGACTTCGTGAAGAAGGGCCAGCAGCTAACCGAAGGTCCAGTCGTTCCGCACGAAATCCTCGAGGTCTGCGGACCGCAAGATTTGCAGGAACACCTGGTCAACGAAGTCCAGGAAGTCTACCGCCTTCAAGGCGTGGAGATTAACGACAAGCACATCGAAATCATCGTTCGGCAGATGTTGCGCAAGGTAAAGATCACCGATCCGGGCGACACCTCGCTCCTCTGGGGCGACCAGGTCGATCGGCTCGAGTTCGAGAAGGAAAACGCGGAAGTCGTGGAGCAAGGCGGTAAGCCCGCGGAAGCGACTCCGGTGTTGTTAGGCATAACCAAGGCTTCACTCGAAACCGACAGCTTCATCAGTGCGGCATCGTTCCAGGACACGACACGCGTGCTCACCGAAGCGGCGACGCTGGGCAAAGTCGATCGTCTGCGCGGCTTCAAGGAAAACGTCATCATGGGTCACTTGATCCCGGCTGGCACCGGCTTCCCGGCAGTGCGCGAGATCAAGCTCGTCGAGCTCGGCGAACAGGTCGGTTCTTCCCTGATGGACGAGCCGGAAATCCAGCCCGCGCTCGGCTAACGCAGAG
>JBPCJC010000078.1:0-9803 GCA_051005695.1 Chthoniobacterales bacterium | reverse complement strand
CAGGCTGCCAGCCTGCAGTTTCCGGCAGCTTGCCGGAAACACCGCGGTGGCAAGCAGTTTCGAGCTTGAGAACAGCCGCAAGCGTCTCGTAAGTCTGCCGAGACGGGCAGGCGGGCAGCCCGCGCTCCCCCACAATTGAACCGTCTGCAGCGTCAGCGGCGAACCGGCGTCTTCGCTTTGGCGAAATTTCCCGGCGCGCGCTTTTCGTCGTCGGGTGCGGCTCCGGCGGAGTTGGCAAACGCTTGTTCGTCCTCGGGGAGGAATTTCTTGAAGAGATTTTTGTCGATCGCCTTCATGAACGCTTCATGCGGCGAGACGATGCCCTGTTGCAAAAGCGTCCAGATGGCGTCGTCCATAAACTGCATCCCCTGCCCTTTGCCGGCGACGATCACGTCCTGCAATTTCTGGGTTGCGCCTTCACGAATAATTGCCGAGACCGCGGCGTTGGCGATGAGGATTTCGTTCACCGCCACGCGGCCGGAACCGTCCGCTTTCTTCATCAACAATTGCGCGAGCACTCCGCGCAATGAATTGGCCAGCATCGTCCGCGCCTGCGCCTGTTTGTTCGCGGGAAAAACATCGACCATGCGATCGACGGTCTTGCGCGCGTTGTTCGTGTGCAGGGTGCCGAAGACGAGCAAGCCGGTCTCGGCCGCGGTCAGCGCCAGCGAGATTGTCTCCAGGTCGCGCATTTCGCCGACGAGGACGATGTCCGCATCTTCGCGCAGCGCCGCTTTCAAGCCGACCGGAAAGGAAATCACATTGCCCGGGACTTCGCGTTGCGTGATCACGCTCCGTTTGTTTTCGTGCACGAACTCGATCGGTTCCTCCACGGTCACGATATGCCGCGAGAAGTTCTCGTTAATGTAATCGATCAACGCCGCCAGGGTGGTCGACTTACCGGAACCGGTCGGGCCGGTGACCAGCACCAGCCCGCCGCGCAGGTGACCGAATTCCTTCACCACCGGCGGAATCCCGAGTTGTTCGAGCGTCGCGATCTTCGTTGGGATTAAACGGAAAACCGCGCCGTAGCCGTTGGCCTGCTTAAGGAAATTGCAGCGGAAGCGCGAATGCCGATCCATCTCGTAGGCAAAATCCAAATCGCCGCGCTCCTCGAAGAGCGCCCAGTTTTCCGGCCCGGCCATCTCGCTCAGCATGTAGGCCGCCTCATCGCGCGTCACCACTTCCTCGCGGATCGGCATGACGTCGCCATGCTTGCGCATTTTCGGCGGCTGACCTTCGCCGATGTGCAAATCGGACGCGCCCTCCGCGACGATCAGTTCAAAAAATTGATCGATGTAAGCCATTCGTTAGGCAGCGATGTGCTGGGCCATCATTTGTTTCTGATCGGCACGCGCCTGCGCTTCTTCGCCGCTGATGACTCCGCGATCGTAGAGATCGGTGAGTGCGTCATCCATTAACTGCATGCCCTGTTTTTTCCCGGTCTGGATGATGCCGGGGAGCATGTAAGTCTTGGCTTCGCGGATGACGTTTGCGACTGCGGGCGTGTTCGTCAGCGTTTCCAAAGCGAGCGCGCGGCCAGTGCCATCGACGCGCGGAACGAGCTGTTGGCTGATGATTCCGCGCAACGATTCGCTCACCATGATTCGAATCTGCTCCTGTTGGTCGACCGGAAAAACGTCGAGCAAGCGATCAAGGGTGCGCGAAGCATTTCCGGTATGCAGCGTTCCCAGGACAAGGTGGCCGGTCTCCGACGCGGTGATCGCGAGCGAAATCGTTTCGAGGTCGCGCATTTCACCAATCATGATCACGTCCGGGTCTTCGCGTAGCGCCGCGCGCAAGGCGACGCTGAAAGACGCGGTGTGCGTGTGCACTTCGCGCTGCGTGATGTGACAACCCTTCGGCTCGAAGACGTACTCGATCGGATCTTCGAGCGTGATGATATGTTCGCGCCGCTCGAGATTCACCTGCTCAACGAGTGCGGCCAGGGTGGTCGATTTCCCGCTCCCGACCGAGCCGGTGACAAGAATAAGTCCGTTCTGGTAGCGCGTGAGCAATTTCAAATGCTCCGGCAATCCGAGCTCGTCCATCGTCCGCACGTGGGTGTTGATGATCCGAAAAACCAGCTCGGTCCCGAGCCGTTGCCTAACGACACTGGTGCGAAAGCGCCCGAACTCGGTCGCGTAGGCAAAGTCGGCATCCCCGCGCTCCGCGAGTTGCGTCTTTTGCACCTCCGGCAAAAAAGTGTCGGCGAGCGCGGCGGTTTCTTCCGCGGTCAGGCGAGGTGCGTTCGGCCAGATCGGCCGGAGAATTCCCTGCAGGCGCCAGATCGGCGGCGCCTCCACGCCGAGATGAATATCGGAAGCGCCGTTCTCCTGCCCGAGGGCGAGGAATTGATCGACATGAGTGAAAGAGATTTCTGCTGCGGCAGCCATGAACGCTGACGAAGTTCTTTAAGCACGCGCCGAATGACAAGGCGTGAATGCGCGTCGGCTAAACCTCGCACTCGCAGACCACACGAAAGCCGAGATCGTTGCACGAATAATTGGGCGCGTTCGAGCCGCGCACCGTCGTTCGCAAACTATTGAAACGCGACTTCCAACTGCCGCCGCGATAAACGCGCTTGGCCCCGGCGGTGGCGCCACGCGGATTCACTTTCATCGAGCCGCGATAGGGCTCGAAATAGTCGAGACACCATTCCCAGACGTTGCCGGCCATGTCTTCCATCCCGAACGGGCTCACCCCCAACGGAAATGCGCCCACCGGCGAGCTCTCCGCGTAGCCGTCATCAATCTCGCGATCACTCCACGCGAAAACGGTATTGCGGTCCGCGAAATTCGCGAGATCGCCGCGGCGCTCGTGATTGCCCCACGGATATTTCCGGCCATCACTGCCGCGGGCCGCGTGCTCCCACTCGGCTTCCGTGGGCAGGCGATATTTTTTTCGCTCACGCGTGCTCAGCCAGACACAAAATTTCATCGCCTCCAAGCTGCTGACGTAAACCGCTGGATGCTGGTCGCCCGCACCCGGCGCCCGTTTGCGAGCGTGGCTGGGATCGAACAGCTCATACTCCGCGTTCGTCACTGGAAAACGCGACATGTAGAAGCGCGTCAGGGTCACATTCGTCAGCGGCCGCTCGTTAGGCGCAGCGTCCAGGGCTTCACTGCCCATGACAAATTTTCCCGAAGGCACGAAGAGCATCGAGATCCCGATCGAGTTGGCAAAAGGCGCGGCCCGAATTTCCGCGGTTCCCCGTTCGCTCGTCTCGTTAGGCGCGGGCGCGGCCTCCGCGACCGCTTTAGTTGCCGGAGTCGCGACGCTGACCGGCGCCGGCGCCGGCGTCGGATCGAAATTCGGGTCTGCCATCTTGTCGGCTTCATCGAGATAGAGATCGACCAGGTCTTCGGCTTCCCCGAGATCGATGCCCATGTTCTCGGCCATGTTAATAAAGGCGTCGCGGGTATCGTCACTCATCCCGTCGCTGTCCAAAGCGGTCAGGCGCAGCATGCGCAGGAACTCTTCCTTCGGCGCCAGCTTTTGCCGGCGTGCGCGGGGGCTGGGCGCGGCCGGATGGCTGTGGCCGTTCGTCGGCGCGACCACCGGGGCCGCGCGTTGCGCACCGCTTTCGCGCAGCTCGGCGTCGATGTAGCCGCGCATTTGTTCGTCGCTCAGCTGATGTTCGTGGGCGAAACGCAGGAGATTTTTTTCTTCTTCCACACGCAAGACACCGTCCGCGAGTGCAAAGGTGAGATACTTATGAAACTCGGCGATCGCTTCTTCCTGAAGCTGCGCGGCCAGTTCGGCGTCGAGCTTTTGCCGGCGGCTCGGATCGAGTAACTCGACTCGTGCCTGGGTCAGGTAACGCGAGGATTCATCCAGCCCCGGCCGCAGCATTTGGCTGAGCGGATTACTCGGCTGATTCTTTAGTGGGAGCTTTTTTTGCCACCAGCGCAGGAGCTCGCGGCAATGCTCCTCGATGGTCTCGTTACTCGGCTGCGCCTGCGGATCAAGACAGAGGCGCTCGTAGAAATTGGGCGATTTGTACTTGCTCCAACCGTCCCATTTATTCGGATCGTCCGGAAGCGGGAGCGGAAAATTGACGTTCACGTCAATCATCCCTTACGAAACGCGGAGGGTCGCGAGGCTGGCGGTGGCCTGCTCGATCTCATGCGGCGCCAAACCAGTGTTTCGCTCGATTTGCACTTTGGTTTCGTTCCCGCAAGCGTGCACCGCCACTTCCAGGACCTGGTTCGCGTTGTATTCGTAAACCAACTCGACCGGCGAGCCTTTGGGCAGGAATGGCGGCAGCTCGACATCACAGGTGCCGAGCGGCGTGCAATCCGCCGGCAGGGTACTTTCGCCCTCGACGATGCGCACGATTGCTTTCGGCATATTCGCGCTCGCGGTGCCGAAGAAATTTTTCGAGACCGCGGGAATCGGACTCATTTTGCGAATCATCGGAAACACATATTCCTCAAGCTGGCCGTCATCCCAGAGGACCACCCCAAGCGTGTGCGAAGTGATGTTGGTCACCTGCATGAGACCGCCTTCGCGCGAGGAAAATTGTTGGCGCGTGTCTTCGGGGAGCACTTTTTCGCCCGAGACCGTTTCCTCCTGGAGCATGACCAGGATCGCCTGGATCGCCGCGCCGATCGCCACCGCCTCGTCCGGATTCACGTCATCCGCCGGGCCGACCGGTGAAAGTTCGGTGACCATTTCGCGGATCATCGGCATCCGCGTCATCCCGCCGACGAGCAGGACCTTGTCGATATCCGACCACTCGAGTTCCGCTTCCTGCATCACCATTTCGCAAATCGTCTTGCACTTCTCGACCAGGTGGCGCGTGCGCTTTTCGAGATCAGCGCGGGTCAGCGCGACCTTCACGCTCTTGCCGTTGAAGCTGTGCACGATCGCGGTTTGCGGGCGAGTGGAGAGCTGAATTTTTGCGGCCAGGGCGCGGCTTTGCAGGTCCTGATAACTCTGCAGATCGAGCAGCGGATTCTCGCCATGCGCGCGATCAAATTCTTCCGCGACGAAATTGACGATGACGTCGTCCCAATCCTTGCCGCCGAGCCGATGATCGCCGTTGGTCGCGAGCATCTGGATGTTGTTGCCATCGATCTTCATGATCGTGACGTCGAACGTTCCGCCGCCGAGATCGAAGACGAAAACGGTTTGGTTCTGGTGCAGTTTATCCAAACCGTAAGCCACCGCCGCGGCGGTCGGCTCGTTGATGATCTGCAAGACATTCAGCCCGGCAAGCTGGCCGGCCGTGATCGTGGCAGTCCGTTCCGCGTCACTAAAATAAGCCGGCACGGTGATCACCGCGTCAGTCACCGGTTCCTTCAGGTGCTTCTCCGCGTCCGCTTTTAACTTGCGCAAAATGATCGCGGACAATTCCTCCGCGGAGAAAATTCGGCCGTCGAATTCGCGATGAAATTGATCCTTCGATTTACCCATCTCCCGTTTCACGAAATCTGCGATCCGCTCCGGCTCCGCGACAGAATTGTTCTTTGCGTGCGTCCCCACGACTGCGTTCCCGCCTTCAAAAAGGATGACCGAGGGCGTCAAGCGCTCGCTCTCCGCGTTGGGAATGATTTGCGGTTTTCCGTAGGCGTCGATGTGCGAGACGACGGAAAAAGTGGTGCCGAGATCGATGCCAATAGCTTTGCGTTTAGACATGGATGAAAAAGGTTGGTGATTCGCGAGCGCTCTGCCGATGGTGCGGCCCCTCTTCCCAAGTGCAGTTTCCATGCCGAAAACTGAGGGGAAATTCCGCGCGCCGCGAAGGCCAAAAAAATCCGCTCCGGCGCGCGCTTAACTGAAGCGCTTCGCGACCACTTCTTCCGGGCGCAAAACCTGGTCGTGCCAGATGAAACCGCGCTTGACGCGCATGACAATCCGGCCGTCGTCTTCCGCAAAATCTGCCGGCTCGTAACTGACCACGCGATGAAACCGGCGATCGACTTTTTCCATCGGCTCGATCTCGTTCACTTCCATCCGGTGCAACACTTCGACGAGCGCGTGGATCGCGTTCTGCAAATTATCCGACCATTGCGTGACCGCGCCTTTCTTCTTCTCCGAGACGGTCCGCGCGGTTTCCATTTGCGAGGCCAGGCTGGTCAGGTCATCGAGCAAAATCACCAGGTCGCGAATGAACGGTTTCTGCAGCGACTCGCGCAGGAAATTATCGCGGTAACTTTTCAGCTCTTCGTGGAGCGAATTGAAGAGACGCTGGTTGACGCTTTCCGTCTTGCAGAGGGTGATCAGGTGCTGGTCCATCCGCTGCAATTGCTCGCCCGTGTTTTCGGCCGGGAGCGCGCTGGTCATATTCGCAAAACCATTCGCGAGCGCGCGCTCCAGTTCGGTGATGCGCGCATTCAAGGCCGCGAAATCTGCGCGTGTTTCCTGCGAGTCAACGCGCGCGGATTCGCTCGCGGCAAAATCCGCGGGCGCGATCGTCTTCTCCGCCTCCGCGACCAATTGCTGCATGGTCGAGGCAAACTCGTCCGATAAAGTGATCTCGCTATTCGCCGGCATTGCTCAGGATTTTTCGGCGTAAAATTTCCGGATCGCTTCCACCAGGCCCGGGATGTCGTGCCGCCGCGCTTCCACCTCCACCGTCAAACCGAGATCGCGCGCGGTCTGCGAAGTGATCGGCCCGATGCTCGCGACCTGCATTCCCGCCGGCCACGGCAGTCCGAGGCCAAGAAAATTTTCCACCGTTGATGAGCTGGTAAACGTGATCATATCCGCGCCTTCCTCCAATAACCGGCGGCGCGCGCCGGTGTCGTCGCGCGTCTCGGGCATTGTCCGGTAAGCGAAGCCTTCATCTACAATCCCGCCCATGGCGGATAATTCCCTCGGTAGCACGTCCCGGGCCTTCTCCGCGCGTGCCAGGAGAATCCGCAGATTTTCCACGCCGCCGAGTTTCTTGAATTCGCGCACCAACGCCTCGGCCACGAATTCCTCCGGTTGCAGATCGACGTGCAAATGAAAATCCCTGATTCGCTGCGTCGTCGCCGGACCGATCGCGGCGATCTTCGCTCCGCCGATTTCGCGCGCGTCTTTGTAGAGTTTGTAAAACAAATCGAAGAACGCATTCACCCCGTTCGGGCTGGTGAAGATGATCCAATCGTAGGCGTGCGCGTCCTGGACCAACTCCGCGAACGCGCGCAAATCGCTCGGCGGCTCGATCCGAATCGTCGGCAACTCGATCACGTCCGCGCCGAGCGCCCGCAGTTGCACGCTGAGCGCACCAGCCTGCGAACGCGTCCGCGTGACCACGATGCGCTTGCCGGAAAGCGGCCGATCTTCGAACCAATTCAATTCCTCGCGCAGCGAAACGACGTCGCCGAAAACCGCGATCGCGGGCGCGGTGAATTCCGCCTCCGCCACCCGCTGCGCAATATTATCCAACCGTCCGACCAGTGTTTCCTGCCGGCCCGTTGTAGCCCAGCGCACCAGCGCCACCGGCAAATCGGCGCGCATCCCGTGCGCCAGCATTTCCTTCGTGATCGCCGCCAGCCGCTCCACGCCCATTAACATTACTTGCGTCCCGCCGAGCTTGGCGAGCGCCGCAAAATCGATCGAACTCTCGTTCTTAGTCGGATCTTCGTGCCCGGTGAAAAAAGTCACGTGCGAATTCGCGCCCCGGTGCGTCACCGGAATTCCCGCGTAGGCCGGGCCGGCAATCGCGGAAGTCACGCCAGGCACAATCACGAACGGCAGTTTCGCTTTCGCCAGCGCCTGCGCTTCTTCGCCGCCGCGACCGAAGAGAAAGGGATCGCCACCTTTTAGCCTAACGACTTGTTTACCTTCGCCGGTTTTCGCGACCAGGAGCACGTTAATTTCCTCCTGCGTCATCGTGTGGGCGCCTGCTTTTTTGCCGGCGAAAATCTGTTCCGCCCCCGCCGGCACCCATTTCAACATCTCCGGATTGCAGAGGTAATCGTAAACAATCACCTCCGCCTGCTCGAGGCACTCCTTCGCGCGCAAAGTTAGCAATCCAAGATCGCCCGGGCCCGCCCCCACCAAAAAACACTTCCCCTTTTTATCCGCCATTGATCAGCTCCAATAATTCCGCGCCGAGTGCTTCTGGCTCGTTAGGCAGTTCCGCCTTTCGCAGGCACGCGACCCGCGGCGCGGTTGCACCTTCGTCAAAAACCTGCGCGCGTATCGTCATCCCGCCATCGACAATCGTCGCGAGCACGCCCACCGGCGTTCCACAATCGCCCTGGAGCAAACGCAGGAATTCGCGCTCCGCCCGCAGGCAAAAGTGATCGTAGACGTGATCCACGGAAACGAGGAGGTCGCGCGTCGTGCGATCATCGCTGCGCATCTGTAAGGCCACGATTCCCTGGCCCCCGGCAGGAAGGAAAAATTCCTCGGAGAGGATTGAGGTCTGCAGCACGTGTCTTTCGAAATCGATCGTCCCGCGCGCGACCGGAAAACCGAGCCGCTCAAGTCCGGCGCGCGCGAGGACGATGCCGCTCCACTCGTTAGCCGTCAGTTTACGCAGACGCGTCGGCACGTTCCCGCGCAGTTCGACGAGGCGGAGATCGGGCCGTTGCCAGCGCAACTGATGCTGCCGTCGCACGCTCCCGGTGGCGACGATGGCTTGGGAAGGAAGCTGCGTCAGGTCTCCGCCGCTCTTCGTCACCAGGACATCTTCGACAGAGGCGCGCGGCAGGACGGCGCCAATTTCCAACCCGGGCGTCGGATCGCTCGGCAAATCTTTCGCGCTATGAATCGCGACATCGATTTCGTGGTCGAGGAGCGCGCGCTCGATCTCGCCGGTGAAAAGTCCTTTGCGGCCCGCGTGCGCGTCGGGCACTTCTTCACGCCCGCTGCTTTTTTCATCACCGCGAGTAGTGATGATTTCGACCGCGAGGTCGACTTCAGGCCGCGCGGCGCGGAGCGCTTGTTCCACCAGGGAAGTTTGCGCGCGCGCGAGAGCGCTGCCGCGCGTCCCGAGCACCAATCGTCTCACGATTCGGAAACGCGCAGCGGCGCTTCCCCGATCACAGGATGAATGTCGCCGGAAGAACGGCTGCGATATTCGCCCGGCTCGCGGCGCAACCAATTCCCAAAATCCACCACATGTTCCGCGATGATTTGTTCGCCCGCGGCGACTTGTTGGCGGCGAAGCGCGAGCGATTGTTCGGCGATCGAACGCAGCGAATCGAGGTCGTAGAGGAAGACGCCTTCCATCTCATTGACGTCGGGCGCGACATCGCGCGGAACCGCGATATCGATGATGAAAAGCGGTCGATCCCAGCGTTCGCGCAAAATCGGCGCGAGCTTTTCGCGGGTCAGGAGCGGCTCTTCCGCGGCCGTCGAGGAAATCAAAATATCGATCTCGCGGCATTGATTTTCCCAGCCGGCGAACGGGACTGCGCGCCCACCGACGAGCGCGGCCAAAGCTTCCGCGCGTTCGCCCGAGCGATTGGAAACGCGCAGGTCAGTGACTCCGCGCGAGACCAGGGCACGCGCGGTGCGTTCACTGGTTTCGCCCGCGCCGAGTACGAGCACTTTGCGCGTCTTCAGTTCGCCAAAAATTTTCCCCGCGAGATCAACTGCGACCGAGCCGACTGAGACCGCGCCGCGCGTGATGTCGGTATGCGTGCGCACTTGTTTCGCGACCCGAAACGCGCGTTGAAAAAGCCGATGCAACAACGGCCCCGCGCCGCCGGAAGTGCGCGCGGCATCATAAGCTTGCTTCGCCTGCCCGAGCACTTCGGTTTCGCCGACGACCATCGAATCGAGGCCGCAGGCGACCCGGAAAAGATGCTGCACGCATTCGTCGCCTTCATAGCGATAAAAGCCACTGTGATCATGCG
>JBPCJC010000077.1:0-23849 GCA_051005695.1 Chthoniobacterales bacterium | reverse complement strand
ATTCGGAGGAAGGGTTTTTTCATCGCGGCGCACGATAGCGGGATGGTGGCGGGTTAAAAAGGGAAACCGCCGAACGACGCGCGTATTTGTCGAGCGCGTCGCTAAAGCGCGCGGGGCTCGCGCGCAGGCTCGCGGTCTCGCCCCCGATCCCGATTCGGAAATGTTCCGGCATCTCGAAAAATTTTCCGGGCACCACGCTGATCTCGTAATTCGCGCGCAGTAGTTCGACAAAAATTTCCGTGTCGCCGTCGCGCAGGCGCGGAAAAACCACCGTCCCCGCAGGCGGCCGGAAACATTCCAGCTCAGGATGCGCCTCCAGAAAAGCGTCGAGCAACGGACGATTCGCCGCCAGTAACGCCCGCGCGCGCGCGCGAAAATTTTCCAAGTGATCGAACGCCATCACCGACATCCGCTCCGCGGTGTGCGCGGCGACCGAGCCGAACAAATCGTTCAAACGCCAGATGCGCCGGGCCAATTCCGGCGGCGCAATGATCCAGCCGCAGCGCAGTCCGCTTAACCCGTAAGCTTTCGTTAGGCTGCTGGTCACGATGAATTCTTCGCCGAGCCGAAACGAAGATGGCGTCGGGGTTTCGAACAACATCTCGAGGTAAACTTCATCCACCAAAACACGCGCGCCCACCCTTCGAGCCAGCTCGCCAAGTGCGCGCAGCGTATCAGTCGGCAGGAGTGCACCACTGGGATTGTGCATATTCGTCAGCACGATCAACCGCGTCTTCTCACTCAACGCGGCCGCGACCTCGGCGGGATCGAGCGCGAATCCATTTTCGAACCTTCGCCTAATCCGTTTTGTCGAAACGCCGCGGTAATCGGCCACATCGCGCAACGGCCCGTAGGCTGGCTCTTCGAGCAAAATTTCATCGCCGCGCGTGAGCACTGCGGCCATCGCCAGCTGATTCGCCATCGAAGTCCCGGTCGCAGCGACGATGCAATCCGCAGGCGCGCCGGTGTGTCGGGCCAAGCGTTCCTGCAGCGGTTCGTAACCGTAACCGACCGCGCTCGTGGTCAGCTCAAGCGCCTCGACTTCGAGCGGAAACTCCGCCAGCGGTACGTTCAGGATTCCGCTGGTCGCGAGATTGAAACGCGCTTGCGAACGCGTCTTCGCCCACTCCATGTAGGGCGAATGCCCCGTCGGCCGCGTTGCGCTCACGCGATCAGCGTCGGCGGTTTTAGGTTCACTTCCGCGAGCGCTTCGCGATCCCATTTTCCGCAGAGCGAGGCCGCGTCGTAGGCGCTTTGGGCAAATTCCAGGATCGCATCGTCCGGCGAGTCCGCCGCGCGCACCATCTCATAAGGCAGGATGAATTCGTGCAATTGCGCGAGATACGAGGTCTCGTTAGGCCGGACTTTCGCCTCCGCAAATCCCGGCGGTTCCGGATAGGCGTAGGAATAAAAAAGCGGCGTCGGGCTGGCCGCATTTCCTGGCCAAAATCCGAGGCTGCTCACTTCCTGCGCGTAGGCTTCGCGCGTGACCACGTCGGGCAGGTGTGGGATTCCGCCCGGATGCGGCGGCGCGGGGCGGCCGGAGAAACGCGTCACCGCGAGATCGAAACTGCCCCAGAAAAAATGCACCGGGCTGCACTTGCCACAAAAGCGCGCGCGAAATTTTTGAAAGACGCGGTCGGATTGCAGGAGCACGCGCCAGAAGCGGTTCGCCCAGACCGGATCGTAACTGCGCTGCTCTTCGTCGCGTTCGAATGGAATCGGATCCGGCAACTCGTTAGGCATGCGATCGATTTTCACCGACAATTCCAACCGCTCGAGCGCGTCCATCAGCTCGCGATAAAATTCGGCCACTGATTGCGCGCGCAATTTCAAGACTCGGAGCGCGCCGTCGCTCTTCACAATTCGAAGTTCATGCGCCACAAAATCGAAGCGCAGCTCAAAAGTGTAGAGACCGTGCGGGATCGGAGAAGTCGTTAGGCCACGCGCCGTCAGGTAGAGCGTGACGTGCCAGGAATGATTAATCCAAGGCGTCAACGAGAGGCGAATCTTGCCGACGATCTGCGTCCAAAGCTGCAGAGTCTCCGCGGTTGCCTGCCATTCGGCGAAGGGCAGCGCTGGCCAAAATTGATCGCGCTCAGTTTGTGAAAGCTTCATGGGGAAACCTTAGCGCGGCTCTTCGCCCGCCACCAAAAGTAAGCGGGCAAACCAGCCAGCGCGATCGCGAGTCCGATGCCGGAGCGAAGCGGATCGTGCGCGAAGGTGCTCGCCACCACCAGCAGCTCCGCGGCGATGAACAAAAGCGTCGTCCACGGGTGGCCGGGTGTTTGATAGGCGGCCGTGCCCGCGCCCGCGCGTCGCCGCAAAAGCAGCAGGCAAATTGCGGTCAGCGCGAAGAATAAACAATCCATCGCGACAACGTAATTGACCACCTGCGCGTAGGTCCCGGTGAGCGCAATCACGATCGCCCATACACCTTGCAGAGTGATCGCGATTATCGGCACATGCGTGCGTGGATGGACCCAGGCGACGCTCCGGAAAAAGACCCGGTCTTCCGCCATCGCGAAGTAAACCCGCGGCGCAGTCAGCATTGATTGCGCGAGAAATCCGAACGCCGAAAAGGCGATCCCGGCGGCGATGAACTGCGCCCCGCGCGGACCGAGCAACATCGCCATGACCGACGACGCGGGAGTTTTCGCCGCCGCCAAACCGGCCGGCCCGAGCGCGCGCACGTAGACAAAATTGACCGACGTGTAGACCACGATCACGCCGAGAACGCCGAGGATCAGACCGCGCGGCAGCGTCTTCTGCGGCTCGCGCACCTCGCCCGCGAGGAAGCTCGAAGTTTGCCAGCCGCCGTAGGCGAAAAGCACCGGCGTCATGGCCGAACCAAAAGCGAAAAGCAAGCCTAACGAGACTGGTTGATCGAGCACCGGTTGCCAGGAAATCTGCGACGGCCCGCCTTTGAGAAAACTGCTCGCGCAGAGAAGCGCGATCGCGCCGATCGCGGTGAGCGTGAGCAATGATTGCACCCGACTGCCAGCCCGCACCCCGAGGCAGTTGATCGCGGTCAAGACCGCCAGGGCACTCGCCGCGACTAACGAGTCGTTCACTGACAAATGCGTCAGTTCCAAAAAATAGCGCGCAAACGTCACCGCGACCGCGGCCATCCCGCCGGTTTGAATCACGAGCAACAAAACCCAGCCGTAAACGAAGGCGACCGCGGGATGCAGCGCCTCGCGCAAATAGGCATACTGCCCGCCCACCACCGGCAGGCGCGCCGCCAGTTCGGCGTAAATGAATCCGCCGACAAGCGCGATCAATCCGCCCGCGATCCACGCGCCCAGGATCAGCGCCGACGTGTGTACGCGGCCGGCGACGATGTAGGGATTAATGAAAATCCCCGCGCCGATGATCCCGCCCATCACTGCCATCGTCGTCCCGAATAAACCGAGGCGGCGCGCGAGTTCGCCGCGCGGGTGAGGCGTCGCCAATTCCATCGGCGCCGATCCAACAACATTCCGTCGCGCAGGCAAAGTGCGGATGTGAGTCGTCGCGCGCGCGCGTCCGCGCTATCAGTTGCGCATGACTTCCGGCTTCTCGAGCGCCACCCTGGCCAGCGGTTTGGTCCTCGGCTGGTCGGTCGCCTGGCCGCCGGGTCCGATCAACGCCGAAATGATTCGGCGCGGTTTGCTCCCGCGTTCGCAACACGGCGGATTTTGGTCCGCATGGCTCGTCGGTCTCGGCGCGTGCACCGGTGATTTTTTCTGGGCGCTCGTCGTCTCCGCGGGTGCGGGCGCATTAATTAATACCCCGACCATTCGGCTAATCCTGAGCGTTCTCAGCCTGGTGCTGCTCCTTTTTCTGGCCACGATCTTCGCGCGCGGCGCGTGGCGAACGCTCCAGCAACATCGCGCGCAAACCGACGCCCCGCCGTGCCGGCAAATGCCCGCTTACCTCCTCGGCCTGACGTTTGCCCTAACGAGTCCTTGGAACATCGGCTTCTGGCTCGCGGTTATCGGCAGTCAAAGCAGTACCATGACCGGCTCCTTCGCGCATTCGCTTTTCCTCGCGGCCTCCGTGGTCGTGGGCGCGATGACCTGGGGTTGCATCCTCTCGGTCGCGGTTAAATTGGGCGCGCGCATTTTCTCGCGCCCCGGCTGGCAAGCGGCGACGCAGGCGATGACCGCGCTGGTCATGCTCTACTTCGCAGCGCGGTTGGTGATTCAATTGCGCGGATGATAATAGAAACTTCGCACGCTTGGTTGGCACCGCGGGTTTTTCCCGCGCGAACTCCGGAAACAGCGCACGCACCGGAACCGATCGAAACCGTCCTGCTGATTCACGGGACGTTCGCGAACAATCAGCATGAAGGCGACGCGGACTGGTGGTTGCCGGGAAGTGAATTTTGCGGGGACATGGATGCGCGTCTGCAAGCCGCGGGTGCCAAGGCCAAATGCTGGGCGCATCTGCCGTCCCCGGTGCCGTTCGCCTGGACCGGTGCGAACAGCGAACGCGCGCGCCGTTCTGCCGGCCGAGCCTTGCGCCAGGAACTGGAAGCGCTGGAAGCGAATCCGCGGGTGCGCCGTTATCATGTCGTTAGTCATTCGCACGGTGGAAATGTCGTGTTGAACGCGGTCGGTGACATGCTCGCCAGCCCGCGAAAATTGGGCGCGGTCATCTACCTCGGCACGCCCGTGCTCACATTTCATCACCGCGTTCCGCTCGATCCGCGCTGGATTGCATTGCCGCTCTACGCGCTCCTGCTCGCCGCCAGTGTGTGGGAACTTGCGCGCATGACCGATGCACGTTTCTGGCTCGGGCTATTGATCGCCGCGCTCTTCCTGGTTTTGCTGGTCGAGTGCGCTTGGCTTTTCAAAAAACGGCCGAGCGGGCGCGCCGGCTTTTACGGCAGCGGGAAACCGAGCGCGTTTCTCTTCGCGCAAGATGAAGCGATGGATTCCTTGAAAATCGCGCAGGGCATCACGCGTGATCCCGGCCGATTCGTCGACCAATTTATTCGCACGGAACCGCCGCCACCGCCCGCGATCACTCCGACGGTGGCGCGCGAGGAAACGATCGAAGACCAGGCGCGAAAGACGGGCGCGTATGTTTTTTGCCGCGCGTTGGAGGAAGCGGAGCCCGGTAGTCTTCCGTTTTCCGGCCAGCAACCGCACGCCACGGCGCAATCGAAAGCGGGCAAATTTTTGGTCGACCTCGGCAACGTGGTGCCGTTCGGCGCGCCGGTGATTGCTTTTGTCCGGCTCGTCTTCGGCGCGCTCGCGATCGGGCCCCTGCTCCTGCCGCTGCTCGTCACCGGCGTCGTCGGGTTACTCCTGCGCATCGTCGGTTGGATCGCGCGCGGCCTCACGATGCAGATGGCAAAAGGGTTTGCGCGCACCGCGCTTCCAGTGCTCGTGCGCAAAGCGGCCATGGGCGCGGATCAGGGCCGCTTTGTCGAAGTGCGCGAGCTGCCCGACGGAGTGAGCGCGCTCGAAGATTTAAAAGACGTGGCCGCAGAAGCGACGGAAGTGAGCAAGCGGCTTGCAATCAATCTCGCGGAAGCGACCATGCGGAGCATCGTGGCGATGGATGCATTTGCGATCAAAAACACGGTCATCCGCGCGCTCAGCGACGCCGCCCTCGTCCACAGTCACTATTATCGCTCGGCGGAAGTGCGTGCGCGCATCGTGCAGTTAATCGACGCCGCGGCGAAAAATTCGGAAGCACTACCACTCGTTAGGCCATGAGAATACAATCGCGCGGGTTGGTCGTGGGGCTTCTGATCATGCTGGCCATCTTGCATGGATCGGCCGCGGAGAATGCGCCCGCGAAGATCGCCGGTTTTACCTTCGTGAAAACGGCGGGCCCGATTTCCGAGTATCGGCTGGAGAACAATGGCCTCCAGGTTCTGTTCCTGCCGGAGCATTCCAGTCCCACGCTCACCTTCATGGTTACCTATCGCGTGGGCTCGCGAAATGAAGTCACCGGGACGACCGGAGCGACCCATTTGCTCGAGCACCTGATGTTTAAAGGCACGCCGAAATTCAATCGCGAAAAAGGCACCAGCATCGACCAGGTGCTCGAACGTTTCGGCGGAAATTACAACGCCAGCACCTCCTTCGATCGCACGAACTATTACGCCAATATCGCGAGCGAAAATCTCGAGCGCTACCTCGAGATCGAGGCCGACCGGATGCGCAATCTTTGGCTGCGCGAAAGCGATCGCAAACCGGAAATGACCGTGGTCCGCAATGAGTTTGAGATTGGCGAAAACAATCCCGCGCAGGCCTTGGAAAAAGAACTCTACGCGAACGCTTACCTGGCCCATCCGTATCATCATCCGACGATCGGTTGGCGAAGCGATATCGAGAAAGTGCCGATCGAAAAACTGCGCGCGTTTTACGACACGTTTTATTGGCCGGATAACGCGACGCTTTCGGTGATTGGCGATTTCCAAGCGCCCGCCGCGTTGGCGCTCATCAAAAAATATTTCGAGCCGATCACGAAAGCACCGAAACCGATCCCGGTGGTTTATACGGAAGAGCCCGCGCAAACCGGCGCGCGCCGATTTATTTTGCGGCGCGCGGGTGAGCTCGGCGTGGTCGCGGTGGCGCACAAGGTGCCGGAGGCGCGAAACGCCGACCAGCCCGCGCTGCACGTGCTGGATGCGATTCTGACCGAAGGCAAAAACAGCCGCTACTTTCGCGCCCTGACCGACAAAAATCTGACCACCGACGTGAGCAGCCAGGAAGGATTTTTTCACGATCCCTCGCTGCATCTTTTGTTTGCCGGCCTGGCGTCAGGAACCACGCATGACCAGGTCGAGAAAATATTGCTGGAAGAAATCGAGCGCGTGCAAAGCGAAGGCGTGACCGACGAAGAAGTCGCGAAAGCAAAGGCGCAATTGCTGGCCGCGGCCGCCTATGCGCGCGACGGTTCTTTCGCGATCGCGAGCACTTTGAATGAATGCATCGCCGCCGGCGATTGGACGCTCTACGTAACTGCGGACGACGCCCTCAAAAAAGTCACCGCGGCGGAGGTGCAGCGAGTGGCGAAAACTTATTTCGTCGAGAACGCGCGCACCACCGGCTGGTTCGTCCCAGTCTCTTCAGCAGCCGCGCCCGAAGCCGAGGGCAAACCGGAGACGGCGCGATGATTCGTCAACTCTTGCTCGCGTTTCTGGTCTCGTTAGGCACGATCTCCGCGCAGGCCGGCGTGGCCGAAAAAGTTGCCCGGGACAAAGTTGCCGGGATCGATCTGGTCACCTGCAAAACTGAGGTCGAAAATGTCGTCACCTTCGTCGGCTCGCTTCCCGCCGGCGACACCTTTGCGCCGCCAAATAATCTTGCGATTCCGACCCTCGTCGGCGGCATGCTCGAGCAGGGCACGCAGACGGAAGATAAATTTGCCATCGCCCGCCAGCTCGAGAGCATCGGCGCGCGGATCGATTTCGACGTCCAAGGCGTGATGCTCGAATTCGACGGCAAATGCCTGAGAAAAGATTTGCCGCGGGTCATTGCCTTGCTCGCCGAGGAACTGCGCACGCCCGCGTTCGCGGCGGACGAATTCGAAAAGCTGAAGAAACAACTCGCGGGCGATTTGCAACGCGCGCTCGAAAGCACCGAGCACCGCGCGAATGAAGCTTTCTTCGAAACCATTTTCCCGCCGGGCCATCCAAATCATCAGCCGCCGACCAAAGAATTCATCACCGCGATCGAGAGCGCAAAACTCGAAGACGTGAAAAAATTTCACGCAGAATATTACGGCCCGGCGCAGGCGACTCTGATCGCGGTGGGCGACATCGATCCAGCGGCGCTCAAGGCCGAGGTGGCCAAATCTTTCGCCGGTTGGGAAGGCGGTAAGACTGTCCCAAGAGTGCCAGCTGCGCCCGCGCCGCATGCGCAGAAGCGGGTGATCGAAATGGCCGACAAACCGAACGTGACCGTGATCATCGGCCAGGCGACGGGCTTGCGTTATCGCGATCCGGACGCGCTAGCATTGCGCGTCGGAGACGCCGCTCTCGGTTCCGGTTTCACCGGACGCTTGATGGCCAGCGTGCGCGACAAGGAAGGGCTGACCTACGGGATTCGCTCCAGCGTGGTGAACGATTCGCTGACTGATGGCGCCTGGGAAATCAGCGCCAATTTTGCTCCAGAACTTCTCGCGCAGGGCATGGCTTCGACCAAAAGCGAGCTCGATCAATGGTACGCTCACGGGATCACAGCGGCGGAATTGGAACGGGTGAAAACGAACCTCGTCGGCACCTACAAAGTTGGCCTAACGACAACTGAAGGCATGGCAAGTGCGCTCCTGAATGCTTTTGAGCGTGGCTACGATGAGCATTGGCTCGACGAATATCCGCAGCGGATCGCCGCGCTCTCGCTCGAGTCGGTGAACGCCGCGATCAAAAAATATCTTCGCCCAGAACAAATGACCGTGATCGAAGCCGGCAGCGTGCCGATTAAGTCCGGCCGGCCGTAGCACGGAAATGCGGTGCGCACGGGTGCGCTCCGGAAATTTGCCCGGGCCCGGGCTTGGTTCCTGCTTTTTTAGAGGCTGTGATGAAGCAGAAGGCCACCGGAGCGAATCCCCAGGTTACCGATCGACAAATCACCGAAGGGTTGCGGCAAATTTTCGGACACAATCGCGGCCGCATCCTCGGCACGGCCGGTCGCAGTTGGGAACAAATTTTTGCCGGCCGGGAACCGAGCGACGCCTGCGTGCGGGTGCGCATCTCCGGCCGTGCGAGCACCGCGGTGGATCGTCTCGGCTCCGCGCAACGTCAATACGCCTCCCTCACGGCCTGATTTTTAAGCGGCCGCCGCGCGGGAAAGCGGTAGCGAAAAGAACGTTGCGCAGGCAAGGTCTCAGCGATGAGACCCGCGACCTTCGTCCGCGCCGCCGTTCACCTGTATGCCAGTCTAACGAGTTGTCTCCTGCTCAACTCCTGTGCGAGTAACAGCAGCCCGCGCGCGGAGATAGCGCCCCCGCCACGTTACCTCGAGCTCCAGGACGAGCCTGCGATTTCCACCTTCCATTTTCCGCGCGGGCTCTACTCGTTAGACTCGGAAGATCGCGCCGGCTACTACTACCGCTCGCCCCGGGGCCTGATGAAACATTCCTTCGCCGGTTTCGCGAAATACGACGGCGGCGTTTTCCTTCCGCGAGTGGATCGCGCGCGGCTCCGCGGCTACGTGGTCTGGGCGGGCGGCGTCACCAAAATCGGCAACCTCTCGCGCGCCCGCTACGTTCTCCGCGACTAACGAGTGTACTCCGCAGGGAGGCGATGATACTTCGCCAGGACTTCGCGCAGACGATCGTGCGGAAGTGCGTCGACGTGGTGGTCGTCCCGGCCGGTCATGCTTTGGTTCGCAATCAGGGCATTGGCGATCGCTTCCTCGACCACCTGCACGGTGCCCTCGAAAATTCCATCGAGCCGATCGTTCGGAATTGTTTCCACCGAATGCACTGGCTTCGCCGGGTCAGCCGCGCCGGAATTCGCGGTCGAGAAGGCCAGGAATAAATCGCCGGAGCCGTTGCCGGAAGTCGCGCCGGTGCGCGCGAGCCCCAGGCTGGCGCGGCGGGCCAGTCGCTTAAGTTGCGACGGCAGCAGCGGCGCATCCGTCGCGATCACGATGATGATCGAGCCCGTCTCCTGGCTGTAAACCGCGTTCCCCGGAATCTCTTTGCCGACCGGCACACCAGCGATCGTTAGTTGCGGACGACGCCCGCAATTCGCCTGCACCAAAGCACCGATGGTGTAACTCCGAGCCGTCTCCTTCTTCTCGACTTTCTCGCGAATGACGCGCGAAGCCGTCCCGGTTCCGCCTTTGAATTCATAACAAATCATCCCGGTCCCGCCGCCGACACTTCCCTCTTCGATCGCGCCGCCGTGCGCGCTTTCGAGCGCATGCGCCACGTCGTCCGGCTTCACGTGAAAGCCATTGATGTCGTTTAAATATCCGTCCCAGGTTTCCGCGACCACCGGCAGGCTCCAGAGAAAACCAGTCGGATCCGGCCCGCCTTTCGAAACTCGCCAGGCGATGGTCGCATCGCGCGCCACGCCGACGCTGTGCGTATTCGTGATCACCACTGGGCCTTCAAGAAATCCGCCTTCCTCGACCCACGCCGTTCCCGTCATTTCGCCGTTGCCGTTCAAACTGAACGTGCCCGCGTAAACCGGGTCGTTAAATGATTGGTCACCACGCGGCAGGATCGCGGTCACCCCGGTGCGCACCGGCCCTTTGCCGACGACCAGTTTTCCCTCGCCGCTAATCAAAGTCGTGTAGCCCACGGTCACGCCAGCCACGTCGGTGATCGCATCCAGTGGTCCCGGCGTGCCATCGAACGGAACCCCGAGCGCGCGCGCGCGAACGGCCGTCTTCGCTGGCGGCGCCGTCTGCGGTTCACGCGCGGTCGCCGACGTCCACGCTCCAAGAATCAGCAGCCCGCAGAGTGCGCGTTTCATTTTCGCCTAAGGTGCCGCGCGATACTTTTGCAGCAAGTGATCGATGTAAACGCTGTAGGTGTCCGCGAGCGCCGCGCTCTCGATGAAGAGAATATTCTCCGCATTGAACTGCGCGCTCCGCGAAAAATTATACGAGCCGGTGATGACGGTCTCGTCGATCACGAGGATTTTGTTGTGCATGAAATCGTGTCGACCGGTCGGAGTGTAGGGCGTCGAGTTCTTGCCGGCTAATCCGGCGCGCGCGATCAGCTCCTCGAGCGCGGGAATCTTCCAATGATTTTGGGGCACGCTCTGCCACTGCCGATAAACATCCGCCATCTGGGTGCGATCGTAGATGCCGTCGACCCGCACCCGCCCGGCGCGCAAAAGTTCGGTCAAGGCGGAGATCAACGAGCCGGAATTGATCAGCAGACTGCAGATCCGCACGCGCTGTTTCGCCGCGCGCACTCGGCGCGCGATTTCTTCATCAATCGCCAGGCCGCGTCCGGGCGAAAACATCACCTGCGCGCTCGCGGGTTGACCGGCAAAAACCAGCGGCACCGGCTCGGTCGCAATGTCGCCGGTGTTCTCGAAATTTTCCTTCTCCCAGAGCTGTTCGAAATCGAGCAGATACGACGACGCCAGCGCGGGCGATTCGATCTGCAGGACGTTGTTCTCCATCAGGGTGAAGGCGTCGTTCGTCAGGTTGAGCGAACCCGTCCAGACCGCGCGCGCGTCGCGCACAATGAATTTGTCGTGCATCAATTTCATCCCCGCGATCCGCCGCCAGGGAAAGCCTAACGACTGCACAAACGCGCCCGTCCCCGGCGGCGCCGGGTCCTGGCCTTGCGCCAGATTGGGCTGCAATGGCTTGTCCCCATCGTAGCAAATCCGGATGCGCACGCCGGCCGCGGCGCGCTCGCGCAGCGCCGCCCACAATTGGGCCTTGAGCGCGTCGTTCAAACGTAAATCGTAGAGTGCGAAGTCGAGGCTGGCGCGCGCGCCCGCGATATAACTCGTTAGGCGCGCCATCACCGACGCGGCGCTTTGTTCGTCCTGCGCGAGGAAGAAAACCGCGAGGGTGTCGGTCGAATTCATTCCATTTCCGCCCGCAGAATTTCCAACGGCGGCGTGCTCCCAATCCCGCGGCTGGTCAGGAGGCCGATCAAAACCGTCAGGCCACTGACCGCGAACAGCGCCGCCAGCAACGGCCAGAGCGACGGCGCGTAGGTCAGCTTGAAAACAAATTTCGCCAAGGCCCAGCTGGAAATAACCGCGAGCACGATCCCGGTTAGGCTGGCCATCGTGCCGAGGATGAAATATTCCGCGCAAAGAATTTGCCAGATCTGCGCGCGCGACGCCCCGAGCGTTCGCAGGAGCACGCTCTCCTTCAGGCGCTGATAGCGGCCGCTCCAAATTGTGCTCGCGAGCACGATCAATCCCGCGCCGACGGTGAAGAGCGACATCACCCGGATGACGAGCGCGACCTTGGTCAAAATCGAATCGACGGTTTGAATCACCGAAGTCAGATCAAGCGCGGAGACGTTGGAAAACTTCGAGACGACCGCGCTCTGTAAACGCGCCGAGGCCGCCGCATCCGGCACTCGGCTAACGAGGACATTGAAGGTCGGCGCGTTTTCGAGCACGCCTGTCGGAAAGACGACGAAGAAGTTCGTTTGGAATCTTTTCCAATCGATTTCGCGCAGGCTGGCGATGCGGGTTTTGATCGGCACGCCCTGGACATTGAAAATGAGTTCGTCGCCGATGCTCGCGCCAAAATCGTGCGCGATTTCCTTGTCGAGCGAGACCGGCACGGTCTCGCCCGGATGGTAATCGACGTGGCCGATCCAATTCCCGGCGACAATTTTTTCGGTCTCGGCGAGCGCGTCGCGATAGGTTGAACGATATTCGCGCTGTAATTCCCACTCGGGAATTTTGCGCGCGGGATCGGCTAGGATTTCTTCCGTCCGGCGGCCTTTGATTTCCGCCAGGCGCATCGTCACCACCGGCGCCTGCTGGAGCACCGGCAAACCATTCTCCCTAACGAGTGCTGCGACGGCCGCGGTTTGGTCTGGTTGGATATCGAAAAGGAAAATATTCGGCTGATCTTTCGCGCCGATCGACTTGAACTGGGTCAGCAAAACTTCGCGGCTAAGATAAAGATTGAGGAGCAGAAATGTCCCTAGCCCGAGTGCCACCGTGAGCAGGAGCGTGCGATTGTTCGGCCGATGAAGATTGGCCACGCCCTGGCGCAGCGCAAAACTCCAATGGTGCGGGAAAAATTTCCGCACCAGAGCGATCAATCCTTTGGCCACGCCAGCGAAAATCGCCATCGCCAATGCGAGCACACCGGCGAAGACGAGACCGCGCCGCCAGGTTTCACTTTGAGCGATCGCGAACGCGGTCACGCTCCCGGCGATCAGCAGGTAAACGAGCCAGACTAACGAGTCGAAACCGCGCGTCTTCGCTTCCTCCGCGCCGTTCGCGCGCAAAATCAGAAGCGGCGCCAGGCGTCGAAAACGCAGCAGCGCCGGGAGCGCGAAGAGCACGCAGGTCCCGAAGCCGATTAACATTCCGCGCAGAATCGGCTCCCACGCGAGCGAGCTCGAGATCGGCAGCGGAATGAATGACTTCAGGATCGCGGGAAAGATGCGCTGCATCGCCACCCCGAGGGCCGCGCCGCTGGCCGCGCCGATCAATCCCATGGCGGCGGCTTGGATTAAGTAAATCATCACCGTCCCGCGCGCGGACGCGCCGAGGCAGCGAAGGATCGCGCCGGTTTTGTGCTTCTGTTGCAGGTGCGCCTGGATCGCGCTGGCCACACCCACGGCGCCGAGCAGGAGTGCGATGAAGCCGACGAGATTGAGAAAGCGGTAGAGATTATCGAGCGCTTCCCCGAGATCTTTTTTGCGTTTTGCGACCGTGTCGTATTCGAGCCCGAAGCCTTGAATCCGCGGCACCAGCGGCGCGATTCGCGTTTCCGCATCGACGCCGGCGGGAAACTTCACGTAGTCGCGGTAGTGCAGCACGCTCCCCGGCTTGAGCAGATTCGTCGCCGCCAGGTTTTGCAGCGGAACGTAAACCCGCGGAGCGAACGAACCCGCCGCGGAAGCTTCCCCTGGCATTTTCTTGAGTGCGCCCGCGACGATGAATTCCGCGTCGCCAATCTTCATCCGGTCGCCCACCTGCGCGCCGAATTGGATAAGCAGACTTTCCTCGACGATCGCGCGACCGCCTTTGCGAAAATCCTGCGCCGCCGTCGACGGTTCCGTTTCCATCGCACCGTAAAAGGGAAAATCGCCGCCGAGCGCGCGCAGATGCACCAGCCGAGTGCTGTCGTTTTTCGGAAACAACGCCATCGTGGAAAAACGCACCTCGCGCGCCTGCGGCGTGCCTAACGAGTGCATGAACACTTCCTCCTCCGGCGTAAACGCGCGCGACGCTTCCACGATTAAATCCGCGCCGATGAGAGTGCGCGCCTGGTCATCGATCGCCTGGCTCAGGCTCTGGCGAAACGAACCAATGCTGACCAGCGCCGCGATCCCGAGGGTGATGGAAATCGAAAAGACCAGCAGACGTCGCCGACTCGCGCGACTGTCGCGCCAGGCCATCTTCCAAAGGAACGACGGACGCATTTAGACGGCCGCGCCGTTGCGCAAACGGATGGTCCGCTCGGTCAGGTTCGCAACCTCCACGTCATGCGTTACCAGGACTAAAGCAGTCCCGGCGCTGCGATTGAGCTCGAGCATGATCTCGATGATGCCCGCGCTCGTTTCCGCATCGAGGTTGCCGGTCGGTTCGTCGGCAAATAGAATTTTCGGCCGATTAATGAAGGCGCGCGCGAGCGCCACCCGCTGTTGTTCGCCGCCGGAAAGCTGCGCCGGATAATGTTCCACCCGGCCGCCGAGGCCGACCCGGTCTAACAAGTCCAAGCCCATTGCCCGCGCGCTTCGGTCGCCGCGCAATTCCATCGGCACCGTCACATTTTCCAGCGCGGTCAGGGTTGGGATGAGCTGGAAATTTTGAAAAACGAAACCGACAAGCTGATTTCGAATCCGCGCGCGCTCGTCTTCGTTCATGGCGGCCAGCGGTTCGCCATTGAGCAAGACCGAGCCCGAAGTCGGCCGATCGAGCCCGGCGCAAAGCCCGAGCAACGTTGTCTTGCCGCTCCCGGAAGGTCCGAGGATCGAGCAAGTCGCACCCTGCGGGAGGGAGAAGGAAATTTCCTTCAGCACCGTCAGCGCACCGGCGCCGGTCTGGTAGGTCTTGGTCAGACGCTGCGCGTCGAGAATCGGGATCGCGGTCATTGACGGTAGGAGCGGGTGCGTCTTGCTTACGCGAACATGATTCGGAGCGCATGGGGAATTTGAAGTCGCGGGGCGCGTTCGCGCTGGCGTTTTTTTTCATCATCGCGCTCGCCTCCGCGCAACCTCCGCCGGTCGCGGAAAAGGCGATTGTCTTTCTTGGCGACAGCCTCAGTGCCGGCTACGGAGTTAAGCCTAACGAGTCGTTTCCTGCGCTCATCGGCGAAAAAATCCGCGAAGCCAAACTGCCGTATCAAGTGGAGAATGCCGGCCTGAGTGGCGATACAACTGCGGGCGGTTTACGCCGGATCGATTGGCTGCTGCAACGACCGATCGACGTGCTCGTGATCGAACTCGGTGGCAACGACGGGCTCCGCGGTTTACCAGTCGCGGCCACGAAATCCAATCTCCAGGCGATCATCGACAAAGCGAAAGCGAAGGGTCCGGAAACCAAAATCATCATCGCCGGGATGCGCATTCCGCCTAATCTAGGCGCCGACTACACCGCCAGTTTTCAGCGCGTTTTCGGCGAAATCGCGCAAGTAGACCACGCCACTCTCATTCCGTTTTTGCTCGAAGGAGTCGGTGGAATTCGCGCGCTCAATCAGCCCGACCAAATCCATCCGACCGCCGAAGGCCATCGCATCATCGCCGATCTGGTCTGGCGCACACTCGAACCGATTCTTCGAGAGCAAGCGCGATGAAACTCGACGGATCCACGGTCTTGATCACGGGTGCTTCGGCTGGCATCGGCCGCGAACTCGCGCGCCAACTCGGCGGTCGCGCTCATTCGTTAGTCATCGTCGCGCGGCGACGAGCACGGCTGGAAGAACTGCGGGATGAACTCGCGCAAAGCCATCCTGATTTAAAGGTGATAGTGCGCGCGGTCGATCTTTCGAAACGCGAACAACTCGATGAACTCGGCGATTGGCTGGAACAGGAAAAAATCGCGATCGATTTCCTGATCAATAACGCCGGTCTCGGTGATCGCGGTTCGTTTGCGGTCAGCGATCTGCCGCGGGTCGACGCGATGTTGCAGGTCAACATGGCCGCGCTCACGCTACTGACCCACCGGCTGCTACCCGGCATGATTACGCGGGGACGCGGTGCGATCCTGAACGTCAGCTCGTCGGCCTCGTTTCTGCCCATGCCCACCTTTGCGGTTTACGCCGCGAGCAAAGCTTACGTGACCGGTTTCTCGGAAGGGCTGCGCGCCGAACTGCGCGGCAGCGGAGTAACTGTAACTTCCCTTTGTCCCGGGCCGGTGCATACGGAGTTCGATTCCGTGGCCCGCCGCGCGAACGCCAGCGCGAAGGGCGCCCCGGAATTTACTTACGTCCCGGTGGAGACGGTCGCGCGCGCTGCGCTCGATGCGGTGGAAGGCGATCGTGCGTTGGTCATTCCCGGGCTGGCGATGAAGCTCGGAATGGCACTCGTTAGGTTAATGCCGTTACCGGTCTTGCGTTTCGCTTTCAAATTGAGTCGCCAAGGTCTTTAATCACGCGAGCGCGTCCCGCGCTGCGATACTGCGAACACGATCGCGGCGGTAAAAGGATTGCGTCCGAATCAACTGCCGCACTTCCGGATGGGGTTAATCCAGTTCGGTCACAAAGAAATCGTCTTGGCGTCGAAAAGCATGGAGGTACTCGTCGCCATCCAGGCCAATCTGCTAGACTTGGTCGCAGGTGCGATTGGCTTCGGCGTTTATGACCTGCAGCATCATGCGCATCAGGGCGATTGGATTACGATGCGGACGTAACCAGCCGCTAAGAACCTCGCCTGAGTGGCAACCGCTGGTATCGCAAAGCACTTTGGTTAATCTTCTTTCCGACCTTCAAATCACCCGCCGCTGCGGCTGAAAGCGGTCATTTTGTGGAACCCCTGGACCATGTTTAGTCTCGCCTGTGTGATCGGCTATGGCGCCTCGGCAGTTTATTTCTGCAACTGTCCGGGAATACTTTCTCTCGTCTTCTCCTTCGCCTTCTCCATTGAGTTACACCGGTCGATGCGCGCTGGATTCAAGAAGATTACACCTACAAAGCAACCCAGGAGATCGCAAGCTACCACTGCACCATCAACCTGCGCGCGTTAAACGTTGGTTACCATAACAAACACCACGATCTTTCCCTCGATCGCCTGGAACCCGTTCTTAGGATTGACCACGGAGACGCTGGCGCGTTCATTTGGCCGAAACACTTGCCGGCGTTTGCCAAGCCTGCGACTGGCCTTCTCAGCCGAAGCCAACACCGTCGAATCGAGCTTTGGTGCGCTTCGCGTGTGGGGCGGTGTTCGGGCCGATACTCGCCTTGATGTTCGTCTGGTGGATGCTCCCGGACATCGCGCTGACTTGGTTCGTCGCCTTATATGCTGCTTTGCTTCTCGGAATTGCCGCCTTGCACTGGGGGATCGCTTTTGGCATTTCTTTCTCGGCTTATTTCGTTAGTGGTGATCGACGGGTGCGAGGCACATCGAGTGCTCACGCCGACCATCTAACCTCAACCCGAAGCCTAACCTACGTGATCACGGGGAAATCAGGTTTTACGTGGAAAGAACGTCTGCGCGCGCTCCGCTCCGCGCCGTCCGGCACGCGGATCAAACTGCTGCTGGAGTTCTTGCGCCATAGCTCAAAGAGACGCCCGGTTAGCACCGCGGAGGTTTGCGAATTCGCGCAGCTGACGAATTACGAAGCGGATTATCTTAAGCTGGCGGCATTGTTAGGTAGGCCGGGTAACCTGGCTCCTCCGGGCGAGATCGATTTTCTTCATCGAATGATGACCCGGCCACACTCCGCGGGAGCGATCAGCTCGAGCGATTATTTATTCCTCACCGCATTCACGAGCATCCTCGCGCCATTCCATGTGGTTGAGGTAGGAACGTTGACGGGTTTCTCGGCAGCGATCCTGGCCGCCGCGCTTTACCGCCGTCATGGCGCGGCGGGATCGGTCCGGGTGGACACGATCGATATTCAGCGGCAATGCCTGATCGATCCAACAAAGCTAACAGGGTTCGAGCTGAATGAGTTGATTCCTGAGCTTGCCAGGAGTGTCTCGGTGCACACGCCGCATGATTCCAGAATGGTTTCGAAGCTAGCCCGGCGCGACGAGCTCGAGCTCGCCTTTATCGATGCCGACCATCAACATCCGCGGCCGTTACTCGATTTGGTTCGTCTCGCGCCTCACCTTCGGAGTAATGGCTGGGTTATCCTGCACGATACGCAACTGCGCACTGAGAGCGCCGCAATTCCGAACGCGGAAAGACTGCAATGGGGAAATCCCGCAGGCGCGGAATGGCTCTTCGCCCACTGGCCGTTTCGGAAAATAAGCGGCGGCAATATCGGCGCGCTTCAACTGCCAAAGGACAAGAGCGAGCTCGTCTCCTTTGCCTTACACTTTTTGCAGACACCATCCGAGGTCCAGGGCGAAAGCGGCGCACGGGCACGCCGCGAGGTATTGTATTCGCTGGGCGCGCTTTTATCCTAGTCCAGGGTGGTGTCTTAGACCAAGACCGAGGCGGAAGTATAATTAAAGGATAGCTTGCTGAAACGCAGATGGACGGAGTTCGGATTAACTACCTGGCTGACTACCCGGAATACCTCCCGCAACTGGCTGATTGGCTCTTTGCGCAGTGGGGAGCTCTGCTCGACGAAGAATCTCCTACGGCGCGAAGGGACAAGCTCAAGACGCACCTGCATCGAGATCAGTTACCGATCGCCTGGGTGGCGCATGCTGAGGGACAACTCCTCGGGACGGCGTCCCTGCGGGTGTATGATCTGGATGGGCGCGAAGACCTGTCACCCTGGCTGGGTGGGGTCTTTGTTGGCGCCGAATTCCGACACCGGGGGATCGGGGCCGCACTTTGCGCCGCGGTTGAGGAAGAAGCGCGGTCGCGAAGGATCGAGACGCTTTATTTGTTCACCCTCGACCAGCAGGCGTGGTATGCGCGACTTGGTTGGAAGGTGGTCGGCCCGTGTGTCTGGCAGGAGCGACCCGGCGAGATCATGTGCAAGCAACTTCCTGGGTCTCGCCAAAGGTCAGCCACATCGTAATCTGATCGGACATGGGCTACTTTCTGACTATCAGCCTGGCGTCGCTTTTTACTACATTAGCAACAACGACTACTATAACAAAGGGTGGTTACTCGCGCTTAGTGCGGTCTTCTCCTATTTGGGTTTCGCGACCGGCTTGGGCATCCTAGGCGGTTTCGGAGCGATCTGATTCTTTACCTTATTTTACTCATCGATAACCTGCTCGCGAACACTCCGGGATCTCAGTCCGGCTTTTAAGGGTTCGCGGCCCAGCGTCAGTGCCGGCCGCGCCGGGAGCGGGCCGGATTCGAGAGGCTCGAGTCTATTGCGGAGAGGGCGCGTTAGTGTCAGGATCAGTCCCTTATGTGCGGCATTGTTGGCTATGTCGGTCGATCGGAAGCGGCGCCTATCCTGCTGGATGGGTTGCGTCGGCTGGAATATCGCGGTTACGACTCGGCCGGGGTGGCGATCGTGGACGGCGATAGTGTGGAGACGCGCAAGTGCGCCGGCCGAATCGCGGAGCTGGGCAAATTAATGGCGGAGAGGCCGCCGACCGGCACCTACGGGATCAGCCACACCCGCTGGGCAACGCACGGGAAGGCGACCGACCAGAATGCGCATCCGCATTTCGATCAAAGCGGAAAGCTGGCGCTGGTGCACAACGGCGTGATCGAAAACTATAATGTGCTCCGGGAGAATTTGCTCCGCGACGGGCCGCACGATTTCGCCTCGGAAACGGACACGGAGGTGCTGGCGCATTTGATCGGCTCGCTCTACGACGCTTCCGGGCCGAAGAACGGCGAGGTGCCGCCCTTGAATGAGAAGGCGCGGCTGGTGGCGGCGGTGCGGGCGGCCTTGAAGCAGGTGATCGGAACCTACGGGATCGCACTGGTGCATCGCGATATCCCGGATTTTATCGTGGGTGCGCGGCGCGGTTCGCCGCTCGTCCTTGGGGTTGGCAAGGAGGAAAATTTCCTGGCCAGCGATGTGAGCGCGATCGTGGCCCACACGCGGGACGCGGTTTACCTGAACGACTTCGACGTCGTCGCGGTGGAGCCGGATAGTTTTGAAATCAGCTCGGTGGGCGGCGAGGCCGGCGCCTACGAAGTGAGCAAGGTCGAGTTCTCCGATGAGGACATCAAGAAGGGCGATTTCCCGCATTACATGCTCAAGGAAATCTTCGAGCAGCCGGGCTCGGTGCGCGATGCCATGCGTGGCCGATTGATCGCCGAGGAATCGACCGCGAAACTCGGCGGGCTCGACATGACCGCCGCGCAACTCCGCGATGTCGGGCGGATTGTCCTGACTGGTTGCGGGACCGCGCTGCACGCGGCCATGATTGGCGAATACATCCTCGAGCAACTGGCGGAAATTCCGACGGAAGTGGAATTCGCGAGCGAGTTCCGCCATCGCAATTGTCCAATGACTCGGGACACGCTGGTTTTCGCGATCAGCCAAAGCGGGGAGACCGCGGACACGCTCGGCGCGATGCGCGAAAGCCGGCGCAAAGGCTATCGCACACTCGGGATTTGCAACAACGTCGCGAGCACGATCGCGCGCGAAAGCGACGGCGGGGTTTACATGCACGCCGGCCCGGAGATCGGGGTGGCGGCGACGAAATCATTCACTTCGCAGGTGACGATCCTGATGCTGATCGGGCTCTTGTTAGGCCGGATGCGGCACCTCTCGACTTCGCAGGGAACGCGGATCATCGAGGCCTTGGAAAAATTGCCGGAACAGATCGAAGAGACACTCAAGTTGTCGAACGAGATCAAGGCGATCGCGAAGAAGTACGCGAATGCGCCGGGAATGCTCTTCTTCGGACGGCAGTTCAATTATCCGGTGGCGCTGGAAGCCGCGCTCAAGGTCAAGGAGATCACTTATCTCTTCGCCGAAGGCCATCCGAGCGCGGAGCTGAAGCACGGCATCATTGCACTCGTTAGGCCGGAACTGCCCTCGCTCTTCATCGCCCCGGACGACACCGTGCTCTCGAAGAATTTGAACAACATCGAGCAGGTGAAAGCGCGCAAAGGCCCGGTGATCGCGGTCACCACCGGCAACGGCGCGGAGAGGCTCAAGCATGTCGCGAACGACATCATCACCGTCCCGGCGACGATGGAATTCATCAGCCCAATTCTGACCGTGATTCCGCTGCAGTTGCTCGCGTATCATCTCGCGGTCGAGCTCGGCCGCGATGTCGATAAGCCTCGCAATCTGGCCAAGAGCGTGACTGTCGAGTAGCCGAAGCGGCGAACGCGCCCGCGCTTCTTCCTGATACACCACTCGCGACCGAACTGCTGAAATCGCCGGCGATGGAAAACGACGACCTCGAAGCCTGTTTTCAGAATCGTTCCAAAGCCGTCACCGCCCGCGAACTGGCTGAGCTCGAACGGAGCGAACAAATATCGCGACGGCCGGCCGGCGCCTGAACTGCGCGGGCGAACCACAATCCTGGTCGATGACGGCCTCGCCACCGGCGCAACCATGCGCGCGATGGTGCAGGCGTTGCGCCAAAAAGAAGTCCGGCAAGATCGTGGTCGCGGTCCCGGTGGGTTCGCCGGAGGCCTGCCGCGAATTCGGAGACGAAGCCGACGAAACCATCTGCGCGATGGTGCCGCCGCGCTTCCGCGCGGTCGGCCAGTATTACGAAGATTTCTCGCAGACCACGCGATGAGGAAGTCCGGCGCCTGCTGGCCGCGGACAACCCCGGCACGAACGCTTAATCGCATCCTCGCGCGCGGGCGGCTATGGCTCCGCGGGTTTTATTTTTCGCAGCCCGCGCGGAATCGCGCCAAGGTGAAGCGGATGCCGACGACGCTGATTAATCTTTCCAATCGCTTGCCGGTCACGGTTGGCGAGACGATCACCAAGTCCTCCGGCGGACTGGTCGCGGCGCTCGAAGGGCTCTCGCCTAACGAGTATAATTTGAAATGGATCGGCTGGCCCGGGAGCAGCATCGAGGACCCGGCCCGGCGCGCGGAAATCGAGGACTTGTTAGACCGGGAACACGGCTGCGTGCCGGTTTTTCTTTCCGACGAAGAAGTCGCCGGACATTACCAGGGCTTCTCGAATTCGAGCATCTGGCCGCTGCTTCATTACATGCCGAATTTCATGCGCTACGACCCGGCGTGGTGGAAAGATTATCGCGCGGTCAATCAACGCTTCGCGGAGAAAGCGCTCGCGCTCGCGAAACCGGGCGACCTCGTCTGGGTGCATGATTATCAACTCCTGCTCGTGCCGGCGATGCTCCGGCAAGCGATGCCGGAATTGAAGATCGGCTTTTTCCTGCACACGCCGTTTCCATCCTACGAAACTTTTCGCTGCCATCCGAAACGCCGCGAGCTGGTCGCGGGCATGCTCGGCGCGGACCTGATCGGCTTCCATACTTTCGGTTACGTGCGCCATTTCCGGAGCACGGTCCTGCGTTTGTTAGGCTACGAATCGGAGATCGCCTGCATTCGGAGTGCGGATGGCAGCCGGAGCGCGCTCGGAGTTTTTCCGATCGGAATCAACGCGCGCAAATTCGAGGAAACACTCGCGACTCCGGGATTTTCCGAGCGTTGCGCGGAGATCCGGCGCGCGAACGGCGCACGCAAAATCGTCCTCTCGGTTGAGCGCATGGATTACACCAAGGGCATCCTGCATCGGCTGGACGCGATCGAGGAATTCCTCGGCGAACTGGAGGATCGCGAATCAGTGAAATTCATTTTCGTGAGCGTGCCTTCGCGCGAAGACGTGGAGGAATACAAAGCGCTCCGCGAAGAAACGGAGTCGCGCGTCGGCCGGATCAACGGCCGCTACGCCACGATCAACAGCAGCCCGATTCGTTTCATCCACGGCTCGGTCGAGTTCACGGATCTGTGCGCGCTTTATGCGACCGCGGATGTCGGGATGGTTACGCCGTTGATCGATGGGATGAACCTGGTGGCGAAGGAATACATCGCCTGCCAGCGCGGCGGCGAAGGCGTGCTCATCCTGAGCGAATTTGCCGGCGCGGCCGAGGAATTATCGAGCGCGCTCCTGGTCAATCCCTACGACGCCTGCGCGGTCGCGCAGACTTTGCGCGCCGCGCTCGTTTTGCCTAACGAGGAGAAGCGCGCGGCGATGGCACCGATGCGCCAGCGGGTTTTGGAATTCGACGCGCAACATTGGGCGCGCACTTTTATTGAACAGCTGCGCGCGACCGAGCCGGGGACGATGGCGCTCTTCGAGCAAACGGAAAAAGCGGCGGAAAAATTGTCCGGCGCGCTCGCCAATGGGAAGACGATCGGGTTGTTTCTCGATTACGACGGCACGCTGCGCGAGATCGAGCGCGAAGCGCGCGCGGCCAAGCCGACCGCGGAAATTCGCGAGCTCCTCGAACATCTGCGGACGCTCGCACCGCAGGTTGAGACGACGATCATTAGCGGCCGCACGCCGGAGGATTTGCTGGGTTGGTTCGCGGGCGACGAGTTCGCCCTGATCGCGGAACACGGCGCGTCGGTCCGGCGCGCGGGAGCGCAGGATTGGGAACGCTGGGACAGCAACGTCAGTTACTCGTGGAAGGAAGACGTCCGCCGCGTTCTCCGTCTTTACGAGCATTCGACGCCGGGAAGTTCAGTGGAAGAAAAACGGACTTCGTTAGTCTGGCATTATCGCAAGACCGATCCGGAGTTCGGCACTTGGAAAGCGAACCAGCTCGCCCATGAGCTGGGCACGATGATGGCAAACGAGCCGGTAAAAATCCGGCACGGCCGCAAGATCGTGGAAGTGACCGCGGAGCAGGTTTCGAAAGGCGCGGCGGTCGCGCGCTGGCTGCGGGAGAAGGCATTCGATCTGGTTTTGTGCGCGGGCGACGATCGCACCGACGAAAGCATGTTCGCACTCGGCGGAGCGAATTTCCTTTCGATCAAGATCGGCGCGCAAACCTCGCGGGCGAAATATCGGCTGCGCGATCCGGCGGCTTTCCGTCAGTTTCTGCTCACTGCCCTAACGAGACCTTAAGGACGGCGTAACCTGGTTTTTCCGGGGAGGGGGGGGGGGGGGGGGGGGGGGGGGGGGGGAGGGGAGGGAGGGGGGGGGGGGGGGGGGGGGGGGGGGGGGGGGGGGGGGGGGGGGGGGGGGGGGGGGG
>JBPCJC010000076.1:0-4491 GCA_051005695.1 Chthoniobacterales bacterium | reverse complement strand
GATTTAGCTTTTGGGATATTCCGCCGTCTCGAACGTAAGACCGTTCGTTAGGCAATCCGGACAGAGAAGGTAATCTTTGTTCTCACGCTCCGCTTCCTCCGAAAGAATGAAAAGCTTGTGACACGGATCGTGCAGGCAATTCACAAAGCGGCTCGTCGGACGATTCGTGTGCGCGCAGCGCCCGAGCTGCACCAGGCCGTCTTCGACCCGCACGGTCATCCGCTGATCGAAGACAAAACATTCGCCCTGCCAATGCTCGTTTCCGAATTCTTCCTGGTAGCTAACGATGCCGCCGTGCAGTTGGAAGACGTTCTCGAAACCGCGCGCGCGCAGCAACGCCGCGGCTTTTTCGCAACGGATTCCGCCGGTGCAATACATCAGCACCTTCTTCGATTTCAGTGGCGCCAGCTGATCGACATACGCCGGTAGCTCGCGGAAGTTTTCAATCTCGCAGACGACCGCGCCTGCGAAGCAGCCGGCCTCGGATTCGAAACGATTGCGCACATCCAGCAGCACGACCTCGGGATCATTTTCCAGCATGCGCTTCCACTCGTTAGGCGAAAGCTGGTTGGTTGGGTCGGGAACAATTCCGTCCACGCCGAGAGTGACGATTTCCCGCCGCGCTTTCACTGCCAGCCGCGGAAAGGTATTCGCATCGCCTGCGCTGAATTTGAAAACAACATCGGCAAAACGCGCGTCCGCGCCCAGCTCCGCGGTGTAAGCGGAAATCGCCCGCGCAGGTCCGGCAAGCGTGCCGTTGATTCCTTCCCACGCGATCAAGACCCGGCCCTTCAGGCCTAACGAGTCACAAAATGCGCGCTGCTCTGCGGCAAATTTTTCGGGCTCCGCGATCGCGACATATTTGTAAAAGAGAATGACCGGCCATGCGGTCGTCGTCTCAACCACGGCTGAAGGCTCGGCCATATTGCACCGGCGGTTTCGCTTCCGCGCCCATCTCTACGGCGGCCGCCAGCGGCCAATACGGGTGCCGCAAAAACTCGCGAGCCATGAAGATAAGATCGGCTTTTCCTTGCTGAAGAATTTCCTCCGCCTGCGCCGGTGAGGTGATCATCCCGACGGCGGCCGTCGCAATTCCTGCCTCGCGCCGGATGCGCTCCGCGAACGGCACCTGATAGCCGGGCCCGATGGGAATGTTCGCGTGCGGCACCGCTCCGCCGGAGGAGCAATCGATCAAGTCCACGCCTAACGACTTCAAATCCCGCGCGAGCGCGATCGATTGCTCGACATCCCAGCCGCCCTCGACCCAATCGCTCGCGGAAATGCGGACGAACAACGGATAATGCTCCGGCCAAACCCTCCGAATCGCCTGCACGATTTCGCGCGCGATCCGCGTCCGGTTCTCAAACGAGCCGCCGAATTCATCCGCGCGCTGATTGCTCAATGGCGAAAAAAATTCGTGAATTAAATACCCATGCGCCGCGTGAATCTCCACGATTTGCGCGCCCGCTTTCAGCGCGCGTCCGGCGGCCTCGGCAAACGCGCGCACGACCCGCTCGATTCCTTCGCGATCAAGCTCGTTAGGCGGAACGTAACCCTGGTCGAAAGGCAGCGTGCTCGGCGCGTAGATCGGCCGCCAACCGCCATCGGCTTCGCTGACTGCTTTCCCGCCTTGCCAGGGCGGCGCCGTGCTGGCTTTGCGGCCGGCGTGCGCGAGTTGCATCGCCGGCACCGCGCCCTGGTCAGCGATAAAACGAAAAATACGCGCGAGCATTTCGATGTGTTCGTCCTTCCAAATTCCGAGGTCCTGCGGACTGATGCGACCATCCGCCGTGACCGCGGATGCTTCCGTCATGACCAACCCCGCGCCGCCGACCGCGCGACTGCCGAGATGCACCAGGTGCCAGTCGTTTGCGAAGCCGTCCTCGCTTGAATACTGGCACATCGGCGAAACCCCGATGCGGTTGCGCAATTCGACTTCGCGAAGTTTGCAGGGCGCGAAAAGAAGCGGCGTCATAAAGCGGACAGGATTATACAGAATTAGTTCCGCGCCGCGTCGTGCTTAAACAATCCTGCAAAATCCTGTCTCGTCTTGAGGGGATTATAGCAGCGGCAACTGCGCCTCGGCCATTTCCCTCTCCGCGAAGCGCACGCCCACACCGAGGAGGCGCACGCTCTTGCCGGTGCGCGCGAAACCTTCGCGCAGCAAGCTCCGCAAATTTTCCAATGAAAACGGCAAGCCGGCGCGCTCCACGGTAGTGCGAGTGAAATCGCTGAACTTCAATTTCACGAAAATCTTCGTGACCACCCGGGCCGCCTCTTTTTGCGCGAAATCGGCCGCTAATTCCGCGAAGAGCTCGGGCAATTTTTCTTCGCATTCCTCGACCGTCGCGAGATCGCTGGCGAATGTTTCCTCGTTGCTGAGCGACTTGCGCTCGCGATCCGGTTCCACCGCGCGATCATCGTGGCCGCGGCATTGATCGTAGAGTTCCAGCCCGAATTTACCGAAGTGTTCCGACAACTCCGCGCGCGAAAAACGTTGCAGGTCGGAGCAGGTCGAGACTCCAAGGCGTTCGAGTTTTTGCTCGGTCACGTGGCCGATGCCCCAGAGTTTGCGCACCGACAATTTGGCGATGAACTCCGGCACCTGTGCGGCGCTGACTTCGTATTGTCCGTTCGGTTTTTTCAGGTCGCTGGCAATCTTGGCGATTAACTTGTTAGGCCCGATCCCGGCCGACGCGGTTAGTTTGGTTTTCTGAAAAATTAATTGCCGAATGATCTGGGCGAGGGGACCGGGTGCGCCGGGATGCTCGCTCACATCGAGATAAGCTTCATCGAGCGAGAGCGGCTCGACCAGCGCCGTGAAGCGATGCAGGATCGAACGGATGGCGGCCGATTCGCGCCGGTAAACATCGAACCGCGTCGGCAGGATGACCAACTTCGGGCAACGCTGTAGCGCCATGAAGGTGGGCATGGCCGAGTGCACGCCGAATTTTCGCGCCTCATAATTACAAGTCGTCAGGACGCCGCGGCGATCCCGCGCGCCGCCGACGCCGACCGGTTTTCCTTTCAACTCTGGGCGATCGCGCACTTCGATCGCGGCATAGAAACAATCCATGTCCAGATGGATGATCGTGCGCGCTTTGCTGGCCGGTTCCACGGTGAAATTTCGTGCAAAGTGGAACCGCGCGCCAGCGTCAGGATCATCCGTGTTCCCGTGTGGCGCGTATGACTTGATAATGAGTCGTGAACGTTTTGCCTCCAATATTAGTGGTCGCGGCCGGCTGGTGCGCGCGGTGCTGGCGCTGGGATTATTTGGCGGCGGATGTTTCTGCCTGCGGTGGCATCCATGGGCCACGGTGATTCTGTTCCTTTCCTCGGCGTTTGTTTTTTTTGAAGCTGCGAAAGGCTGGTGCGCGCTGCGCGCCTGCGGTATTCGCACGAAACTCTAGCGCGCTCGCGTCGTCCGGCTCCCGCGTTAAGCTCGCGGATGGCGAACGGCGATGACTGCATTCTCGTCATCGGTGGCGGGCCCGCGGGTTTGCGTGCGGCTGAAGTCGCCAGCGCGGCCGGCGCGCGTGTCATCCTTTGCGACGGGCAGTCTTCGGCTGGCCGGAAATTTCTCGTCGCCGGGCGGGGTGGTTTGAACCTGACGCATGGCGAGCCGGTGGAAAATTTTCCGATGCGATACGGCGAAGAACCGGAGCGTTGGCGTGATTTACTGGCGGAGTTTAGTCCAAAAGACTTGCAAGCTTGGGCGACGCAACTTGGGGTTGAAACTTACATCGGCAGCAGCGGGCGCGTTTTTCCGCGCGGACAAAAAGCCGCCGGGCTTCTGCGCGCGTGGCTGCAGCGGCTGCGCGTACTTGGCGTGGAGTTTCGGCTGGGGGCGCGTTGGCTCGGAATCACTCGTGAACAAAACATCTGGCGCGCGGATTTCGAATCGCCTAACGAGCAGTTCGCAATCAAGGCGCGGGCCATCGTCCTCGCACTCGGCGGTGCTTCCTGGCCGGAGACCGGTTCGGACGGAAAGTGGCCGGCGATTCTCGCGCAACACGGAATCGAGATCACGCCCTGGGCACCGGCGAACTGCGGGTGGGAAGTCGATTGGCCCGCGGGATTGCTCGAGCGCGCGGAAGGGTTGCCGCTGAAAAACCTGACCGTGAGCGCCGGAGTCGAAGCGATTTCGGGCGAGCTTTTGATTACACGCTACGGCGTGGAAGGCGGCACGATTTATCGGCTCGGGCCGATCCTGCGCGCGATGGCGGAACCGCAGATTACGATCGATCTGAAGCCGCAACTCTCCACGGAAGCGATTACACAACGGCTGGCGAGTTCGCCGAAAGACGAAAATCTTGCGCGCACTTTGAAAATGAGTCCGGCGGCCGCGGCCTTGTTGGAATTCTTCTTCGCGGAAGAACTCGAAGATCGCGCTCGGCTGGCATCACGAGTGAAGAATTTTCCGCTGCGCTTGCGCGCGCCGCGGCCGATCGTCGAAGCCATTTCATCCGCCGGCGGAATCGCGTGGTCCGA
>JBPCJC010000075.1:0-38020 GCA_051005695.1 Chthoniobacterales bacterium | reverse complement strand
AAGATGTTCCAAAAGCTTCCGCAATACTCCGGCGCAGTGCCGCTGGAGCATTGGGTTTCGCGCATTGCGATTAATACCTGCCTGAACCAGATCGCGGCGGAGAAAGCGCGCCCGGAATTGCGCCGCGCGGATTTGAGCGAAGAACAGGATGCCTTCCTGGAAAACCTCAACAGCACCGGGGCGGAAAAATCGCCTAACGAGAGGTTGGTCGCGCGCGACCTGGTGGCGCATTTGCTCGAGGCGCTCCAGCCCGCCGAGCGCTTGATTATCGACCTGATGTATCTGCAGGAAAAATCGGTCGCGGAAATCCGCAAGCTTACCGGCTGGAGCGCGCCGCTGGTGAAAGTGCGCGCCTTCCGCGCCCGGCAAAAATTGAAGGAACAACTCGCGCGTCTGGAGCAAAAGGAGAATCATGGAATCCGTGGACGCTAAGCTCGATCGACTCCTGCGCGCCGCGGCCACGGCGCCGGTGGAACCGTTGTCGGCGCCGTTCGGATTCGATACCCGCGTGGTCGCGCTCTGGCGTGCCGGCGGTTTTGAAAATGGCAATGGCCTGCGCGCGCTCACGCGTTTTTGCCAGCGGGTCGCGGTCGGCGCCGCGCTGGTCATGATCTGCGCGAGCGCGGGCGCGTATTGGCAATTTTCCCAAAACGACGAGCTCACCGAACCGACCGCGAACGCCTATGCCATCGCCGATACCGCGATCGAGGCGGGCACACCATGATCGCCGGCTGGAAATGGCGCCTCGCGATCGCGCTGACGGTGGTTTTCTTGGCCGGGGCCGCGATCGGACTTTTCGTGGGCGCGCGGCATGCGCGCCTTGTTTTCATTACGCACCATGGCAGCGGCCATGGAGCCGAGCGGATGCGCGAACGGTTGCAGCATCAGCTGAGTTTAACGCCGCAACAATCCGACCAGATCGCGCCGATCGTCGATGGGATGTCTGCGCGTCTGGAAGCGATCCGCGCCGATACCAATCACCGGGTGGCGACGACTTTCGAGCAGGCGCATCAGCAGATGATTCCGCTGCTCACGCCAGAGCAACGCGAGCGTCTCGAGAAATTGAAGCGTCGCCATCAGCACATGATGAGCGAGCATCAGGGCGCGCCGCCGCCCGAACAGCCTAACGAGTAGTGACGGCGGAAAGTTGCGGGAAAATATCCGCGCCGATTTCGTAGGAGCGCAGCCGATCCGCGTGCTCGTAAATTTGCGCGACGGCGATGAATTCGTCGGCCGCAGTTTGTTCGAGAAATTTTTCCAACTGCGCGCGCACCGTAGCCGCGGAACCGACCGCGCAATAACGCGTGCGGCCGGCGATCGCCGACGCTTCCGCCTCGCTCCAGCGTCCCTCCATGGTTTCGACCGGTGGCGGCAAAAGCGTCGGATGTCCGCGAATGAGATTGAGCGTGGCCAACTGCGCAGAAGTGAAAAGGCGCTCCGCCGCGCGATCGGTTTCGGCTGCGTAAAGGCCGATGCCAACGATCACGTGCGGCTGCGCGAGGGTGGCTGACGGTTGAAAATCGCGCCGGTAAATTTCCAGGGCGACGTGGAGATATTCCGGTGCGAAATGCGAAGCGAAAGCAAACGGCAACCCGAGTTCCGCGGCCAGGCGCGCACTGAAATCACTCGAGCCTAACAAGTACAACGGAAGTTCCAATCCCGCGCCCGGAACGGCTTGGACCGCGCGGTTGGAATTTCCCGCGAAGTAAGATTGCAGCTCGAGCACATCCTGCGGAAAGGTGTCGCCGCTGCTTCCGAGATAACGCCGAAGCGCGCGCGCGGTCAGCTGATCACTGCCCGGCGCACGACCCAGGCCGAGATCGATGCGTCCCGGAAAAAGGGATTCGAGGGTGCCGAATTGCTCGGCGATGACGAGCGGCGCATGATTCGGCAGCATGATTCCCCCGGCGCCAACGCGGATCTTTTTGGTGGCCGCAGCCACTTGGCCGATGACGACCGCGGTGGCCGCGCTCGCGATCCCGGGAATGTTGTGATGCTCGGCCAGCCAGTAGCGATGATAACCCCAGCGTTCCGCGTGTTGCGCCAGATCGGCCGAATTCCGAAACGCGGTTGCGGCATCGCTCCCCTGCGTGATCGGCGCGAGATCGAGAACGGAAAAAAGCGGCATCCCATAATCTAACGCGCGCCCTTTCCTCGTCACTCGGAGGAGATCGAAAATCTGTGTTACCCTGCGGCAGTCGTGGACGATTCTTGCCAACATATTCTCGTCACCGGATCGACCCGCGGGATCGGCGCGGCGATTCGTGCGCAACTGGAAGCGAAACGCGCGCACGTCATCGGCCACGGCCGCGGCGCCTCCGGGCAAAATGAAATCGCGGCCGATCTTTTGCAGCCGGGCGCGGCCGAAGGTTTGTGGCAAAGCGCGCTCGATCGGCTCGATGGCCGGATCGATGTTTTGATTAACAATGCCGGAATTTACGAGGCGGTTTCGTTAGGCGAAGGCCCGGAAGTTTGGGCGGAATGCTGGCGACGCACGCTGCAAATTAATCTCCAGGCCGCGGCCGATCTTTGCCGTTTTGCGGTCGGGCATTTTCGTTCGCGCGCCGGCGGCGGCCGGATCGTGAACGTGGCCAGTCGCGCCGCGTATCGCGGCGATTCGCCGGAGCATTGGCACTACGCAGCCTCGAAAGCTGGTCTGATCGCGGTCACGAAAACGATCGCGCGCGGCTTCGCCGCGGAAGGCGTGCTCGCCTTCGCGGTGGCGCCCGGTTTCACCATGACCGGGATGGCGGAAGAATATCTGGCCAGCCGCGGCGGCGAAAAATTAGTCGCGGAAATCCCACTCGGGCGCGTCAACCGCGCTGAGGAAGTGGCGCAGGTCGTCGCCTATCTCGCGCTCGAAGCGCCCGCGGCCATGACCGGCGCGATTCTCGATATCAACGGCGCCAGTTACGTTCGTTAGGCAAAAGAAAACGCGTCCGTCCTCCCGGTTCCGAGCGAAACTCCAGTCATGACCAAAGCCTACGCCGCCCCGGCCGCGACTTCACCCCTCGGACCATTTTCGCTCCGGCGCCGCGAGGTCACGCCGCAAGATATCCGGCTCGAAATTCTTTTCTGCGGCGTCTGCCATTCCGATCTTCACACCGTGCGTGACGAGTGGGGCGGGACCACTTATCCCGCGGTCCCAGGACATGAAATTGTCGGGCGAGTGGTGGAAGTGGGGCGCGAGGTGAAAAATTTCAAAGCCGGCGATCTCGCCGCCGTGGGTTGCATGGTGGATTCCTGCCGCACTTGCCCGAGTTGCCGCGAAGGCTTCGAGCAATTCTGCGACCGTCGTCCCACCTTTACCTACAACAGCCCGGACAAACACAGCGGCGGCGTGACCTACGGCGGTTACGCGCAGAGCATCGTGGTCGATCGACATTTCGTCCTCCACATCTCTGAGAAACTCGACCTCGCGGCGACCGCACCGCTTCTTTGCGCCGGCATCACGACCTACTCGCCGCTGCGTCATTTTAAAATCGGCGAGGGCCACAAAGTTGGCGTCGTCGGTCTCGGCGGGCTTGGTCACATGGCGGTAAAATTTGCGGACGCGTTCGGCGCGCACGTCGTCCTCTTCACCACCTCGCCGGAAAAAACCGCGGATGCGAAACGCCTCGGCGCGGACGAAGTCATCGTCTCGAAGGACGACGACGAGATGGCCAAACACGCGAACAGTTTCGACTTCATCATCGACACCGTTTCCGCGAAACATCCGCTCGATAGTTACCTGCAACTCCTGAAACGCGACGGCACCATGACCATGGTGGGCGCGTCGCCGGAGCCGTTGCCGGTGGATGTTTTCAGTCTCATCGGGCGACGCCGGCAGCTCAGTGGTTCGCTCATCGGTGGAATCGCCGAGACCCAGGAGATGCTGGAGTTTTGCGCAGAACATGGGATCACCTCCGAGATCGAACTGATTCCGATCACGCAGATCAACGAGGCTTACGAACGGATGTTGCGGAGCGAGGCGAAGTATCGGTTCGTGATCGACATGGCCTCGCTGAATTAACCGCGAGGTCAACGCAGAAAGACTTTATGGGATTCGAACAATATCACGAGCCGGCAAACGAATTGCCTAACGAGACACGGACTTTCGCGCGCATGATCGTGTCGCTGACCGAGGAAGCGGAAGCGATCAATTGGTACGAACAGCGGATGGCGCTGGAGAAAGACAAGAGCGCGCGCGCGATCATGAAGAACGCGCAGAAAGAAGAGATGAAACATTTCTCGATGGACCTTGAATGGTTGCTCCGCGCGAAACCGCTCTGGCGCGAGATCGCGAAGGGCGTCCTCTTTACGGAAGGCGACATCGTCAAGGAAGGCGACGAAGCCGAAGAGAAAGCCGATTAAGCAGACGCGGAGCGACGGAGAGGCGCGCGCGCGTTGAAGTCTCCACTGATGTTGTCATCCTGAGTCGCGCAGACGACGAAGGATCTCACACTAGGTTGTTGGTCATGCTGTTCGCTCTGCGTAAGCACAGAACCCTGTGCGAGGTCCGTCGCTGTCTACGCAGCTCAGGATGACAGAGCTTGCGGCGGGCTCGTGGCCGAAAGTGCTTTCGCCGTCGCGCGCAAACGAATAATTCTCGGCCGTGGAAACCCCGCCGGAACAACGCCCGCCTGACCAGGCCCTCGCGCCTGCCCCGACGCCGCAGGTCGTCGCCGTGCCTTACGTCCCGAAGCCGTCCGGTTGCGGCTGCTTCGCGATGGGCTGCATGAGTTTTTTCGTCATCGGGTTGATCGGGTTTTTCGCTCTCTTCGGTTGCGGCTGGTTCTTCTACGTCAAAGCAGTGAACGCCTTCACCGCGGACGCGCCGGTGAGTGTCGCCGTCTCCACTCCGAGCGAGCAGGAATTCGCGGCCGCCGAAACGAAGTTGAACCAGGTCCGCAACGCCATCCGCGAAAATCGGGCAACCACAATTGCCTTCACCGCCGAGGACGTGAACGCGCTGATCGCGCGCGACTCGCAGTTCGAGAGCTGTCGCGGCAAAGTCCACCTCGGGATTGCAAATTCACTCGCCACTTTGGAAATGAGCGCGTCCCTCCGCAGCGTCCCTTTTCCGCGGCTGCAAAATCGCTGGTTCAACGGCAGCGCGCGCTTCCGGTTTTCCTACGACGAGCACGGTTTCGATTTCGACCCGGAATGGATCGAAGCCAACGGGCACGAGATTAGAGGCAGCATTCTGCGCTCGTTAGGTTCCAGTTTCAGCTCCGGCTTCACCAAGAGTTTCGAAGACGCCTCGAGCAAAAACGGGGGCTCGGATTTTTGGGGGAAGATCCAGACGATGAGCTTGGAGAATGAGCAGTTGATCATCGTCACCCGGGGCGAGGCCGGGACGACGATCTAGCGCTCACCGGCAAAGTTTGAATTGACGCATACAAGCTTGCCGGACTCTGTTCGCGCATGTTCAAGCGCGTGTTGAAATGGTTCGGCGGAATCGTCGGGCTCTTGCTCCTGGTTGTCGCAGTCTTCGCGATCAATGCGATCTGGTTTCGTCCCTGGAGCCTGAATGTTTTCTACGAAAAGATTTTTGTCGAAGTCCTCTTCGATCATCCGCAATTGCTTTCCTCGTTAGGCCTGGTCGAGCAGTTCGGATTCACGGGGCATAACGGCAAACTCGACGACATCTCACCCGCGCAGCAGGAAAGAGAATTCGCGCGCCTGCGCAAAAATATCGCGCAGCTCCATGAGTATCCGCTGGCGAAACAAAACGCCTCGCAGCGGCTCTCAACCGAAGTCCTCGATTGGTACCTGACCCGCCAGGCCGAGGGCGAAAAATTTCAATGGCACGACTACCCAGTGAATCAACTCTTCGGCGCGCAGAGCCAGTTTCCGTCCTTCATGGCCAATACGCATCGGCTCCTCTCGCCGCGCGATTGCGAATATTACCTGCAACGCCTCGACGCGTTGCCGAAGCAATTCGACCAGGTGCTCGAAGGTTTGAAGATTCGCGAGCAGAAACAAATCCTGCCTCCGCGTTTCGTCGTCGAAGAAGTCTTGAAAGAGATGACGGACTTCGTCGGTCAGCCGCCCGCGAAAAATATCCTCGCCACTTCCTTTCAGAAGCGTGCGGAGAAAATCGGCAAACTGAGCGAGCCGCAACGCGCGGATTTCCAGAAACGCGTGGAAGACGCGATCGCGATCAAAGTTTATCCCGCCTACCAAAAGTTGATCGCCTACTTCAGCGATCTCCTTCCGAAAACGACCACCGACGACGGCGTCTGGAAACTGCCGGATGGCGACGCCTATTACGCGCACATGCTCCGCCTGAACACCACCACCACGATGAGTCCGGTGGAAGTGCACTCGTTAGGCGTTTCCGAAGTGGCGCGGATCGAAGCGGAGATGCGCGTGATTCTGGACGCGAACGGTTTCGCCGGGCAACCGATCGGAGCGTCGTTAGTCGCGCTCGGAAAAGATCCGCGGTTTCTTTTGCCTAACGACGACAGCGGTCGCGCCGCCGCGCTGGCTGAGTACACCCGCTTGATCGAGCAAGCGTTGGAACGTTCCAAGAAACTCTTCACGACCATTCCGAAAGCGAAAATCGAAGTCCGGCGCGTGCCGGAGTTCAAAGAAAAGACTGCGCCCGGCGCCTACTACGAATCGCCCGCGATGGACGGGACCCGGCCTGGAATTTTCTACGCGAACCTGCGCGACGTCACCGAACTCCCGCGCTGGACGATGCCGACGCTTGCCTATCACGAAGGCGTGCCGGGTCATCACTTTCAAATCGCGCTCGCCCAGGAACTGACCGGGGTGCCGCAATTTCGGAAGCTGATTCCCTTCACCGCCTACATGGAAGGCTGGGCGCTCTACGCAGAATGGCTGGCGAAAGATGCGGGCTGGTATGAGGGCGATCCGTTCGGCGATCTCGGGCGATTGCAGGCAGAATTATTTCGCGCGGTCCGACTGGTCGTCGACACCGGAATTCACGCGCAGCATTGGACGCGCGAACAGGCAATCGCCTACATGCTCGAGAAAACCGGGATGGGCGAAAACGAAGTGACCGCGGAGATCGAGCGCTACATCGTTTCACCCGGGCAGGCGTGTGCTTACAAGGTCGGGATGCTGAAAATTCGTGAGCTGCGGGCGCGCGCGGAAAAAGAGTTGGGCGCGAAATTCGACCTGCGCCAATTCCACGATGTCGTCCTTAAAAATGGCGCGCTTCCGCTGGAAATTCTCGACCAGCAGGTGAACGCATACATTCAGCGGGTGAAGGGTTAATCGCCGGCGAGTGTGCGCAGTGTCGTTAGGTTCTCGCGGTCTTCGCGCAGCTCCTTGCCCTTCGGCGTCTCAAGCACTTTCGGAATTTTTCGGAAACGTTGGTCGAGCATGATGACGCGGAACGCCGGCAGGCCGATCTTGCCTTTCCCGATGTGTTCGTGGCGATCGACGCGGGAGCCGCGCGCAGTTTTGGAATCGTTCAGATGCAGTGCGGCCAAGCGTTTCAATCCGATCGTGCGATCGAATTCGGCAAAAGTTTTTCTCGTCGCCGCGTCTGTTTCCGAATTGTAGCCCGCGGCAAAGACGTGCGCGGTATCGAGGCAAACCAGCAGCCGCTCCGGCTCGCGCACGCCCTTGATGATTTGTGCGATTTGCTCGAAGCGATCGCCTAAACACGAGCCCTGACCGGCAGTCGTTTCGAGCGCGATTTTGGTTTTCGTTTTCAGCAGAACGGCATGGACGGCATCGATCGAAGCGACAATTCGCTCCAGGCCGGCTTCCACCCCGGCGCCGAGATGCGCCCCCGGATGCAAAACCAAAAACGGCAGCTCGAGTTGATCTGCCCTAACGAGTTCTTCGGCAAGGGCGCGGAGGGAGTTGGCGTGAAACTGCGGGTTGGTCGCCGCGAGGTTGATCAGGTAATTCGCATGGGCAAAAGCGGCGCGGATCTGCGCGCGTTGTGCATGCTCGAGGAACGCGCGGATCTCCATTATCTCCAGCGGGCGCGCGAACCATTGCATGTTGTTCTTCACAAAAATCTGCATCGCTGTGCAGTTGACCGAACACGCGCGCTCGATCGCGCGATGCGCTCCGCCGCCGATCGACATGTGCGCGCCGAGAAGAATTTTCGGAGTTCGCATCTCAGAAATTCTTCGCGTGCCAGTTCGGTTTCGAGAGGCTGCCTTCGCCGCGGTATTCGAAAAGTTTGTAGACCGGCGTAAGCAAAACTCCCGGCCCAGCGGCGTTGATCCGGATGTCGAAGTCGAGGCGGTTTTCGAGGAAATAAATGTCACCGCGGCCGACCAGTCCGAAGAGTTTTCCAGACACCTTGAAGTCGTCGGTGTGAATGACGCCGTCGCGAATGGTGAAGCTCGCGGTCCCCTGCTTGGCCACGCTGTAACCGGCGCCGGGGATGATCGCGGCGATCAATTCGGAGAGCGGGCCGAAGACGGGAATCGCGAAGACGTCGCCGTTAGAAACTTTGATCCGGCCGCTACCGCGCATGGTGCGTGCATCGTCGCCGACGCCCGCGAAATCGTAATTGCCCGCGAGCAATCCGCGCGCGGTTTCGTATTTGAAATAGAGATCGGTCAGGCGCGGAAAATCGACCCCGTCGGCTTCGACGGAGGCGGTGTAGTGCGAATCGCCTTTGGCGGTCGAGATGTCGGCGTGGCCGCGGACGTTGCCGCCGAAAAGCGTGCCCTCGATGTCGCTCAACTGCACTCGATCATCGGTGATCAATAGATTTCCGCGCGCGTGCTCGAAGGAAAGCGTCTTGCCGAGAAAAAAATAATCCATCCCGCCCGGCGCATCGATCGTGATCACAAGATGGGTGTTCTTGCCGCCGCGATATTGCACCAGGCCGTTTGCGGTCAGACTCGGCGCCGCGTGAAATTTATACGGCGCGACCACCTTGAAGAGATCGGGCTCGATCCAATAAATCGCGTCCGCCGGCCGGAGCGTGGTCTTGACGTTATCGACGTGCACTTCGTGATGGATCGGATCGTAAGTAAACGCGCCCGTGCCGACGCCTTCGTTCCGCATAATCCGCAGATCGGTGAAGCTGATCGCGCCGTCGGCGAATTGCAGATGCGCGGTCGCGCTGTTCATCCAAACACCGCGGAAACGCGTGCGCGCCAACGCGACCGAGCCTTCGCCTTTCCAACTCTCCGGCGCGCGTGAAGTTCCACGTATCGTTAGGCGAATCGTCGGCGAGCGCGACCATTCCCATTCGCTGAGGAATTGCTGCAAATCCGCCGGTGCAAGCGCACGAAACGCGGTCGGATTGAGCGAGCTTTCAAGGTTCAAGCGAAAGTCGCCGGGCGCGTCCAAAAAATCGGCCGACAGCTCGCCTGACTCGTGGCGCACGCGCACTTCGCGGAGCATGGTGCGCGCGCCATCCCAGGAAAATTCCGCGGCCACGCTGAGCAGCGGGACGCTCTTGTAAGTCAGATTCTCGGCCGCAAAATGGCCGAGCGCGTGCACTTGGAATGCGTTCGTGCCAAGTTTTCCCGAACCCGAAAGTTCGAGCGCAGGCGCGGTGGAAAAATTCAGCTCCGCGGCAAATTTTCCGAGACCGAAGGCGTCGAGGAACTGTTTGAGATTGATCGCGCTGCTGGCTTGGAATTCCGTCGCGTTCGTGCTCGCATTCCAGGTCGCATGACTGGAAAAAAGCCCCGCGCTATCGGTCCATTCCAGTTTCGTTAGGCTGAGAACGCGCTCGGACCATGCGCCCTCCGCGGAGAACGCTTTGATTTCGTAACCATCGCGCTGGATGCGCTCGCCCGTGAGCGTTGCTTCGGCGTGCGCGTTTTCCATTTCCGCGAGATCGCCGGTGAATTTGACCTGCAACGACGGCGGGCCGCCGGCAAAGTTGAAGCGGCCGAGCTCGGTGGCGACGCGCTGGATCAATTCCATGCGTTCCCGCCATTCCTCATCCGAGACGACCCGCGACGGTTTGTAATCGACGCGCTTGATCAGTTGGCCGGTCGCGGAGATTCGCACTCCGCAAAAAATTCCGTCCGCCTGGCTGATGAAAATTTGTTCCGGCGGAAAATAAACATGCGCGTGAAATTGCTTCAGTTGCGCCTTCGGCAAATTCGGATCGCTCGTCGGATTCGGCAGGGTGAGATCGGCGCCGCGGACATCGACCGCATTTAAAAACGGCTGATGATGCAGGAGCGCGGCGTAGTTAATATCGAGCGCGACTTCGCTGATGACCGCGAGCGGTTTGTCGCTCCGTTTGTAATCGAAAATGCGCACGTCCTGCGCGACCAGGCCGCGAAATGGATCGAGCGTGAGCTTGCGCACGGAGGCGTCGATCCCGCGCTTGCGCAATTCCTCCACCACCCGCGTGCGCCATTGTCGGCCGAAGCCTTTGTTCGCCAAATACCAGCCGCCCCAGGCGGCGAGCAAGAGCAGCGCGAGGATGCTTAAACGCAGCCCGCTGGCTGCGAGTTGTCGACGCCAGGTCCAGCGCCGATAAAACGAGCGCGAGACTTTGCCCGACTTCGGCGGATGGAGCAGAATCGGCGGCACGAAGTTCAGTCCGCCTGAGCGGCGGTCATTTCAAGCTGCGGGCGTCGCGCAAGAAAAGCGCGCGCCGGTTTCCTGCGCTAGGATCACCGTGCGCATGACCATCACCGAGCTGCCCGCCATCAACGCCTGCCTCAATGCGACGAGCACGGTCTTCGTCGCAACCGGCTGGTATCTCATTAGGCGCGGACATTGGCGGCGACACATTGCCTGCATGATCACGGCGGTCATTTCCTCCTCGCTCTTTCTCACCGGTTACCTGGTTTACCACGCGCACGTCGGCGAGAAATCTTCGGGTTATGCCGGGATCACAGCGTGGTTTTATTTTCCGATGTTGATCTCGCACGTTCTGCTCGCCTTCGCGACGCTGCCGTTGGTCATCATCACGCTTGTTCCGACATTTCGGCGGCGATGGGATAAACATCGACGCATCGGACGCTGGACGATGCCGATCTGGCTCTACGTCTCGGTCACCGGCGTGCTCGTTTATCTGATGCTTTACCGCTGGTTCCCGCCGCCCGGTCTTCGCTAGGGTGCATCGAAAACGTCTCGGGAAATTTCCCGATGATCGCCGCTAACGCAGGGCCGACGGCAAGCGCGGCGACGAGAGCAAATCTTCAAACACGCTCCAGCGTTTTTCCGGATGCTCGGCGGTGCCGCCGCGTTTTTCGACATAAGCGCGGACCATGTCTTCGCCGAGCGTGTAGTTGATGACGTAACTCCGGTAGCGCTCGGTAAATTTCATCCGCAGTTTCGCCTGCGCCGGGCTCATAAGCGCATATTTTTCCAGCCAGGCGATCGTTCCGGCGGGGTCGAGTTCGCCGTTAAGATAACGCCGCGCGGCTTCGGTTCCGGCGTAGCCGAGCGCGCGCACCATTTCCTGGACGGCGTAATATTCTTCCACGCGTTTCGGGTCGATTCCGGCTGCCGGGAAAAGCACTTCGCGCTCGAATTTCATCCGCTCGTCTTTGGTGAAAACAACTTCGCGCCCAAAATTTGCCGTCCCTTCGGCGATGAGTGATTGCGGCGAGAAGAGCGGATAAACCGTGAACTCCACCCAACCGCGATCGCGCACCAGATTCTTTTCGAGGAGCGCGTTGTAAACGTGATGACCGGGGTAACCTTCGTGCGCCGCGAGATCGAGCGCGCGGTCGATGTAACTCGGCAGATCGGTGTTCACCTGGATGACGCTGCGGAAATTTCCCTTGTACCAATTGTAGCCGCCCCACGGTTTGTTGGTCACGTATTCGACAGTGAAGCTCTCGTTAGGCGGCAACTTCACGTAGGCCAGAGTGCGTTCGCGGCAAGCCTTGATCGCGAGTTCAAAAACGGTCGCGAGTTTTTCTTTTGGAATCGCAAACGCCTTCCGCCATTCCTCGTAGCGCGCAAACAACGGCCCGTGCCCCGGAATTTTTTGCTCCAATTCCGTGAGCACTTTTTGGAAATGCGCTTCCGACAAAGTCGGCGCGACTGCGTCGTAGAGCGCGCGGGATTCGTCGTCGAATTTCATCTTCTCGCCCTGCACGATCCGCACCCGTGCTTCCAGCGACGCGAGTTGGCGCGAAAGATAATCGCTCCGCAAACGCTCGAGATCCGTGGACGCCGGGGGCAGAAGCGTCAGTTCGGAAAAGCGTTCCATCGCTTCTTCACGAATCGCGTTGAGCGGTTTTTTTTCCTTGTCCGCCGCGGTCTTCCACTCCGCGGGCCCGTAAAACGCGTCCACGTAATCCGGGTCGTGCTCGCCCATCGCGAGGACGAGTTTGACGTAATCGGGAGCCACGTCGCCGGCGCGCGGACTTAGCGGCGGCTCTTCAGCCAACGCCGCCGTCGCAGCTGTGCAGCCCGCCAGGAGGACGGCGAAAATTTTCGCGCGGATCATTCGAGCGCATAGAGATATCCATCCGTACTCGTGAAGTAAACCACGCCGTTTGCCACCAGCGGAGTCGAGAAGACCGACCCGATGGAAAATTGCTGATCGACCCCGACGGTCGGGTTTTCGCGCCAGCTCGAATAGAAAATCAGCGGCGCATTAAATTTCCGTTCCGAGGTCAGCACCCACCCGCGATTCTCTTTCGATTTCTCCACCTGATATTCCCAGAGCAGTTCGCCCGTTTTTAAATCGCGCGCTTCCAACGTTCCATTGAGGACGCCGATGAAAACGACATCGCCGGCCACGCTGGGCGAGGAAAAAATGTAAGCATTGCCTTGCTGCAATAAGCGCGCCGCAAGAGAGCCCGCCTGCTCGCACGTCTTGACCACGCCGCGCGCCTTCTTCATTACGCGAACAATTGCTGGCCGCGCCTAACGACACCTTGCGTTTCGATCTGGTCGAGTTCTGGCTGCTCTCGCGGATGCGCTGCCAGACGGCGCCGAGCCGCGCGGTCCGCTTGCGCTGGAGATCATTCAGCGACGCGAAAATCGCGGATCGGGGCAATCGCGGACGAGCTTGGGTTGAGCCACAAATATCTGCTGCGCGAGTTCGATCGTTGCGTGGGCTTAACGCCGAAGGCTTTCGCGCGTGTCTGCTCATTCCAGTGCGCGCGATCACTTGGATCGGACAAAACCGGCGGTCGATTGGGCGGACACCGCGGTCGCCAGTGGCTATTACGATCAGGCGCGCTTCATTCACGAATTCCGCGCCTTCAGCGGCTTGACGCCGGCTTCCTACCTGCAAAAACGCGGGCCATTTCTGAATTATCTGGCGGTCACCGATTAGTGATCCAGGCAACGCTTCCGGATTCGCCGGACGGCAAGAAGGTCAGCATTTCACGAACGCGATCTTCCTTCGCAAAGCGGGGGCGCTCGCTCCGCTCTTCCAGGTGACTTATCTGCCGGCGCACGGAATTCTCGCATCGCTTTCAATTCCACTTTACGCGCGCGCCGCACCCGCGGAATTTGCCGCGGGGAAATGAGGGCCATCGTAATCAAGTCGCACGGCGGCGTGGAGGGAATCGGGGTTGAGGAAGTGGACAGGTTGCCGGCACCGACGGCGGATCGGGTGCGAGTGCGCGTCCACAGCGCGGGCCTGAATCGCGCCGATCTCCTGCAACGCCGCGGAAAATATCCCGCGCCCCCCGGTTACCCGGCGGACATTCCCGGGCTTGAATTTGCCGGCGAAGTGGAAGCGATCGGCGAGGCGGTGGAAACGTGGGAAATCGGCGACCGCGTTTTCGGAATCACTGCCGGCGGCGCGCAGGCGGAGTTCGTGATCGTGCCCGCGAGCAATCTCGCGCGCATTCCCGATCCGCTCGATTGGGTGGAGGCGGGCGCGATGCCGGAGGTTTTTATCACCGCCCATGACGCGCTCTTTACTCGCGGAAAATTGCGGCCGGGCGAGCGGGTTCTCATTCACGCTGTCGGTTCCGGGGTGGGCACGGCCGCGGTGCAATTGGCGCACGCCGCCGAGGCGCTGGTTTGCGGAACTTCGCGGACCGCGACGAAGCTTGAACGGATCCGGAAATTGAAACTCGGAATGGACGAAAGCGTGACCGTGGGCGAGGCCCCGGAGAAATTTGTCAAGGCGATCAAGCATTGGTCTAACGACACCGGCGCAGACGTCATTCTCGATTTGGTCGGCGGCATTTACTTTCCCTTTAACCTCGAGGCGCTGGCGACGCGCGGACGGCTAGTCTGCGTCGGCACGACCGCGGGCCCGAAGTCGGAGATCAACCTCGGCCTGCTGATGCGCAAACGCGCGGAGATCATCGGCACCGTGCTCCGCGCGCGTGCGCTTGGAGAAAAAGCGGAAGCGGTGCGGCTCTTCGCCGCCGAAGTTTTACCGCTAGTCGAACGCGGCGCCGTCCGGCCGGTGATCGAGGCGGTTTACACCGCGGAGGAAGTGCGCGCGGCTCACCAGCATCTCGAGTCTAACGAGACCTTCGGCAAGATCGTGCTCACTTTTTCGTGAGCGAATCCTCAACTATCACGCCGCCCTTCAGCACCTGCCAGATATCGGAGGTGTGCGCGATATCATCCAGCGGGTTGGAATTCAAAATCACCAAGTCGGCCAAACTTCCCGGGGCGAGCGAGCCGATTTTCCCACCGGTTTCGCCGCCAAAAACTTTCGCCGCGTTCACCGTCGTGCTTTGCAAAATTTGCATCGGAGTCAGACCTGCTTGCTTCATTAACTGAAACTCGCGGAAGAGCGCGGGACCGTGAATCGTGCCGATGTTTCCGGCGTCGGTGCCGGCCGCGATGGTGATGCCGGCGTCTTCCAGCGCCTTCAGATTCTTGAGCGCGACGTCGTAGGTTTTTTGGATACCTGCGAGCACTTTTGTCGGATCGGCGAGCGCGTTCTTGATTCGGTCCGGTACTTTGTCCGGCGGCAATTTGGTGACGTCCAGTGACGCGATGACCTCCGGATTTCCCCACGCTTTTTCTTCGGGAGTAAGATCCAGTTCGTGGGCAAAGGTACGACCGTAGCGCTCGAAGACGACGAGCGTTGGCGTGAGAATCGTGCCGCGTTCCTGCAGTAGCCTAACGAATGCTTCGTCGACTGGTTTGTCGACGACGCTGTGGACCAGGAGATCGGCGCCTTCCTCGACGGCGGCGCGCGCGGCTTCGAGTTCGGTGGCGTGCACGGCGACGCGCAGTTTCAACCGGTGACTCTCGGCGACGACCGCGTGCACGATTGGTCGGAAGTTTTCCACCGGACTGTCCGGACTAACGACGTACCAAATCTTGACGTAATCGGGCTGATGCTCCGACAGTTTCTGCACGAACTGCACGCCTTGTTCGGGCGTATCGATCTTGACGATCGGCGGATCGCCGAGATCAAGTTGCGGACGAGCGACACTTGAAATGAGCGGGCCGGCGACAGCGACCCGCGGCGCTTTCTCACTCTCGCGCGCGCGTTTGCGGACTTCGAAATTCCACATCGGCCCGCCGACATCGACCACGCTGGTGATTCCGCAACGCAGATAGCGTGCGAAGACATCGTCGACGTGCGATTTCACCCAGGCGACCTCGTCGGCGTAGGGACGAACACTCGTTAGGTCAACGACGTCCGGCCGGGTGAAGAGATCGGCGGACTGGAAGAAATGGACGTGGGTATCGATGTATCCGGGCAGAATAAACTTTCCGCGCGCGTCGATGATCTTGTTAGTCTCGTTAGGCACTTTCACCCCGCGCGGCATGGTTGAACCGAGATGATCGCCGTCCACGGTGATAACCGCGTCCGGGGTGATCTTGCCGGTGCCGGGATCAATCGCGCTGCCGTTGATGATCCTGGTGATCGCGCTCTGCGCCGGTAGCGGAAACAAAACCGCCAGCGCAAGCGCGCTCGCCACGCAGAAGACCTTCATGGTTATGAACGCGGGGAATCCGCGGATTAACTGCAACCCTGGCTGGTGCCGCATTCCGTGCAGACACCGCAGGCGCCGGCGCGGATCACTTTTTCGCTGCCGCAATGTGAGCAGGTGATGTCCATGAACATTCCGCCAAGCGCAGTCGCGACCCGTTCCGCGTGGGTGTAGCCGTTGCCGGGCATTTGCGGCGAGCCGTCGTTAGGCAAGTGATTGGTGATGACGTCGATCAACTCCTTTTCGGCGGTGCGCGCGAGATCGGAGACGGGGCGATTGATCGCCTTCTTTTCCATGTCAGGAATTTCCTTCATCGGCAATTCGGCCTGGCCGCGGTGAGGCGCGGTCGCTTCCTTGTAGCCCTTGATGAATTGGCAGCCTAACCAGCGGAAAACGTAATCGGCGATGCTGGTGGCGTTGCGGATGTCGGCGTTCTTGGTGAAGCCGCTCGGCTCGAAGCGTTGGTAGGCAAATTTTTTGACCAGGTTATCGAGCGGAACGCCGTACTGGAGCGCGATCGAAGTGAGCGTGCCGACCGTGTCCATGAGGCCGCCGATGGTGCTGCCTTCTTTCGACATGGTGACGAAAAGTTCCCCGGGCATGCCGTCCTCGAAGAGCCCGACGGTGATGTAACCTTCGTGACCAGCAATCTCGAAACGATGCGTTAACGACATCCGCGTGTCGGGCATACGATGACGCGCCGGTTTGCCACGCGCGACCGAGAGCTCGCGTTCCAATTCCAGAATACGCGCTTCCAGTTCCGGACGCTCGACCATGACATCGAGGGCACTCTTGGCTCCGCCCATGTCTTTGGTTTTTTTCGTATTCAGCGGCGCGGACCGTTTCGAGCTATCGCGATAAATTGCAATCGCCTTCAAGCCCATCCGCCAGCCCTCGACATAGGTGTTCATGATTTCCTCGACGGTCGCGGCCTGCGGGAGGTTGACCGTTTTGGAAATCGCGCCGCTCAAAAAGGGCTGGGCCGCGGCCATCATCCGCAGATGACCCATGTAGCCTAACGAACGCTGACCGCGATCGGCTTTGAAGGCGCAATCGAAGATCGGAAGATGCTCTGGCTTGAGCCCGGAAAAAATGATCGAGCCGTCGGCATCGGTGACGTCCTCGATCGTGTCGCAGGCGTCGATATGCGCGATGATGCGTTCGATTTCCTCGGAGTTGTAACCGAGATTTTCCAGCGCGGGTTTGACGGTCTGGTTAACGATTTTCAACATCCCGCCGCCAGCGAGCAGTTTGTATTTTACCAGCGCGATGTCGGGCTCAATGCCGGTGGTGTCGCAATCCATCAGGAAACTGATCGTGCCGGTCGGCGCGAGGACGGTGACCTGGGCGTTGCGGTAGCCGTGCCGTTTGCCTAACGAGGTCGCGGAGTCCCAGACTTTCGCGGCTTCATCCTTCAAGTAAGCGAACTCCTCGTTAGGCTGAATTTCTTCGACCGCGGCGCGGTGGAGCTCGATCACTTCCTGCATCGGCGCAACGTTGTCTTTCGCGAGTGGTTTCGGCACGCCGCTGCAACGGGCGTCGCGATAACCTGGGAATGGTCCCATCGTCCGGGCCAGGCGCGCGCTTTGTTCGTAGGCCTCGCCGGTCATGATGCTGGTGAGCGCGCCGCAAATCGCGCGTCCCTCCGCGCTGTCGTAGCCGTAGCCGTAGCTCATGATGAGCGAGCCGAGGTTGGCGTAGCCGAGCCCGAGGGTGCGAAAGATGTGCGAGTTCTCGGCAATTTCCCTGATCGGATAACTGGCGTTATCGACGAGGATTTCCTGCGCGGTAATGAAGAGCCGCACCGCGGATTTGAAACGCTCGACTGCAAAGACACCGTCGGCGCCCTTGAACTTCATCAGGTTAAGCGAGGCGAGATTGCAGGCGGTGTTATCGAGGAAGAGATACTCGCTGCACGGGTTCGTGGAGTTCTGGCGATCGGTTCCTTTGCAGGTGTGCCACTTGTGGATGGTGGTGTCGAATTGCATCCCGGGATCGCCGCAGACGTGCGTGCCCTGGGCGATTTTGCGGAGCAAAGTGCGCGCGTCTTTTTTATCGCACGGCGTGTTGTCGCGCACCCGGCGAGTCCACCATTCACGCCCTTCCACGGCCGCTTCCATGAACTCGTCGCTCACTCGCACGCTCAGATTTTCATTCTGATACATGACCGAGCCGTAGGCGTCGCCGTTGTAGCTGCCGTCGTAACCTTGCTCGATCAGCGCCCAGGCTTTCTTCTCTTCGTTCTGCTTCGCGTCGATGAATTCTTCGATGTCGGGATGCCAATCCTTCAGCGTGTTCATCTTCGCGGCGCGCCGAGTTTTTCCACCGCTCTTGACCACATTCGCGACCTGATCGTAAACCTTCAGGAACGACAACGGCCCGCTCGGTTTCCCGCCGCCGCTTAACTTCTCGCGCGTGCTCCGGAGCGATGACAAATCGGTGCCAGTCCCGCTGCCGTACTTGAAGAGCATGGCTTCGCTCATCGCCAGGCGCATGATGTCTTCCATCGTGTCCTCGACACTTTGAATGAAGCACGCGCTGCCCTGCGGATATTCGTATTGCGAAGGCGCCCGCTCCGCTCGGCCGCTTGCGCGGTCGTAAAAATAATTTCCGAGGCCGGCTTCCTTGCCGATCCCGTATTGGTGATAGAGCCCGACGTTGAACCAAACCGGCGAATTAAAAGCACCGTGTTGATTCAGACAAAGCCAGGTCAGCTCGTCATAAAAGGTCTCGGCGCTTTCCGCGTTTGCGAAATATCCATCCGCCATTCCCCAATCGGTAATCGTGCGCGTAACGCGATGCACCAGTTGGCGGACAGAAGTTTCGCGACCGCCCTTGTGTGGGTCGGTGCCGTTCGCGATGTCGCCGTAGAAATATTTCGAGACCGCGATTTTCGTGGCCAACGCACTCCAGCTTTTCGGGACCTCAATGTTCTCCTGTTTGAAAATAACCTTGCCGCTGTCGTCGGTGATTTCCGCGGTCCGCTTCTCCCATTCGGTCTGATCGAAGGGCGAGCATTTGGCGTCGCTGAACACGCGATCGAAACGCAAACCCGCCGGCTTCCGCTTGGCTGCACGTGCTTTCGGGCGGCGCGCGGCTTTAGATGACTTGGAGAGCGAAGAGGGTTGGATTCCGGGTTTCAACTGAATCATGAGAGTGCGAAAGACTGGTTAAAATTGAGGACAAAAGGCGAATACCTGTGAACAGCCCCGCCAGCAACGTGTGAACAGCGACGAATAAAGCTGCATAACAAGATGCTGGGGGGACCCTCCGAGCGGTCTACAAGATGCAGCGCTCTGGGGACCGCGAGCAAGGCGGAAATTGTAACATTTTTTGCGAGGCATCAACACTCGCGACACCAGATGTTTGCCCCATTCCGGAGAGCCGATTCAGCGGCCGACCACGGCAGATTTTTGAGGAGCCGCTCGTGATTTCGCGATTGCAAAATCGGGCGGTGAGGCTTCACTACCAGCCGACGCATCTCGCAAGCGCAAAAACGGAAGGGTGGCTGAGCCCGGTTGAAGGCACTCGACTCGAAATCGAACGTAGGGTTAAACCTACCGTGGGTTCGAATCCCACCCCTTCCGCCATCTTTTTAATTACGGACCTTGGGCGGCCCATCAAGCAGCCCGCCGCTGATCGTGACAAACGAGAGTCGCGGTGTTTGGTTAGGCGATGATTCCACTCGAAGACAACGCCTCCGATATCCTCGGGAAAGCGCAGCGCGGCTTGACTCTTTCCGATAGCGAGCTGGCGCAAAAAGCAGGCGTCGAGGTTTCGCAGGTGCGCCAGTTACGCGAGGGCGAATATGATGACGCGGCGATCCGCGCAGTCGCGCCGGTTTTGGATTTGAATGCGGAGGCGCTGCTCGAGTTGGCGCACAATCGTTGGCGGCCGGAAGCGATCGCAGCGCTTGATGGTCTGGCGCAATTCAATACGCCCTATCACGACATGACGGTGAACGCTTATCTCGTTTGGGATCCGGCGTCGCGCGTCGCGGTGGCGTTCGATACCGGCGCGGATTGTTCGGAAATGCTGGCGCGGATCGCCCGGGAAAAGCTGCAGGTAAAATTGATCCTGCTGACGCATTCCCATCCGGATCACATAGAAGATTTGCCGAAACGTCGGCGCGAAACGGGCGCGCCCGTTTTTATTTCCGTGCTTGAATCCGCGGAGGGTGCGGCAGGGATCGAAGAGGGAAAAAGCTTCGAGTGCGGGGCGCTCAGGATTCAATCTCGCCTAACGAGTGGTCATTCGCGCGGTGGGATGACCTTTTTTGTGCAGGGGCTTGCGCGACCACTGGCGCTCGTCGGTGATTCGCTCTTTGCCGGCTCGATGGGCGGCGGCGCGGTTTCCTACGCGGACGCCCTTCGCAACAATCGCGAAAAGATTCTCACTTTGCCTAACGAGACGATTGTCTGTCCGGGACACGGGCCCTTGACCACGGTCGGAAAAGAAAAGGCGCAGAACCCCTTCTTCGCGGGCAGGGTGGGACGATGAATATCGGTTTTGTCGGCGTCGGGCGAATGGGCGCGAACATGGCCCGCCGGTTGAAAGACCGTGGCTTTCACGTGACCACACTTTTCGACAGCAATCGCCGCGTGGTCACCGCGCTCGCGCAGGAAATCGGCGCGACCGCCTGCCCGACGCTCGGTGACGTCACCGCGGGCGCGGAAGTCATTTTCACCGTCGTCTCGGACGACTCCGCGATGCGGGAAATTTTTGCCGGCGCCGATAATTTGCTGATCAACGCGCGCGGAAAATTGTTCATCAACTGCGCGACGATCTCGCCCGGAGTGCACGAAGAAGTGGAGCAACTGGCGCAGCAAGCCGGCGCAGAGACTCTGGAAGCGTGCATGGCCTCGAGCACCACCCAGGCGCGCGAAGGTTCGCTTTATTTAATGTGCGGCGGCCACGAATCGAGCTTCCGTCGGGCCGAGCCGCTCCTGAAAGAATTGAGCAGTGCGCTGCGTTTCGTCGGCAAAACCGGCGAGGCCGCGAAAGTGAAAGCGCTGGTCAATATGGTGATGAACATCAACACCGCCGGACTGGCCGAAGGATTGGGGTTGGGAGACGCGCTCGGACTCGAACTGACGATGTTGCGCGAAATCTTCGGACAAACGGGCGCGGCTTCGCGCGTTCTGCAAACCGATGGCGAAGACATGCAAAACCGCGATCACGCCTGTTTCTTTTCCGCCGCGCATGCGGCCAAGGACAGTGGGATCGCGCTCGATCTCGCGGACGAAGTCGGGCTCGATCTACCGCTGGCGCGCGCGACCAAGAAACAGTACGACGAAATGACGGCCGACGGCTTGGGCGAGCTCGACAAATCGGGCGTTGCAGAGTTGACCTTCAAGGGTCGACACAAACACTCGGGCGATCGGATTTGAGCGAGGTGATGCGCTCTTCGCCCGCGTAAACGTTCAACGTTTCCGCCCGCAAAAAGCCGACCAGCGTTTGATTGCTTTCGCGCGCGAACTCAACCGCGAGCGAGGTGGGCGCGGAGATCGCGGCCACGATCGGGATGCCGGCAGCAAGCGCTTTTTGCATCATCTCAAAGGAGGCGCGGCCGCTGAGCAAAAGAACCTGCGCGCGCAGCGGTAAATCATTCGCCAGGAGTGCGCGACCGATCAATTTATCGAGCGCGTTATGTCGTCCGACGTCTTCGCGCACGCTCTGCAAAATCCCAGCGAGATCGAAGAGCGCGCAGGCGTGCAAGCCGCCGGTGAGGTGGAAGGTTTCCTGCGCGGCGCGCAAAACCGCCGGCAGCCTAACGAGCAGTTCGGTGGTGATCCTGGAATCGTCGTCGATCGGCGGAAAAGATAACTGCACCGCCGCGATGGTCGCTTTGCTGCACACCCCGCAGCTCGAGGAACTAAAGACGTTCCGGGTTAGTTTCGCCGGCTCGAAGGCGGCCGGGTCACGCAGGATGACATTGATGATGCTGTCCTCTTCGTCACGACCGCAGCGGGTAATCTCGAAGATGTCGTTAGGCGAACGGACGAGGTTTTCGGTCACCAGAAAACCGGCGGCGAGCTCACGATCGTGCCCGGGCGTTCGCATGACCACGGCCACGCTCTGGCCTTCGATCCGGATCTCGAGCGGGGCTTCCGCGGCCAGATGATCGGGCCGGGTTTCCGGGCGAGAATGGAGATCGTGCCTAACGATCTGGGCGAGCGTCGAAGTCGCGTCCAGGCTCATCGCGATTCGGATTCACAGAAGCGCTGCAAATCTTCCGGCGTATTCAGGTTCAGAAAATATTCTTCCTCTTCCGGAGCGACCGGCTTTTGCTTCATCAAACCCTGCGCCACGCAGGAAGCGCTGAAATCCTGGAGCGAAAAGCGGCCCAGGCGGAGGAGATTTTCGCCGAGCGGCAAAGCGGCAATCGGGTAGATCGCGGCCAGCGGTTCAAAGCGAACGCGGGTCGTGGGAACGACGCCGCGGCCGGGCGCGCACGATTCCAGCAAGCTCTTGAGGTAGGGCACATTCATTCTCGCCAGATCAATCGCGAGCGCGAGTAATAGGGAAGTGGAACAGGAGCGCAACGCAGCGACCAAACCGGCGAATGGTCCGGCGCCATCTTCGACATCGCAGACAATTTCCAAGCCGGCGGCGATCCACTCCGGTCGGGTGGGGCCGGCGAGAAAAATTTTCTCGGGGCCAAGCTGCTGCAGCAGGCGAAGCTGCCGGCGCCAAAGCGGAATCCCGCCGATGGGGAGGAAGACTTTGTCGCAACGCATCCGGCTGGATTTTCCACCAGCCAGCAGGACCGCGCTGAAGTCGGTGGTCACGGCCTAACGAGTGCTTCCGCGGGCGCCTGCGCGGCCTCGAGCCAGCCGTCGCTGAGAATGCGCGCGCGCAAACCGCCGCGGTTTCTCAACCAGGCTTCCGCCCCTGGAGCGAAGGCGCGCTCCATCCAGAAACACGGCGCACAATGGGCGGTCCCGGCGAAGCGCACGCCTTGGAGCTCAAAATTTTTTCCGATGAGCGCGTTCAGATCGGCACCGGCGACGAGGACGTTGCGGCGGAGAACCCCGGGCGATTTATCAACGTGGGGGAAAGCGGCGCCCAGCTCCGCGAAAACTTCCGCGGAGAAAAAGGTGATCTGCCCCTGGTAATCTTTTTTGAAATCGTAAAAGCGATCGCCGCGGAGACCGTGACCGGCGACGCATTCGATCCGCTCGACTTCCTCGAGTGGATATTCATCCGGCTCGCGGCCGGCATGGCCGAAAAAATTATGCCCGGGTGAAATGAAAATCCGTTGGATGATCACAAGCGGACATTAAGGCTGCGGCGCACGCGTGCCAAGACCTCTGCGAACGGGGGCGCGTCTTGCGCGGCTGGTCGCGGTCGCGGAGTTTATCCGCGCATGACTACGGTCTCGCGCGTCTTTCGTTATCTGCGGCGCTATCCGATTCTCGGATTGGCGATGCTCTTTTGCGCGATCGTGGGCACACTGATGGTGGTGGTTTTTCCGGCGGTGACCAAACTGGTCATCGACCAAGTGCTGACGCAACACCGGCCGGAACGGCTGCGACCGTTGCTCCTGATCGCGACCCTCGCCTTTGTGCTGCAACACGGATTGAACTCGATCCGCATCATTCTCAACAACACCTTCGAGCAAAAGGTGATCTTCGATCTGCGGAGCGATCTCTATTCGCACATCCAGTTATTGCCGCTGCGCTGGTTTGATAACCGCGCGACCGGCGATTTGATGACCCGCATCCTCGAGGATGTGAACTCGGTGGAGCGGATGTTGATCGACGGGATTGAGCAGGGCGTGGTCGCGCTCCTGCAGGTCGTGATCGTGCTGGGGATGATGTTTTACGTGAGCACGCGGCTGGCGTTCGTGGGGCTTTTGCCGATGCCGTTTCTCGCCGGTGGCGCGCTCTGGTACACCCTGACCGCGCACCGGCGCTATCGATTGCAACGGCGCGCCTCGTCGGCAATGAACTCGCTCCTGCACGACAATCTGTCCGGGATTCGCCAGATCAAAAGTTTCGTGCGCGAAAATGAAGAACACGCGCGCTTCGATTCGGTGAGCGATCAACTTCGGCGCGCCACGTTGGTCGTAATGAAAGTGTGGGCGGTTTATCACCCGTCGATGTTTCTCATCGGCTCGTTAGGCGTGATGGCGGTTATCTGGGTAGGCGCGCGCGCCGTGCTCGCCGGGACGATGCAGCTGGGCGACCTGGCGGCGTTCCTCGTCCTGACCAGTTTTCTCTACGAGCCGATCGGAAAACTGCATCAGCTTAATCAACTGGTGCAGGCCGGGCGTGCCGCGGGCGAGCGCGTCTTCGAGATTATCGACGAACCGATCGAGGCCGGTTGGAGCGACGGAAAAGCGAACGCGGCCGAGATCGTGGGCGATGTGCGTTTCGAGGATGTCGGCTTCAGTTACGGCGAAGGAAGTTTGCCCGCGTTGCAGAATATCAGCTTTCACGCGCGCCCGGGCGAGACGGTGGCGCTGGTCGGGACGACCGGCGCGGGGAAATCGACCGTGGTCAATTTGCTGACTCGTTTCTACGAGTACGATCGCGGCCAGATTTTGGTCGACGACCAGCCGATCCACGATTTCGGGCTTCGGCGATTGCGCGAAATGATCGCGGTGGTGACGCAGGAAAGTTTTCTCTTTAACGGGACGATTCGCGAAAACCTGCTCATGGGAAATCCGCAGGCGACGGACGAGGAAGTTTTGCGTGCGGCGGCAGCGGCGAACGCGCGCCCGTTCATCGACCGCTTGCCGGAGGGTTTGAACAGCGTGGTCGGCGAGCGTGGGGTGAAATTAAGCGTCGGCGAAAAACAGCGGCTCTCGATCGCGCGCGCCTTGCTCAAGGATCCGCCGATCCTGATTCTCGACGAAGCGACCGCGAGCGTGGACACGACCACCGAGCGCCTGATTCAGGAGGCGCTCGAACACCTGATGGCGCATCGGACTTGTTTTGTGATCGCGCACCGGCTCTCGACGATTTTGCGCGCGGACCAGATTCTGGTTTTGGAACGCGGGCGCATCATCGAGCGCGGCACGCATTCCGAGCTGGTCGAGCTGGGCGGAAAATACGCGCGGCTTTGGGAACAAAGTTTTCTCGAAACCGAAAGCAGCGGACCGGAAATCCCCGCCGCTCGTGCCCAGCGCCTAACGAACGCTTAACCGCTCGTTAGACTTGCGTGCGCCCGAGATATTTTTCCTCGAGCACGCGGTAGCGTTCCTCGGCCGCAAGAAGCGCGCGCCGTTCCTCACGCAACGCTTCTTCCAATTCGCGAATGCGATCCGGAACCGCGATCGACATTCCGGAAGAAGCCGGCGCGGCCGACTCGCCTTCAGCATCGGCCGGCACCGGTTCCGCGCGCGCGTGCGCCGCGATATCGCGAATTTGCTGGCGGCTGCCGTCGCAGGAATTGATCACAAAAGTGTCCTCGTCGATTTCGCCCAGGCGAATAAATTCCGCGATCGCACCCAGCGTCGTCGGGCCGTAATAACGCTCGCTGGTCACTTCCGCGATCCAATCCATCGCCAGCTCCGGCAGCATCGGCGCTTTCATCCAGGTCTCCGCGTCGGTGGAAATGGAATCGTGCGGTGCGACCTGCGCGGAGGAAGCCCAGCGCGCCAGTTGCTCAAAAACCAGCGGGCCAAAGATGCTGCCGTCCTCGTGTTTCCGGAGAAACCACTGATGGCCGGCGGGTGAGTCCATTACTCGTTAGGCGAAACCGTCGCCGATGTCGCCGGGCTGGCGCCGGGGGTCGGGATCATGATCGTCTGGCCAATCTGGAGGGCGCGATCGTTTTCGATCCGGTTGAACTTTTGCAATTCCTGCACGCCCACCTTGTTGGCCTTGGCGATCGACGTCAGGGTCTCGCCTTTCGTGACCACGTGGGAATTACCGGCCGCAGCCGCCGGCGCGGGCGTGGCGACGGCTGCGGGGGTTGCAGCTGATGGGGTCGATTCTCCAATCATCACGCCGGGACGCAGGTTGGAAATTTGCTGTTCGAGCTTGAGAATTTGCTGCGAGAGCGCGTCGATTTTTGCGTTCTGTTCGTCGACCTTTTTACTCAAGGTTTCGAGCTGCGCGTTTGCCTGAGCGCCCGTGCCGGAGGCAAAGGTTTGCGCAGAAATGCTCGCGCTGAACAGAGCCGCGAAGAAGATAGTGGAGAGGCGGAACGCGATCGGCTTCATCGCTCGCATCTTGGCATCGCCGCTTCGTGCTGGCAAGCAAAGGGCGCGTCTGCCCGCGGTCGCCGGCTTGCGTTTTCGAGGATTCGTTCCTAACTTTTTCCCATGCCCGAGCGCATTCAAAAGCCCCCCACGGTTCCGTGGGGACCGAAGCAAGGCGGCGAAGGCGACGGCCCGAAAGCGCCGGATATTTCCCGACCGGATACGCAGGATCTGCTGAAGAAAATGCGCAAGGTCGATCCCAATCAATCCAAGCGCTACCGGCAGCGGACAGGGCAGTGATGGACCCGGCCCTGGCGGCGCCCGATTTCAGCGGCGACGATTTTGTTGGCTTGTTACGCCGCAAAGGAATCATCGCGCCGGCGAAAACGCTGGCCCGGTCTAACGAGTCCACGCCATTCACGCAAACGCAGGCCACGACCATTCTCGCCTTCAAGTTCCAAGGCGGCGTCCTCGTCGCGGGCGATCGCCGCGCGACCGCGGGCAACACGGTGGTGTACGATCGCGCGGACAAGGTTTTGGAAATCGATCGGCACTCGATCATGGCGATCGCAGGAGTGCCGGCGACCGCCTGGGAAATGGCGCGGGTGCTCGAGCATTCGTTTCAATTTTTCCGGCGCACCCAATTGCAAGAGATGAGCGTGGACGGGAAAGTGCGCGCGCTTTCCAAATTGCTCCGAGACAATTTCGGCTTCGTCATGCAAGGCGTCGGCGTGGTCGTGCCGATTTTTGCCACTTACGGTAAGGGCGCGGAGCCGTCGGCGCGTTTGTATTTTTACGATGCGATGGGGGCGAATTTCGAAGTCGCAGATTACGCCGCGACCGGTTCCGGATCGCCCGCGGTGCGCGGGATTCTTTATTACGAAAATAACTGGGGCAAGAAACCGCTTTTGAAATTGAAGGAAGAGGAAGCGGTCACAGTCGCGTTGCGCGCGCTCGATACCGCGGCGGAATCCGACACCGCGACCGGCGGGGTCGATCGGAACGGGAAGATTTTTCCGTTGATCAAAATCGTTTCGCGCGACGGCATTGCCACGCTGCCGGACAAAAAGATTGCGGCTATTTTTAAACGCGGAGTCGGGTTGCGATGATCGAGGAGCCGTATCGCTGGGTGGAAGCGGTGGCCAATCGCCGCGAGTACATCGAGTCGCAACTCGCGGAAGGTAGCCCGATCGTGGCCCTTGGATTTCGCGAGGGGATTCTGTTCGTCACCGTCGGACGGACGCGGCAAAAACTTTTCGAGATTTACGATCGGATTGCGATGGGAGCGATCGGTCATCCGGGCGACATCGAGCGGCTGCGGCTGGCGGCGATCGAGCTTGCGAGCACAGAGGGTTTCACCCGCTCGGCGGCGGATGTTTCGCTTCGGCGGCTGGCGTTTTATTCGCTCAGCCCCGCCTTGAAAGCGGCCTTCGAGCAAATTTTAGGAGCGCCTTATTTGGCTCGAATGCTCTTCGCAGAAATCGGGGACAAACCCGAAAACGATTTATTTTTGCGGGTCGAATACGACGGCGCGATCGCAACCAACGGCGCCAATTTCGCGGAGACGCGGCAGGATTTTGGCGTGGTTAGCGGGACGCGCGCCTCCACGGAATTGATGGAGTCGCATTTGAAGGCGCAGCACAATCCCGGCGCGACGTTGCCGGCGGCCTTGAAGATCGCGCTCGACACTTGGAGCATCGGTAATCTCGCGCTCGCGGACGATGGCATTCGCGAATTGCCGGCGAAAGATGCGATCGCCACGCAGCGGAAGGAACAATTACGCGCGCGGGGGTTGGAGGCGGTGCTCCTGGAGCGCGATCCGAAAATTCGCCTCCGCTACCGCTCGTTAACCGAAGCGGAAATGGAATCGGCGATCGCTGGTTAGACCGTGCGGGTGCGGATGAGCTTTTCGCCCGCCGCCCGCGCTCGCTTGCGACAAGCGGTCGCCTTAATCGGGTTGTTGCTGATGGCGATTTGTTTCTTTTGGTGGCAACAATTGCCGGCGCCAGAAGGTCCGGGCGTGAGCGCGAATCGGAATGCGCCACCGCCCGCGTTAGTTGGCTTAGTGGTGATCGACGCCGGACATGGCGGGCAGGATTCCGGGGCGATGCGGAACGGAATTTCCGAGAAAGACCTGACCCTCGACGTGGCCCTGCGGATCGAGGGGCTGGCGAGAGTGCGCGGTTTCCGCACCTTACTCACTCGGCCTAACGACACTTGGATTTCCTTGCCTGCGCGGGCGGCACTGGCGAATCGGGAGAACGATTGCGTCTTCGTGAGTGTGCATTTTGACGAAGGCAATCGCGCGGTCGCGACCGGAGTGCAAACGTTCTACGCGAATCATTCCGCGCCGAAAACTCTGGCCGCGTCGTGGCTGTCGTTTTTGCAGCCGGTCCATTCCGAGGAAGCGAACTTCGAGGGCCAGAGTCTGGCGGGTCTCGTCCAGGAAGCGCTGGTTGCGCGGACGCACGCGTTCGATCGCGGGACGCGCGCGGAACAATTTTTCGTGGTCGCGAATGTGCGACATCCTGCGGTCCTGGTGGAGGGCGGCTTCCTTTCCAATAACGACGATCTCGCCCGTCTAAGAACGGAAGATTACCGGCAGCAATTGGCGGCGGCAATCACCGACGGGATTGCGCACTATCGGGACATCGTGCGAGAACGTGCCCAAGCCCTAGCGCGGGAAACGGATCCGCGCTGAATAGTGCACCGGGCCGCGCGTCAAAAAATTCGCCCAGCCTATGAGAAAACGCTTCTTCGCCTTCGGTCTTGTTTTGATTTTGGGCGCGATGACTTCACGGGCCGATTCGTTAACCGAATCCGCGCAAGGCGCCCTGAAGGAGCAAGGTTTTTATTACGGCGAAGTGACTGGCCGCAAGGATGCCGACACGACTGCGGCGATCCGGCGTTACCAGATTCGGAATGGCTTGAAGATCACGGGCGAGATCAATGCCGAAACCCAGAAGTCGTTAGGCGTGAAAGGACGATTGCCGGTGGTGCAGGCAACTCCGGCGCCGCCGCTTCGGGTGACGCCGCCGCATGAGAATGTGATCGGGCGTGGACAGGTTACCGCAGAGGACGAGTTCGGGCCGACTTCGTCGCCGGATCTTCGACTGGTTTTCACCGGCGGTCCGTACGCCAATTCTTCGGCGGAAGCACAGCGCGAATTACTCGTTAGGGCGCAATCCGTTTTGGCGCAGCAGGGATATTACCGGAGTGAGATCGATGGAGTTTACGGGCCGGGCATGGCCGCAGCCTTGCGGGCTTATCAGGCGCGTTTCGGGATGAACGTAAGCGGTCGTTTGGATTCGGAAACACTCGCGGTCCTCGGATTGTTGCCCGGGCAAGTTGCGCCAGGCGTAACTGCGCCGCGGACAAGATTTTCGCGGCGACCGACGATGTTCACGCCGCGCGGCGAACGTGTCTACACGCCGCGCTAGACCGGATTCGAAAGGCTACGGTCTGGCGTCATCGAATTGCAGCGAGTGCAATTCGGCGAAGACGGTGCCGACAAAAATCTGCGCCTCGATTCGCAGGACCATGCGGTTGGGATCGTCGGAGATCCAGATGGTCGCGCGATGAAAACGTTTGTGCGGGGCGAGCTGGAGTTTTTTGTCGATCTTGTTCAGCTGCAAATCGAGTTTGATTGCCTCGTACGATCCGGCCGGGACGGTGATCTTTTCGCGGCCGAGCGGTGTGAGCGTGCAGAGATACGCGCTCGTACTCGGGTAAACGACAATACGCTGGGGCGCGTCCGCTTTGAGCGATTGGGTGCGCAAATACAGGAGCGCGGAATCGATGCTGTTGAGATTCGGAAAATCGAGCTGGTGCGTTTTTGATTTTGAAACTCCGGCGCTTTCTTCGTCGCGTTTACTGACCACGCCTGGCGGAGTGAAGTTCACTTCGGTAACAAATTTTTTCGAGCGCACCAGTTCGGTTTCGCGCACCTGAATTGGTCGAAGCGAACGCGCATCGGTGAGTGAAACGTGGGTGACATCGAAGCTCCAAAGTTTCCGCGCGAGCCCGATGGTATGGCCGGTGGCCTCGAGTTGCTGCCGCCCATCGGCGGTCTTCGTTAAACGAAAATCTGCTTCCGCCGCGGTGAGAGTGTTCCAACCGAAACCGTAGCGTGCATGCATCGGGCGCAGCTCCGGGAAAACTCCCGGCGCGTAGGGGCTGACGGCGGTTTGCCAATCCTGGCCGGAAGTGTGCCCGACCACGGCGAAGACGAGAAGGGCGAGCAGGCGGGCGCGGAGCGGCGGAGAAATCATGAGTCGACGCGGCGGGGTCGGGTGGTTGGCAGTCTAGACCGATAAGCAAAAAAAAACACACGCGGGAAAACCGCGTGTGTTTTTTTTGAAAAATCGAAGCTGTCGTTAGGGCTTCTTGCTCGCAGGCACCGGGGTGGGCGAGCTCTCGGTGGCGGTTGAAGCCCGGCCGGGCTTGTTCAGGATGGCGACGACGTCGTTGGTGAATTCCACGTTATCGCGCGAATACATCAGGAGCGGCACGCCGTTTAAGCTCGGCCCGGATTTATCGAAGACGAGGTCGAGGTTGTTCGCTTTCACCTTCTCCATGACCACTTCGGTGATTTCCTTGACGATGCCTTCACGCATCCGGAGGGCTTGTTCCTGGAGCTGACGCTCGCGGGTTTGGCGGAATTCATTGATCTCGCGCTCCATGTTTTTGATGGAGGTGATCTTCTCGTCGCGCTCCTTGGCCTTGGCACTCTTAGCATCCGCACTCAGGGCCGGGGCTTCCAGCTGCTGGTTGAGTTTGTTGATATCATCGAGCGCTTTTTTGTAGGCCTCGGCGCGATCGTCATACTCTTTCTTGGCGGCGTTTTTCGCTTCGTTGATCTTCCCTTCCGCGTCCTTGGTCTTGTTGTATTCCTTGAAGGCGCGGTTCATGTCGACGGTGCCGATTTTCATCGCCTGCGAGAATGCTGCGACTGGAAATGCGATCGAGGCGATCGCGGCAATGGTGAGGAGTTTTTTCATAAGGAAGGGTAAATGAGGTAAATGGAGAGGTTATAGACTCTGAAGGTGGTTATTCGTTCAAAATTGATATCCGACGTTAAAGTTAAAGCGTCCTTTGCCGCTGTTGCCCGCTTTCTGGATCGGTAACCCGTAATCCAGCCGCAGCGGACCGACCGGGAGATCGAGCCGCAGCCCGAAACCAACGTCGGAGGCGACATTATTTGGATCATAATCGAAGGCGCCGGTTTCAACGTAGCCCGTATCGTAGAAGAACGCACCGCGTACTTTCTCCACGATCGGGAAAGTGAGTTCTGCGGTCGCGCGGGCGAGCGTCCGACCGCCGAGCGGTTCGCCGTTTCGATCTTTCGGGCCGACGGTCCGGAAATCGAAACCGCGCAGATCATTTCCGCCGCCGAGGAAGAGGCGATCGAAAATCGGCACGCGAGTGCCGCTGCCCCAATTATCCACGCCGGCGATTCGGCCGTTGAACAAGAGAATCAAATCGTAGGGGAGATGAAAATATTGTGAGGCTTCGAGATCGAAACCGTAGGTTTGGGTATTGCCGCCAAGAAATCCGCCGGAAATAAACGGGGTGAAGGAAACGCGCTGGCCGGTGCGGCTAAGCAACGGGCTATCGCGGCTGTCGTAGATCCAACTGGTGGTAATCTGGCTGCGCGTATAGGAACCGGCTTCGAGGCCGATTGCCTGCGAGACTGCGGACGAGACGTTAAAGATATCGATGTCTTCCAGTCGATATTCGAGGCTGCCGGAAGTGAAACGACCGAAGCCTCTGCGGGTGACAATCGAAAACCCGTAATTGCGCTGATCGTAAACGTTGCTGAGAAAGTTTGCTTCCCGATAGAAAATCTCACCGCCGAGCGAGAGTCGACGATCGAGGAAATACGGCTCAGTCAGCGCGAGGATGAAATCCTTTCGCTGCGCGCCGTACTGCACGCGGGCGCGGAATTTTTGACCGCCGCCGGTGAAGTTCGGCCAGTTCAAAAGGTCAAAATTTCCCTGGGTTAACTCGACGTAACCGATGATGTTGTCGATCGTGCTGAAGCCGGCCCCGAAGGTGAGCGAGCCGGTACGTTTTTCTTCCACCTGCACGGTCAAATCGCGGCGACCTTCGACTCCGGTTTCTTCCGGATACGCTTCGACGTGCGCGAAGTAGCCGAGGTTATCGAGCCGCTTCTTGGTCGTGTCGACGCGCGTGGTGCTGTAGATGTCGCCGGGCGAGATCAACACTTCGCGGCGGATGACTTTGTCTTTCGTGCGGGTGTTGCCGACGATGTTGATCCGCTGCACGAACGCGCGGTTGCCTTCCTCGATCGTGAAGGTGATGTCGATTTTTCCGGGACCGGCAGGCGTGCCGCGGGGTTGCACCACGAGGTCGACATAGCCGCCGCTGCCGTAGGCGTCGGCGATTTTTTTGGCGTCGTCACGAATCATTTTCGGCGAATACGGATCGCCTTCTTTCAACTTCATCAACAACCGGATTTTGTCCGGCGTGGTCACTTTGGTGCCGACGATTTTGATGTGGCCGACCTGATATTTTCCGCCCTCGGTGATCGGGATCACCAGGACCATGCGGCCGCCGGAACGCTCGCGGCGGACATCGCCGACTTCGACATCGACGTAGCCATGGTTCTGGTACCACTCGCGAATCGAGTCGAGGTCCTGGAGGAATTTCGGTTCGTCGAGCCGCCCCGATTTATCGAGAAATGAAATGAGCGTTTTCGCCTTCGTCTTCATCTGCTTGCGCAGGACGCGGTCGGTAAAAACCCTGTTGCCTTGGAATTGGATCCGGCTGATCACGCCCTTCTCGCCTTCGTTGATCGTGTAGACGACGCGCGAAGTGCCGCGGGGTTCGGTGGTGTAGACCTTGTACTGAACGTCGATGTCGCTGAAACCTTTCGCGTGGTAAGCGTCAACGATGTCCTGGCGACCTTTGCCGAGGGCGTCTTCGTTGAGCGGTGCGTTTACTTTCAGGTCAATTTTCTTGCGCAAGGTTTTCGCCGGAATCCGACTGGCGCCGTCGATTTCAATCTCGGTGACAATCCCGCGCGTCTGCACGGCGACGATCACTTTCACCCCGTCGCCTTGGGGTTGCGCGAAGATGCGGACGTTCTGGATTTGTTTGGTGTCGTAGAGCGTGCGGATGTCCTGCTCGACGATCGCGTCGGAATAAACTTCGCCGACCTTGGTGCGCAGTTGCGCGAGGATCCGCTCCTTGCTGATCGTCTCCGGACCAGTGTACTGCACGTCCATCGATTTGATTTTGACCCCTTGAGCGAAAGCGGAGGACGCGGCCAAGAGCGCGAAAAGCAACGCAAAGAGAAGCGAGGGCGCGAAGCCGCAAGACCGACCGACGAAATTTTTCATAGAGGGTAAGCCGACGCGCCCGGCAGAATCCGGGGCGGTGCAGGCCGTATTAGTTGGGAAGGAGATGGGCATCGTCAAGGTAGGATTTGGATGCGGCCACGGGCGGAGAAGAACGCATTCCTCCGGGCTAATTCAAGAGCTGGTACCAATTATTCCTCCGGCGCGGCTCGTAGCCGGCCTCGCGAATGAGCGTCTCGATTTGCCCCGCATTCAAACGAAAACTCGTGCCCGCGCTGCTGACCACGTTCTCTTCCATCATCACCGAACCGAAATCATTCGCGCCGAATTTCAGCGCTACCTGGCCGACGTCGGGACCTTGAGTAACCCAGGAACTTTGGAGGTTGGGGATGTTATCGAGAAAGATGCGCGCGAGCGCCTGCATCCGCAGATATTCTGCGACGCCGGCGCGCTGCTTGATTTTCAAGACCGTGTTCTCGGGTTGAAAAGTCCAGCAAATGAAAGCGGTGAAGCCGCCGCTCGCGTCCTGTTGATCACGCAGCCGTTGCAGATGTTCGATCCGATCTTCGATCGTCTCCACGTGGCCGAACATCATCGTCGCGCTCGAGTTCAACCCGAACTCGTGCGCGATCTGCATCACTTCCAGCCAGCCGGCAGAATCACACTTCAAAGGCGAGATGCGCTGGCGCACGCGATCGACCAAAATCTCGCCGCCACCGCCGGGGATTGAGCCGAGCCCGGCGGCTTTGAATTCGGAGATGATCTCACGTAACGGCATCCCGAAGACACTCGCGAAATGTTGGAACTCCGGCGGACTGAATCCGTGGATGTTGATCTGCGGATATTTTTCGTGGATGTGGCGGAGGAGATCGAGATACCAGGCGAACTCCAATTTCGGATGGTGCCCGCCTTGCATTAAAATCTGAACCCCGCCGGCAGCGGAAAGTTCATCGAGCTTTTGATCGAGCTGCTCGTGGGTCAGGACGTAATGATCGTCATCTTTCTCGGTGCGATAGAACGCGCAGAACTTGCAGTAAACATTGCAGACGTTGGTGTAATTGATGTTGCGATCGACAATGTAGGTAACGATCTCCGCACCGCGATCATCATAAGCCGCGGCCTTGAGCTGACGCTTGCGCGCATCCGCCAAGACGCCGAGCTCCTCCAGCGGCCGGCGATAAAGCTCGAGCGCATCCGCCGCAGAAATGCGGCCGCCTTCCAGCACCTTCCCGGTCAACCGATCTGCGGCTAGTTCGACCATGCGTCTCTATATTAGAGTGAGCTTTTCCTTCGCGCACCTCTCCGTCGCCGCCGGAGTCTTAGCGCGCGCTTCCTCCCGGGAGATTAACCGCGTAGGCCGTCTCCGGGTTACGGAATAATTTCGCCGGCTCGGTCTTTCTCAGGAAACGCAGGATCGCCTGGTTAAACTCCGCCGGTTTATCGCGCATGATGAAATGCGAAACGTCCGTCCACATTTGGTATTCCAGGTGCGGGATGATCGAGCGCACGAACTGCTCGTAATCCGGTGTCCACGGGCGAGAATCATCAACACCGGGACGTCGATCTTCGTTTCCTCCCAAAGCGCCGGGTCCATCAGGCTCTCCATCTCGCTCACAGCCACGGATTGCGGCGAGCGCAACATCATCGCCTTGATCTCCGCGCGTTCCTCCGGCTGCTTGATCGGCGCGATCATCCCGTCGATGAACCGGGTCGCGGTCACGTCGTAATCCCGCCCGCGCAGGGGCGCGATGAATTTCTCCATCATGGCCGCGTCGCCGAACGGCCGGAGCGCGCCGTCCACGATCACGAGGGCGCGGACCTTCCCGCCGAAGAGCCGATAAAATTGCCTAACGACTGGTGTGCCGTTGCTGTGGCCGACGAGGACCGCGGTCTTCGCGCCCGCATCCCGCAGGACGGCGTCGAGTGCGCGCGCGTGCAGATCCATGGTGTAAGCGATCCGCGGTTTGTCGCTCTGCCCATGGCCCGGTAGGTCGACTGTGATCACGCGAGTTTTTTTCGCCACCGCGGGGGCCTGTTTTTTCCAAACTGTCTCGTCGCAATTCCAGCCGTGAACAAAGACGAGCGCGAAGTCGCCTTTGCCGTAATCGGTGTAGTGCACGCGCGTGCCCTCAAGATTCGCAAAATGCGAAACACCGGCCGAGGTCGCGGCGCGGGCGGGCAGCGCCAGCAAGAGAAAGAACGCCGTGCCCCCGAGCAGCTCCCGGCCTAACGAGTAATAGCTCCCTAGATTCACCGTTGGTGGCGGAGGCGCGCTTTCCGCCATCCGCCGGAGTAGATTTTCGCGCGCGCGCAAAAGAGCGCGTGCTCGTTAGGTCAGCTTGATCGCCTGAAAGGAGCTGACCACGTCGTCGGGTCCGCCGTCTTTGAAGAAGCACTCGTAGAAGCCCGGGCCGAGATCCCAGTAGTCTCCCTTGTAGTAGTCATCGCGATAGAAGCGCCAGACGCCGCTGACGATGATGAGCGAGCTGATCCGGTCGTTCCAAAAATCGCCGAGGAAATGAAAACTCAAATTTGTCCGCGCGTAGGCGCCTTTAAAACCGACGTGATCATAGACCACCAGCTCTGGCATGGGCGCATCGTGCACCACCGGTTCGTTCCCGATCTCCGACGCGCAGGAGTGGTAACTCAGCGGGCCGACTTTCCATTTGGTATCAATGATGCAGCCATTTTCTGGCGACAGTTCGGTTTTAGGAATTTGTCTCATAAGCGAAGTAGGTGAGCGGATTCCAGCAGACGTTTCGGGCGATGTCGAGCCGAGATCTTTTCCGCGAAACTAGATGCTGTGCTCGCGACTGTCGGAACGTAAGCGGATGGTTTTGTTCTGCAGATCGTGCGAGGCGCGAATGAAGCGCACGGTTTTGCTTTTGGCCCGCATCAAAATGGAATGCGTGATCGTGTGCGGACCTTGCGTGCGAATGCCGCGGAGGAGCGCGCTGTCGCTGATCCCGGTCGCGCAAAAAATGATGTTCTTCCCGTGTGCGAGATCGTCGGCAAAAAAGACGCGCCCCAGATCTTTTTCATAACCATCGGCGATCAACTGCTTCTGCTCGTCCTTGTCCCGCGGCCACATCATGCATTGCATGTCGCCGCCGAGACATTTCAGCGCCGCCGCCGCCAGGACCGCTTCCGGCGCGCCGCCGATTCCCAGATAAAGATCGATCCCGCTTTCCGCGATCGCCGGCCCGATGGCCGCGGCGATGTCACCATCACTGATCATGCGCAGCGACGCCCCGACCCGCCGGATTTCCGCGACCATTTCTTTATGCCGCGGACGGTCGAGCATCATCACGACCAAGTCCTGCACGCGCTTATTCAAAGCCTGCGCCACCGTCATCAAAGTCTCCTCGATCGGGCTCTCGATTTTCAGCGTCGTGATTCCCGCGATCTGCATCGCGCGCGTCACCGCCGGCCCATACGACAGCTTCATCATATAGAAGGAAGGGATGTCGCGCAGCGCGACTTTCACTCCGTCTTCCGGGCTAGCCGCGGCGATGCAGGCGATCGAGTTCGGCATTCCTTTCGAGATGTTGGTCGTGCCGTCGATCGGATCGAGTGCGATGTCGAACGGCGGCGAACCCGGCATCCACGTGCCCAGTTGTTCGCCTTTAAAAATTCCTGGCGCGTCGTCCTTGATCCCTTCGCCAATCACGACTTCGCCGCAGATGTTCATCAAGTCGAACATTCCGCGGATCGCGTCGCAGGCCGCGGCATCGGCCAGTTCCTTTTCGCCCCGGCCTAACCACTGCAGGGAATTGAGCGCCGCCGCCTCGGTCGCGCGGACGAAATCGAATTCAATGATGCGCTCGATGTCGTGATATTTCTGGCGAGGTAAACGGGGCATGATCGGGCAGTGATCTTGGTCTGACTCCGCGCGTGTGACAAGCGCGCGCGCCGCGAAAGATCGGCGCGCAGTTGCATTTTGCGCCGGCGAATCTACTGACTTTACGTGACTGATTTACGCGCAAATCTTCGCTTCGCTGCGACCGCCCTCTCGTTCGCCCTCATCTTCGCCATCGCGAATCCTTCCCGCAGCACCGCGCAAGCTCTCCCGGCCATCGCCGCCGTCCGGGTCGCGAATGGTTTGGGCTCCGCTCTTTTCGTGACCGCGCCGCCGGGAGATTACGCGCGTTTATTTGTCGTTAGGCAAACCGGGCAGGTGCACATTTTGAATCTTGAAACCGGGGTCGTGGACTCGACTCCGTTCCTCGACATCAGCGGCCAGATCGTGGCTTCGGGCGAAGAAGGTTTGCTCGGGATGGCCTTCGATCCGAACTATGCCAGCAACGGAAAGTTCTACCTCAATTTCATCGTGTCCGGCGGCAGTTTCGGGCAGGGCGTGACTCATGTTTCGCAATTCCAAGTCTCCGCGAATCCTGACCTCGCCGATACCAGCGCCGAAAAAATTCTCCTCAGTTTTGATCAGCCGCAAACCAATCACAACGGCGGTTGGATTGGTTTCAGTCCGCGCGCGGGCGACGAAAATAATCTCTACATCGCCACCGGCGACGGCGGAAACGGCGATGACGTCGGCAACGGCCACATCGAGCCGGGCGGCAACGCGCAGAACACGACTACGCTTCTTGGCAAGATGCTGCGCGTGCACGTTAACTCCGTCGCGGGCACGATTTCGATTCCGCCGAACAATCCGTTTGCCGGTTCCGCGACCTCGCGGCAGGAAATTTTTGCTTACGGTTTGCGCAATCCGTTTCGCGACAGTTTCGATCGCCTGACCGGTAATTTTT
>JBPCJC010000074.1:0-17714 GCA_051005695.1 Chthoniobacterales bacterium | reverse complement strand
GCCTTGCACGGTGCGGAATTCGATCCGCTTTTCGTAGTTCGCGCCCTGGATGATGCGGTCAACGAAAATGCCCGCGGTGTGAATCTGGTCGGGTTCGAGCTCGCCGACTTCGACGAGTTGCTCGACTTCAGCGACGCAGACCTTGCCGCAGGTGGCGATCATCGGGTTGAAGTTCCGCGAGGTTTTTCGAAAAATGAGGTTGCCGGATTTGTCGCCCTTCCACGCTTTGACTAACGAGACCTCGGCTTTGATTCCGGGCTCGAGGACGTATTCCTTGCCGTCGAATTCTTTTGTCTCTTTGCCCTCAGCCAGTTTGGTGGCGAAGCCGGTGCGGGTGTAGAAACCCGGAATTCCCGCGCCGCCCGCGCGCAATCGTTCCGCCAGCGTGCCCTGCGGAATGAGCTCGAGATCAAGTTCGCCGCTGAGCACCTGGCGCTCGAACTCCTTGTTCTCGCCTACGTAGGAAGCCATGACTTTTTTCACCTGCCGGGTCGTGAGCAACACGCCCATACCGAAGCCATCCACGCCCGCGTTGTTCCCGACAATCGTCAGGCCTTTGACGCCGCTATCGTGCAAGGCTGCGATCAGATTTTCCGGAATGCCGCACAATCCAAACCCGCCCGCGGCGATGGTCATGTTGTCGTGCAGCAGGCCGTCGAGGGCCGCCTTGGCGTCGGAGTAAACTTTGCTCATGTCGGATGAACTGTAACCACGGATTACGCGAATGAGCACGGAGGAATTCCCCGGCCGCGCGGGGCGCGGAATAAGTTTATGCCGCCGCCGATGTAGTTAGCTCCGGCGCGGCGGAGGTTTATTCCGGGCCGCCAAGAACTCATTCCGTCGCGGAAAGAGTTAAATCGGCCTCGGACTTAGTTAAATCCATGTCGAAATAACTAATGCCGGCCCGGCATTAATCTCTCCGCGGCCGAATTAACCCGGTGCCGGGTGGAATGGGTTTGCTCCGAACCGGAATGAGTTCTGTCCGGACCGGATCAAACTCCGTCGGCGCCGGCATAAACTCATTCGTGAGAGGCGGCGCACCCTCTTGCCGAGGGGAAATTCCTCGCCACCTTGCTGCTTCACTTTTTATGACCATCTCGCTCGCCCACACGCTCGCCAATTACGCCTGTTCACTTCAATTCGAAGACCTTTCCAAGAACGTCGTCCACGAGGTGAAGCGGCGGGTGATCGATTCGTTCGGCTGCGCGCTGGGAGCGTGGAACGAGGAGCCGTGCACCGTCGCGCGCACGGTGGTCGCGGATTTTTCGGCGAAGAATGGCGCCACTGTGATCGGGACTTCGCACAAGGCGCCGCCGGATTGGGCGGCTTTCGCGAACGGCTGCTGCATTCGCTATTTCGATTACAACGACACTTATCTTTCGAAGGAACCGGCGCATCCGAGTGATAACTTTGCGGCGGTCCTCGCGATCGGCGAAAGCGTCGGCGCGACCGGGAAGGAAATCATTCTCGCGGCGGCGATCGCGTATGAGGTGCAGTGCCGGCTGTGCGATGCGGCGAGCATTCGCGCGAAGGGATGGGATCATCCAACCTACGGTGCGTTCTCGACCGCGCTGGCGTGCGCGAAGTTGATGAAGCTTGACGTGGAGAAAACGAGGCACGCGATCAATATTGCGGGGGTGAATTGCGCGGCTTTCCGGCAGGCGCGGGTAGGGGAGCTCTCGCACTGGAAGGGTGTGGCTTTCGCGAATGCTGCGCGCCATGGAGTTTACTCGGCGCTCCTGGCGCGTGCGGGCATGACCGGGCCGGCGCCGATTTTCGAGGGCCAGATGGGTTTCGAAAAACAGCTCGGAGTCTCGTTAGGCAATCTGACGCCGATTTTCCAGAAGACGGCGGAAGCGCTCCCGGGTGAAGGGCCGGCGTCGATGATTTTGAAGACGTCGATCAAATATTGGCCGGCGGAATATCACAGCCAAAGCGCGATCGAAGCGGCGTTGCATTTGCGCAACCAGATCGACGATCTTTCGAAAGTGAAATCGATGGTCATCGAGAGCCACGATGCGTCGGTCGATATCATCGGGAGCGAGCCGGAAAAATGGAAACCGCAACAGCGCGAGACCGCGGATCACAGTCTGCCTTATATCACCGCGGTAGCGTTGATCGATGGCGAGGTGACCGACAACCACTTCGCGCCCGAGCGCTTCATGGAGCCGAAGATCGTAGAGTTTTTGCAGAGCGTGAAAGTGGAACGGAACGATGAACTCAGCGGGCTCTACGCGGAAGCGGTGGCGAACATTGTCCACGTCACGCTGGCGGATGGGCGGACCCTGACCAAGCGGGTGGATTACCCGTTAGGCAACGCGAAGAACCGGCTGAAGGACTCGGAGTTGGAAGGGAAATTCCTCTCGTTAGCCGCGCCGAAGATCGGGAAGGACGCGGCCGATAAGGTGATGGAACTCGGCTGGAAATTGGACGAAGCGACGGACGTGACCAAGTTGATGAAGTCCCTGGAAATGCCGGCCTAACGAATGCAATCCCACTCTTCCCGCCTGCGCGAATTACTTGGGAACGGGTGTGTCGCCATGCCCGGCGTCTTCAACGCCTCGATGGGGCGAATGGTGGAACGCGCGGGATTCGACGCGCTTTATATCAGCGGCGCGGGTCTGTGCAATGCGACCGCGGGTGTGCCGGATGTCGGGTTGCTCACGTTGACGGAAGTGGCGTTGCTCGCGAGCTACGTTGCGCGCGCGGTGAATATTCCATGCATCGTCGATGCGGATACGGGTTTCGGCGGAGCGGAGAATGCCGCGCGGACGATCGAAGAATTCGAGCGCGCGGGTCTGGCCGGTTGCCATATCGAAGACCAGGAATTTCCTAAACGCTGCGGCCATCTCGCCGGGAAATCGCTCGTGACTCTCGAGGAGATGAATGAAAAAATCGCCGCCGCCGCGGCCGCGAAACGCGACAAAGATTTTCTGCTGATCGCACGGACGGACGCGCGCGCGGTCGAGAGTTTCGGTCAAGCGGTGAAACGCGCGCAGAGTTATCTCGAGGCGGGGGCGGATGCGATTTTTCCAGAGGCGCTGCAGAACGAGCAGGAGTTCCGCGATTTCGCGAAGGAAGTGAAGGCGCCGCTCTTGGCGAACATGACCGAGTTTGGCAAGAGCCCGTTGCTCTCGTTAGGCCAGTTAGCCGAGCTCGGCTACCGCATGGTGATTTATCCGCAGACGGCTTTTCGGGTGACGATGTTTGCCGCCGGGCAAATGCTGCGCGATTTAAAGCAGAGCGGCACGCAGGCGAGCTGGCTCGAGCGCATGCAAACGCGCGAGGAACTCTACGACTTGTTAGACTACGATCCGACGAAATAGAAAATTATGAGCACTGAAACCAAACCATCCTACAGCCCCGGACTCGCCGGCGTGGTCGCGGGCGAAACTGCCATTTGCTGGGTCGATCCAAACGCGGGCCTGATGTATCGCGGCTACGACATTCACGAGATGGCGAAGAAGGCGAACTTCGAGGAAGTCGCGTATCTGTTGTTGAAGGGTGAGCTGCCGAACGCGCAGGAGTTGATGGATTTCGGCCGCGAAATCGCGGCGGCGCGGGAGTTGCCGGAGCCGATGTTCGAACTGTTGCGTTTGTTCCCAAAGACGATGCACCCGATGGATGCGCTCCGCACCGGCGTCTCGATGCTGGCGGCGTTCGATCCGGAACTGAACGACCACTCGCACGAGGCGAATGTGCGCAAAGCGATCCGCCTGATCGCGCGCGTCGGCACTTTGATTACCGATGGCTGGCGGATTTCGCAGGGCAAAGAACCGCTGGCCGATAAGAACGAACTGACGCACGCGGGCAACTTCCTTTACAAGCTCACCGGCGAAGTGCCGGAGACCTGGCAGGTGCGAATGCTCGACACCATTTTCATCCTGTACGCCGATCACGAATACAACGCCTCGACCTTCGCCGCGCGCGTGACCGCTTCGACTTTGGCCGACATGTACGCGGCCGTGACGAGTGCTTGCGGCACGCTAAAGGGTCCGCTGCACGGCGGGGCTAACGAGGAGTCGATGCGCATGCTCGACGAAATCAAAACGCCCGAGCGCGCCGAAAAGTGGATGATGGATGCGCTCGCGAAAAAGGCCAAAATCATGGGCTTCGGCCATCGGGTTTACAAAGCGGGCGACTCGCGGGTGCCGATTATGCGCGAGATTGCCCGCGATTACGGCAAACGCATCGGCAAGGAAGATTGGGTGCCGATTTGCGAGAAACTCGAAGCGACGATGGAGCGCGAGAAAGGTCTGTGCGCGAACGTCGATCTCTACGCCGCGCCGGTCTTCACCATGTTCGGTTTCCCGCCGGAACTGAACACCCCGATCTTTGCGGCCTCGCGCATCGCCGGTTGGTGCGCGCACGTGATCGAACAGCAGGATAACAATCGCCTGATCCGTCCGCGTTCACTCTACGTTGGACCGCCCGAGCGTCCTTATCCCGGATCGACCGCGAACGGTGCCTAACGAATGCCTAACGAGACCCGCTCGCTGCAAGAGGAATACGCGCCGGCAAATTCCTGCTGGGGTTGCGGGCCGTCGAACACCGAAGGTTTGCGCATCCGCAGCTTTGCCGAGGGCGACGAGGTGGTAGCCGATTGGCAGCCGGTGAAAAAATACGAAGCGTTCCCCGGGGTCTTGAATGGCGGGATCATCGGGACGCTGCTCGATTGCCACTGCAACTGGACCGCTTCGTATCATCTGATGAAAGCAGCGGGCGCCGAGCGCGTGCCCTGCACCGTGACCGCGGATTACGCGATCAAGTTACTTCGCCCCACGCCGACGAACGACGCGGTTCATCTGTCGGCGAGGGTGATCGAAGCGCGTGCAGATCGGGCGACGGTGGAAGGAACGCTGACCGCGGGCGGCAAAATTTGCGCGACCTGTCGGGGCACTTTCGTGGCGGTGAAGGAAGGTCATCCGGCCTTCCATCGCTGGTAGCGCCGGTCTTTCAGCAGGCGCAAATCGGGTGCGGGGCCGAAAACACAAGCCCTTCTTCGGATTGTCATTGCAACCGCGCACCGGTTGGCTTTTGATGCGCCGATTCGGACCAGATTCTCTCCCCCCGTGAACTGTCACCGCCATTTACCCGACAAGATTGCCATGCCCAATTCCCATTCGTTAGGCCGCACGATTTGCGCGCTCGCGTTCGCGGTTTCGTTCCTGAGCCTGCCACCGCTGCGCGCGGAATCGATCGTGCGCTCAATCACACTCGCGTGGAATGCTTCCACCAGCGCCGACGTGGTCGGTTATCGCGTGCACTACGGCGTCCGGAGCGGTCAATATCCCGAGCTGATCGACTCCGGTAATCAAACGAGCTGTAACATTCCGAACTTGGTCGACGGCACGACGTATTTCTTCGCGGTCAACGCCTATAACGCCGCCGGCGACGAGAGCTCGCTCTCTGACGAGCTGACGCACACGCCAAATCCCGGCGTGCTCCTGAATGTCTCCACGCGCGCGCGGGTGCAGGATGGCGACGCGGTGGTTATCGCCGGTTTCATTGTCGGCGGCAGCAGCCGCAAAGTGATTATTATCCGCGGGATGGGGCCCTCGTTAGGCGCGTCCGGGTTGAGCGATATCCTGGCGGATCCGATGATTGAATTGCACGGGCCGACTGGCTTGATCGCGACTAACGACAACTGGCGCGACGGCAATCCGACGGCGCTCTATCAATTCCAACTCGCCCCGTCGTTCGAACTCGAAGCCGCGCTCGTGGTCACGCTCGAGCCCGGGAGCTACACGGCGATCATCCGCGGAAACGGCGGGCTTCCCGGGATTGGCCTGCTGGAAATTTACGACGGCGGTATTCCCGCGCCGTGAGTCGCGCCCAGGAGGACTCGAACCTCCGACCGTCGGATTAGAAATCCGATGCTCTATCCGGCTGAGCTATGAGCGCCTCTGGAACCGCCGAAATTTCGTGGCCAACGCCGCTCGCTCGCCGGCGTTGGTCACCGCATGATGAAGGCGAACGCGCCTGCGAGCAAGGCCGGCCGCGGCGTGCTCGCCGTAATAAATTGTGCGCGCCGTCGGCGATCCTGCATATTGCGGCCGGCCTGCGCGCGGTCCGGCGGGTGAATTAATTTATGAAGAACACGAACTACGGATGGCATCAGCGATTTCGCGAACTCTACGACAAGGCCTTGGTGAAATTCGGAAATGACCATCGCCGCGTGGAGACATTCTTCACTCCCCGCGAAGTCGGTGTCTTGCGCGACTTCGGGGCCAAGCCGATGGAGCTTTTCGATTACGCGGAGGATTCGTCGGACCTCGATGCCGAGACCGCGCTCCTGATCACCGCGGTGCGGCGCGATTATTTTCTGGCGGAACAGGGCGGCGAATGGTCGACGAAGACGATCCAGGTCGAGGACCTGCCGGCTAAGGATGACAAGCTGGCCGGGATCGTCTGGCTGCCGCGGATTATTCAAAAAGCGCGCGCGCGTCTGCGTGGGGAGCTCCCCGATAGCCTGATGTATTGCTGCGGGGGCGATCGGAAATTCTTCCGCACGCACGACCTCCATCCGGCGGATTTTCTGCGCTACGTCTGGGCGGCGAAAGGCAACGAGCAGAAAATCATCGACTACGTGAAGGGCAAAAAATAAGGCGTGGCCTGACCGGCCGCGCCTCATTTTGACTTCCGCGCTGACGCGGTTCCGCGTTACTTTTTGACCGTGATCGGCGCCGAGTAGGCGGTTTTTTCCCACATCAATTTCAGTTCGCCGCCTGCATCTTTTTTGTCCTCGAGCGCGATCGTGAACTGATCGACGTCTTTCGGGGCCATCTCTTTTTTCAGGTCCACTCGCACCAGGTCTTCAGACTGCTCGTACTTCGTGCCCCATTGGCCGGTCTGTTTGTTGACGATCAATTTGGCTCCGCCGTTTTCTTCCGGCATCAAGTAGAGTGAGTAACTGCCGGCCGGAATTTCCGCGCTGCCGAGCATGATTTTTTCCTTGGTCGTCAGGATCGTGGCTTCATCCGCGCCCATCCGCCAAACCTTCCCGTACGGCACCAGGCCGCCCCAAATCTTGCGCATCTCGCCGGATTTCGGATCCTTCGTGTAGGGCCGGCCGTAGACCACACTGATCTCGTCGCCGCCGATCGTGGCCTTGACGGTTTCGTGCGGGCTGACGCGCTTATGCTCCTGCGCAAAAAGCGGCGAAGTGGCAAGGAGCAGGGCAGGGAGAACGAGCAGAGTTACGCGGAGTGATTTCATGGGAATGAATTCGCCCGGGCCTCTGGTTGCGTCCAGTTGAAAGGTGAAAATTGCGGGCGCCGAAATTTACGGCCGCGTTGGCCTTTCGCGGAAACGCCCTACAATTGTTGGTCAGCCCTCCGCTTGCTTATGAACAAATTCGCCCTTCTCGCTCTCCTCACCTTCGCTGGTAATCTCGCCGCCGCGCCTCGCGAAAAATCCGCGCCTAACGAGAAGAAGCCGGCCGAAGAAACGGCGCAACTCGAGCAAATGACGGCTCGCTTTGCTCCGACCGAGCTCACGGCTGACCTGACGAAACTTTCCGCGGGCGACCGCCGAGTCCTGGCCCGGTTGATAGAAGCTTCGAAGGTCATCGATGCGATTTTTCTTCGGCAGGTTTGGACCGGGAACGACGCCATGCTCCTCGATCTCGCCGGCGACCTGACCGCGGAAGGCCGTGCGCGCCTGCATTATTTCCAGTTAAACAAAGGTCCGTGGTCGGCTCTGGATGGAGACAAACCATTCGTTAGGGGCGCGCCCGCGAAACCGGCGAACGCCGGGTTTTATCCGGACGACGCGACCAAGCCCGAGGTCGAGCAATGGATCGGTTCGCTGCCGGAGGAAGAAGGCAAACTGGCGCGCGGTTTCTTCAGCGTCATTCGCCATGATGCCGACGGGCGCGGCTTCCGGATCGTGCCTTACAACATGGAATACCAGAGCGATCTCCTGCACGCGGCCGCGCTCTTGCGGGAAGCCGCCGACGCCGCGAGCGAGCCCACCTTGAAGAATTTCCTGAGCGCACGCGCAGAAGCGTTTTTGACTAACGACTACTACGCCAGCGACGTCGCCTGGATGGAACTAAAAGGCGCGATCGAGCCGACCATCGGACCCTACGAGGTCTACGAAGATGGCTGGTTCAATTACAAGGCGGCCCTCGAATCTTTTATCGCGGTGCAGGACGAGGCCGAAACCGCCAAGCTCCAGAAATTTTCCGGCGAGCTTCAGGACATCGAGAATCATCTCCCGATCGATCCGAAATATCGCAACCCGAAACTCGGCGCGCTCGCCCCGATCACGGTGGTGAATGAAATTTTTTGCGCGGGCGACGGCAATCATGGCGTGCAAACCGCGGCCTTTAATTTGCCTAACGACGAACGCGTGGTCGCGGCCAAGGGGACCAAACGCGTGATGTTAAAAAATGTGCAGGACGCGAAATTTGCGAAGACGCTGGTGCCGATTTCCAAAGTCGTTCTCAGCGCGGCAGACCAGAAGGATTTATCCTTCGACGCCTTCTTCACTCACATCCTGGTGCACGAATTGATGCACGGCCTCGGCCCGCATAACATCACCGTCGATGGCCGCGCGACCACCGTCCGGCAGGAGATGAAAGAAGCCGGGAGCGCGCTCGAAGAAGCGAAGGCGGACATCGCCAGCCTCTTCGCGATTCAATACATGATCGACAAAGGCGTGCTGCCAAAATCGCTCGAGCGCCCGCTTTACACTACCTACATGACTTCCGCCTTCCGGACGATTCGCTTTGGAATTAACGAAGCCCACGGCAAAGGGCAGGCGATGCAATTGAACTACCTGCTCGATGCCGGCGGCTTTGTCGTTAGGCCGGACGGAACCTTTGCGGTCGAGCCGGCGAAGATCAAGCAAGGTGTCACGTCCCTGACTCACGAATTTATGACCATGCAGGCGGAAGGCCGCTACGATCGCGCGAAAGAAATGCAGGCCCGGCTCGGGATCATTCGCCCGGAAGTGCAGCGCGCCCTCGACAAGATGGGCAAGATCCCGATCGACATCGAGCCGCGTTTCCCCACCGCGGAAGCCCTCCTCGATGCTGAGAAACCCTGAACCGCGAGGACGACTCGTTAGTCGTCGAGGAGGTCGCGGGTGAGTGCGTAGGCCTCGATTTGCTCCCAGCGATTTCGCCGCCAGAATTCCTGGCCTAACGAGTTATCGTCGGCGACGAGAATGATGGCGCGCGGAATGCCGGCGGCGCGCAGCCCGCGTAAACAATCTTCCAGGAGCACGCGGCCCACACCGCGACCGCGAAAAGCGTTCGCGACCGCGAGATGGTAAATGAAACCGCGCCGGCCATCGTGCCCGCAAAGGGCCGCGCCTGCGATTTCTCCATCCACTTCCGCGATCCGGCTGAGGCCGGGGTTGCGCTGCAAATATTGCGCGATCTCCGCACGCGAATCACCCTCGCAAATTTCCACGCCCTCGACCGCATTCCAGAGCGCAACCGCGCGCTCGTAATCGCCGAGTAAAAACTCGCGCGTCCCGACACCGTTTGCATTCATGGTCGAGTTTCGTCACGCGGTCCGCGTTCGAATTTGCTCCGCAGTTTACTCGAGGTGCGCGCCACCGCGTCCTCGGCGATTTGGCGTGCGCTGTCAGTTTCGTGATGGAGTTGATCGAGCGCGCGATCCATCGCCAGCTTGATGCTGGCAGTGTTGCCGCCTTTTTCGTATTCGCGAATGAGCACGCCTTCGACGCGCGCGATCAGGGAGTCGACCGTGAAGTTCGGATTCACCTGGATCGTCTCCACTTGCTGCCGCCGGAGCGGGCTGTAAACATCGATCATCTCTTCGCTATGCGCGCCCCAGCGGAGAACGGAATAAAAGAGCGCGCCCTCGCGTTTGCCCTTGAAGATGAGGTCGCCAACGGCCGCGCCTAACGAGACTGGAATGAGTGCGAAATCGCGCGCGTTATCGATCAGCATCTTGAGCTGAAAAACGAGAACGTCGCGCAGGAAAAGCCAGCGTTCGTTAGGCGAGGGCGGCGGGAGAGTCAGCGGCTCGGAGGGATTTTCCGATGGTTTGGGCGGGGTCTCATTCATCGCTCTTCGCTCTTGTAGCGCGCTCGCTGGCGGGGGACAACTCCGCGCTTCCCGCCTTGAACTGCCGCGAACTCTGCGGCATGGAGGGCAATGTTCCAAACCTTTCGCGGCGCGCTTCTGCTCTTTATTTTTCTGGCCGGGGCTTCCGTGGCCTCCGCGCGCGAAGTGCAATTTCGTCCCGAAAAATTCTTCGCCGGCCACACGCGCTCGTCAGGAATTTTTCGGAACATGATCGGCAAATCGCAGCGTTTTACGACCGATTGCCACGGGCGGATGCGCGGGAAGACGCTCCTGCTCGACCAAGAATTTCATTACGACGACGGGCACACGCAGAAGCGGCATTGGCAGATTCGTTCGGTCGGCGATCATGGATACGTCGGACGTGCGAATGATGTCGTGGGCGAAGCGCACGGCGAGGTCAAAGGCGCGCGTTTTCATTTTAACTACGCGGTCGCGCTCGACCCGAAGAACGCGCTCCTCCATGTGCGGCTTGATCAAACCATGACGCTGCAGAATGACGGCACGGTCGAGAATCGCGCCACGATCAAGAAGCTCGGCGTCCTGCTCTCCCGCGTGACCGAACGCTTTCACCGAGTCGATTAGCGCCGGCCGATGACTCGTTAGGCGCGGACCAGGGCGACGAAATTCAATTTCCGGCGGAGCTCGCGGCGGAGGAGCAAGAGGTTGAAGCAGGCCTGCACCAGTTGCGATGCGACCGATAAATACCAGACGTATCGGATTTGGAATCCCGGCATGCGCGAGAGCAGGAACGCCGGCAAGGCGAAGAGGAGCAAACGCGAGCTCGAACTGAGAAGCGGCGGCACGGTGTTGCCGATTCCCTGGAAAACACTGGAGCTGGCGAAGACCAATCCCGCGGCGACGAAGTTGAGCGATGCGATCAGGAGATATTCGGTGCCGAACGCGATCACGTTCGGATCGTTGGTGAACCCGCGCATAAGTGTGGCCGGCGCAATCCGCGCGAGCAAAGTGAGCAAAAGCATCAGCCCGCCCGAGAGGCCGAGGGCCGCGTAGACCGCGTGGCGGACGCGGTCCGCGTGACGCCCGCCGAAGTTTTGCCCGACGACCGGCGAGACCGCGAAGGCGATCGCGAGCACGGGCAGAAACATCGCCTGCATGACGCGCATCCCGACGCCGAAGCCGGCCTGCGCCGCGGCCCCAAATGGCCGGATGATCGTGTAAACCACGATCATGAAAAGAGTCAGGAGCGCGAACTCCGCGCCCGCGGGCAGGCCGATTTTCAAAAGGCTCCACCACATTTTCATCTGCGGTTGCCACTGCGAAAAACGGATGCGCAGGTAATGATATTTTTTTTCGAAATAGAGCACCAACAGAACGCCGGCGACGAGGATGGAAACGAAGGTCGCCAGCGCTGCGCCGCTCACCCCCATCTTCGGCCACGGCCCAATTCCGAAGATGAAGAGCGGCGCGAAGATCATGTTCAGAACCACGCTGAGCACTTGCAAACCGACAGCCGGTTTGATGATGCCGGTCGCGCGCAAAGCCGAGCCCAGCGTGCCCAGCGGAAATTGCAAGACGAGCGCGGGGATGAACCAATTCAGATAAGTTTTCGCGAGCGCAGCGGTCTCGGGATCGGCGCTGAGCCCGTTGCAATAAGCGTCACGCGTGAGGAAACCGAACACGCCCAGCCCGAGCGCGATCAGGATCGACATGCTCAGCGATTGATTGAAGGCCAGCTCGGCGTGCGGCTGATCTTTGCGGCCCGCGGATTGTGCGATCAACGTCGTCGTGCCGACACCGAGGGTTTGCGTGACCGCCATCACCACCATCATTAAATTTCCGGCGACGCCCACAGCCGCGATCGCTTCCTTCCCGAGATGTCCGACCCAGTAAAGATCGGCCAGCAGGTAGAGCGTTTGCACGAGCATGCTCACCGCGAGGAACGCGGCCATGTTCAGTAGATGGCGTACCACTGAGCCCTGGGTCAGGTCTTGCATTGCTCGCGCTCTTTAGCGAAACGCCGCGCGCGACGCAATCCGCTTTCGGCTTCCAACTCGCGCGAATCTGCTTTCTACTCGCGCCATGAAACGCTCCTTCGTGATCACACTCGCCGTCGTCGCTCTCTTCGCATGTTCCACTCTAAGCGCGGCGGGCTCGCGCGAAGATCGCCGGCTTCAGCACGGCAAGATCACCAAGAACGAAGCCCAACATCTGGTCCTGAAAAAATATCCCGGCGCGACGATTAACAAATGCGTCCTGCAATCCGGCCATGGCCAGGAAGTTTGGAAGGTGGAGGTGATGAAAGCGGGGACGAAAGAAGTCACCCGCATGCAGGTGAACGGACGCAGCGGCCAGGTCACCCCGTAGAAACTCACCGGTGCGAGCCGCCGCGGAACCACTTGTTAGGCCAGGGCTACAACGCGCTCCGCACTGCGCGCCGCACCGCCTCGGTCGCGATCCCGTAAACCAAATGCGAAGCGAGGGCGTAGATGTGCGTCGAGACTGGCGTCTCTGTCGGTCCTTTCGCGAAACCGAGCGCGGGCACGATCGCATTATCCGCGGCCATCCAAACACTGGCGCCAAACGCGAGGCCTTCGCCGGCGGTCGCGAGCGGGAGCAATTCCGCGACCACGCCGTAGATCGCGCCCGAGGTCGCACCCATCGCGTAATGGACAGCTTCACCAGCCAGTGGTTTTTGTTTTTTGCGAATTTTTTTGCCGGTTAGTCCTTTGGAAATCGCCTGCGCGGCCTGGACCGTGGCCGGTTCTCTTTTTGCTTTCGCCGCCGGTTCTTCATCCTCTTCAGCGGACTTGAATTCTTCCGCCGCCCGGCTCCAGAGCGCCTGGAATTGCTCCATCAAAAAAGAAGCGAGCAATCCGCCGGCGACGCCCGCGACCAAGCCCTTGGTGATATCGGTTTCGCGCATCGAGCGAGACTAGGCGACGCGCGCGCGGTTCGGCAAGAACGCGACGATCAAGGCCACCGCACCGAGGACAATGTTTAATAACGCGACCGCGCGGTTCACGTTCAGCAGGCTCACGATTAATTCGCGTGGGCCGGGCACAAACCAAAGCAAGCCGACCGCGAGCAAGAGCACTCCGAGAAAAATGCAGAAGCCGCGCGCACGCCCCATCCAGCCGGTCACGATTCCGATAATCCCGAGGAGGATATGGATGATCGCATGGGTGGTGTTGGTGGTGAAGATTCCGTAAACCACCGGACTCGTTAGGCCCCAGACGCCCTCAATTAAAAGCAGCGCTCCGACGAAAATGGCAAAAATGTTCATGTCTTGGTGCCGGGCAGTAAGATCCGACGAGCAACTACCCGAAAGTAAAACGGCGGCAGTCACCTGTTTGGATGCCTAACACGAAAAGACCCGGAGCGTCGGGGCCTGGATTTTCTGAAATCGATCGCGCGCGGCCGCGTCCCAGTACTCGTTAGGCACTTGCAGCCGAAGTCAGTCAGGGTGAATCCGAACCTTCGGCTTCTTCCCTTGCTTCATCTCCTTGAGCTTGATGCAAACTACCGTCAGCCAGGTAATGTCGAAAGCGTTGCCGAGAGGTTCTTCCTTCTGCGCCTGCGAGTTCATCCCGGTGTAGGAGTCGTCGATCCCTACCGCCCAGATTTCTTCGCCGGCCTGCTTGAGCGCAACCACCACATCGGCTCCGTCCATCCCCTTGGCTAGCTCTCTGAACAATTCCCAAATCTTGTCGCGAAAGGGAGAAACAACATCGCGCCCGGTCTTCTTCGTTTTTTTCACGCGGCACCTTCGCCTGTTGGCCGCCGCTTTCAACCTGCAAACGGGTGGCGCGTGCGGCGGGTTAATAGTAGTGCTGCGGGAAATGCTAAGGATTCATGTTAGCTTCGCGCTGTGAAGGCGGGGCATTGGTTAATCCTGGTTTGCATTGTTCCTGTCGCGCTCGTGCGGGCGACCGCGGCGGAGTCTTTCCCGGATGAGTTAATCCGCCTGAACGGCGAGATCGCGGCGGAGAAGGATCCGGCGAAGCAGGAAGAGTTGCGGCAGCGTTTCGGTGAAGTTTATCAGGCGCAGGCAAAGGCTGAGCTGGATCGATTGTATCCGCTTTGGCGGGATGAGGCTGATGCCAAGGAAAAGCGCGAGGTAGGCCGGGAGCTAGCGGAGGCTGCGGTCCGGAATGAGAAACCGGAGCTAGTAACTAAAGTCGCGACGGACGGCCAATTCGCGAATCGCGAAATCAAAATCCCCGAGGGCACTTCGGAGAAGATCACGTTACACGAAGTCAGAAGCTTCGATCCGCCACCGGCAGACCAATATGGCGGCATCTATGCATGGGTGATCCGCCGGATGACTCGGGATTGTTTCGAACTCTGGCAGCCGTTTCATGGCTGGCTCTTCGACAAGGAAGGCCGGGTGCTGAACGAGGCGAAACCGCCGCGGCGCGACGGCACTGGTCGGCAATGGTATGGCGCTTTCCTGCCCGATGGCCGCTGGGTTACGACCGATCTTTGGGAGATGGATCGGACGCTTTCGTTCTTTAGCCGGGCAGGAAAGTGGCGGAAGGATATTCTCTCGGCCAGTCTGGTCCCAGCGAAGCGTGACGATACCGGTTATGAGTTACCGCTACTGATCGGCTGGTGTCGTTGCGACAAGGAAGGGAAAGGCTTTGTGCTAAGTGTAGGTGCTAACGGTGGCCGCGGGCAGGCATGGGTAAGCTCCGAAGGTAAGGCGCGACTCCTGAATGAACCTAACGAGCCGTGGAAACTATGTTATCCCCGCGACCTGGAGCCGAAAGGCACCTATACCTACTTGGCATGTCCAGCGGATAATGGGAAGGCCGTGCTCAGCCGGCAGGAGGACGCGCACGGAACCTTTGTCGGTTTTCCGGTGTATGAAGCGCCGGGATTCAGTGTGCGCGTCCCGGATGGGGAGACCTTCGGCTTCTGGCCAAACTCGTCGGACGTTTACATCGCCACGTCGACGACGACGGAAATCACTGATGCCTCCGGCAACCCGGATAACGGCCCGGTAATTTCGCGCACCTGGTTTTACCACGCCGACGGCAGTTTTGCCGGCTGGATTGCGGCGCGCCGGTTCGCCGACCGCGCGAAGGAAAATGGCATGCTCTTCCTCGCAGATGACGGCCGGGTGGCGGCGCTGGGGAAAGATTATCGGATCGAGCGGGTGGAAGAATTCCATTTACCAGACGGTTCGATAGCCAGGCCGCGCAAGATCTTTCCGGATCTCAGGATCGGCTTCTTTGAGCGCGGGGCGCAGCTCATTTTGGCGCGCTGGTAGCTCTGACGGCGGATCGCGGCGCGCAGGTGATTTGCGTTTCGGGCAAAACTTCTCGCCATGCTTTCCAAGAGCCGATAAGAAACCGGCCACATGTCAGCCCTTTCGAAGCGATTAATGGGATGGCTGCTGCTTGGCCAATTCGTCGCGTTAGCTGGTTCAGTCGCGGCCGAAGGGTTGCCCTACGGGCCGGTCGAACCACCTTTCGGCGCCCTGGTTTCCAAAGTGCATGCTGCTGGCAAACGGCGGGATTATAAGTCTCTGGTTTCACTGGCGGACAATGCTCTGGAGAAGCGGCCGCCAGCCAGGGTGGCGGCGATGTTTTACACCGAGCGTTGTTATGCCGTTCAAAGATTGGGCGACAATAAGCAGGCCGTCGCCGATTGCAGCGAAGCCATTCGGCTTTTGCCCGGGATGAAAGCCGCGCTCTCGTATCGGGCTTCCTCATATACGGCCTTAGGACAAGCTGACCAGGCGGTGGACGATCTGACCGAAACGCTCCGGCTTGGCTACCCATACAAAGCAGATATTTATTCGCGCCGCGCAGCGGCGTATGAGCAGCTTGGCAAACGGAGCGAGGCCCGGCTGGACTACGAGGCAGTGCTGCGCGCGCCGATGAAGGATGGTTTCGATTATATCATCCGCGCGCGCACCAATTCTTATTTGGGCAAATACAAAGCCGCGGCCAACGATTTTGCGGCTGCGAGGAAGAGGACGTCACTTGATTCCAACCAATTGAATGCCGCGGCCTGGTTCGAGGCGACTTGCCCTGATGTCGTATTTCGCAACGGGAAAATCGCGATTCGCGATGCGACCAAGGCTCTGGAGTCAGCGCACTCCGATCCCCATGTGCTCGATACGGTCCCATGCGCGTACGCCGAAACCGGAGATTTCGCGCAAGCCATCTCGTACGTTGAACGAGCGATAAAGGTGGCTGGCCCGTCGCGCCGTCTTGCCGATTTGCTGCGCGGTCATTTGCGGCTCTTCCAAGAGAAAAAGCCGTGTCGGGCGGAGCGAGAATTCTAGAAGCGCGCCTCGTCAAGTGATGATCGTTTTGAAGCCGCGCCAAATCGTTCTCGTAAACCTCTTTGTTGGCCGCTAAATAAACGCGCCCACATGTCCGCTGCTGCTCAACCAACTTCTGTCGTCACCGGCGGCGCAGGTTTTCTCGGCTCGCATTTAACCGATCGTCTCCTCGCCGAAGGGCACCGGGTGATTGCGATCGATAATCTTGTGACCGGCAACCTGGCGAACATTGAGCATCTGGCGGGGAACGAGGATTACCGGTTCGTGAAACATAATGTTTCCGATTTCATTTTCTTGCCGGAAGAGAAACTCGATTACGTTTTTCATTTTGCGTCCCCGGCGTCGCCGATTGATTACCTGGAGTTGCCGATCCCGACGCTCAAGGTCGGCGCGCTCGGAACGCACAACGCACTCGGCCTGGCCAAGGCCAAGGGGGCGGCGTTTTTCCTCGCCTCGACCTCGGAGTGCTATGGCGATCCGCTGGTGCATCCGCAAAAGGAAGATTACTGGGGGAACGTGAACCCGATCGGGCCGCGCGGAGTTTACGATGAGGCGAAGCGTTTCGCGGAGGCGATGACGATGGCGTATCACCGCTATCACGGGATGGACACGAAGATCGTGCGCATCTTTAACACCTACGGTCCGCGGATGCGTTTGCGCGATGGGCGAGTGGTCCCGGCGTTCATCGGGCAGGCGCTGGAGAATCAACCGCTGACCATCTTCGGCGATGGCTCGCAGACACGTTCGTTTTGTTACGTCTCGGATTTGATCGATGGAATTTTCAAGCTCTCGCAGGCTGATTTCCACGAGCCGGTAAGCATCGGAAATCCGCGCGAGATGACGATCAAACAATTCGCCGAAGAGATCATCAAAATTACCGGCACGAGTGCGCAGATCGAATATCGGCCGTTGCCGGTGGATGATCCGAAAGTGCGCCAGCCGGACATCGGGCGGGCGAAGAAAATCCTGCAGTGGGAACCGCGGGTCGAGTTCGATCAGGGCATTCGCGAAACGATCGAATACTTCCGCGGCTGCCTGGAGCGCGGGCATTTTGGGGAACGGCAAAAGTAACGAAGACGATGCGCCACGCGCTTTTGATTTGGGGGTGCTGGCTGCTTTGCGCGAGCGCAGATTTGTTTGGCCAGGGACGCGGAGCGGAAGATTTTCGGCTCACGAAAATCAATCGCGACCTGATCTCGACGCCTGAATTCTCCTACAGCGGCGCGCGGACGAGCGACACCGACCGGGACGCGCGCTGGCTGGAAGTGGAGGCGGAGTTCAGCGCCGAGCCAGATTTTACCGACGAGCTGACTTTTCGATATTTCGTGCTCATCAACGGCCGGCTCCTGAGCGGGGAAGTGACGCAGGTGAACATTCCCGCGGGCCGCGATC
>JBPCJC010000073.1:0-17169 GCA_051005695.1 Chthoniobacterales bacterium | reverse complement strand
CACTTTGGTAGTCGACCACGGCCGCTTGCACGACACCGAGCCGGTGCAGGAAGTGCCGACAACGACTGGTGAGACGATCATCTTGACGACTCGTGAGTGCGCCGGCGCCGCGGCGCCGCTGGCCGGTTTCTTGCAAAACCAAATCGCGACCGCGCCGATCGCGAGGGCCACGCCCACGATCAGGAAAGCGTCGTTAAACGCCATGATGAACGCGTCCCGCCTAACGAGTCCTTTGATGACCGTGTAAGCCTGCCGCAGCGCCATCGCCGGACCGAAACCATCGCCGGCAAAGCGCTCGCTCAGGAGTTGCACCCGCGCCTGCGTCGCCGGGTCGTAAGCGGTGATGGTTTCGCCAATTCGGAAATCATGGAACTGCTCGCGGCGCGTAATCACGGTCGAGAGAATGGCGATGCCAAAACTCCCGCCGACATTTCGGAAAATATTAAAAATGGCCGAGCCATCGGCGGCATCGCGCCGCGCGAGCGTGGCCGTGGCCAAGGCCGTCACCGGCACGATCGTGAAGGGCTGTCCGAAAGCGCGCACGATATTTGCGATCATCAACTGGTCGCCTGCAGTGTTGTAACTCATCGAAGTGTTCATGTAGCAACTGAACGCGAAAAGGATGCAGCCCCAGCAAACCAGCAGCCGCAGATCGACCCGTTTCATCAGGAAGGGGAGGATCGGGAAAACCAGAAACTGCGGCAGCCCGACCCACATCAAAGTCTTGCCGATCTCGAGCGGGTTGTAACCCTGCACCTCACCGAGATAGAGCGGGATGATGTAGATCGTCCCGTAAAGTCCGAGGCCCAGACCGAAGGCGACGATCGAGGAAACGCCGACGTTGCGGCTGCCGAGGAGGCGCAGCTTCACAAACGGCTTCGCGCTGTACAATTCCACGAGCACAAAGAGCGGCACAAAAACTCCCGCCAAGATCGCGCAGATAACGATGAACGAACTGCCGAACCAGTCCTTGCGCTGACCTTCCTCGAGCATTGCGATCAACGACCCGAGCCCGATGGCCATGAACGCGATCCCCCACCAATCCCCTTCGCGCAGTCGTCCGAGCTTCAACGGCTTCTTCTCGATCCCGTACCAGATCGCGGCCAGCATCAGCGCCCCGGGGATGAAGTTGACGTAAAAGTTCCATTGCCAACTAAAGCGATTCGTCAGCCAGCCGCCGAGCGCGGGGCCGATCGCGGGCGCGAGCGTGGCGGTCATTCCGAACATCGCCTGGCCCAGCGGGATCAAACGTTTCGGCATCGTGCTCAGGATGACCGTGAGCGACATTGGAATGAGGACGCCCCCGGTGAAACCCTGGCCCGCGCGAAACAAAATCATTTCACCGAGACTGTTGGAGATGCCGCAAAGCGCGGAGAAGATCAGGAAGAGGACCACGTTCACCAGCAGGTACCAGCGCACGGTAAACACTTGCGAGAGCCAGGCGGTCAGCGGGATGGTCACGATCTCGCCGATCAAATAAGCGGTCGAAATCCACGAACCTTCGTCGGGTGTGGCACTGATGCCCCCGGAGATATCGCGCAACGAAGAGTTCGTGATCTGGATGTCGAGCACAGCCATGAACGCGCCCAGCATGGTCCCGAGGACGGCGACCCATTTTCGCGCATTCATCGCGTTTTCTTCCTCGGCCATCGCGCTAATCCCAATCGCCGCCGAGCGCCTTGATCAACTGCACGGTCGCGATCATGCGCTGGCCTAACAACTGCGCCTGCGCGCGCTCGGTTTGCAAAAGCATGCGCTCCGCATCGAGGACTTCGAGAAAATTGATCGCGCCCTTCTGGTACGATTGCTGGCTGAGATCGAAGGTCCGTTGCGCCGCCGCCGCGACGCGATCCTGCGCCTCCCCTTCGCCGTTTAAAGTGCGCGCATCGACGAGCGCGTTCTCCACTTCCTGGAACGCCACCAGCACTTGCTGACGAAATTGCCCGAGCGCCTGCTCGTAGCGCGCCTGGGTCGCGTGCAAGTTCGCCACATTGCGGCCACCCTCGAAAATCGGCAGATGAATGCTCGGCCCGATCTGCCAGAAACGGCTCTCCGCATTGAAGAGCAAACCAAAATCCGCGCTCTCGAATCCGCCCGCACCGGTCAGACGAATTTGCGGAAAGAAGGCCGCGCGGGCGACGCCGACGCGCGCGTTCGCCCCGGCCAACTGACGTTCCGCGCGGGCGATATCCGGTCGGCGCTCCAGTAAATCGCTCGGCAAGCCGGGCGGAATCCGCGGCGTTCGTCCGCTCAAGGGCCGCGCGGCAATCCGCACTTCGCTCGCTGATTGCCCGATCAAAGTCGCGAGCGCGTTTTCCATTTCCCCGCGGCTGCGCTCGATCGCGAAGACCGCGGCTTCGTTCGTTGCCAGATCCGCGCGCGCTCGGAAGACATCCAGTTCACTCGTTAGGCCAGCTTGCAAACGCTCGGCCGCAATCCGCAAACCTTCCCGGCGCGAACCGAGCGCGCGCGCGATCACGTCGCGCTCGGAATCGGCCGCGCGAATCATGAAATAACTTGCGGCCACACTCGCGGTTACGCTCAGCCGCATCGCCTGGTAATCCGCCGCGACCGCTTCGGTTTGCGCGCGCGCCGCCTGGTATTCGTGGCGCACGCGGCCGAAGAGGTCGAGTTCCCAGTTCAACTCCGCCGGCACCCGAAAATCATTCTGGGTGGTCGTCAGCGGTTGGTTGGTGATCACCGGCGTTCCGCTGCTGAAGGGATTGTTCCCGATCAACTCGCCCTTCTGCACCGGGAGCGCATTCGAAGTGCGCGTTCGCTGCGCGCGCGCATCCAGGTCCACCGTCGGGAAAAAATCGGACGCGGCTACGCGGGCCAGCGCGCGACTTTCGCTGATCCGCGCGGCCGCGATGCGCAGATCCTGGTTGGCCGCGAGCGCCTGCTCTTCGAGACGGTTCAGCGCGGAATCGTGGAAGATCGTCCACCAGCTTTCGCGACTCTCTTTTCCGCCGGGCCGCGCCACTTTCCAGTGCGGATTCAGGTCGCCTTTAAACTTTGCCGGCGCCGCGATTTCGGCGGCCGGCGGCCCATGATAAAACGGACCGAGCGAACAGCCGCTGCCGGCGATCGAGAGGCTGGCTAGACTAACGAGTAGTAGCCTGGCGCGCATCGTCGTCGTCCTTTTTCGATCGCAAATCGATTTTCGGCTGCGCCGATAAACCCGGCACCACCCGCTTCTCGAACCCCTCGAGTGCATGCGGATCGAAGACAATTTTCACCGGTACGCGCTGGACGATCTTGGTGAAATTGCCGGTCGCGTTATCCGGCGGCAGAAGCGCAAAACTCGAGCCTGTCCCGGACTGCAAACTATCGACGTGCGCGCTGAATTTATGATCCGGCACGGCATCAATTTCCACCTCCGCATGCTGGCCCACGCGCACTCGCGCGAGCTGGGTTTCTTTGAAATTTGCCAAGACCCAGACATCCGATTCCACCACCGCCATCAACGCCTGCCCCGGCTGAATGCGCTTACCGGTTTCAACCGTCCGTTTCGCGATCACGCCTGCGACCGGCGCCTTCACCGTGGCGTAGGTGAGTTGTAGCTCTGCTTCCTGCACCGTGCTTTGCTGATTTGTCACGCCGGCCTCAGCAGTGGTTAACTCCGCTTCGCGGACGCGCGCGCGCCCTGGGCGTTTTTTAGCGCCGCGGTCACTGCATCCACTTCCGCTTTCGAAACCGCCTTCATGTCCTGTTGGTAAAGTCCGGTCGTGCGGTCGTAATCATTTTGCGCCTTACGCGCGTCGGCTTCCGCGCGCTCGCCGTTGGCGCGTTGCTGCGCGACCTGCGCCTCCGCCTGGCTCAGTTGGGCGCGCGCCTTTTGCAAGGCGAGGAGGAAATCGCGTTGATCAAGCACGACCAGCGTCTGGCCCGCGTCCACGCGCTGGTTATCCTCCACCTCCAGAGTTTGGACCGTGCCCGCAACGCGCGCGCTGATTTCATGCACATGACCGGTGGTATAAGCGTCATCGGTCGAGGCAAAATTGCGCGCGTGCAGGTAGTAGAGAATGCCCGCAATCACCAGCACCAGCAGGACGAGGCCGCCGATGATCAACACCTTCTTCGAGGGCGGCTTCGGCTTGTCCTTGTTTTTCTCTTCGCCGTCGCCTTTTTCTTTCCCAGATTCTTTCTCCGAATCGCCTGAGTCCTTCGATTCCTCGGCCGAATCGTCGTCCTTATGCTGCTCGTCGTCTTTGCTCACGCGGTTCTCGATTTCTGGGACCGTCGCACACTGGTAGAAACGCGCCCGGGATTCAACCGGTTGCCATTGTCTGATCCAACGCAAACACGCCGGCCGTTGGAGGATGCTACGCGGAGGCTGGAGGCGCAGGTGTCGCCGGCGCGGGCCTTTTCTTCGCGGCCGCTTCGGCCAGGCTGGCATCGACTTCCGCGGCTTCTAGTGGATGAATCGCGTGGTAGTATTCGTTAGACTTGGCCAGCTCGTGCTTGTCCATGAGTAAAGCGTCGAAGCGTTCGCGCCGTCCAAGCTCGAAAACTTTGTCCATCTTGATCGCCTCGAAGGGACAAACCTCCACGCAGATCTGGCAGCTCATGCAGACCGAGATATCGATGTCGAAGGTCGCCGGATAAAACTGCGGCTTGCCCAGATAGTCCGGCTTCTTGTCCTTGCTCTTGATGATGTAGATGCACTGCGGCGGACATTCCTTCTCGCAAATCTGGCAGGCGACGCAGCGCAACCCGGCTTCCGCTTCGTTACCGTCGAAAACCAGGAAGGGAAAATTGCGATAGTTCTCCGCCAAGGGCAGGCGCTCTTCCGGGTATTGCACCGTCGTCAGCCGGTCCTTCTCGAAATAACTGCCAATAAAATTCCGGCCGGTCACCGCCATGCCTTTGAGAATTCCTGCGCCGATCATGCGCGACATTGATAGCGTGGGAAACTTCCGTTGCCCAACAGAAATTTAGCGGACCCCCGCGCCCTCGGCCAGCGAGGTAACCAGAGCTCGAAAACGCGGCTCCGCGCGCAACGGCGCCCAAGCCGGATCGAGCGCCAGGTAACCATAGCTGAGATAACCCGGGATCCGCACTAGCTCTTCTACCAGTTGAAGGGCGTGCTCTTTGTCGCCACAAAGAAGGTAAACCTGCGCGAGCGCCTGCTTCACGAGAGGAGCCTCATAAGCATCCTGCGAAGGCGGAGCGGCCTCTAGCGCTGACAAGCCTTCGTGGATCGCTAGCTCCTGCGAACCCAGCCCGGCGTCCACTTCCGCCAGGACCGCGCGGGTTCGGTTATGCGGCTTGTTCTTTAACCGTTCTTCGAGCACCGAACGTGCGGCCACGAGGGAAGTGCGTTCCTGCTCGCGGTTGCCGACGGCGCGCGCGATCAGCGCCTCATACCACGATCGTGGATAGTAGAAGGAAAAATCGACATCCTGGAAATCAATCCGCGGCGAGGCCGCCAAAGCTTTGCTTGCGCCTTCCGGGTTATTCCGAATTAGCGCGACCAAAACTCTCAGCGGAGTTTCTCCTCCACCAACGTCGAGGTCCGCGGGCTCGGCCGCCAAGGTATTCTCAAGCGCAGTAACGTCTCCTTGCGCGGCAAACTTGATCACCGCGATCCTGATTCGCAGCACCGGAGAATCCAAGCCCACCTGGGCCGCGCGTTCATAGGTCTGGATAGCTTCCGGAAAACGACGGCGAAGGACCTGAGTGTCGGCCAGGTAATTGACGGCGTTCGGGTTTCGCGGGTCAAGCTCCACGGCTTTCGTAAACTCATTTTCGCCCTCCTCCCAGCGACCCTGCCTTCTGCTGACATTGCCTGAAAGCATGTAGAACGAAGGGCTATTAGGCAGACCCGGTCGAGCTAACTCTAACTCAACCTGAGCTCGGTTGGAATCGAGATAACAACGGAAATAATGATCCGCCAGCGCCAGGTGTGCCTCGGGAGAATTTGGCTGCAGCCGGAGAGCCGCCGCAAGGGCGTTCTCCGCCAGGCGCAGCCGCGCCGGGCTCGCGTCCAGCCCATTGCTGAAAAGGATATCATGAGCCTCGGCCGCATAACAAAACGCCAGCGCGAAAGCTGGATCGCGCACGATCGCCTCCTCAAAATAAGTTACTGCTTTAAGCAGCGCACTTTTTTGGTCCGCCTGGTCGAGGTAACCTTCCACCAGTTGTCGCCCGCGCAGAAAGGCATCGTAAGCGGTCAGGTCACGCGTCATCGGATTCTCGATTTCACGTCTCTCCGACGGCAGGATTTTCGCTTCCAGCTGTGCAACGATCGCCTGGGCGAGATCGCTTTGAAGATCGAAAACATCCGCCACCTCGCGCTGGTAAGTCTCCGCCCATTCCTGTGCGCCGGAGCGGGTATCGATCAGTCTCGCCGTCACCCGGACGCGGTTACCCATCCGTTGCACATTTCCCTCAAGCACGTGCGCGACCGCTAACTGCCGGCTAATCTCTGGCAGGTCCTTCTGTTGGTCGAGCGTATACTGAGTAACGCTTCGCCGGCTGATAACTTTAAGCGCGCCAACCTTCGCGAGGTCGGACAGAATAGCGTCGTGGACCCCTTCCGCAAAGAAGCTATCACCCGCTTCCGTGGTCAGGTTCTGAAACGGCAGAACCGCGATGCTCTTATCAATAATCTGAACCGCACCGTCTTCGAAGGCGCTTCCAGGGCAAAAGGTCGAAACTTCTGGAAGACCGGACGCAAACCGAGGATGGTTAGGACAACAAGAACGAAGATAAGAAGGAGGTAATACCGCGAAAGGATTCGGGTCAGGCCGTTATGTAACGGCCTGGGACGCGCCTGGACTGCAGCGCCTTCGAGGTATCGCCGGATATCCGCTGCAAAATCATTCACCGACGCATAACGTCTCTCCGGATTTTTCCGCATGGCGAAGAGAACAATATCGTCCAAACTGCTAGCCAGCTCCCGGCGCACGACAGGATCGTCAGCCGCGGCGCTGGGAGCTAAAGGCTCCTGGTTGCACACCTTGTCCTGCACTTCTTCCCGCGTCGGTCGAGAGCTACCATAAGTATAAGGCTTCCGGTCGGTGAGAAGCTCGTAGAGCAAAGCGCCAAGCGCATAAACATCACTGGCAGGAGTTATCGGCTCGCCTCGTGCTTGTTCCGGCGAAGCAGAGATGGCGGTGAACCGTTGCTGCAGAGTTGCGGTGAGTTCCGGCGGCTCATCCGAGAGCAGGAGCTTGGCAATTCCAAAATCGAGCAGCTTCGGTTCGTGATCGGCCTTGACTAGAATGTTACTCGGCTTCAAGTCGCGGTGAATGACATGACTCCGGTGCGCTACCTCAACCGCCGCGCAAATCTTCAGGAAAACGGCAAGCCTGTCGGTAATGACGAGATGATGCTTCCGGACGAATTCCGTCACCGGCAATCCCGCGACATACTCCATGACAAAGTAAGGCAGTCCATCAGATGTAGTCCCGGCGTCCAACAGCCGCGCGATATTCGGATGATCGAGACGGGCGAGGATGTGCCGCTCGGCCGCAAAACGTAGCAGGACTTCATCCGTATCCGTCCCGCGCTTAAGGACCTTGATTGCTACATCCTTCTCGAACTGTCCATCGGCGCGCGCGGCAAGGTAAACCGTGCCCATCCCGCCCCGGCCAAGTTCCCGAGTGACTACATAGGCTCCGATTCGCTGTCCGCTAGCTAGAGGTTCTTCCTGCCAGTAGATGGCGTTAGCCTGCTGCGCACATTCCTCCAGCGAGTTAGTAAGGTCATGACGTCGGCAACCTGCTTGCGCGAGCAGGGTGCTAGCTTCCTTTTTTAGTGCGAGGTCGTCCGCACATCGATCCTCGAGCCATGCGGCTTGTGCTTCCGGGGAAGAAAGTTCGAGTGCGTCGCTCACAAGTGTTTTTAAAAGCGCCCAGCGTTTCGGATCGATCCTGGGTGTTGCGGAAGTTGTCGTCTGGTCGCTCATGCCCGGGCAAGTTTGTTAGCTGCCCGATAGCTCTCGCGAAAGCCAGGCCTTGGCAAAGGACCAATCGCGTTTCACCGTTCCCGGAGACACCCCGAGGACCTCGGCAACCTCTTCGATGGTTAGCCCGCCAAAGAAGCGCAGCTCGACAATCTGCGCTTGGCGCTGATCGAGCACTTCCAGCTCGCGCAAGGCATCATCAAGCGCCTTTACGTTAATCGCGCGGCTCTCATAATACTCCAGGGCCATCTGCATGCGCTCGGTCCCGCCGCGTTTCAAGCGGTTACGAGCGACCGCGTAGTTAGTCAGGGTCTGGCGCATAATGCGCGCGAAGATTCCGACGAAGTGCGCCGGGTTTTGCCATTCGAGCTCGGGCTGATGGCGCAGGCGCAGGTATGCTTCGTGCACCAGGGCAGTCTTTTGCAGGGTATGCTCGATGCGCTCGCCGCGCAGATAAGCCCCGGCGAGCCGGCGCAATTCCTCATACACCGCCGGCATCATCTCCTCGACGCCGTAGCTCCCGCTCTCAGCCGCCTGAGGGATCGCCATCTTCAACTCGGCTGCCGGCGCTGCCTTCGCAGCGGCGCGACCGTTGCCGAATTGAGTGGTAGTCATAGCGACTCCTGCATTGTAGCGCGCGGCGAGGGCGAACTCCAGCGTCGCCGCTGACGCGAACGGATGGCGGCGAATTGCGGGCAAGAAAAATTCGAGCGCGATTGTCCAATTCGCGGCTGGTCGTTGCATTGGCCAGTGTGAGGGAGATTTCTGTCTTCGAGACGAAACCGTTGGCCCGGGCGATGAAGCCGAGGGTCGTCGGATTTGTCGGCTTCGATGGCGTGGTTCTTTTGGACCTGACGGGACCGCTCGACACTTTCGTCAGCGCGCGGAATAACGGCGCGCGAACCTACCAACCCCTGATCATCGGAGTGAGCGGGCGCAGCTTTATCACTAGCTCTGGCGTGACTATGGAAGCGCAGTTATCGCTCAAGGATGAAATCGATCTCGACACGTTGATCATTCCCGGCGGCACGTTCCGGCATAACTCCGCCGCGGGCGAATTGATCGCGCAATGGCTCGTTAGGCAGCACGTTCGGGTGCGTCGGATCGCTTCGGTTTCGACCGGGATTTATCCGCTGGCGCAAAGCGGTCTGCTCGATGGCCGCTGCGTGACCACGCACTGGCGTTACGCGCACGATGTCGCCAATACTTTTCGCAACTTAAAAGTCGACGAATGCGGTTCCTTCATTAAGGACGATCGCTTCTACACCTGTGGAGGGGGGACGGCCGGGATCGAGATGAGTCTGACCTTGATCCAGGAGGATCATGGGCCGAAGACCGCGCTTGATCTCGCCCGCGAGCTGGTGGTTAATCTGCGCCCTTCTGGCAAAGGCGAGCGCTACGTCGATCCCGCGCTCGATCAACCCGGCGCTGAAGAGCGTTTGGCGGAATTGCCGGCCTGGATTGCCAGCCGACTGCGGACAAGACTTTCGCTGAAAATATTGGCGGAGCGCGCGTGTCTCTGCCCGCGTCATTTCAGCCGAGTCTTCAAGCGCACCTTCCAAAGCACGCCGGCTGATCTCGTCGAACATTTGCGGATGACCGAAGCTGGGCGCCGGTTAGCTGCGCAACCCCTGAGCATCGGCAGCGTCGCGGAGTCGGTTGGTTACAAGAGTGCGCTCGCGTTCCGGCGCGCTTTTCGCCGCCGCTTTGGGACGACCCCGCGGGGCTTCCAAAATACGGCGCGCAAGAAATTGCAGCCTATGCGACAGGCTCTTCTTCCGGTTCACGAACTCCCGCGCGGAATCAAAGAACTCGCTTCAACTCAAGGTGCGCGCCGGTTAAGACCGCAGAAAGCGCCTTGGCCGCGCCATCGCAGCGTCCGACCATCGAACGTTCGGCGGAGTCATTAGGTCCGAAACACCGGGTCCCTTGTAGTCGGGGCGAACCCTCGCCACCGCGTGCGCGGTTCAAGTGCAAATTGAACCAACCGCGAGGCATTCGATGCAGAGGCACACGAAACGCTGTGGAGACGGCGCGGTAGAATAAATTCCGAAGGTTTGCGTCCGAGCAGGAGGAGAGAAATTTCCTGCTGCAATGGGGATGACACATCCCTCGATGCCTCCGGCGACGAAATGTACCACCGCTGAGCCGCTGCTCTCAAACTTCACTCACGATCCGCGACGGCCTTCGTTTCTCTTTATGAAAAAGCGCACCTCTGCAGTCCTTGAAGCTCCCGAAGATGGCTCGCAACTCAACGGCGACGGGCTTGATACGAAGCAGCTTCTGGCTGCGTTGACTGCTTTCAAGCGGGGCGATTTCTCCGTGCGCTTACCGGACGACTGGACGGGATGGGTGGGAAAGTAGCCGACGCCTTCAATGACGTAATCGCCATGAACCAGCGGCTCGTGGGGGAGCTCGACCGGATCAGTCGCGTAGTCGGCAAGGAAGGGCGCATCAACCAGCGCGCGTCGATCGGGGATGTTTCGGATTGCTGGGGGGAATCAATCGGTTCGGTCAACGCGCTGATCGGTGACCTGGTGAATCCAACGAGCGAAATGGCGCGCGTCATCGGCGCCGTGGCCAAAGGCGATCTCTCGAAGGCAATGGAAACGGAGATCGATGGGCGGCCGTTGCAGGGTGAGTTCCTCCGCACCGCCAAGACGGTGAACACGATGGTCGATCAGCTCGGCGCGTTCGCCTCGGAAGTCACGCGCGTGGCGCGCGAGGTCGGCACGGAAGGAAAGCTCGGGGGCCAAGCGAAGGTAAAAGGCGTGGCCGGCACGTGGAAGGATCTCACGGAGAACGTGAACCTGATGGCGGGCAATCTGACCGCGCAGGTGCGTAACATCGCCACCGTCACGACCGCCGTCGCGAACGGCGATCTGACGAAGAAAATTACCGTCGATGTGAAGGGCGAATTCCTTGAGCTGAAGGACACCGTTAACGTCATGGTGGATCAGCTCCGGTCGTTCGCTTCGGAAGTAACGCGCGTGGCGCGGGAAGTTGGTTCCGATGGCGCGCTCGGCGGACAGGCGCGGGTGGAAGGTGTTTCCGGCACTTGGAAAGATCTGACGGACTCGGTGAATTTCATGGCGCGTAATCTCACCGGCCAAGTGCGCAACATCGCGGAAGTCACGACCGCGGTCGCGCGCGGCGATCTTTCGAAGAAAATCACCGTCGATGTGAAGGGGGAGATTCTGGAGTTGAAGGACACGATCAACGCGATGGTCGATCAGCTCAGCTCCTTCGCTTCGGAAGTAACGCGTGTCGCCCGCGAAGTGGGCACGGAAGGAAAGCTCGGCGGCCAGGCGGATGTGAAAGGTGTGGCCGGCACATGGAAAGATCTCACCGATTCGGTGAACTCGATGGCCGGCAACCTCACCGGTCAGGTCCGCAACATCGCCGAGGTCATAACCGCGGTCGCCACAGGCGACTTGTCGAAGAAGATCACCGTCGACGTGCGCGGCGAAATTTTAGAGCTGAAGGACACCATCAACACGATGGTCGATCAGCTCCGTTCTTTCGCCTCGGAAGTGACCCGCGTGGCGCGCGAAGTCGGTTCGGAAGGAAAACTAGGCGGCCAGGCGGACGTCCAAGGCGTCGCCGGCACGTGGAAGGATCTCATGGACAACGTGAACATGATGGCCGGGAATTTAACCGGCCAGGTCCGCAACATTGCGGAAGTCACAACCGCGATCGCGAATGGCGACTTGTCGCGCAAGATCACGGTGGATGTGCGAGGCGAGATTCTGGAGATGAAGAACACGATCAACACGTTGGTTGATCGACTTAGCTCCTTCGCGTCGGAAGTCACGCGGGTTGCTCGTGAGGTCGGGTCTGAAGGAATTCTCGGCGGTCAGGCAGAAGTGCGCGGGGTGTCCGGCACCTGGAAAGATCTAACCGACTCGGTGAACTTCATGGCCGGCAACCTCACCGCCCAGGTGCGAAACATTGCCCTCGTGACCACGGCGGTCGCGAATGGCGATCTCTCGAAGAAGATCACCGTCGATGTGGAGGGCGAAATCGCGGAGCTGAAGAACACCGTCAACACGATGGTGGATCAACTCAGCTCATTCGCCTCGGAGGTGACGCGCGGTCGCGCGCGAGGTCGGCTCCGAAGGCGAGCTCGGTGGCCAGGCGGACGTGCGCGGCGTCGCCGGCACTTGGAAGGATCTGACTGATTCGGTCAACTCGATGGCCGGTAACCTCACCGGCCAGGTGCGCAACATTGCGGAAGTCACGACCGCGGTCGCGCGCGGCGATCTTTCGAAGAAAATCACGGTTGATGTGAAGGGGGAGATTCTGGAGTTGAAGGACACGATCAACACGATGGTCGATCAGCTCAGCTCGTTCGCGGCGGAAGTGACGCGCGTGGCCCGCGAAGTGGGCACGGAAGGAAAGCTTGGCGGACAAGCGGACGTGCGCGGCGTGGCCGGTACGTGGAAGGATCTGACCGACTCGGTGAATTTCATGGCCGGCAACCTTACCGGACAGGTGCGCAATATTGCGGAAGTCACGACGGCGGTCGCGAACGGCGATCTCTCGAAGAAGATCACGGTCGATGTGAAGGGCGAAATTCGGGAGCTCAAAGAGACGATCAACACGATGGTCGATCAGCTCAGCTCGTTCGCGGCGGAAGTGACGCGCGTGGCGCGCGAAGTGGGAACGGAAGGAAAGCTCGGCGGGCAGGCGGATGTGCGCGGTGTCGCTGGCACGTGGAAAGATTTGACCGACTCGGTGAACTCGATGGCCGGAAATCTGACCGGTCAGGTGCGTAACATCGCCGACGTCACGACCGCAGTCGCGAATGGTGACTTATCGAAAAAGATCACGGTCGATGTGCGCGGTGAAATTTTGCAGCTCAAGGACACCATCAACACCATGGTGGACCAGCTTCGATCCTTCGCGGCGGAAGTGACGCGCGTGGCGCGCGAAGTCGGCTCGGAAGGAAAACTCGGCGGCCAGGCAGATGTGCGCGACGTGGCCGGCACGTGGAAAGATCTCACGGACTCGGTGAATTCGATGGCCGGCAACCTTACCGGTCAGGTGCGAAACATCGCGGAGGTCACGACCGCAGTCGCGAATGGCGACCTGTCGAAAAAGATCACCGTCGATGTGAAGGGCGAAATTCAGGAATTGAAGAACACCATCAACACGATGGTCGATCAGCTCAGCTCGTTCGCGGCGGAAGTTACGCGCGTGGCGCGCGAAGTTGGTTCAGAAGGAAAGCTTGGCGGGCAGGCGGACGTGCGCGGTGTTGCCGGCACTTGGAAAGATTTGACCGACTCGGTGAACTCGATGGCCGGAAATCTTACCGGCCAAGTGCGAAACATCGCCGAGGTCACGACCGCGGTCGCGAACGGCGACTTGTCCAAGAAAATCACGGTCGACGTGCGTGGAGAGATTTTAGAACTGAAAGCCACCATGAACACGATGGTCGATCAGCTCCGGTCGTTTGCTTCGGAAGTGACGCGCGTGGCGCGCGAGGTCGGTTCGGAAGGAGCGCTCGGCGGACAGGCGCGTGTCGAAGGCGTTTCTGGAACTTGGAAAGACCTTACTGATTCGGTGAATTTCATGGCGTCGAACCTGACCACGCAGGTGCGAAACATCGCCGCCGTCACGACCGCAGTCGCGAGCGGCGACTTATCGAAGAAGATCACCGTCGATGTGAAAGGCGAGATCCTCGAGCTGAAGAATACCGTCAACACGATGGTCGATCAGTTGAACTCATTCGCCTCGGAAGTGACGCGGGTCGCGCGCGAAGTCGGCACGGAAGGACGTCTCGGGGGACAGGCGATGGTGAAAGGCGTCGGCGGAACCTGGAAGGATCTGACTGAGAGCGTGAATTTCATGGCGGGCAACCTGACCGATCAGGTGCGCGGCATCGCCAAGGTCGTAACCGCGGTCGCGAACGGCGACTTAAAACAAAAGCTGCTGGTTGAGGCGAAAGGCGAAATCGCCGCGCTTGCCGACACGATCAATAGCATGACCGACACGCTCGCCATCTTTGCCGATCAGACCACGACGGTTGCGCGCGAGGTCGGTGTCGAAGGAAAACTCGGCGGCCAGGCGAACGTGCCCGGTGCTGCCGGGACATGGCGTGATCTGACCGACAATGTTAACCAACTCGCCGCTAACCTAACGACTCAGCTTCGCGCGATCGCCGATGTCGCGACCGCAGTAACGAAAGGCGATCTGACGCGCTCGATTCAAGTCGATGCGCGGGGCGAAGTCGCATTTGTGAAGGACAACATCAACGAGATGATCGGCAATTTGCGCGACACCACTTCGCGGAACAATGAGCAGGATTGGCTGAAGACCAACCTCGCGAAATTCACCCGCATGCTTCAAGGCCAGAAGGATCTTCTCACCGTCGGCCGCATGATCTTATCGGAGCTGGCGCCGGTCGTCTCGGCGCAGCAAGGCGTCTTTTACATCATGAACGGTTCGCCCGAAAACCCCGAGCTGAAGTTGCTCGCGAGCTATGCCTATCGCGAACGCAAAGGCGTCAACAATCGCTTTCAACTTGGTGAAGGATTGGTGGGCCAGGCGGCGCTGGAGAAGGAGCGCATTCTCCTCACCAGCGTCCCGGAAAATTACGTGCACATCAGTTCCGGCCTCGGTGAAGCGCCGCCGAAAAACATCGTCGTGCTACCGATTCTCTTCGAAGGCCAGGTCAAGGCGGTGATGGAACTTTCCTCGACCGAAAAATTCAATCCGACGCACCAGGCATTTCTCGATCAACTGGTAGAGAGCATTGGCATCGTCCTGAACACGATCGAGGCCAACACCCTAACGGAAGATCTGCTCAAGCAATCACAATCGCTCGCGGGCGAATTGCAAAGCCGGCAAGAAGAATTGCAAACGACTAACCAGGAGCTGGAGGAGAAAGCGCGGCAGCTTTTCGAACAAAACGAAGAGGTCGAGAAGAAAAACCGCGAAGTCGAGCAGGCACGTCAGGCGCTCGAAGGCAAGGCGCAGCAGCTCTCGCTCACCTCCCGTTACAAGAGCGAATTTCTCGCGAACATGTCGCACGAGTTGCGCACACCGTTGAACAGCCTGCTCATACTGGCCGATCAGCTCTCATCGAACCCGGAAGGCAACCTCACGCCGAAGCAGGTCGAGTTCGCGCGGACGATTCGCGGGTCCGGCAAGGACCTGCTCAAGTTGATCAACGACATCCTCGATCTCTCGAAGATCGAATCGGGCACGGTCACACTCGATGTCGGGGAAGTGCGTTTCGAGGAACTGCGCCAAAGCATGGAGCGCACGTTCCGGCATGTCGCGGAGGACAAGGGTTTGAGCTTCACCATCACGATCGATTCCGCATTGCCCGCGGCGATTTCGACCGACGCACAACGCCTGGAGCAGGTGCTGAAGAACCTGCTCTCGAATGCGTTTAAGTTTACCGATCGCGGCTATGTCAATCTTCGCGTCGGACCCGCGACCGAAGGATGGACTGAAGAAAACGGAACGCTCAGTCGCGCGACGGCGGCGCTCGCGTTCTCCGTCAGCGATAGCGGCATCGGAATTGCCGGCGACAAGCAGGAGACGGTTTTCGAGCCCTTCCTGCAGGCCGACGGAAGTACCAGCCGCAAGTACGGCGGCACTGGCCTTGGACTGGCGATCAGTCGCGAACTGGCGCGAGTGCTTGGTGGCGAAATTCGAATCGAGAGCCGCGAAGGACGTGGCAGCACATTCACCTTATTCCTGCCGCAAAGTTACAGTGCGACGCCGACAAAATTGCACGTCCTGCCGCGGACGATTTCTGCGAACGGCAATGAGGGATCCAGCGAGGGCGACACGCTGGCTCCGGCCGTACCAGAGGAGTTTGCGGTCAGCGACGATCGCAGCACCATCCTGCCCGGTGAGAAATCGATCCTCGTGGTGGAAGACGATCGCGACTTTGCGCAATGGCTGGTCGACATGGCGCGCGCGCAAGGCTTCAAGGCGATCGCGAGTGCGCGTGGCCAGCGAGGTCTCGAGTTGGTGCGCGAGTTCAACCCGACAGCGATGTTGTTAGATTTGAGCCTGCCCGACATCACCGGCTGGAAAGTGCTCGATCGCGTGAAGAACGATTTGAGCACGCGTCATATTCCCGTGTTCATCATCTCGGCCAACGACGAACCCGAGAATGCCTTAAAGCAAGGCGCGCTCCGCTTCATGACCAAGCCGATCGCGGAATCGGATGTAGAGGAAATCTTCACCGCCATCCGCCGAATTCATGAGACCGAGGCGAAGAAGCTCCTCTTGATCTTGTCGATCTCTCTTCCAAGGGTCGATTTTGCTCCACGTCGGTAGGGTTTCAACTTAATCCGTCGATAGTCGGTTGTACGGGATTAGGCAGTTGATGGTTTTCGTCAAAGGAGGCTTTGATCGCGGTGGCGCATGCACCGGCAATCACGGCGTGCCCCGCGGGGAAAGCTTGACGGTTAGGCGCCGCTGCGGGATAAGCCAAGCAGCCATGGCTTGTTAATATTGCGGCTTTTTCCAAGACCGCACAATCACATCAATTCGACGGCGCTGATCGCGGCATGAGCGAATCGTGATAATAGCCCAAGCAAACCGAAAACGCTACTAGCCTAACGATCCTCGCTCTTCTTGACCGCCTTGGCGGGACCGCTCTCACCCCCCGAAAGGAGATCCACGCGAATGATGGGTTCGCTGGGCTCTAGTAGCGGCCCTTCGAAGCGCAGAAATTCGGCCGGTGGCTGGGTCAGCCAGATGTGCGTGTCGGGCACTTTGACAAAAAGTTTGGCGATCGCCGGGATTTGGGGCTGAAGGAGGAAGTGGTCGCCTTGCGGGCTCCGATCTGCCATCTCCATTTCTTCGGGACCGACGTGTGTGATCTTCACCGTCACCACCTTCGGCGACGGGGTGAAACCAATCGCCTGCAGTTCGATCGTTTCGCCGTGGACGAGGCGGGCTCGGAGATTTTGCACCGCGAGCATGAAGCCGTAACCGGTAAACGTCTGGCCCGGCTTCACCTCAATTTTTTCCGACCACTCTTTTTTCTCGCCGTTCTCGACTTTTTTCGCGGTGGCAGTTTGGGTTTTAAAATCAACCGCATACTGACGCACGACGTCGCCGTCTTTCAGCTCGCGCCATGACCATTCTTCCTGGATGAGCTCGGGCTTTTGCCGGAAGACGGCTTTCTCTTCCGTGCGAAAACCGCCGTGTTTGAACCGGTATCTGAGGGTGATGGAAAGGCGTCCGTCCTCGACCTCCTGGATGAATTCGCCGTCGGCGATCTTTTT
>JBPCJC010000072.1:0-22204 GCA_051005695.1 Chthoniobacterales bacterium | reverse complement strand
CACTTGATCCCGGCTGGCACCGGCTTCCCGGCAGTGCGCGAGATCAAGCTCGTCGAGCTCGGCGAACAGGTCGGTTCTTCCCTGATGGACGAGCCGGAAATCCAGCCCGCGCTCGGCTAACGCAGAGTCCAGTGAATTACGAAATGACGAACCGGCGCGAGCTGGTTCGTCATTTTCGTTTCGCGGAAATCTCCTGATGTCCATCGCCACCAAAACCGGAGACTCCGGCCAGACTTCCCTGATGTATGGACGCCGGGTTTCGAAGAGCGATCCGCGGGTCGATAGTTACGGCTGCGTCGATGAATTGAACGCGGCCCTCGGCTTCGCCCGCGTCACCTCCGGCGAAGGTTTCGTCGCCGAGACGCTGCTCGAGATTCAAAAAGAATTGATCCATGTCATGGGCGAGCTCGCGACCGCCCCGGAAGACATGGAGCGCTACAAAAAAGACGGCTACCAATTGACCACCACCGCGATGGTGGATTGCCTAACGAGTGTGATCGACGACTTGGAAAAGGACAAACTCCTGCACTACAAAGGTTGGGCCATCCCTGGAAAAACTCTCATTTCCGCCGCGCTCGATATTGCCCGCACCACCTGCCGTCGCGCCGAACGCCGGGTCGCGCTCCTCTCCGAGCACGAGCGCAACTTGAACGACCAAATCCTCCGCTATCTGAACCGACTGTCCGATCTCTGCTGGCTCCTGGCCCGCTACGTCGAGCACACAAAAACGAAGTAGCTCTTTCTGGGAAATGCATTTGCCTTTTTCTGCGGGTGCGGCATCTTCCACGTCCGCTCCGCTTGCGCGGTGCGCGCACGTTTTTCCCTATGGCGAATACTACTGAATTACTTCCGGAACTCCTCGAAGCGGGCGTCCATTTTGGTCATCAGACTAAGCGGTGGAATCCGAAAATGAAGCCGTTCATCTTCGAGCAGCGCAATTCGGTTTATATCATCAACCTGGATGAGACGGTGAAGCAGCTCCATCGCGCGACTGATTTTCTCCAGGAAGTGACCAAGCGCGGCGGGAAGATTTTGTTTGTCGGCTGCAAGAAGCAGGCGCAGGAAGCGGTCAAGGAAGCGGCCATCGCCTGTGGCCAATTTTATGTGAACCAGCGCTGGCTCGGCGGGACGTTGACCAACCTGACGACGATCCGCAAAAGCATCGGGCGCTTGAAGTACATCGAGGAGATCGAGCAATCGTCCGATTACAAAAAGATGGGCAAGCAGGAATTAGCGGCGCTCAATCGCGAGGCGGCGAAGCTGAAGCGCAATCTCGATGGCATTTTGGAGATGGGAAAACTGCCGGACGCGATGGTGGTGATCGATACCACGCGCGAACAGAACGCGGTCCTGGAAGCGCGCCGGCTCGGGATTCCGACGGTCGCGATCGTGGATACGAATGCGGACCCGGAGCTAATCGATTACCCGATCGCCGGCAATGATGACGCCATCCGCGCGATCCGTGTCGTCCTGCAAAAGCTGGTCGACGCGATTGTCTCCTCCAGCGGGGAAGCGCGCGTGCGCGAACAGGTGGAGATGGCGGGCGTTTCCGCCTAACGAGTAGTCGATCGCCGGCTGGCGCGTTCACTGTCTGAACGGCGCTAATTTATTTTACGGGCATGGAAATCAATCCCCAACTGGTGAAGCAACTCCGCGAGAAGACGAACGCGGGTATGATGGACTGCAAGCGCGCGCTCACGGAAGCGGGTGGCGATTTGGAGAAGGCCGAGGCGGCCTTGCGGACCAAGGGAATCGCGAGTGCGGGCAAGAAAGCTTCGCGCGCGACCAAGGAAGGAATCGTCGCTTCCTACATTCACTTGCAGGGGAAAGTGGGCGTGCTCGTGGAGATTAATTGCGAGACCGATTTCGTGGCTAAGAACGAGATCTTCCGCGATTTCGTCAAAGACATCACCCTGCACGTCGCCGCGGCGCATCCGCTTTTCGTGACTCGCGAAGAAGTGCCAGAGAAGACGATCGCCTCTGAGCGCGCGATTTACGAAGGCCAGGTAAAAGGCAAACCGGAAAACGTGCTCGCGAAAATCGTCGAAGGGAAACTGGATAAATTTTACAGCTCGGTTTGTTTGCTGGAGCAGGGGTTTATCAAGAATCCCGACCAGACGATCAAGGAATTGATTGCGACCAAGATTGCCGAACTCGGCGAGAATATCGTCATCCGGCGCTTCACTCGCTATTCCGTAGGCGAGCCGCTCAACAGTGATGCCACGCCGGCCGCGGTCCCGGTGAACGAAGCGGACTGACGGTCCGTTTTCCTTCGAAAAGATACGCGCAATCGCGCGGCCTTAATCGTTTCCATGCTCGGGCGCCGTGCGCTCCGAAGCGTTGCGGGCTGATGACGCTTCCATCTGATGGGTGATCCCGCGGATGGCCCGGAAGTTAAACCCAAACAAAGATCAAATTTATGAGCATGGATTCATTGAAAGACCTGTACATCGATGAGCTGAAGGATCTCTACAACGCGGAGAACCAGTTGATCAAAGCGCTGCCGAAGATGGCGAAGAAAGCTTCTTCGCCGCAGTTGAAAGCGGCCTTCGAGGAGCATCTCGGAGTTACGAAAAAGCATGTGGATCGCCTGGAGAAAATCTTCAGGGGCTTGGGAGAAAAGCCGACCGGCAAGACCTGCAAGGCGATGAAGGGCCTGGTCGAGGAGGGCAAGGAAGTGATCGAGGAAAAGGGCGATCCTTCGGTTCTCGATGCCGCACTCATTGGCGCGGCGCAACGGGTCGAGCATTACGAAATGGCCGGCTACGGAGTGGTCCGTACTTTCGCCAGGGTCCTCGGCGAAGATCGGGCGGCCGAGGTTTTGCAAATGACGCTTGATGAAGAGGGCGAAGCCGACAAAAAACTGACCAGCATCGCCGAGACGACGATCAACGCAGAGGCAGAAAATGCGGAAGCGCCGGCGCGCACAGGGGCGAAGAAGTCCTCCAAGCGTCTTTAGGCCCTAACGAGTCGTTCCGAATGCGATCGCCACCGAAGTCCGCGTGACTCCGGTGGCGTTTTCGTTTCCAGTAAGGTGAAAGCAGCACCGCATGGGCCTAAAGGAATATAAAGAGAAACGTGACTTTGCAGTTACGGCCGAGCCGGCGGGCGGGAAAGCTGCACCGAAAGCGGTCAAGGGCGCGTCGCGTTTCGTGATTCAGAAACACGCGGCGTCGAGCCTGCACTACGACTTTCGCTTGCAGATGGAGGGCGTGCTCAAGTCGTGGGCGGTGCCGAAAGGTCTGCCGTGGAAGCAGGGCGAAAAGCATCTCGCGGTCGAGGTGGAAGATCATCCGATCGATTACGCGGATTTCGAGGGAATCATCCCGGCGAACCAGTACGGCGGAGGCACGGTCATGCTCTGGGACCGCGGTGAGTACTCGGTTGACGGTGCAGAACCGTCACCAGCTTGGCGCGACGGCAAAATGCACCTGCTGCTGGCGGGCGAAAAAGCGCAGGGCGAGTGGACGCTGGTGCGGACCCGGAAGCAGGGCAGCAAGCGGCAGTGGCTGCTGATGAAAACGGGCCAGAGTGTGCGGCCGATTTCAAAGAAGCGTGACGATCAATCGGTCGCCAGCAGTCGGACGATGAAACAGATCGCATCGGATCACGACGCCGAATGGGAATCGAAGCGCACGGAAAAAAAGCGAACGAAACGGAAGGTGGCCCGCAAACCCAAGACGCCCGCGGACTTTTCTTTGCCTAACGAATTGCCCGCGGGCAAACCGCGCTTCGTGGCGCCGATGAAACCGCCCCTGTTCGAAGAGCCGCCGTCGGAGGGTGACTGGATTTACGAACTGAAGTTCGATGGCATTCGCCTGATCGCGATTAAAGAAGGCGAGAAGGTGAGCCTGCTTTCGCGGAATCGAAACGAGCTCGCCGCGCGCTTTCCGGAAGTGGCAGCGGCGGTGCGCGCGCTCCCGGTGCACGATTGTGTGATCGACGGCGAAGTCGTGGCCCTCGACGCGGAAGGGCGCTCGTCTTTTCAATTGCTGCAAGGCCGCGAGCTGGAGGAAGGGAACGCGGCGCCGCTGTCCTATTACGTTTTCGATTTGCTGGAGGCGGATGGGCGAATGCTGACCGCGCAGCCATTGGAAAAACGGAAAGCATGGCTGAGCGAACTCTGCGGGAACGCGGGCGAACCGATCCGTTATTCCGGCGAGATCGGGGGCGATCCCCAGGTCTTGTTAGGCGAAGTGAAACGCCGCGGACTCGAGGGCTTGATCGGTAAGCAGCGCCGCTCCGTTTACGAACCGGATCGCCGTAGCGGCGCCTGGATCAAGCTGAAGGTCTTGAACGAGCAGGAGTTTGTCATCGGCGGTTTCACGCCACCGGCGGGCGCGCGAAAATATTTCGGCGCGCTCCTCGTTGGTTATTACGAACAGAAGCGGCTGCTCTTTGCAGGCAAAGTCGGGACGGGCTTCAACGAAAAATTGCTCGCGGGTTTGCACAAGCTCCTTCAAAAGGAAGCGCGCGATGATTGCCCGTTCGCCGATTTGCCTTCGAAGCAAAATGGCCAATGGGTCCAAGGGATCACGCCCGCGATCATGCGGCGGTGCCATTGGGTAAATCCGGTCTTCGTCGGCCAGGTGAAGTTCGCCGAGTGGACGCGCGACGCCAAACTGCGGCAGCCCGTGTTTCTCGGCCTGCGCGAGGATAAGGCTCCGGACGAGGTCCGCCGCGAAGCCTGATCGCGGCGGGCGTTACGCAGGGAATCTGCGCTCGGTGCGCGCGGAAACCGTTGCAGTCGCGATTGTTCTTGGAAGCTCCGGACGATCATTCCGTTCCCCAAGCACTCATGACTGATCGATCTTCCATTGCGCAGCCCCGGGGCGTCGAAATTCTTGGCGAAATGACGCCGGCCTTTGCGGAAATTTTGACCCCCGACGCGCTCGTGTTTCTCGCAAAACTGCAGCGGACATTTGGACGGCGGCGCGAGGAAGCGCTTGAGCGTCGCCAGGCGCGGCAAGCGGCGCTCGATCGCGGAGCGTCGCTCGATTTTTTGACGGAGACCAAGGAAATCCGCGAAGGCGATTGGACTTGCGCGCCGATCCCGGAAGACATCCGCGATCGCCGGGTCGAGATCACGGGGCCGACCGATCGCAAGATGGCGATCAACGCACTCAACTCCGGCGCGAAAATTTTCATGGCCGACTTTGAGGACGCGAACGCCCCGAGCTGGGAAAACATGATCGAGGGCCAGATCAATCTGCGGGACGCGATCCGGCGCACGATCGAGTTCACGAATCCGGCGGGGAAGAAATACAAACTGCAGGATCGGGTGGCGGTGTTGATGCCGCGTCCGCGCGGCTGGCACCTCCTGGAAAAACATTTGCTCGTGGACGGCGCGCCGATCTCCGCCGGGCTTTTCGATTTCGGCCTCTTCTTTTTTCACAACGCGAAGGAACTGATCGCGCGCGGGAGCGGTCCATATTTTTATCTGCCGAAGATCGAGAGCCATCTCGAGGCGCGCATCTGGAACGACGTCTTCAAATTGGCGCAGGAGGAAATCGGTCTCCCGCAGGGGACGATCCGCGCGACGGTTTTAATCGAGACCATTCCGGCGGCCTTCGAGATGGATGAAATACTTTACGAGCTGCGCGAACACTCGGCCGGCCTGAACTGCGGGCGCTGGGATTACATTTTTTCTTGCATCAAACGTTTCCGCAACAAGCGCGATTTTCTGCTCGCGGATCGGGCCCTGATCACGATGGCGACTCACTTCATGCATTCGTATTCACTCCTCTGCATTCAAACGTGTCATCGAAGAAACATCTTCGCGATGGGCGGAATGGCAGCGCAGATTCCGGTAAGAGATGACCCGGCCGCGAATGAAGAGGCGTTCACAAAAGTGCGGGCGGATAAGGAGCGCGAAGCAGCCGACGGCCACGACGGCACCTGGGTGGCACATCCCGGGATGGTGCAGTTGGCGCTGGATGCATTCGACCGCCTGATGCCGGCGCCGAATCAGATCGAGAAAAAGCGCGCGGAGGTAAAAGTGACCGCGGAAGATTTGCTCGATTTCCGGCCGCGCGAGCCAATCACGGAACAGGGTTTGCGCACGAACGTGAGCGTGGGCGTACAATACCTGGAAGCGTGGCTGCGCGGGCAGGGCGCGGTCCCGATTTTCAATCTGATGGAGGACGCGGCCACCGCGGAGATTTCGCGCGCGCAGGTTTGGCAATGGATTCGCCATCCGCAAGGCGTGTTGAGCGACGGGCGCAAAGTGACGAAGGAATTGTTCCGCTCCGTCCTGGCGGAAGAATTGGAAAAAATCAAAACGCAGCTCGGTGCGGAACTCTTTGCCGCCGGTAGGTTTGATCGGGCGCGCGCGCTCTTTGACAAAATCACCACGGACGAAGAATTCGTCGAGTTCCTCACCTTGCCGGTTTACGAGCAACTGGCCTGAACATGAAAACAGAAACAGAGCAACGCGCCGAATGGAGCAGCGACGCCCGCTGGAAAGGCATCGAACGCCGCTATTCGATAGAGGATGTGAAACGGCTGCAAGGGAGTGTGCTCATCGAGCATACCCTTGCCCGCCGCGGAGCTGAAAAGCTGTGGCAACTTTTCCAGAACGAGCCGTTCATCAACGCGCTTGGCGCGCTCACCGGCAACCAGGCGATGCAACAGGTGCGTGCCGGATTGAAGGCGATTTATCTGAGCGGCTGGCAGGTGGCGGCAGACGCCAATCTCGCGGGACAGATGTATCCCGACCAAAGTCTTTATCCCGCAAACAGCGTTCCGGCGGTGGTGAAACGCGTGAACCAGGCGCTGCAACGCGCGGATCAAATCGATCATGCGGAAGGGAAGAATGCGATCGACTGGTTCGCGCCGATCATCGCGGATGCGGAAGCCGGCTTCGGCGGACCGTTGAATGTCTTCGAGTTAATCAAAGCGATGATCGAAGCGGGCGCGGCCGGCGTTCATCTGGAGGATCAACTGGCGAGCGAAAAGAAGTGCGGGCACATGGGCGGCAAAGTGCTCATCCCGACGCGCGCGGCGGTGGCGCATCTGGTCGCGGCGCGTCTGGCCGCGGATGTTTGCAACGTGCCCACGGTGATTCTCGCGCGCACCGACGCGAACGCGGCCGCGCTCCTAACGAGTGATGTGGATGAACGCGATCAGCAATTTTTGACCGGCGAACGTTCGGTCGAGGGCTTCTTCCACGTGCGCGCCGGGATCGATCAAGCGATCGCGCGCGGGCTGAGTTACGCGCCGGTCGCCGACATGATTTGGTGCGAAACCGCGCAGCCGAATCTGGAAGAAGCGAAGAAGTTTGCCGAGAGCATTCACGCGCAGTTTCCGGGCAAGCTCCTGGCTTACAACTGCTCGCCGTCGTTCAACTGGAAGGCGAAGCTGGATCAAAGCACGATCGCGAAATTTCAGCGAGAGCTGGGGGCGATGGGCTACAAATTTCAGTTCGTCACGCTGGCCGGATTTCACGCGCTCAATTACAGCATGTTCCAGCTCGCCGATGGTTATCGTGACGGCGGGATGGCCGCTTATTCGGAGCTGCAGGAAGCGGAGTTCGCGGCCGAGGCGCGCGGTTATACGGCGACGAAGCATCAGCACGAAGTCGGAACGAGCTATTTCGACGACGTGGCGCAAGTGATCGCCGCGGGCGAATCCTCCACCACCGCGCTAAGCGGTTCGACGGAGGAAGAACAGTTCCATTGAGCGCCGTCGCCATCGGCACCGCGAGCAACGCGATGAGTGGCCCGTTGGCCACTGGGCCGATCACCGACAGCCGGCTGGCGGCACTCTGCGCGGAGCGAATGCAGGCGGCGTTTCTCGATTATCACGCGCGCTTTCACGAAATCACCGACCGCGCGCGCGCGCGATTTCTGGAACGCGACTGGGCGGGCGCACGCGCCGATGCGAGCGAGCGGCTCCAGCTCTATGCTCACGAGCTGGATGAATTGACGGCCGAGGTCGAGCGCTTGATGGGCGCGCGTTTCCGCGAGCGCGGCGGTTGGACGGCGATCAAGGCGGTCTATTCCTCGCTCATCGCGCAGAATCCGGAATGGGAAATCGCGGAGAGCTTTTTCAATTCGCTGACGCGGCGCGTCTTTGCCACCGAAGGGGTGGATCAGGCGATCGAATTTGTGGATACCGATTTCGATGCGCCGCCCGCCGCCCTGCCTAACGACTTGTTGCGCACCTATGCTGGCGCAGCGTTGCCGCGGTTGCTTCGCAGCGCGTTGACCGATCGGGAAGCGGGCGGCTTTGCCGAGGAATGCTGGCGCGATCTGGCGCTGCAAACCGAGGAAGCAGCAAAGCGAATCGCAGCTTCTTTTCCCGATGGTGCGTCTGCGGATCGTCTGGAGATGATCGCGACCGTCTTCTATCGCGGACGCGGCGCCTATCTCGTCGGGCGCGTGCGAAACGACGGCGCGAGCCTGCCCGTCGCGCTCAGTCTGCGGCACGAGAGCGAGCAGGGGATTACATTGGACGCGCTTCTCCATGGCGAGTTGGACCTGTCCATTCTGTTCTCTTATACCCGCGCGTATTTTCGGGTTGCGGTCAGATGTCCCTACGAATTAGTCCGGCGGTTGCGCGCCCTCATGCCACGCAAGCGGCTGGTCGATCTTTACAATGCGATCGGCTATCACCGCCACGGCAAGACGGAGCTCTACCGGGACTTCGTCGCGCACCTGCGCAACTCCAGCGACTGCTTCATCGCGGCGGAAGGGACGCGCGGGATGGTCATGCTCGTCTTTACTTTGCCGAGCTACGATGTGGTCTTCAAGTTAATCAAAGATCACTTCGATCCTCCGAAAGAGACCAGCCGCGCAGAGGTCAAGCGACGTTACCGAATGGTCTTTGAACACGATCGCGCCGGCCGGCTGGTCGAGGCGCACGAGTTCGAACATTTGCGGATCGCGCGCGATCGCTTCGATCCCGCGTTACTGGAAGATTTGTGCCGCAACGCCGCCGAGACGGTGCGCCTGGAAGGCGACGATGTCGTGATTTCTTATGCCTACGTGGAACGCCGGATTCGGCCGCTGAATCTTTTTCTCAAAGAAACCGACGAGGCGCGCTCCATCGCGGCGGCGCGCGATTACGGGCAAGCGCTCAAAGACTTGGCGGCTTCCAATATTTTCACAGGCGATATTTTTCCAAAAAACTTCGGCGTGACCCGGAGTGGGCGCGTCGTCTTTTACGATTACGACGAGCTCTGTTTCCTGACCGATTGCCATTTTCGCGCTCTTCCGCAGCCGACCACGCCAGAACAAGAGATGGCAGCGGAGCCCTGGTACTCCGTGCGCGAGGGCGATATTTTCCCTGAGGAATTTCCAAACTTCCTTTCCATTCCAGAGCCGGCGCGAGCGGCCTTCTACGAGGAGCATGGCGATCTCTTCCGGCCTGATTTCTGGCGCGACGTGCAAGAGAAGCTCCGGTCCGGCGAGCCACCGGAGATATTCCCCTACGCAACCGAGCGACGCTTGCCGGAGCTTTGAATGTGGAAAATCGGCGGCGGTAAACTATTCGGCTTGTTGCCGGCGCGGCGGCGTCAATATTGAGCCGATGAAAATGAAAGTCATCGTGACGCCGAAATTAGCGGTGCTGGATCCGCAAGGCGCCGCGGTCCGCGAAGCGATGCAGCACCTGGGGATGCCCGAAGTGCGCAGTGTGCGGATCGGGAAGTATCTCGAGATCGAAATCGACGGAGACGAAGCGGCGGTAAAACCACGCTTGCGTGATCTCTGTCGCGATCTGCTCTCGAACCCGGTGATTGAGGATTACAAACTGGAGATGGAATCGATATGAAAGCGTTGCGCTATTTTTTCTGTGTGATTTTTCCGCCCTTGGCGGTGCTCTTGACTGGGCGGATCGGGAGTTTTTTCCTGAGTATTTTGCTGACGCTCCTCGGCTGGATTCCGGGCGTGATTCACGCCTGCCTGGTGGTGAATGATTACCACCAGGAACGAAGGCTGGCCGGACGGTAGACAGCTGCTTCGATGAAGTTCGCGGTCGTAAAATTTCCCGGGTCCAATTGCGATCAGGATTGTTACCGCGCGCTCAATGAACTCGACGACGCGCAAGCGGAATACGTCTGGCACAAGGAGGATTCGTTAGGCGATTTCGACGCGATCGTTTTGCCGGGCGGATTTTCCTACGGCGATTACCTGCGTTGCGGAGCGATCGCGCGGTTTTCGCCGATCATGGCTGCGGTGAAGAAGGAGGCGGCCGCGGGGAAGTTGGTCATCGGGGTTTGCAATGGTTTCCAGATCCTCTGCGAAGCCGACCTGCTCCCGGGCGCATTGGTGCGCAATCGCGGGATGCGTTTCGTTTGCGAGATGGTGACGACGCGAGTGGAAGTGGAGCACTCACGGTTTACTCTCGGCCTAACGAAAGGAACACGGCTTCGCCTGCCGGTGGCGCATGGCGAAGGCTGTTATTTCGCGGACGAAAAAACGCTCCGCAAATTGAACGCGAACGATCAGATAATCTTGCGCTACGCCGAAACGAATCCGAACGGCTCGATCGAAAACATCGCCGGGATTTGCAACGCCCAGGGCAACGTTTTTGGTTTGATGCCGCATCCTGATCGCGCCTGCGATGAACGCCTCGGCAGCGGCGATGGCCGAAAGATTTTCGAAGCGATGATGCAGGCGACCGCAGACGCGCCGGCGCGTGCGGCCTAACGAGACGTGTCGGCGAGCTTTTTCCTCACCGGCACCGACACCGGCGTGGGGAAAACCTATACCGCGCGCGCGCTTCTGCGCCTGGCGCGAGCGGCAGGTTTTCGCTGCGCGGCGATGAAGCCGATCTGTTGCGGAGATCGCGAAGATGCCGAGCTCCTGCTGGCGGCGAGCAGTGAAGGCCTGACAATCGATGAATTGAATCCGGTCTGGTTGAGGACGCCGGCGGCGCCTTTTTCGGCGAGTTCGATTGAAGGCGTCGTGATCGAGGTGAATCCTCTGCTCGCGCAGTTGGCGGAATTGCGCGCGCGCTTCGATTTCGTCGTCGTCGAGGGAGTGGGGGGCTGGATGGTGCCGATTCGGTCGGACTACTTTGTCAGCGACCTCGCGGTCGCGATGAAGCTGCCGGTGGTGATAGTGACGATGAATCGGCTCGGTTGCCTAAGTCACAGCATGCTCACTTTGCAAAGCATCGCCGCCTCGGGACTGGAGTGCGTGGGCTTGGTGCTGAACTGCGCGGAGCAGTCAGCCGACATCGCTTCGAGCACAAACGAAGAGGTGCTGCGCAAGATTTCGCAGGTGACGATTCTGCCAATGTTGAGCGCGGAGATGCAGCAGTTGCCGGCCGAATGGCGTCGGATTTTGGAGCAGGGCATAAGCTCGCCGGGCGTCGCTTGATTGAACACAAGTGTCGCGATGCGTTACACAAAAACAGAAGCGCCCACAGCTCTTCCCTCGTGACAAGGTGCTGGCATCTCCAGTGCTTAACTATTTGGCGAAACCAACCCACCTATGCTCCTACAAAAAACATTGCACATGAGTCAGTCGTTGGCGGAATGCAAAACGCGGCTCTCCAGCATCCAATCTTACCGCCGGCAATTCGTCATGGTGACGAAAGCGACGGTGACGTCTTCGAAGACGGTTGACTTCAGTTTTCGCGGCCCGCTCGGGTTTGAGGCGCGGACGGTTTTGCTCGCGGCCGAAAGCGACAATCTAAACCAGGCGGCCTTTGAATCCACTGGCGGCAACATCGACCTAATGGGCCTGGTGGATTTCACGGAGATTCGTCCGAGTTGCACTGAAGTGACGCTCGCGGTGCACTACGACATTAAGAACAGGCTCTTCGCATGGCTTGATCGTCGATTTCATTTTGTGGACGCGTTCGTGACCTCGGAGTTGCGCAGTTTGCGCGCACATTTTGAAGGGATCGCGGCCCCGGCGGCGGAAAGGCCCGCGATGTTGCCCGTCTTCGAGACGGCAACAGCCTAACGGCTGGGGAAAGATTCCACGGAAAAGCGCGGAGCGTTTTCGCTCCGCGCTTTTTTTGTTTGTTAGGCAATCCGGACCGTATTTCCGCCGGCCCTACGCGCCGTGTGCGAATGCACGACGACCAACTATCGCAAAATCTCCATTTCAAAAATTATGCCTGCCAAGAAAGTCACCGTTCTCCGGATATTTTTGGCAGCCAGCGACCTCGCGATTAGCGATTGATCAGTATGCTTTACACAATCGCCGTAATTCTTCTTGTCCTGTGGCTGGTTGGTTGGCTCGGGTTCCATTTGCTGGGTGGCCTCATCCACATTGTGCTTGTTGTGGCGATCATTCTCTTCCTGGTCGGCTTATTCAAAAAAGTCGCCTAGCGTTTTTGTTTTCAGGCAATCCGGACTGCGCGGGTTTTATCGAGGCGCAGAATCTGGCCGAACTTAAGCGCGAGCATAGACTTGGAATCAGAAATCTTCGCGCCATCCAACTGCACGCTGCCTTGCTCAATCAACCGGCGTGCGTCCGTGCGCGATTTGATTAACGAGAACGCCGAAGCGTAGGCCGCGACAACGATGGAAACGGCGTCTCTCGGTTCGCTGTCGAACGGGGGCAAATCCGCCGCCGATAATCGTTTTTCGCTAAAGCGCGCATTCCAATCTCCGGCAGCTTTCGCGGCCGCGTCCGCGGAGTGATAACGCTCCACGATTTTGCCCGCGAGCTGTTTCTTGGCTTCCAGCGGATGGAGCGTTGGCGGCAAATCCTGACCTAACAAGAGCTGATAGTAACGCGCCATCAGCACGTCGGAGATGCTCATCAATTTTCCGAAAATATCCGCCGGGCTTTCACTGATCCCGACATAATTGCCGAGGCTCTTGCTCATCTTTTTAGTCCCGTCGAGGCCTTCAAGGATCGAGGAAAGGATCACCACCTGCGGAGACATTCCTTGTTCCTTCTGCAGATCGCGACCGACCAGAATGTTAAAAAGCTGGTCCGTCCCGCCGAGCTCGACGTCTGCTTTTACCATCACCGAATCCCAGCCCTGCATGATCGGGTATTGAATTTCGTGCGCGTGGATCGGCTGTTGTTGATCCATCCGCGCGCGGAAATCTTCGCGCTGCAACATTTGCTGGAGCGTGACCAAACTGTTGAGGCGAATGACTTCTTCGAACTTCATCGGGGCGAACCATTCGCCGTTGTAAACGATCTCGGTGCGCGCGGGATCGAGGATCTTGAAAGTTTGCTCGCGGTAGGATTCGGCATTCGCCAAAACCTCTTCGCGCGAGAGTTGCGGACGCGTCACCGAGCGGCCGCTGGGATCACCGATCATGGCGGTGAAATCTCCGATGATGAGCACGCCTTGGTGCCCGAGATCTTGAAATTGCCGCATTTTCAGGAGCACAAGCGAATGCCCGAGATGCAGGTCCGGACTGGTCGGATCCGCGCCCAGCTTGACCCGCAGCGGCCGACCGAGCGCGAGTTTCTCGCGCAACTCTGCAGGGTTGATGATCTGGGCTGCGCCCTCTTGAAGAGAACGAAGCGCGTCGTCGGGTTGCATGGAACGATCGAGCCCGCGCGCGGCTATTTATTTTTGTTCAGCAACTCGCGCACTTCGTCGATCGTCATCGGACGATTTCGGGCGTCGAGAGACTTCTGGCTCTTACCACGAATGAGGAAGGTGCGGGTTCCGGAAAACTCGGTGGCGGCAACTTTCTTTTCAGCGTTGCGCGCTTCGCCCGCCTGGTAAGCCTTCCCGGTTTGATAGGTCTTATTGAGACTCGTTAGGCTGGCGCGGGGCTCGGTGTTGGCCTGACGCTGCGCGAACGCGGATTCGTTCGTCCGAAATTCTTTCGGCTCGAGACGACGGGCATCTGGATAATTCTTTTCCGGCAAACGTTGCCGAAGATAAAACGATTTCGTCGCCGCCTTTTTCGTCGAGATCGAGCCGCCGCCGGGGTTGAATTGCTTGTCGCCGACACTGCTCTGCAGGGTCAGGTCGGGACTGAGCAGGCGATCCATCAATTTTCTATCCTGCACTTGCGCGCGGACGGTGGCCGCCGCTGCGAGCAGAAGACCGAGGATGAGAATCGCACGCACGCAGGCGAACGTGCGAACGCGCTCCCGGGTTGTAAAGGAAATATCCCGCAGCCGCCGCGCTTAACGCAGCGCGGCGCGCAGCCGACTCGCTCTCGTCGGCGGCGGGACGCGGCCGGAGAGAATCGCGCGCGCACTCACCGGATGTCCATAGTAATGCGCGTTGGCGGTTTTCTGGGTGGCGATGATCGCGCCTTCAAGCGAGGCGCCCGCGAAGAGTCCCTTGCTCCGGCTGTAAGTGTAAACCGCGGCAGTGGGCGTAACCCCGGCCTGCAAATCGCGACCGACCGGCCCGGCGGCGGCGCTCAAATCCGCGCCGAGCGTAACGTTACCATCGCGCGAAAAAGCGCGCACGGCGTCGCCAGTGTTCAAGACGAAAACGAAATCCGTGATCTGCGCGCCGATTTGAAAACCGAAGCCGACGCCGCCGGTGCCAATGAATGACGGGCCTGACCAGCCACCGCCGGTGCGCGCGAGCACGACGCCTTCGCCGCCCTTGCCGCTGAAACCGAAACCCACTTTGACGACCTCGATAACGGCGAGACCGCGCGCGCTGCGCAAAATGCTGGCAGGAATATTCGTTTCCGGCATGCGGCGAAAGTCGCGCAAGATGGCGGTGGATTTGTTAACGACTTCCTGCTCGCTGGCCGCGGAGACGGAGCCCACCAAGTAGAGAGAGATGGCAAAAAACGAAAATAATTTCTTCATACTCTTAAGGATCGTTCCGCTTTGGGGGCGCGGTTGTTTCGAATCGGCTTAACCAACTGATGGCGTCTGCTTGATCGCCGAAGGCGGCACGCTTAGCTGACGCCATGTTTGATGCGGACATGGACGAGGGCTTCATGCGCGAAGCTCTGCGCCAAGCGGCCAAGGCGCTGAAGGCGGAAGAGGTGCCGATCGGAGCGGTGGTGGTGCAAGACGGCCGGATTATCGCGCGCGCTTACAACCAGGTGGAGCTGCTCAAGGACGCGACCGCGCACGCGGAGATGTTGGCGGTAACGCAAGCCGAAGCCGCGGTCGGCGATTGGCGGCTGAACGATTGCGATCTCTACGTGACCAAGGAGCCGTGCCCGATGTGCGCCGGCGCGCTCGTGCATGTGCGGATACGCCGGGTGATTTTCGGCTGCGCGGATGAACGCGGCGGTGCCGCCGGGAGCTTGCTCAATCTTTTGCAAATGCCGACGCTCAACCATCGCTGCGAACTTCGCGGTGGCATCTTGGGTGACGAATGCGCGGCCCTGTTGAAGAGTTTTTTTGTCGCGCGGCGAAAAGAAAATGGCGACGCCGATTTGGCCTAACGAGTGGCTGCCTCGCAAGGATTTGAACCTTGACAAAGAGATCCAGAATCTCTCGTGCTACCGTTACACCACGAGGCAAAAGCGGGGGGAACTTATCGTCGCGAAACGCGGGCGCGGCAAGTCCCGGAGCGCGTGAGTTTGTTCTCGAAAACGCGCCGGGCTCACCAGCCTAACTCTTCGCCGCCAACCAGACTTCGGCGCCTTCGCGGCCGGCTTCCACTTCCATCGGCTGACCGCTCTCGACTACCAGCAGACGCGCGCGCTCCAGCATGTCGTCGATTTTTTCGTCGTCATGCATCGGGTCGTGATGGAAGAGAATTAGTTTGCGAACCTTTGCCTCCAGCGCCATCGAGACCACGCGGCTGAGCGAGCCGTGGCCCCAGCCGATATGCTCCTCGTATTCTTCGTCGGTGTATTGGGTGTCAAGAATGAGGACGTCCGTGTCGACGAGGAATTCGACCAGTTTGGCGCGCTCTGACTTCGCAAAAACGCGCGCTTCTTCTTCATTGCCGCCATCGCGTCCGGCGAGATGCAGCTTCAACAATTCGTAGGGTTCGTTATCCGGGAAATAGGCGACGGAACCGCCGCTGGTATAAAGCCGATATCCGGCGCAGATGCCCGGATGATTGGCGAAACGCGAGCGCACGCGCACTTTGCCGATGGAAAATTCCATCTCCTTCAGCTCTTCGATGGCAATGTTGCTCGCCAGCTCCCGCAGGCTCACCGGAAAAAAAGGCGTCTCCATTTGCCCGGCGAGAATCGTCGCCAGGCCCGCGCGCGCGCCTTCGTAGCCGAGGACGCGGATTCGATTCTTCTCGTTGTACGCGGGCAGGAAAAATGGCAAACCCTGGATGTGATCCCAGTGTGTGTGCGTGATCAGGAGCGTGAGATTGATCGGACGTGAGCCGAATTCATTTTCCAACGACATGCCCAGAGTGCGAATGCCCGATCCCGCATCGAGCACGATGATTTCGCCGTCGGCGCGAATTTCCACGCAACTGGTGTTGCCGCCGTACCGCACTGTCGATGGACCCGGCACCGGGATCGATCCGCGAACACCCCAGAGTTTAATCCGCGTCGACGGCGTGTGGAATTCGACGTCGCTGTTCGCGCGAAAAAATTTTCGCGGCGTCTCGGGCATGATCCGCGCGATCGTGGAGGAAAGAATTTCCCAGGTGATCGGCTTGACCAGGTACTCATCCGCGCCGGCCTCGATCGCGCTGGTTCGGTCGAGACCGTAGTCGCGGCCAGAGATGACGATGATTTTCGTCGGTTGAAGCTGCTGCCGGATCGCGCGACAAACCTGAAACCCGTTCGCCTTCGGCATGAGTAAATCGCAGAGGATGACGTCGGGCCGATGTTTCAGCGCGAGCTCGATCCCGGCTTCGCCGTCGCCGGCTTCGTAAACCGTCCATTCTTCCCGAGAAAAAAGCTCGCTGGTCGCGTGGCGGCTTTCGTCATCGTCTTCGATCAACAAGACTGTGGGCATGAGCAGGGAGCGATCTTCGCAGTCAACCAAGAGGCGGCAAGAATTTTTAAAGAGAGGCGTTACGCTACGAACCTTTAATTCGGCAGGAAATAAATCTCGCCCAGTTAAAGCACAAAAAAAGCCACCGCGAAGCTCGCGGTGGCTTTTCCTTGGAATATTTCCCGCCTAGCAGGTGGCGCGGCGGCGCAGCAGCGAACTGAGGACGCCAATGAAACCCAAACCACAGACGCCGATGATCGGAGCGAGCGCCGACATTTCCGGCACGGGCACGCCCACGGTTCCGATATTGTCGATTTCGGTGCCCGGATTCGGTCCGCCATTGCGGGTCGCATGCGCGGCGAAGTTATCGGTGCGCATTTGGTTTGTCGCCGAAAGGACGGAGAACATGCCGAGAAGCGACTGCCCTTGGATCGGCGTCGCGCCAGTGTAGGTCCAGGTGAGGTTCATCACGTTCGGGTCGTCGTTAGGCAAAACCGTCGAGGGCGTGATCCCGAGAAGCGAGGAGGAGAAAACCCAGCCCGCCGGCTGCAGATTGGAGCCCGGGATCAGGTTGCCGAAATCATAAATCGTAAAGTAGGCGCCCGCTTCCACCATCTGGTCGATGGTCACGTTGGTCGCGTAATTCCATCGGAAATTAGAACCTTCCGGATCTTCCGAAGCATTCGTCGGAATGACGTCCGCGCGCGCGCTGAGGAAAGCCGCGCTCAAGGCGAGCGAGAGGAATAAATATTTCTTCTTCATAGGAGATGCAGGGTTGGTAACCGAGTTCATCTCAATTTTGTGTTTCGTGGTCAAACATAAAAAACAAACTTTATCCCCAGGAAAATCCTGATCGCCCGCATCATCGGCGGCGGCTTGTGATAGGGTTCCGCGCGATGACCGGGACGGCGACGATAAGCAGCGCGGAGCGCACGAGCGTTCCGTGGTTGCCGCTGCTCTTCGCGGGATTTTGGACATGGGCGATCTGGAGCTGCGCGGAACATTGGCGCGGAAATCCAAATTATTCCTACGGCTGGGCGGTGCCGGTGCTCGCGCTCGGTTTTGGTTTGCGCCGCTATTTGCTCACGCCGCTGCGAACTGAATCGCCGGGCCGCGCGGATTTCCATTTCGCGCGAGCGGGCGGGATCGTGCTGGCGCTGATCGGCGGCGCGACCGTCTGCGCGTTGGAATTCTCCCGCCAGCAAATGTGGCATTCGCAAATTGTGCTCGTCCTGATTTGCGCGCTCGCCATCGCGGCCAGCCTGAGCATCTTCTGCTACTGTGGCGGTTACAATTTAGCGCGCGCGGAATTATTCCCGGTCCTGTTCTTCCTAACCGCGGTTCCCTGGCCGGCGCGGATTGAGCAGCCGATCACGAGCACATTGATGCGCTGGGTGGCCGCGGCCACCGCGGAGCTGCTGCACTGGCTCGGAGTCGAAGCGCAAACTTCCGGTGGCGCGATCGCCTTGCGTTCCGGGCTGGTTGGAATCACCGAAGCTTGCAGCGGCGTGCGCTCGTTGCAGGCCGGGATTATGTTCGGGCTCGCCCTCGGCGAATGGTTCCTGCTCCGGCCCGCTCGCCGGGTTTTGTTGCTCGGTCTCGCGATTATCCTGGCTCTCGCAACCAATCTCGCGCGCACGCTCGCGCTTTCCCTGCAGGCGGAATGGCACGGCCTCGCTGCGGTCGAAAACGTTCACGACCTCGTGGGCAACATCACCATCACTTCGTTGATCGTCGCTATCTGGCTCACCGGGAAATTGCTCGCCCCGCGCCAGGGTCAGGATCCGTGGCGGGAACTTGGCCAACGCTGGCAAGTCTTTCGCCGAGGATTACTCGTTAGGCGGGAACCGGCTTTCGCATTCCTCGTCATCGCGAGCGTTGCGGGATTGGTTTGCGCCCGGATGCTCTACGGCTCCATCGAGTCGCGCGATCACACGCAGACCGCGCCTTTCTTCGCCGCGCAGGCCAGCGAAATTGCCGGCGATCAATTTGTCCCGGTGCCGCGCGAAATCTGGAACGAGCTACGCCCCACTAGCGGCGAATATCTCCGCCGCCATGATCAATCGCTGCCGCGCGGGGTCGCGGATTTTTATCATTTTTTCTGGAAACCATCGCCGTGGAATCGTTTCGCCCTGGTGCATCGACCGGACATCTGCATGCCGGGCGTGGGTTGGGAATTGAGCGGCGCACCGACCGCGATGGAGATCGAATTCAACGGACGTCCGGTGCGCTTTCACGCGTTCCGTTTTCATCGCGGCCCGTATCACGCGTTGCAAATGTGGGGCGTCTGGCGCAACGGCGAAGCGCTCTCGCTCGACTACTCTGCGGCGCAAGCGTTAGGAGCAGCCGCGCCACCATCGACCTTGCAGATCGAGGGCAAACGGCATTCGGCGACCGAGATCGCGGCGTGCAGTCTGTTCAGCGAACAAAATGAGCCCTCCGCGGAAATGGCGGTGGCGCTCTTACGTTCCGTTTTTCAATATAAGCCCCAATGACGCCTCAAGATTCATCCGCGGCCGCGGCGCGTGCGCAACGCGCCGCCCGTCGAGCGGCACGACGAAAGCGGATCGTGCTCTGGAGTTGCGCGCTGTTGATCATTGCCATCGGCGCGATTTCGGCGAAGCCGGTTTATCATTGGTTAAAAACTCGGCGCGCGCATCAGCTCGCGGCGGACGCCGCCTCGTTAGTCCAGGCGGGAAAATTAAACGAAGCCGCGGCAAAATATCGCGCGGCCTTGCAGCTTGATCCGCTCGGTTACCAACCGCTCGCGGGCGCGGCTCGTCTGGCTACGCGCGGCGGTCGGCCGGAAGCGATGGATCTCTGGCGGGAAGTGATTCGGCGTCCGCAAAGCACGATCGAAGATCGGCAGGAATACGCCAACCTGCTCGTGCAACGCGGCACCCTGCGGCCGGCGGAAAAGTTGATCGAAGAACTTTTGCAGCGTGCGCCTAACGAGAAGACGCTCAGCCTGGCGACGCAGTATTACGAGAAGGCCGGAAACGAAAGCAAAGCGCTCGAGTTGGCGCGGCGCGCGCTCGCCCGCGCCCCGGACGACGAGGCGATGCGTTTCCGGCTGGCCGAATTGTTGGCAAAATCGAGTGACGCCGCGCAGCGTGCGGAAGCGCGGAAGACGCTTTGGTCGCTCGCGGAGAAAGACGGCCGGCTGCAAAAATCAGCGCTCGAGGCACTGGCACGCGCTCCTGAACTCTCGCCGGAAGAGGAATCAAAAATTATCGCGACCCTCGCGGCGCTGCCGCAGGCGGACGCGGTTTCTGACTTGTTAGGCGCGGAATTGAAATTGAAATTGCAGCCGGGAAGTGCGGATAAAATTTACCAGGACGCGATTACGCGCTGGTCGAGTGGCCAGACGGCAGACGTCGCCGAGCTGGCGCGCTGGTTGAACTTGCACCGGCAATCGGAGCGCGTGCTTTCTTTCTTGCCGATCGAACGCGCACGCACGGTCGAGCCCCTGCTTTTGTCGCGGCTCGATGCGCTGGCCAATCTTGAGCGCTGGAAGGAAATCGACGCGCTGCTCGAACGTCCTGATCTCGGGCTCGATCCGACGGTGACGGAAAGTTTTCGAGCGCGCAATGCGATGGGTGAGGGTTCGTCGTTCGACGCCGAGTTGCACTGGGATCGCGCGATCACGCTCGCCGGCGGGGATCCGTTCAAGCTCCGTTTCGTGGCCAGTTTCGCGGAGCAAAGTCACGCGGCGACCGCGGCCCTGAAGGCTTACGACTTGTTAGGCAAATTTCCCGAGCACGCGACCTTTGCGCAGCGCGGTCGGCAGCGCTTGATCGAGCAAACGGGCGACGTGAGCGCGGCGCGCGAAGTCGCGGAACGTTTAACGACTCTCGCGCCGGACGATGTGAATGCGCAGGCGGAATTGGTGCATTTGAATCTGCTGCTCGGAACCGACGTCGATGCCAACCTGGCGAAAGCGAAGGAGCTGGTCGCGAAACATCCGGAGCGGCTGTCGTTTCGGGTCACGGCGGCACTGGGATTTTTGCGCAAACACGATCCGGCGTCGGCGTTGGCGCAGTTCAAGGGACCGGCGATCGATTGGTCGCGCACGCCGCCGGGCTGGTGCGCAGTTTACGTGCTGGTTTTGAGTGAGAACGGACAGGCGCAAGCCGCGACGGAGCTGCTCAAAAAAATCCCGCTCGATCGCTTGAACAACGAAGAGCGCGAGTTACTCGCATCGCTGACAAACGACCGCTAGAGCAGGCTACGACCGAAGGCGCCGGGGACGCCGCGCGTCCAGCGCAGCTCGGGATTGAGATTGATCTCCTCGGGTTTGACGTTGAACCCGGCGGCCCTGAGCAAATAGGAAACGCCTTCGCGGCTTTCCATCGTTTCCTTCAAACTGCACGCGAAAAGCTCGATGTATTCCTTGTAGGATTCGAGCTCGAGTTTGCCTTCGGAAAAATGCTCGGCGAGCGATTCGTCGTGGTAATCGATCAACTCAATCAGGGCGCGCCGAAGTTTCGCACGCATCTCCGGATCGACCACGAGCTTGAACGGCGTTGCGCCGGGATCGGGCAAGGCTAGTTCCTTCTTCACCGGAGCCTGTGGGCCGGCGGTGAGTTGATAATCTCCTGGTTCCTCCATGGGCGGGAGAGACTCGCGCTGATCGCCGCGCGTGGCAACGGCTAGAAGAATATCGGAATGATCAAGATGGCCACGATATTGACCACTTTGATCATCGGATTAATCGCCGGGCCCGCGGTGTCCTTGTAGGGATCGCCGACGGTATCGCCAGTAACGGAAGCGGCGTGCGCGAACGAGCCTTTGCCGCCGAGATTTCCTTCTTCGATATATTTCTTCGCGTTGTCCCAGGCGCCGCCGCTCGACGTCATGGCGATGGCGACGAATAAACCGGTGACGATCGTGCCCACGAGCAGGCCGCCGAGGACTACGGCGCCGAGCGGTTTGATCGCCGCGACTGCGAGCACAAACGCGATCGGCAAAAGCGCCGGCACAATCATCTCGCGCAAGGCCGCTTTGGTTACGATATCGACGCAGGTGCCGTAATCCGGCTTGTCCTCACCGCGCAGAATGCCGGGCTTGGCCGTGAGCTGTCGGCGGACTTCGCGGACGACGGCGCCGGCCGCTTTGCCGACAGCGTCCATGCTGAACGCGGTGAAGATGAACGGGAGCAAACCGCCGATGAACAGGCCGATGATTACCTTGGGATCGTTGAGCGAGAAGACGTACGAATAGACGCGACCGGTGGCCGCAAAGTGTGCGCGCAATTCTTCGACATACGAACCGAAAAGGACGAGCGCGGCGAGACCGGCGGAGGCGATCGCGTAGCCTTTGGTCACGGCTTTCATGGTGTTGCCGGCCTGGTCGAGCTCGTCGGTGATGCCGCGAACGTCTTTCGGCAATTCGCTCATCACCGCGATGCCGCCGGCGTTATCGGTGAGCGGTCC
>JBPCJC010000071.1:0-68567 GCA_051005695.1 Chthoniobacterales bacterium | reverse complement strand
CCAGTTTGTTTGCCCGCACCCGCATTGTTGGTTTGGTTTTTGGGGAAAACTCGCGTGCCGCGCGGCCCGCACGTCTCGTTAGGCTCGATCTCCGTTTGCCTTGCCTTGACCGGCTACATCCTGCTCTGCGTCGCCTACGCGATCGTTGGTTTGCCGGAATGGTTTTGTCGCGTGACCGGGCTCGGTCTTTGTTTGGAAACACGCTTTCGCCTAACGATTGGTCTGGCCGGTTTCCTGCTCGCGTTTCTTTCCCTACGCGCCGATGGCCGCCCGCTCGTGTCAGGGAAAGGGCGGCCGGTCGTCCCACTCGTTCTCGGCGCGGCGATACTCGCTTATTTCTGTTCCGTCGCGTCGGCGAACGCGGACTACCTGACACCCGCTTACGCGATTCTGCTGGCCGCGACCACGATCGGCCTCGGCACACTTTTCTTCTGCGCGCCGGGCCTCGTCTTTGCGGGCGCGCTCGCCGGTGCACTCGTCGTCAGCAACCTGCTGGTCAATCCGGTTAGCGAAGGCTTGCCGATTCTCCTGCGCAGCCGCGCCGCGCAACATATTTCGGCGATTTACCGCCGCGACCCGACGGCCGCGTGGGCGGTTTACGAGCAAGCGCCGCGCGCGCAATTCGTGATCGCCTGCGGCCCGCGGGTCTTGAATGGAATCAAGACTGTCCCTGATCTCGAAGTCCTACACCGCCTCGATCCGACGCATGCCAGCGAGGAGATATACAATCGATACGCCCTCGTCATTTTCGGACTGCCGCGGCCGGGCGCGACCGGGCCTGCGTTCGAATTGCAGGCGGCCGATTGCTATCGAGAATTCGTTAGTCCGTTCGATCCGATCCTGCGCGCGCAGGGTTTGAAATACGTCGTCTTTCCGCGCCGGCTGGAGGCCGTGGAACAGGGGCCGATGCAGTTGATCGACGCGCTCCCGGACAATTCCATTTTCATCTACCGACTTGCGCCGGCGACGGCCGCGCGACCAACTTTAGCCGCGAACAAAAGTTAGCCGCGCGCAACCCCGGCCGCTGGCTTGTCTCCTGCTTTAAAAGGCAGCCTGATGTCAGCCCCCCTTTCCGCGCCTCGCTACGAGGAGACCACGGACGCGCAGTTTCGCGTGCTCCCGGCGCCCGCGATTTCGACTTTGCTCGAAGGTCATATCGGGAAGCTGCGCGCATTTTATCAAGCCGCGCCGACGGAGCCGACCAAGGGCGGCCTTTTCTATCGCAAACTGCTCGCAGGTTATTATCGCCACCTGATTCCGGCGGATGCGAGCGTGCTCGAGATCGGTTGCGGCGGCGGGCATTTGCTCGAGCTCTTGCCGAATCGTGATGTCGTCGGGATCGACATTTCTGAAACTCAAATCCGCGCGGCGCGCGCCCGCGTTGCGCATGGAGAATTTCAGACCATGGCAGGTGAAGATCTCGCGCTGGCGCGCCGCTTCGACTTCGTCATTCTTTCCGAAACGCTCAACTTCGCCGCCGACGTCCAGCAAATCCTCGAACGAGTGCACGCGGTTTCGCATCCGCGCACCCGGCTGCTGCTGAATTTTCACAGCGGTCTTTGGCGGCCGTTGCTCGCGCTCGCTTCCTCGATCGGGCTGCGCGCGGAACATCCGCCATGCAATTGGCTCAGCTCGACCGATGTCCGCAACATGCTCGGGCTGGCCGGTTGGGAAGTGCTCAAGCAACAAAGTCGTCTGCTCATGGCGGTGCCGTTTTTCGGTTTGGAAAAATTCATCAACCGATTCGTCGCGCCGATTTTTTCGCAGCTCGCGCTGACCGTCTTTCAAGTTGCGCGACCAATCCGGCAACCGATGGCCGCGAAAACGGTTTCGGTCATCATTCCCGCGCGCAACGAAGCCGGAAATATTGAGGCCGCGGTCCGACGCACGCCGCCGCTCGGCCGACATACCGAAATCATTTTCGTTGAAGGCAACTCGACCGATTCCACCTGGATGGAGATTGAGCGGGTGAAGAACGCGTATCCCGATCTCGACATCAAGACCATGCGCCAAACCGGCCGCGGCAAAGGCAATGCGGTCCGCGAAGCTTTCGAAGCGGCGACTGGCGAGATCCTGATGATCCTCGATGCCGATTTGACCATGCCGCCGGAAGAGCTGCCGAAGTTTTACGACGTGCTTGTTTCCGGCCGCGCGGATTTCGCGAACGGCGTCCGCCTGGTTTATCCGATGGAAGGCAAGGCCATGCGTTTCTGTAATTTTGTCGCGAACAAATTCTTCGGTCTCGCCTTCAGTTGGGCGCTCGGCCAGCCGGTGAAAGACACGCTTTGCGGGACCAAGGTCCTCTTTAAATCCGACTACCAGCGGATCGCGGCGAACCGCGCGCACTTCGGCGACTTCGATCCTTTCGGCGACTTCGATCTGCTCTTCGGCGGCAATCATCTCCACCTGAAAATCGCCGACATCCCGATCCGTTATCGCGACCGCACCTATGGCGAAACCAATATCCAACGCTGGCGCCACGGAATGATTTTGCTGCGCATGCTCCTGCTCGCGATCACTCGGATCAAACTGGTCTAAGCAATGCCGAGCGAGGTCCGGCCATCCCGCCGGGAGTTTTTTGTGAACCCCTTTGGCACGGCGCACCAGCCGCGTCGAGCATGGCCACAAATGCTTCCCGCGCTCTGCTACGATTTCAATCACGCTCCGATTTGGCAGCGGCGGCTTCGGGTTTGGGATCAGGAGCTGCGCGCCGCTTCGGCGGATCGATTGCTCTTTCTCGCGCTTCATCGTCTCGGCTGGATGGGCGCGGAGGAAGCGGCGCTTTTTCGCCGGCTCGTGCAACCCGGAATGCGCATCGTCGATATCGGCGCCAACATCGGATTGTATTCCCTCCTGCTGGCTCGCCTAACGAGTGCTAACGGGCGCGTTTATTCCTTCGAACCGGAGACCAATCTCTGCGCCACCCTGCGCGAAAACTGTGCCGCCAATCGCGCCGATAACGTGACCATTTTCCAAGCTGCCGCCGGGGCCAAGGCCGGCCGGATGCTTCTCCAGCGTTCGCCCTTCAACTCGGGAAACAACAGCCTCGGACAAAACCAGGCGGGCGCGGACGCGCTCGAAGTGGAGATCGTGACAGTCGATTCCGTCCTGCCGGAGCGCGTGGTCGATTTCGTGAAGATCGATGTCCAGGGCCACGAGCTGGCGGCGTTGTCAGGCATGGATGAAACCCTCGCGGCCAGCCCGCGCGCGCGCATTTTCTTCGAATTCTGGCCAGCCGGTTTGCGCGCCGCCGGCGCCAGTGCGGAAGCGTTACTCGAACTCCTGCGCACGCGCGGTTTTGAAATTTACCGACCCGCGAAAAACGCTTTCCAGCCTTTGCCCGACGCCCAACCTCTCGTTAGGCAATTGGGCCGGAACGGTTACACCAATTTGCTGGCCGCACGGCCGGGAGTTTTGGATGAAAACTGAAGGCGCGCCCGCGATCACCGCGCCGCGGGTGGCGTTGATCGCGGCCGGTGTCGCCACCCTCCTCGCCGCGGGCTTGCACATTCTCTTCGGCGTCTCGGCCGGTGCGCTCTGGCGTGATGAAGTGAACAGCCTCGAAGTCGCGAGCGTGCGCACCCTCGGCGAGCTTTGGCATTGCCTCGACTTCGATTCCTTTCCGGCGTTGTTTTTTCTCGTTCTGCGACCGTTCGTGGGCGTGCCCGCGGAAATCAGCGACGCCGGCCTGCGTGTTTTCGGCGTCGTTATCGGGCTGCTGATTCTCGGCGCGATCTGGATGAACGCGCGCTGGTTCCGGCTCGGTGCGCCGCTCTTGTCGCTCGCGCTCATCGGCTTCAATCCGATGGTCATCCGTTACAGCGATTCCATTCGCGCTTACGGCCTCGGCACTTTGCTAATGCTGCTCACGATCGGCGCGATTTGGAAATTCGTCGAAACCGGCGCGCCCTGGCGTTTGCTGCTCGCGCTCCTGGCCGCGCTGCTCGCGGTGCAAACGCTCTACTACAACGCCGTGCTCCTCTTCGCAATTTGTCTCGCGGGCGTGGCCGTGAATGCGCGCCGCAGAGAATGGCAGCGCGGCGCCAGCTTGCTTGCGATCGGCGCGATCTGCGCGCTTTCGATGTTGCCCTATCTGCCCACAATCAAGCACGTCCGCAGTTGGAATTTCCAATTCAAAGCCGAGATCGGTTTCGCATATTTGTGGGGAAAACTCAGCGAAACGCTGGGCTCGCCGATCGCCGCGGCTAATTGGATCTGGGTCGGATTGCTCGCTCTCGCGCTGGTCGCCGCCGTCGCGAATCTTTGGCCGCGCAGCTCCGATGAGGCGACTCGCGTGCGCCAGGATCGGATGCTTTTCGCGAGCGTGATGCTCGTCATTGGCGTGCTCGGCTACGCGATTTTCCTGCGCGTCCTCAGTTATCCGACACAACCGTGGTACTACGTCGCCTTCGTGGCTTTCGGCGCGACCTGTCTGGAAATCATTTTCGCGTCATTGCCGCCGCGCACTTTTGTGAGCGGCGCGCGCTTGGCCTTCGCGCTCCTTTTTATCGGCTGCGCGATTTTCCCGGCCACGCAGGAATTGGAACTGCGGCAATCGAATATCGACACCATCGCCGCGCGCTTGCACTCGTTAGCCAAAAAGGACGATCTCATCCTGATCAACACCTGGAACTACGGGATCTCCTTCCGCCGCTACTACCAAGGGCCGGCGACTTCCACGACCATCCCGCCGATCGCGGATTTGCGTTTTCATCGCTGCGATCTCTCGAAATTTCAGATGACGCAGACCGATCCGCTCGCGCCGGTGCTCCGGCAAATCGGGGCGACGCTCAGCCGCGGTCACGATGTGTGGCTGATCGGCGCGCTCGACTTCGTGCCGCCGGGCGAGCGACCGGCGGTGGTGGCGCCCGGTCATGACGGCGAGGACGGCTGGGTCGGCGAAGGTTTTTATCCCTCGTGGTCGCAGCAGACGAGTTACTTCCTGCAGAATCACATCCTCGGTTTCGAACGCGTGCTCGTGCCGGTTCCGCGGACGGTGATCAAATTCGAAAACCTGCCGCTCAGCCGCTTCCACGGTTTTCGCGAAACGGCCTCGCTCTGAGCGGACGCGCTTGCCTAACGAGCAGTTAACGGGGCCGCCAGCGGCTCTTCGTTCCAACCACTGAAGGTCATAACCGTCGAGCGTTCGTAGATGCTGACCGGCTGATCGTGCGGCAGCGCGACCACCTGCATTTGGTGCGCGTGCAGTTGGAGTTCGTTCGCCAGCAGATAGCCCCAACCCCAGAGAAAATTTCCGAGAACGCGCGGATCGTGCGCGCGCAACGGCGGCACCGTTTTCACCGGACCGTCCGAAAGTCTGAGCGGCCAGGTCGACGCGATCCAAACGCGATGATGCGCTTTCAGGGCCGCGTCGATCCGCTCGAGCGTCGGCTGAATTCCATCGGCGCGGCGAAAGGGCGCGAGCACGTCATCGCCTGGTTGGGCCGGAAAATTTTGGATCTCCGGAATCGTGGTCCAGGCGAGATCGCCGCGGAAATACCGCTTGAACGTGATCCCATCGACTGATGGCCAGAGGACGACGAGATCGCCGGCGGTCGCGTGTTTCGAAATCACCTGCGCCACCTGATCGATATTGGACGCGCGCACCTCCGTCCCGCGCAACGCGGCCGGCAAACAAAGCCCGACCGCGAGGAGCGGCACGGCGACGCGAGCAAGCGCGACACGCCGACCGGCTTCGCGAAAATCACAAATCAAATCAATCCCGACCGCCGCGACCGCAAGCATCGGAAGGTAGTACCAGACGTTCGTGCCCCAGCCGACGAACCAGAAAAACGCCATCGTGCAGATGAATCCGCCGGCAGAAGCGATCAGCGCGTAAAGCGCCGAGTCGCGCTCACCACTTCCCGGCCGCTGACGAACGAGAGCGATCACCACGGCCCCGACGATCAGGACAAACCAGAGCCACAAAAGGAAATTATGCAGCCCGAGGAGTGCCAGCCCGAGCATCCAGGCAGAGCTGCCTAACGAGTAATCGATCTTGGCCAGGCCGGCCCATTCGGCGGTCGCCCGCCAAAGCGGGACGTAAGGCAGAAGAGTGAGCGCGGCGATCACGCCCGCCAGAAGCACGAGACCCACCCGTCCCCACTGACCACGCCGGGCGGCGACCGCGGCGGCTCCGATTCCGCAGGAAAAAATGAGCAACGCATTTGAGTAAATCGATTGCACGCTGAGGATGGCCGCGAGGGTGGTCGCGGAAAAAATCCACGCGCTCGGGGCTTCGATCAGTTTCCAGAAAAGAGCGAAAGCGACGACCACGCAGCCAACGCCCAGGCCGTAACCACGCAAAGAATCGCCCCAGATAAAAAGGGTCGGGCACAGGCCTAACGAGACGAGCGCCACGATCGGCGTCCTCCGCCCGGTGAGGCGCGCGCTCCACCAAAACGCACCCAGGCTGCCGAGCCCGATGAAAAAACCGAGCAGACGCAGCGAGAAATCACCGTCGCCCACGATCCCCCGCCAAACGCGCAGCAGCAGCGGAAAAAATGCCGGCAACGGATCGAGTGCCAGCCCGGCCCAGAATTGTTTCAGGGTCGGCGCGCTGGCGAGCGCGAGACTGCTGATCTCATCGCGCCAGAGCGGGCCGCGATTCAGCAGGAGCACGAAGTGCATCACCACCAAAAGGGCGGTCAGGGCAAGCGCGCTGAAAAATTCGAAACGCCGGGCGCGGGTTGCGGTGAGGGAAATCATGATGGGCTGCCGGAAATCGCGGCCACTGGAAAGAGCGCGGCTGCTTCCGTTTCGCAAACGTCCGCGGGTCGCCGTTTCCGCAGACCAACCAGGCTCCACAGGCCGACCAATCCCGCCATTGACCAGCTTGCGATCAACAAAGCGGGCATGGCAAAGGGATGATAGGAAAACTCGATCCGGTTTCTTCCGCGCACCACTGGGACGAGACGGAAGATGAAATTCGCGCCCTCAACCGGACGCTCGATCCCGTTGACGGTTGCACGCCAACTGCGCGACCAGCGCTCGGTCACCATCAGCCAACCGTCACTCGGCACGGTCGTTTCGAGGACAAGTTTCTCGGGTAAATATTGGTCGACATTGGTCGGCGCGAGGATGGCCGCGGCCGTTTTTTCAATCGTCGCGCGATCCTCGCCTAACGAGACCTTATCGTGCAGCATGGCCGCGCGAGGATGGCGGAGAATGATCGGCGCGCGCAGGTTGGTCACGCGTTCGGCAAAGGCATCGAATGCTTCTTGGGTCGGCGCGACTGCCGGCGCCGCGGGGGCGAACCAAGTCCGATCATCGCCAATCGCCATCTGGTGGAGGATCGGCTTCGCGGCGATGGCGCGTTGAAAACCATTTTCAAACGGCGCGTAACTGCGAAAGGCCGGGACCTTGAAATATTGATTCACGTTCTCGCCCGCGCCGAGCGCCCGCCAAAAACCAGCCGCTCCCAGGTCCACCGAAGACGACGCCGGGAACGGCATCTTCGGCCGCAGACCTTTGCTGTACATCGTGCCTTCGCTGAAATGAGACGCCGCGATTCCATCGACGAGCGCGACGAGAAGGAGCATCGCCGGCAGGAAGGAACTCTTGCGTCCGCGCATCATCATCAGGCCCGCGAGGGTCAGGCTTCCCCAAAGGAAAACAAAATGCGCCCCGGCGAGAAAGCGTTCGCGGTGTTCGAGGTTGGCGATGACGAGCACGCTGACAAAAGCAATCGTCGCCGGCAGTGCAAGCAAGGGCGCGAGCAAACTCAAACGCCTTGCGGCTGCGGGATCGCGCCGCGTCTCCGCGAGATCGCGCGCGCCGAAGAGGGCGAGGATGCTGAAGAGGAATAAAACGAAACCGCGGAGCATGCTCGAGTGACGGAAAAAACGAGTCGGCGGGAGAAGATCGAAAAGCCAGCCGCGGAGCGGAAGCGCCACGGAGATGGCACAGGCCAGGGCGAAGAGCGCGAGCGCGCCGAGGAACCAGCGCCAGCGCCGTGATCGACTACTCGTTAGGCTAAGGAGCGCGAGGAGCAGGGTGACGCCGCCGGTGTAGAGATTTGCGCTCGAGACATCGGTATAAGACCAGAGACTGCGCTGGAAAAGTTTCAGCCCGATCAACGCCGGGCTGCTCAAAGTCGCGAGTGCACCGGGATGGAGCGCATTGGAGTTGAGCGCAAATTCGCGCGTCAAGGGCGCGCTGCGATCGCTGTAGCCGCGGCCTTCGTAAGCGCCACTGATGTAAGCCGGCGAAAGAATAACCACGCCGATCGCGCCCATGGTGAGCAGGTATAACAACCCGCGTTTCCAATCTTGCGCGCGCTCTTCGTCGGCCGCGAAAAAATATCGGCCGATGCCCCACGCGCCCACCAGCCCGACGGTGGAGACGGTTAATGCCGGATAACCCGCCAGGGCCGACAAACCCCAGATCGCGCCCGCTTGTGCCGCCGGCAAAAACCGTCGCTGCATGAAGGCAACGTCGAGCCGCCAAAGAATAAACGGCAGCGCGGAATACGAGTAGAGCACGCTCGTGTGCTCCGCGTGCCCGGTGTAAAAACCGGAAAAAACAAACCCGAGCGCAACCGCGAGACCGCCCCAGACCGGCACCTGCAGATGTCGCGCGAGCAGCAAGATTCCCATCCCGCCGCTCAACCAGACGATCAACCAAAACGCGAGATACGCGTGGTGCCCCATCCCGGTGATCAGTGCAAAGAGCAAAACTTCCGGCGAAAAAACCGCGGAGCCGACAATCGCGAAATCCGGCGAGCCGCCGGCGATCCAAGGATCCCAATAGACAATCCGGCCGGAGCGCGCGAAATCCGCGAGCAGCGAATAAGCCGGCGCGCCGAGAACGTAGGCATCCCAGCGTTCGAAGACGCGACCGGCAAGAATTTGCCAGTTCGCTGCGAGAAAAATGGCGAGAAGAATCAGGGCAGCATGCGGCCACTTGAGTCTTTCCACGCGGGCAATGAGGGAGTTCATGTCAGCGGCAAGGCAGACCACGGCCATGCGCCCTGCACTCCGTAGCTGAGCGCGTGCCAGTGGGGGAAGAAGCTAAGGGTTTTCCAGAATGCGGCGACGCAGCTCGGCAAACTCCGGCTGCGCGGGCTTTAGCTGGAGCGCGGTTTCCGCTTCCGTGAATGCGCCATTTTTATCGCCGGTGGCGAGCAAGGCACGCGCGAGCAGGTAATGCGTTTTCGCGTCGTTCGCCTGCACGGCGAGAGCCGCGCGCAAAAGGCGGACCGCTTCGGGCGCGCGATTTTCTTCCAAGGTGAGAACGCCGAGATTGCTCAGGGCGGATTTGTGCTCCGGCTCAATCGCGAGCGTGGCGCGATAAAAAAGTTCCGCGCGGGCGGTGTCGCGGCGCGCCATCCAAAGATTGCCGAGCGCGAGATTGATCTCCGCGTTGTCCGGCACGTAAGCTCGCGCGAGTTCCAATTTCTCCTGCGCGAGCGCGAGATTTTCGGAATCTAGCGCCTGCCAGCCGGAGTTGTAGGCATCGAGCGCCCAGAGCGCGGGATCTCGCTGCGGCTGGGAAACGAAGAGGGTCGCCGCCGCCAGCGCGCCGAGATAAATCCCGGCCGAGCGATATTCGCCTAACGAGCAGTTGCGCCAGAATTGCCAGAGACCAAAAGCGGCGAAGAGGAGCAGACCCGGCGCGGCCGCTAGCCGGTAACGTTCGGTCACGAAGACGGTCAGGAGCGAACCCATGTGCAGCAAAACCGCCGCGAGGATCCAGCGCGAGCACCGATATCTTCGGTACGCCAGCAGCATTCCGGGAAGCGCGAGCGCGGCGATTAAGCCAAACCGCGGCCCCGGCAAAATCACTCCTTCGGCGCGGAGGTTCGTGATGATGCTGAGATCGTCGTACTGAAACGCGCTCCAAAAGTTTTCGACCTTCCGCCAAACCAACCGGAGCCACGCGCCCGGATTCGTGCGGATGAAATTCGAGGCTTTCGCCGACCAATAGGCGGAAACCGCCGAACGTTTCAGCGGATGTCCGGCGGCTGCCTCGGCGACCGCGATCGAATCCTGCAACATCGCCGCCTGACCGGCGCGCAGCCCGGGCGGAAAGCGAGGATAGCCGTTGGCGATCGGGTTGTTGCCGATCCAGAAGTTGATCCCGCTGTGCGCGGAGAGCGTCACGCGATCGTGCGCGATGAGATAATTGTGCAGCCAACAGGGCGAAGTGCCGAGGCCGAGACCCACGGCGAGCAAGAAGACGGCGGCCAGTTTTGCGATGAGAGCGGACGGTTGTTCGCCCTCGTTCACCGAGACTGGTCGGAGAAAAATCGCAACCAGCACCAACGGGACGATAAAAAGGATAGTCGCGATCCCCATCGCGGTGAACCCGATCAGCAATCCGAGCAAGAAGGCGCGCCATCGGCCTGGCGCGGTCTGCGCTTTCACCAGCTCCCAGACGACAAACCAGAAAACGAAAATCAGCCACGTGGTCGGCATCAGGATTACCGAGTAAGCCTGCGCCGGGACAAAAAACGCCCAGGTCACAGCCGCGCCGACGCCGATGACTTTCGCGCCGCTCCACTTCCATGCGGAAGGCGCGGAATTCTCATTTGCGAAGACCTGCGTCGCAATTTTGTAAATCAGGGCCGACGTGCCGGCTTCGAGGACGGCCTGCAGCAAACCGGGAACAAACGGGCTGTAGCCAAAAAGTTTGTAGAGAAAGGCCAGCAAATAGGCGTAGAGCGGCAGACCGTAAAACGCGTGCTGGTCGCTCCACTGTCCCTGGAGAATCCGCTGCGCCCAGTCGTTGTAGAAATACATGTCGCCCCGCGTCGGCAGGAGGAAGGGCGAGGAAGTTAACCGGGCCAGAGCGATGAGCCGGATAACGAGCGTGAAGGCGAAAACGAAATCCGCCGGGCCGAGCGAGCGTTTGCTCACGGCGCGCCTCACGCGACCGAAAAGATTTTTCACCGCGGTGAATTTCCGCAAGGCGACGAGAGCCGCGCCCAGGAACTGCTCCCTTGGTTATCCAGACAGGATGGAGCAGCCCCGATTCTAGAAATTTTAGATAGCGGAGTGGTTGGCATCACGACTGCTCTATTAGCCGGTAGTCCGCGGAACGTATCGCGGATCGCAATCAAACAAACCAAAGAAAGAAGCAAACAGCATGTTAAACAAACTCAACAAACGCCGCGGGGGTTTTACCCTTGTGGAAATAATGATCGTCGTCGCGATCATCGCCCTCCTCGCAGCCATCGCGGTCCCCGGATTCCTCCGTGCCCGTAAACGCTCGCAGGCCAGCCGCATCATCAACGATTTGCGCTTGATCGACTCCGCGGTCGACCAGTATGCGATCGAAACCAACAAGGCCAGCGCCGCTCCAGTTCTGGTGAAGGATTGGACGAACTACCTGAAACAGGGAACCAACCTTTACGTCACCGGCAAAGACCTCTTCGGTAACGACTACGCCGGCCAGACCGTCGATAGTCTCCCGAAGGTCCCGGGGGCGACCTACAATTCCTTGTCTGACGTGACCGACCCAGCGTTCTGGTCACCTTACAAGTAAGCTACACAATTCACTCGCCTGTCATCGCCGCGAGGCGGTGGCAGGATGTGAGTTGTGAGCGAGCAAGAACGGCAGGCTAGGGTCTCGTTAGTCTAACCAGGACCCGCACTCGCGGGCAGGACGCGCAGAGTTCCGATAGGAATCGGAGGCGCAAGCAAGCCGGAGAACGCGAGCGATTGTCCGGATTTTTCCGACCAGATTTGCCTGGGACGATCCGAAAAAATCGCCACCACCTCATAGTTGCCCGGTGTTAGCTGCGAGGTCTCGGTGATTTCCCACAGATCATCCACCGCACCGGCGACGATTTGCGGAGCGCACAGGCCGCGCAGAAAAATCACCGGCGCCTGCCCCGGCCTAACGAGACGTAATTCCAGCCACGGGAAAATCTCGCGCGCGTTTTCAAAGCGCCAGCGCGTCGTAATTTCGAACCGCTCGCCAGTGTGGATGGCGTCGCGCGATTTCGCGATCTGCAGCAACTGCGTGTGCGGGCCTAGTTCTGCCAACGCCCTGGGCGATTCCCCGGCTGCACTTGGCTTGACGTCTGCGCGACGGAGCAAAGTGAGTTCGTTAGCCGAGCGCGCTTGCCACGAGGCGCGCGCGAGAAATGCGTGCAGCAGCTGATCGCTCGATGGGATCACGCGCCCGTCGGCGGTCCGCATCGTCGGATGATAATAGCCGGCGGTGGCGTCGAAAGTTGCGCGGTCCGCGTAGTCGATCAGGGAAAAATCCGTCGGCGGCGGTGGCTCGAAAGTCGCGCGGCTGAGGGTTTTCAAACCTTTGAGAATGTAGTGCAGCGAGTAGAGTCGCTCGCGCATCGCCAGGTGTGAAAGATAGGGCAGCGGCGCGACCACACTCGCGTCTGCGGGAATAGCGGCGAGGAATTGATTCTTTCGCGCGCGCTCCGTCTTGCCAGTGAACCAATCGTGCGCGGTCGCCGCGATTCCGTTCATCGGGCCGAGAAAAATTTGTCCGGCGAAACACGCGGCCAACATCAACCCACCGAGAACGTGGCTGACGCGCGCGGAAGTCCACGAGCCGGGCGCGAGCGCTTGCGCCGCGGCGATCCAAAACAGCGGGAGGAGCGGCGCCGCGTAATGAAAATAAATCGTCCACTCCGAGGAGCGCCAGGAAAGCAAATGTTGCAGCAGGATCGGCGCAGAAATCAGCAACCAGCGCGGACGCAGCAGAGGCAATCCGAGAAATGGAACGAGCAGCGCCCAGAGGAGATTGCCCTGCTTCAGCGAATGCCCGAGCGCGTGCCAAATTAATCCTGGCCTAACGAATGCATTGAGGATGATCGCACGCGGGGAATTTCCCAGCCGATCGTAGAGCGCGCCGTAGTCGATGCTCCCGGAATTAAACGCCGGCGTAATCACGGTGGCGCAAAGGAGAAACCAACCGGCCGCGGCCAGCATCGGCCAGATGAACCAGCCACGCAGCTCCGCGAAACCGCGCCGGCGCTCGGCCAGGCATTGCACCGCGCAGTAGGCCACGAGTAAGAGGGCCATGTTTTCCTTACACGCGAGCGTGGCCAGAAACCAAACCCAATGCCGCGCGCGCGATCCCGAAACCCACGCGTGCAGCAGCAAAAGCAGAAACGGCGCGGCCAGCGCTTCGGGATGAAATTCGTGGAGCGCGATGAAGCCCGTCGCCGGAGTTAACAAAAGCGCCGCGGCGAGCAGGAAAGCGCGGCGCGGATCAAACCCGAGCCGGCGCGCGAGACTGTAAGCGACCGGCCCCATGCTCGCGAGGGCGGCATTTTGCACGACCACGAAAAGCATCGGGTGGCGAAAAACAAAAAAGAGCGGCGCAAACAAAAAGACGATCGGCTCCACGTGATTCCCGAGGAGCGGGACATTCTCGACCGAGACGGCCGCGCGCCCGTGGATCAGTTGCCAGAGCGCCTGGACGTAATAAGCCAGGTCGAAGGTTCGATAGGCAAAATCGGCCCAACGCGCGCACGACGTCCCCGTCCAAACCAGAAAGCAAACGATCGCCAAAACGAGGCTGGCGAAACGTCCGCGCTCAGAAACGAGAATCATCTTTGCGAATCCGCCGCGCCGCCGCTACTGCGCACGCGCCTAACGACCTGCGAAGGGAGGAAATTCGCAAATGACGGCATCAGAGCTGCTTTAGAAAACATAACACTCCGGCCCGGCCGCAGTCCGCAATCGAACCAACAAAAAGAAAGAAGCAATCAGCATGTCGAACAAATTCACCAAACGCCGCGGGGGTTTTACCCTTGTGGAAATCATGATCGTCGTCGCGATCATCGCACTCCTCGCAGCCATCGCGGTCCCCGGATTCCTCCGTGCCCGTAAACGCTCGCAAGCCTCCAAAGTGATCAACGATCTGCGCTTGATCGACTCCGCGGTCGACCAATATGCGATCGAAACCACCAAGAGCACCGGTAACTCCGTCCTCGTCAGCGACTGGACGAACTACCTGAAAAAAGACACCCAACTCTACGCCACCGGCGGGGACATTTTTGGCCATGACTACGGCGCGCAAACCGTCGACAGCCATCCCCGGGTTCCGCAGACCACCTTCGACACTTTGTCGGACGTGGCCGACAACAATTACTGGTCGCCCTTTAATCCTTAACCAAACGCTCCTGGGCTGCCATCGCTCCGGCGGTGGCAGCCCAGCGGGGCTGAGGTCGCGGCCGCACGGTCGCGTTTTTCGCATCTGAATCGAACCACTCGTTAGGCAAAATCTCCTCCAAGAAATGAAGAGCGTTCTTTCGCCCGAAGGAACGCTCTCGTCTTTTTCCATGCGCCCCCCGCTTTCCTCTTTCCGGAAACAGCTGACCGCCTGCCTCGGCCTCACGTGGGTGCGCTGCTGCCTGCTTGCGCTGCTTGGTTTCCTCGTGCGCCTGCCAGCCATGCAGGGCAGCCTGATCTGGGACGACGATTACCTCGCGCACGAAAATCCCTTCATCAAAAGTCCCCTGCTCATCCTCGAGACTTTTCGGCATTACCTTTTCCCCGAGGCTTTCTCGACGCACTACCGGCCGGTGCAAACGGTCTCGTATCTTTTCGATTACGCTTTCTGGAACAGTAACACTTACGGTTTCCATCTCTCCAATATCTGCTGGCATGTCGGCAGCGGATTGCTCCTGTATTCTCTTGCCCGTCGGCTTTTGCGTTCGTTAGGCAAAACCAACGCCACGGAAGTTTCCCAAACACCAGGAATCAACCGCATCGCGGACCTGCCGGCGTTCTTCCTCGCGCTCCTCTGGGTGGTTCATCCGGTGCACAGCGCCGCCGTCGATTATATCTCTGGTCGCGCGGACAGCCTGGCCTTCTTTTTTGCCTGCGGCTCCTGGCTGCTCTTCCTCCGCGCGGGTGCAATTCGGAACTTGTTTGGCAAATTTTCTCTCGGCACCCTGGCCGCCGTTTCGCTCTTGCTCGCACTTTGTTCGCGCGAGAGCGCCCTCCTCTGGGTGCTGATTTTTCTCTTTCACCTCTTCGCGTTCGAGAAAAACAAAACGCTGCGCGCGCGTTTCCTCATTCTCGCTCTCGTTCTCTGCCTCGTCGGGATTTACGCCGGCTTGCGCCACCTCCCGCGCGACGTTCGCCCGACTCCAACTGCCAGCACGACCACCGCGCCGGTCCGCGCCGTCCTCATGCTCCGCGCGCTCGGCGATTACGGGCGCCTGATGATTTTTCCCGGGAACCTGCACATGGAACGGACGGTTGAAAGTCCGGACGCGGCCTCGTTCAATGTCGTCGGCTGGCGGCGCTCGATCGCGGCCGAATATTTGTCGATCGCAGGCCTGCTGGTCGCGGTCGCGCTCGGTCTTGGCGCCAGTCGCAAAGGCCCTGGGCAAGCGGTGCGAATTCTCGGCGCGGCCTGGTTCATCATCGCCTTTCTTCCGATCTCAAACCTGATCGAACTCAACGCCACCGTGGCCGAGCATTGGCTTTATCTGCCGAGCGTCGGCTTTCTGATTTTCCTTACCGGCATCTGTTTGGATTTCCCGCGCCGCACGCAACCGTATCTCGCCGCGGCCGCTTCCTGTTGCGTGCTCGCGCTCGGCGTTCGCAGTTTTATTCGCAGCAGTGATTGGGAAAGTCCGGAGACCTTTTATCGCCACACCATCGGCGCCGGCGGCGCCAAGGTTCGCGTCGCGCTCAATCTCGCGGCGATTTACACGAACCGCGGCGAATACCCGAAGGCAGAAAGTCTCTTGCGCAAAGTCCTCGAGATGTCGCCCGATTATCCGATCGCGCGCAACAGTCTCGCGCATGTCCTTTTCAAAGAAGGCCGCAAAGCAGAGGCCGACGCGCTTTTCGTGGCCTCGAGTAAAGCCGCGCAAGAAGCGCGCAAAGATTATCCGAAGACCTGGGTCGCTGCGCTCAACGTCGCTCACATGCGCGCAAACGAACATCAACCGGAAGCCGCGCTCGCCGTTCTCGCGCAGGCGACGCACGATTATCCTGACACCTGGGAATTGATCTGCTTCGAAGCCGAACTGCTCCGCGAAGACCATGGTGCCGAGGCGGCGATTGTGCCGGTGAAAGCATTCGCGGAGAAAAATTGGTGGCACTACGGCGCGGCGATCGCGCTCGGGAAATTGTATTTCGAAAAAGGCGACCTGGTGAAAGCCGAGGCCGCGCTCAGGCAGGCTAGCCGACTCGATGTCCACGATGTCTGCGCCTTAAACCTGATGACGGCGATGAGCCTGAACCAAAATCACATCCGCGATGCTTACGACATGCAGCGTCGCGCGCTCGCCCGTCAGCCCGACGAGCCGCGCCAGTATCTTCTCCTTTCCGATATCCTGACGAGAATGGGACGGACGGAAGAAGCGCGCGCCACTCTCGCGCAAGTCACGCGTCTGGAAGCAAGCGCTAAGGCCGAATCGGTGATCGATTAGCGTCGACGAAAATCGCGCGCGTCCGATCTGTCATCCCGAGGCGGCGAAGCGCGCCGAGGGAACCTCCCCCACTCGCGTCGATCACACGCTTGGTAAGCGCGAGCCACCATCCAGCCGCGAGATCCCTGGTCGTCTTCGCGACTCGGGATGACAGGCTTGCAAGTAGGGATAACCGCTCGTTAGGCCGAACCGCTTACGCCAAGCCGCCAGAAGCGCCTTACTGGTCCCAAAGAAAATGCTCCAGCCGCAGGCGATCGAGCCGCGACTTCGCTTCTTCACTCCGCCCGCCGCCGGCGAAGGCGAGCTTTTCATAAATTGCCGCCGCCGGTTGCCACTTCGATTGCTCCTCGAGCAAACGCGCGGCGTTGAAGCCCGCCTTGTAAAACCAAAAATATTCCCGGTGCCGCTCCGGTTTGCCCGTGTCTTCGATGATTTCGTAGAATGCCGTTAGCGCCTGGGCCGGTTCTTCCAACTTCTCCAAACACATTCCCTGTTTGAAAAGCGCCTGGTGCCGCCAGTGCGCGGAGGCATCCGGTTGGGTCGCGAGCTCGCTGTAGAAACCGATCGCGCGCCGATAATTTTCCCGATCCTTCGCGCCGAGTTCGTAGAGAATGTCGCCCCTCGCGCAAAGGGCTTCGCGCTTGTCCGCGGGCGGCGCGTCGCCCCTCAGGATCTCATCGTAAAGCGTCATCGCGTCGTCTGCTTTGCCCAGTTTACGCTCGATCACGGCCTGCTCGTTGCGCGCGGCCCATTTCATTTCGCCGTTCCGTTTCACGACCGCGCCGAACAATTCCAGGGCATGGTCTAACGAGCCTGCGCCCATGCTTTGCTCGGCCGATTGCGCGGCGAAAAACTGCGCCTTCTCCGCCATCGGCGAGCTCGGATTTTTCTGCGCGAGAATTTCAAACTGCGTCTGCGCGCTCGCAAAATCCTGCCGACGATAAAAACACTCCGCCAGTTTCAAACGCACTTCCGGCAGGAGCGCGGAGGCTTCATGCTTTTGTAAGAACTGACTGGCCAGGGCGATGACCTTCTCCTCGTTAGGCGGAGCGCTCGCTTCCTCGATCCAGATCATGAGATAATCCGCGCGCTCTGTCGCGGCTGGCGTTGGTTGATTCTCCGCCGCGTGCGCGAGGTCCTCGCGCGCCTCCGGCAAACGGGGAGGGGCGGCTTGGAAGGCAATTTCCGCCAGCGCTACCCACGCCTCGGAAACGCGCGCGTGCTTCGGATATTGCCGCAAAAATTCCCCGAGCGAATTCACCGCCGTCGCATCGCCGCGGCCCGCCTGCACCAATCCTTCCTCGAGCAGAAGATCGCCGGGATCATCGCTCCCGTTCGCGCTGCTTTTAAATTGCGCGGCATCGCCCGCTTGCAGCCACGCGAGTGCGGCATTGTAGTGCGCGACTTTCGCAAACGGCGAATCTGCGGCCGCGCTTTGCTGAAAAGTTTTCGCCGCCGGCTCGAACTGTTTCGCGGCGTAATCATTTTCGCCCGCGAGCAAATTGATCCGATCGATCATCGCCGGTTCGGGTTGGAGCGCGCGCGCGCTTTCCAGGGTCGCGCTCACTTCCGGAAATTGCCCATCCGCCAACTGCAATCGCGCGTATTCCAAGAAAGCGTCCGCGAGTGCCGGCAACCGCGGATGCTCCGCGCGCAGTTGCGCGAACGTTTGGAGCGCCAGATCGCGCCGGCCGAGCCGCAGCTCCGCGCGCGCCAGATCCCAGCGCGAAAAACTGCGGCGCGGTTCCGCTGCGTCGCGGCTCCAGCGCGCCAGCTCGCGCTGTGACGGCTTCCGTTCCGCCGCATAAAGCTGGTCGAGTTTGGCAAAGATCGCCGGCAATCCGGGGTCGTTAGGCTGATGCTCGATGAACTCTTCCAGGTAATCGTCGCCCGCTCCCGGCGTGCCCATTTGCAGATGCAGTTCGGCGAGCGCGAAAAGCGTCGCGACCATCACCGGATGCGATGCGCCCGCGGGATTCTTCAGGAGCGAAGTCCAAAGCTGGATCGCTTTGTCGGTGCGATTTTTCGCCAGCTGAATGCGGCCGCGCAACAAGCGGCGTTCACTCCGTTCGGTGGCCGATGTGGGTTGAATCGAATCCAGCCAGCGAGTCGCGCCGTCCGCATCCCCTTTTTGCAAAAGTAATTCGACCGTGCGCATGATCGCGCGCCGCCCCCAGCGCTCATCACGGCGCAGCGGCTCGAAAGTCTGGAGCGCTTCATCGGTCATCGCGAGCGCGCGTAACGCTTCCGCCTGGCCGAAGAGCGCGTCAGCCCGCAGGGGCGCGGCGCTTTCCGCGGCGCAAGCGCGATACAACGGAAGCGCTTCCGCCCAGCGGTCGAGCCCGGCGTTGGCTTGCGCGCGGAGGAATTTTGCCGGGGTCGAATCGCTCACCGGCGGATCGCTCAGCACCTTCAGCGCTTCCGCAAAATCGTCGGACGCGACCAGCGCTTCGCCGAGTTTCAAGGCCGCGGCATTCCGCAAGTCGTCGGGAATTTCTCCAGCGAGAAGCGCGCGCAATCGCACTACCGCCACCTGCGGCACGCCGTCGCTCAACGGCTGGATCGCTTCCGCCAGACGTGCGGTTGGTTCGGCCGCGTTGCCTAACGAAACGAAAAGAATCAGCCCGACGCCTAAACCAAATCCGCCTGCGCGCAGTTTTTTCATGAACGTTTCAGCAAGGGCCGCAGGTATTGTCCGGTAAAACTTTCGCCTAACGAGGCAATTTTTTCCGGCGTCCCCGCACCGACGATTTTGCCGCCGCGGGCGCCGCCTTCCGGTCCCATGTCGATGATCCAGTCGGCGCATTTGATCATCTCCAGATTGTGCTCAATGACCACGAGGGTGTTGCCGGCATCGCGCAATTTCATCAACACTTGCAGGAGCTTTTCGATGTCCGCGAAGTGCAAACCAGTGGTCGGTTCGTCGAGAATGTAGAACGTTCGACCGGTCGCTTTTTTTGCCAATTCGGTCGCCAGTTTCACCCGTTGCGCTTCGCCGCCGGAAAGCGTCGTCCCCGCCTGGCCGAGTCGCAAATAGCCCAGCCCGACATCAAGGAGCGCGACCAGCTTGTCGGAAATCGCGGGGACGGTGCGGAAAAAACGCGCGGCTTCATCGACGGTTAAATTCAAAACGTCGGCGATGTTTTTCCCTTTGAAGGTGATCTCGAGCGTCTCGCGATTGTAGCGCTGACCGTGGCAGACTTCGCACTCCACATAAACATCCGGGAGGAAATGCATCTCGATTTTGATCAGCCCGCCGCCCTCGCAATTTTCGCAGCGGCCGCCTTTGACATTGAAACTAAAACGACCGGCGTCGTAGCCGCGAATACGCGCCGACGGGAGTTGACTGAACAATTCGCGGATCGGCGTAAACGCTCCGGTGTAAGTGATCGGATTCGAACGCGGCGTGCGACCGATCGCGCTTTGATCGATGACGATCGCTTTATCGAGTTGATCGAGACCGGACAAGCCCGTGTGCACGCCCGGTTTGTCTTTTGAATTGTAGAAATAACGGAAGAGCGCGCGCCGTAAAGTGTCGTCGACGAGCGTGGACTTGCCGCTGCCGGAGACTCCCGTTACGCAAGTCAAACAACCGAGCGGAAACGACGCGGTCACGTTTTGGAGATTGTTCTCGTTAGCCCCGCGCAGCGTCAGCCAACCTTCCGCACCCGCGGCCGGCGAGCGCGGCGCGACGCGGCGTTTCGGCACTTCGATCCGCGCGCGTCCGGAAAGATAATCGGCGGTCGGCGAATTTTTCGCGCGCAAGACTTCCTCGAGCGTTCCCTGCGCGACCAATTCGCCGCCGCGCGGGCCCGCGCCCGGGCCGAGATCGAGGATGTGATCGGCTGCGCGAATCGTCTCCTCGTCGTGCTCGACGACGATGACGGAATTGCCGAGATCGCGCAGCCGCCGGAGCGTGGTCAGGAGGCGCGCGTTGTCGCGTTGATGCAGGCCGATGCTCGGTTCGTCGAGGACGTAAAGCACGCCGGCGAGACCGGAACCAATCTGCGTCGCCAGCCGAATGCGCTGCGCTTCGCCGCCGGACAGGGTGCCGCTCTCGCGATTGAGGGTCAGATAATCGAGCCCGACCTCGAGCAAAAATTGCAGGCGCGATTCGATCTCGCGCAGGACTTCGTGCACGATCGCGCGTTGCTGTTCGGTTAATTGCAGATCGGCAATAAAGCGCGCCGCGCTCTCGATCGTCAGCTCGGAGAACTGATGGATATTCAACTCCAGTGCCTCCGAATTCTTGATCGTGACCGCGAGAATTTCCGGCTTCAGCCGCGCGCCTTGGCAGACTGCGCAAGGCACGCGCGTCATGAACGCGCGGATGCGGTTGCGGGTGAACTCACTTTCCGTTTCCTCGTAAAGCCGCTGCATCTGCGGGATCAAACCTTCGAACGGCTTGGCGGTTTTTTCCGCTTTGCCGCTGGCGCCAAACTTCATCGTGATCGGCTCGTCGCCGGTGCCATGAATAAGCGCGTGCTTGAATTCGTTAGGCAAATCGCTGAACGGCAAAAATTCGTCCACACCGAAATGCTGCACCAGCGCGGCTTGCAGGCTTTTGTAATAGGCCTGCATCCGTTTCGTTCCGCGCCGCCAAGGCACGATCGCGCCGTCGGCGATCGATTTTGTCGGATCGGAAATCATCAACTCCGCATCGACCACTTCCTGTGTCCCTAATCCATGGCAAGCCGGGCAGGCGCCGAAGTGGCTGTTAAACGAAAAATGTTTCGGGGTCAGCTCGCCTAACGAGAAGTTCGTCTCCGCGTTTCCGTAATCGGTCGAGTAGCGCGTCGTCTCCCATTTCGCGGGATCGCCTTTCGCGTCCTGCCGCAAGACTACGATTCGGTTTCCGCCCCACTTCAGCGCGGTCTCGATCGAATCCGCCAGGCGCGAACGAATGCCGTCGCGAATGACCAACCGATCGACCACCGCCTCGATGGTGTGCCGCCCGGTTTTCTTCAGGCGAACTGGCTCCGGCCCGCCGAGTTCCAAAATCTCGCCATCGACCCGCACGCGCACGAAACCCTCGCGCTTCACCTTCTCGATCACGTCGCGAAATTCGCCCGCTTCATTTCGCACCAGCTGCGCGAGCAGGATGATTTTCGATTCCGGCGCGTAAGCCAAAATCTGATCGACAATCTGTTGCGGCGTTTGCCGATAAATCGCCTGGCCGGTTTGCGGATCGTGCGGCTGACCGATGGCCGAAAAGAGGACGCGCAGGTAATCGTAAACCTCGGTCGTGGTCGCAATCGTCGAGCGCGGATTCGCACTCGCGCTCCGTTGTTCGATCGCGATCGCCGGCGACAGCCCCTCGATAAAATCGACGTCCGGTTTTTCCATTTTGTCGAGGAACTGCCGCGCATAGGCGGAGAGACTTTCGACGTAACGCCGCTGGCCTTCGGCGTAGAGAGTGTCGAAGGCGAGGGAGGATTTTCCCGAACCGCTCATCCCGGTGATCACGACCAGTTTCTCCCGCGGAATCTCGACGTGGAGATTCTTCAGATTGTGCTGGCGCGCACCGGTGATCTTGATAGTTTCGGCTGGCATCGGAACGACAAAGGTCGAACCTTTCAGTTAAGCATCACCGACCCTTTTCTCCAGCCCTTTTGCCCGCATCATGAGTGAACCCGAGCGCACCATTTCCCAGGAAGAGATCGCCGTTTTGCAAAAGAAGTTCAGCGAGATCAAACACTCCATCAATAACGCGCTCGCGGTCATGATGGCCTTGTCGGAAATGTCCCAGCGCCGTCCGGATTATTCCGAAAAGCTGGCGAGCACAGTGTTAACGAAAGCGCCGCAAATCGTCTCCAGCCTCCAGGAATTTACCCAGGCGCTGAGCGAAAAAGCCGGCCCGAAACCAGAAGGCATGCCGGCGTCCACGCCGACAGCGTAGTCGTTAGGGGCTCGGTTTAGCTGAGGCCGCGGGCGCCGCAGTCGCGCTCGTTGCGGGAACTTCCGCCGGAGGCGCCGCCGGCGCGGTGATCCCCACAGCCTGGTCAGCTGGAGTCAACGGCTGGCCATTGGAAACTCCCGCTTCGGCTGCCGGTGTTGGGTTGGTGACCGTTCCTGGCGCGCCCACCGCGGATGAGGGTCCGGGTTTTGGAGTCGGCACCAGCGCCGCCGCGGCTGCGGGTTTGCCTTCCGTTTTCATCAACTCCTGCCGCAAACCGCTCTGCGGCATCGTCCGATGCGCATAGAGAATCGAGAGCGCGAAAGTGAGCGCGAAAAATGCGCCCGCCAGCCAGCCGGTGAATTTCACCAGGACGTTCGTGGTTTGCGCCCCGAAAAGATTCTCCGTCATCCCGCCGCCGAACGCCGCGCCGAGGCCCTCGCTTTTCGGCCGTTGCATCAGGATCACGAGGATCATCAACAACGCGACCAGCACGTAAATTACCAGGAGGGCATTGATCAGGATCGCCATGGGGCGGGCAATATCGCCAAAGAGGGCGGTTTGTAAAACACCGATCGCCCCGCGACCGCGTTTGACGAAACCGCGCCTAACCGGGACAAAGTTCAGTGAGTGAAAGTCGGCGGCAAACGTTTCCGGACCATTTGGCTCAAGCCGGGCGACGAGCGCGTCTTGCAGATCATCGATCAGCGGTTTTTGCCGCATCAATTTGTGATCGAGGAAATCGCGACCGTCGCGCAGATGGCCACGGCGATCCGCGAAATGCATTTGCGCGGCGCGGGCTTGATTGGCGCGGCCGCGGGATTCGGGATGTATCTCGCGACTCTCGCAAAGATGGATCTCCTGCAAGCGGGCGCGCAGTTGAAAACGACGCGGCCGACCGCGGTCAACCTCGCCCGCGCCGTTGAGCAGCAGCTGGCTAGCGCCGACACACTGCAAACTGCGCAAACCATCGCCGACGAAGATGCAGAATTTTGCCGACGAATCGGCGAGCACGGGATCGATCTCATCCGCGAAATTTCCGCGCGAAAAAACGGCCAGCCAGTCAATGTCCTCACGCATTGCAACGCGGGCTGGCTGGCGTTTGTCGATTACGGATCGGCGACTTCGCCGATTTACGCGGCGCATGATGCTGGCCTGTCGGTGCATGTTTGGGTGGACGAAACTCGCCCGCGAAATCAGGGTGCGAAATTAACGGCTTGGGAACTCGGGCAACACGGCGTTCCGCACACGGTCATTACCGACAACGCCGGCGGCCATCTCATGCAACGCGGCGACGTTGATCTGGTAATTGTCGGGACCGATCGCACCACTTACACCGGCGATGTCGCGAACAAGATCGGAACTTATTTGAAGGCACTCGCGGCGAAGGATAACGGCGTGCCCTTTTACGTCGCGCTGCCTTCGTCTTCCTTCGATTGGCAAATACGCGACGGGCTCGCGGAGATTCCGATCGAGGAGCGCGGCGGCGATGAGGTGAAGCACGCGGATGGCTGGGCCGACGGTCGTGCGATGGAAGTGCGGGTGATGCCGGAAAACAGTCCGGCGGCGAATTACAGCTTCGATGTCACGCCGCGGCGTCTGGTCACTGCTTTAATCACCGAGCGCGGAATCTGCGCGCCTAACGAGCAGAGCATTCTCGCGCTCTTTCCCGAACACGCCGCGTGAGCGAGACCGGCGTCGTCAAATTTCAGTGCGACCACCTTGAGCGCGAGCCCGCACCATTCGCGAGCTTCGATGAGTTAAACGCGACCCGGCATGCACTCGTTAGGCGAGGATTGATCGGCGTCGATGCGCATGGCGTAGGCTTCGGGAACCTGAGCGTGCGCGACGGCGCGACCAAGCAGTTCTTCATCACCGGCTCCGGCACCGGCGGGCTTTCCGAGCTTGGTCTGCGGAATTACGCGAAAGTCACCGCGTATGATTTCGCGCGAAACTGGCTGCGCTGCGAGGGCCGGATGATTGCGTCCGCCGAGAGTTTGACGCATGCGGCCGTTTACGAAGCCGACCCGACCGCGTCGGCGATTTTGCACGTCCACAGTCACGATCTCTGGAAACGCGGCCGAAAAATTTTACCGACAACGACCGAGGCGATCGAATACGGAACGCCCGCGATGGCCGCGGAAGTGCGCAGGCTTTTCGCGGAGACGGACGTTCGTGAGCGCCGGATCTTCGTCATGGCCGGCCATGCAGATGGCGTCGTTGTTTTCGGAAAAAATCTTGCAGAAGCGCTCGCGCTTATAGCGGCCTAACGACCCGCTCAGGATTTCCTGGCCGCCTTTTGCGCGTTCCAAATCTGATCGAGCTCCTCGAGTTCGAGATCGCCCAGTCTTTTTCCGGCGGCGCGAACTTCATCTTCCAGCGCGTTGAATCGACGAACGAACTTGTCGGTTGCGCCTTGCAGGAGCGTTTCTGCGTCGAGCTTTTGTTTCCGGGCAACGTTAACCACGGCGAAGAGCAGGTCGCCGATTTCTTCGGCGATGTTCTCCGCGTCATCATCGGCGAGCGCGGCTTTAGTTTCGTCTAGCTCCTCGTCCACTTTCGCCATCACTTCCGCGATGTTGTTCCAATCGAAATTTACATGCGCGGCCTTCTTCTGAATTTTCTGCGCGCGCATCAGCGCCGGCAAGGCGGCCGCGACCCCGGTCAGGTAATGTCCCTTCTTCGCCGCCTTCTCTTCGCGCTTTACCGAATCCCAAAGCTTCACCACCGCGGAGGCGTCGCTCGCGGTGCGATCACCAAAAACGTGCGGGTGCCGCCGGATCAACTTGGCGACGATTTCTTCCAGGACTTCCTCGATTTGAAACTGCCCGCGCTCGCTTGCGATTTGCGCCTGCATTAAAATCAGGAGCATGACGTCGCCGAGTTCTTCGCGCAGGTTAGCGTCGTCGTTCGACCGGATGGCGTCCGCAACTTCGTAAGCTTCCTCGAGCAGTTTTGGGACTAACGACTCGTTAGTCTGTTCGCGATCCCAGGGACAACCAGCGGGCGCGCGCAATTGCGCGACGACCGCGCGCAATTTATCGAAGGCCGCGCTCATATCCGCCAGAGAGAGCGATGCGCGCCAAACTCGGAAATTTCGCCGGAGGTTTTTTTGCCCACGTAAATCGTGATCCCGAGGACGAGCGCCATCGTCCCGGCAAAGACAAACGCCACCAACCAGGAGGGGATGTGCCCGACGCTGAGCGCGCGATAAAAGGAGGCGAGGGTGTCGATCGGCTCGGACGCGTGCAGGAAAATTTTCGTGACCCAGGCGAGCGCGATCAGGAGGAAAATGAAAATGTAATTACGCTTCAAACGACGCCCGACTGCTTCCAGTTTGCTGATTTTGAAACGCGGCAAAATCAGGTCTTCGCAAACCAGTTTCTTCCATTCGCCCTGGAGCATTTGGCGATTTTCCAGAACCATCGGGACCAAAAAATGCGCTTCGAGCATGCGCACGCGGGCGCGGAAGGCGTCGTAAAAACGATAGCGCCGGGCCTCGATCCAGAGCATCACCCAGACGATCGCGAGGTTGAAAAAGAAGACGATGTGCGGGACCTCGCGATTGGAAAACGCGATCGTGATAATCGCAGTGCTGGAGGTGATGGCCCAGTTGGTGGTGATGTCGAGGCGCTGTCGCCAGACCATGATCCGCGAGAGTTCGCCCCGATAAAAATGCGACATCGCATTGACGTAGCTCGGGTCGTAAATGCTGTGCTGAGTCGAGATCGTCTTTTCGACGTTCGTGGTCGGCGGAGTGTTTTCGTTTGCCACAGCGGAGTCGTTAACTGGATAACTGCCTTTGCCGGGAGAATCCACCTATTCCTCGGCGAAGCGATTTATGGCTGTCGTCCTTTCCGATCTTCTCCGCCAAGAACAAGTCACGCTCGAGCTCGCGGCGGAGACGCGGGACGAGGCCTTGCGCGAAATCGTGGCGACGATGCGCGGGCCGGGTTCGTTCGCTGATCCGGAAAAATTTCTCGCGGAAGTGATCGCGCGCGAAGAAGTGCATTCGACCTATATGGGCAACGAAGTCGCCTTCCCGCATGCGCGCACCGAGCTCGTCCAGGAGATCAAGCTCGGGATCGGGCGCAGTCGCGCCGGCGTGCCCTTCGGCGCCGAGGGTGAACCCGCGCGTTTGCTCTTCGTCATCGCGGTGCCGCGGCGGATGGTGAACGATTATTTGGTCTGCGTCGGCGGGCTGGCTCGCGTGGTGAATGATCCGAAGACGCGGGAAGCGTTACTCAACGCGGAGACGGTCGCGGAGTTGATTGAGTTGATTCGGGCGACCGCGCTCACGTTGGAGTAAACGCTGGCGCAATTAAAACGCGTGCGCAGCCCTTGTCATCCTGAGGATGCGAAGCGCGCCGAAGTACCCTCGCACAGGGTCGCTAGGAACGATCATCCAAGGTGCACGAAGGGTCCTGTGCGAGATCCCTCGCCGTCTTCGCGGCTCGGGATGACAAGCTTTTCGTGGACTTAATTAAGCGAAGCCGCGCTGGCGGCCCGCGCGGCTCCGCGCGCGCGCGTGGGAATTTCCGCGGACGGATAGTACCAGCGATGCAGACGAAACGGCGAAATGCCGAAGTTGTAGAGGACAATGAAAAGCGCGTTTCGCACCGTGGTGCGCCAAGCGCCTTTGCGCGCGTGATGGCGATCGGAAGTTTGCACCGGCGGATCGAGCAGCGCGACCTTGCCCGCGCGCCGCAGCCGGCGCGAGAACTCGACGTCTTCCATCAGCGGAATTTTCGCGAACCCGCCGAGCTCCTGAAAAATTTCACGCCTAACGAATACTGATTGATCTCCGAAGAGCGTCCCGCCATGGCGCGAAAGAAACCGCGCGACTGACTCCAGCCACATCAGTCGAGGATGTCGTCCATCGAACTTCCGGTAAAATGCGCCGCCGATGATCTCGGGTTTACGCAGCGCTATCTCGATCGCTTGAAAATGAGCGCCCGTTATTTCAGTATCGGCGTGTTGAAAAAGAATCACGTCGCCAGTCGCAGCGAGCGCGCCCGCATTCATCTGCGCGCCGCGGTTCGGCCGCGATAAGCGAAGAAAAATCGCACCCCAGTCCGCCGCGATTTTTTCGGATTTCGAATCGCGCGAAGCGTTGACCACGATGATCTGGTGCAAGCCCGCGATTGCTGACAATCGGGGCAAAAGTGCGGCCAGGTTTTCGGTGTCGCGCCAAGTCGGAATGACGACGCTGATGCGGAGGCGCAGCGCGCGCGGATTAGTGCGGCCGAGGTCGGGGCCGTCGGCTGCAAGGTCGCGCTTCACTGCGGCTTTTTTAACAACTGATTGCGCGCGCGATCAAGTGCGCGTCGCTCGCTCGCGGTCAGACTATTGATCCCGGAGCGCGAGATTTTTTCCAACAAGGGATCAATCGATTCGTAAACGTCGTCCGGTTCGATCACCCGCCGCGGAGTGGAACGCGGGACGACCTGAAATTTTGGTTTCGGTTGGAAACGCGCTTTGAAATTGCTCCACCATTCGATTTCCGCGCCGCCGCCGCGCGAGCGAATAAACGCGAGCGCGAAGACGACGCTGATCACGAGCACGAGGAGCTGCGGCCAGGCATTCGCGGACAGAAGTTCGAGCGCGAAAAGGACGCCCAGGGCGAGCGCCATCCATTTCGCCTGAATCCGAAAGATCAATTCCACGCTGGGATAAATGGCCGCGAAGGCGACGAAGATTCCGAAATGGATCGCGGCGGAATCGCCGTAAACAATCCGGCCGGACAATCCCCAAATGGTCAGGAAGAGCATCGGGAGAATGACCAGGCTGGCGTAAAGAATCAGATACGCACGCTGGCCGATGAAGCGTTCCACTTCGCGCCCGAAGAAGAAGAGCATGTAGAGATTGATCGCGAACCAAATCGACGGCGGATGGACGAAGGCGTAGCTGAAGATTTGCCAAAAATGGCCAGCTCGCAGGACCTGCGCGCTATCGAAAAGCATGGCGTCGACAATGAAGCCGCGATGGACGGCGATGAGGATGCTGCCGGCGATCATGGTCACCGCGTGGAGCGCGACCAGGATGGTGGTGACGTCGACCGGATAACGGCCCCAATAGGTGACGGGCTTGTAGTCGTCGGCCGTGGTCACTCCGAACATGCGGGAATAAACGGCGCGCCCTTCGCTGGTGCAAGCGGCGTTCGCGCGATGGCGCGGGCGACCGGTGCGTGATTAAACTTTGGACAACCCCGGCGGGCGAAAATACCCTTCTCGTCCCCGCCATTGCTCCAACCTATGGAAAATCTCGCACCCGCCATTCATCCGCCGAGCGGAATCGGAGACCAGAAACCGAAGATCCAGGCGGTGCTCGATTGGGTGCACGAAGTCGAATTGCTGACGCAGCCGGAAAATATTTTCTGGTGCGACGGCTCGGAGAAGGAAAACGATTACTTGTTAGGCGAAGCGCTGCAGCAGGGTGTGGTCTTGAAGTTGAACGAGGAGAAGGTGCCGCGCTCGTATTTGCATCGCTCGAATCAAAACGACGTCGCGCGGGTCGAACAATTCACCCTCATCTGCACGCCGACGGAAGACGAAGCCGGTCCGACAAATCATTGGGCCAATCCGGCGGAGACTTACTCGAAATTAAACGGCATGCTCAAAGGCGCGATGAAGGGACGGACGATGTTTGTCATTCCTTACATCATGGGCCCGCCGAATTCGCCGCTGGCCAAAGTTGGTTTCGAAATTACGGACTCGATCTACGTCGTGCTTAGCATGCGCATCATGACGCGCATGGGCGAGATCGCGGTCAAGCGGCTCGATTCGCAAACGAACGGCGAGTGGAATCGCGGCACGCATTCATTGCTCGACGTGAATCCGGATCGACGGCTCATCTGCCATTTCCCACAGGACAACGCCATCATCTCGGTCGGCTCCGGTTACGGCGGGAACGTTTTGCTTTCGAAAAAATGTCTCGCGCTCCGCATCGGTTCCTACCTCGCACGAAAGCAAGGTTGGCTCGCCGAGCACATGCTCATTCTCGGCGTCGAATCGCCCGAAGGAAAAAAGCATTACGTGGCCGCTGCCTTTCCGAGCGCGTGCGGCAAGACGAACTTCGCGATGCTCATTCCGCCTAACGAGTTCAAGGGTTGGAAGATTACCACCATCGGCGACGACATCGCTTGGATGCAGATCGGCGAGGACGGCCGCTTATATGCGGTTAATCCGGAGAACGGATATTTCGGCGTGGTCCCGGGGACGAGCTACAAGTCAAACCCGAACGCGATGAAATCGATCGAGCACGACACCCTCTACACCAACGTCGCGCTGACCGACGACGGCGATGTTTGGTGGGAAGGCAAAGACGGCCCGCCGCCGAAACACGCGATCGATTGGAAGGGCAACGATTGGGCGCCCGATTCAAAAGAGAAAGCGGCGCATCCGAATTCGCGTTTCGCCACGCCGATGCGCAACAATCCGGTGCTCGATCCTGATGTTGAAAAGGGCGAAGGCGTCCCGATCAGCGCGATCATTTTCGGCGGCCGCCGCAGCGACACCATGCCGCTCGTTTTCCAGGCGCGAAATTGGGAACATGGAACGTATGCCGGCGCGACCATGGGTTCTGAAACGACCGCGGCCGCGACCGGCGCTGTCGGACAAGTGCGGCGCGATCCGATGGCGATGTTGCCCTTCTGCGGCTACAACATGGGCCAATATTTTCAGCATTGGCTCGAGATGGGTCCGCGCGTGAAAAACCAGCCGCTCATCTTTCACGTGAACTGGTTTCGCAAAGGCGCCGACGGGAAATTCTTATGGCCCGGTTTCGGCGACAACATGCGCGTTCTGAAATGGGTTATCGAACGTGTCGAAGGCCGCGGGGGCGCCACCGAGTCGCCGATTGGTTTCGTTCCGCGCCCGGAAGATTTGGATATCAAAGGTCTGGCCGGAGTTTCCCACGAAACGATGAAGGAACTTCTTTCGGTCAAGCCTAACGAGTGGAAGAAGGAACTCGAAGCGCAGAGCGAATTCTTCAAAACCCTCGGCTCGGACATGCCGCGCGAATTGATCGCGCAGCACGACAAGACCGCAGAAAACTTCGGGAAGTAGCGCAACTGTCATCCTGAGGCTGGCGAAGCGCGCCGAAGGATCTCGCAATCGGTTCCTGGTTGGTCTGCTGCCACAAGACGGTTCAGCGCGGTTGCGAGATCCTTCGCCGTCTGCGCGGCTCAGGATGACAGGTGTTTTCCACGCGCAGCGACGCGAAGATTTGCGAAGCCATTCCGCTTCCCGGATAGTCTCCGGTGGTTCCGACGAAAGCCGACAAAAAGTGCCTGACCGCCCCGCCTGATCGCGGCAGCGTCGAGATTCGCGGCGCGCGTCAGAACAATCTCAAGGGGATCGATCTCGACCTGCCGCTGGGGAAATTAACCGTCATCACCGGCCCGAGCGGGAGCGGAAAATCGAGTCTCGCCTTCGATACGATTTACGCGGAAGGCCAGCGGCGTTACGTCGAAACCTTCTCGCCCTACATGCGGCAATTCCTCGACCGCATGGACAAACCGCGGGTCGATGAAATCCGCGGCATCCCGCCGGCGATCGCGATCGAGCAGGCGAATGCAGTGAAATCATCACGCTCCACCGTCGGCACGATGACGGAGATCAATGATTATTTGAAGTTGCTTTGGCCGCGCGTCGCGCGCGCGTTTTGTCCGAATTGCCAGCGCGAGATCCGACCGGAAACCGCGAAGTCGATCGCCGAAGAAATCCTGCGCGAACTGAATGGTCAGACCGTCCTGATCACCTTCTGGGTTTCGGTCCCGGCAAAAACGGAGGCGCTCGATTTCTTCAAATTCATTCAGCAACAAGGCTACCTCCGCGTCTGGTTGAATGGAGAAGTCGTGCGCGCCGACACCGACAAAAAAGTCGGACGACTTGGCGCGCGGGTGCAGGTCATTCAGGACCGGACCACGATTTCGGAAGAGAACCGATCACGTCTGGTGGAAGCGCTCGAAGTCGCGCTCCGTTTCGGCAAGGACCGCATCAACATCGTCGAGATCGAGAAGAAAAAGGAACATCCGTTTTCCACCGGCTGGCATTGCGCTCATTGCGATCTCGATATTCGCCCGCCCACGCCCGGTTTGTTCAGTTTCAACAGTCCGCTCGGTGCGTGTCCGGAATGTCGCGGCTTCGGTCGCACCATCGCGATCGATCTGGATCGCGCGATTCCGGATCGATTGCTCTCGGTTGCACAAGGCGCGGTCCGTGTTTTTCGCGGCGAAGAAATGGGCGAGTCGCAAAAGGATCTCCTGCGGGCCTGCGCGCGCGAGGAGATCAACGTGCACACTCCGTTCGAGGAATTGCCGAAGTCAGATCAGCAATTCGTCATCAACGGCGAGAAGAAAAACGGCGAGTACGAGGACGACGAAAACAGCGATCGCTGGTATGGCGTGCGCGGATTTTTCAAATGGCTCGAGAGCAAAACCTACAAAATGCACGTGCGCGTTTTGCTCAGCCGCTATCGCGCTTACACGACGTGTCCGAGTTGTCACGGCGGACGCTTTCAACCGAACGCGCTCAATTATCGGATCGTCACCGCGCAGGACACTCTCACTTTGCCGCAAATCGACGCGCTGCCCGTTAACCGGACACGCGATCTGCTCGCGAACATCGCGCTGCCGCCTAACGACTCGACCGCGGAAATGTTACGCCGCGAAGTCGTCACGCGTCTGAATTATCTTTGCAACGTTGGGCTCGGTTATCTCACGCTCGATCGTTCTACGCGCACGCTCAGCGGTGGCGAAGTGCAGCGCGTCAACCTCACGACCTGTCTCGGCGCGTCGCTCGTGAACACGCTTTTCGTCATGGACGAACCGAGCGTCGGTCTGCATCCGCGCGATGTCGGGCGTTTGATCAACGTCATTCATAATCTGCGCGACAAAGGCAACACGCTCCTCGTGGTCGAACACGAAGAAGCGATCATTCGCTCCGCCGATAATCTCATCGACATCGGACCCGGCCGCGGCGAACAAGGCGGCGAATTAATTTTCAGCGGCTCGCTCGAGCAAATGCTGGGTAGCGCGCGCGTCTCGCGTGCTGGTGAAGGCGTCCCGCCTTTACGAACTTCCGAGGGCCTCATTACGAGGAAAAGTTCGTTGCCGCGGGACGCAGCAACCAGCACGCGAGACGCGCGCGCTACCCAGACCTCGTTGGAACGCTCCCTGACGCGCGATTACCTCAGCGGAACGAAATCGATTCCGGTTCCAAAATCGCGTCGCAAATCGACCAGCGCGATCAAGATCGCCGGCGCGCGCGAGCACAATCTCAGGAATGTCGATGTCGAGATTCCGCTCGGCGTTTTCACCTGCGTCACCGGCGTTTCCGGTTCCGGAAAATCGACCTTAATCCACGACGTTCTCTATCGAAATCTCCTCGGCGCCAAAGGCCAGACGTCCGAGCAGGAAGCGGGCGCGTGCAAATCAGTCAGCGGCGCGCATCGCATCGGCGACGTCGTCATGGTCGATCAAACTTCGCTCGCGCGCACGCCGCGTTCGACTCCGATTTTGTATCTCGGTCTTTACGATCGCGTGCGCGAACTTTTCGCCGCGCTGCCCGAAGCCCAGGCGCAAGGTCTGAACGCGAGCTCGTTTTCCTTCAACTCCGGCAGCGGCCGTTGCGAACGCTGCTCCGGCACCGGCTTCGAAAAAATCGAGATGCAATTCCTGAGCGATCTCTTCGTGCGTTGCGCAGAATGCGAAGGCAAACGTTTTCAGCCGCACGTGCTGCGCGCGCATCTCTACGGCACATCGATTCACGACGTGCTGCAAATGACAGTGAGCCAGGCGATCCAGTTTTTCGCGCAGATCGGCGAATCGGCAAAGGTCGGCGATCCGCTCGACGTCCTCGATGAAGTCGGCCTCGGCTATCTCCGGCTGGGGCAACCGCTCAACACTTTATCCGGCGGCGAATCGCAGCGGCTCAAGCTGGTGAGACATCTGGCTGATCACGTCGCGAGCGAAAACGGCCAGGGCAAGGACTCGTTAGGCAAGCTTTTTATCTTCGACGAACCGACGACCGGATTGCACTTCGACGATGTTGCGATGCTGGTGAAAGTCTTCCAGGGCCTGGTCGAGCGCGGGAACTCGATCGTCGTCATCGAGCATAATCTCGAGGTCATTAAGTGCGCCGATTGGGTGATCGATCTCGGACCTGAGGCGGGCGATGAAGGTGGCCAACTTGTCGGCGTCGGGACACCGGAAGCAATCGCGAAAATCACAGAGAGTCACACCGGGCAATTCCTGAAGGGCGTTCTCGCTCGAACCGCTCGCACGTCCAAGCCTATCATCCTGAGCCGCGAAGACGGCGAAGGACCTCACAACGGTTCCCGTGACGGCGCGAGATCCTTCCCCGTCTACGCGGCTCAGGATGACAACTCGGGAGATGACGAGCCGGCACTGCGCGCCGCCGAAACTCCGTCGCGTTTCGACACGAAAAACGGAAGCGCCCGGGACGCCATTCAAATCTACGGAGCACGCGAGCATAACCTGAAGAACATCTCGTTAGGCATTCCACGCGACAAGATGGTCATCATTACCGGACTGAGTGGTTCCGGGAAATCGACCGTCGCGTTCGACATTCTGTTCTCCGAAGGTCAGCGCCGCTTTCTCGATTCGATGTCGCCGTATGCGCGGCAATTCGTCGAGCAGCTCGAAAAACCTGACGTTGATCTGGTCGAAGGTGTTCCTCCAAGTGTGGCGATCGAGCAACGGGTCACGCGCGGTGGTGGTAAATCAACCGTCGCGACGGTGACGGAAGTTTATCATTTCCTGCGATTGCTCTTCGCCAAAACCGGAACGCAATTTTGTCCCGATTGCGATTTGCCTGTCGAAAAACAAAGTGCCGCCGCAATTGTGAAACAGGTGGAGACGGCCGCGCGCCGCGGTCCGCTGAAGGTGCTCGCGCCGCTGGTGAAAGCGCGCAAAGGATTTCACACCGATGTCGCGCGCTGGGCGGAGCGGCAAGGTTTCGAAACGCTGTTCGTTGATGGCCGACTGATCCCGATCGAACAATTCCGAAAGCTCGAACGTTTCAAGGAACACACCATCGATGTCGTCGTCGGCACGATCGACGCGAAGCGGATCAAGAAAGCGCGCAACCTGGTGCAGCGCGCGATCGATATCGGCCGCGGCACGGCGCATCTGCTCGACGCGAAAAATCAGCTCACGGTCATGAGCACGGAAATGAGTTGCCCGGGTTGCGGTCGCGCCTTTGAGGAACTCGATCCGCGTTTGTTCTCCTTCAATTCGCCGCACGGCGCCTGCGAAGAATGCGGCGGGTTCGGCGAAATTTGGAACGCCAAGCTGCAGACGGGCGAAGAAGACACCGGCGAATCGGTTTTGGAAAATGAATTAGCAGCTGAACGCGAATCGGAATGGATCGACGAAGAAGAAGCGCGCGAATGCCCATCATGTCACGGCTCGCGGTTGAATGCGATCGCGCGGCATGTGCGCGTGCAGGGCAAGACGATCGATAACTTCACTGCGCTCTCCGCGCTCGAAGGGTATTTGCTCGTGGGGAAACTGCGCTTCCGCGGCAACCAGCAAACGATCGCGGCGGATTTGATTCCGGAGATTCAGCAGCGGCTGCAGTTCATGGAAAACGTCGGGCTGGGCTACCTCTCGTTAGGCCGATCGGCCAAGACATTGAGCGGTGGCGAGTCGCAACGCATTCGTCTCGCCGCGCAGCTTGGCTCGAATCTGCGCGGTGTCCTTTACGTTCTCGATGAGCCGACCATCGGCCTGCATCCGCGCGATAATTTGCGGTTGCTCGAAACGCTGACCGCGTTGCGCGAGAAGGGGAACTCGCTCGTCATCGTCGAGCATGACGAAGAGACGATGCGGCGCGCGGATCACATTATCGATCTCGGCCCCGGCGCCGGGATGCATGGCGGGGAAGTGGTGGTCCAGGGAACGCTCGCTGAGATCAAGGCGCATAAGAGTTCCGAGACTGGCCGTTGTTTGCGCACGCCGCTGGCCCATCCGATTCGCAAAAGCCGGCGCTCGTTAGGCGAAGTCGAGAACTGGATCGAAATCCGCGGCGCGCGAGCGAACAATCTGAAAAACGTCGACGTGAGATTCCCAGTGAATCGACTCACGGTTATCAGCGGAATTTCCGGCTCGGGCAAATCGACTTTAATGCGCTCGGTCCTCTTGCCGGCGATTCACGACGAGCTTGATCGCAAGAAAAAGGGCACGCGCGATTTGTTTAGTTCGATCACAGGCGCGGATTCGTTCGAGACCGTTTACGAAGTCGATCAATCGCCGATCGGCAAAACTTCGCGCAGCACGCCGGCGACGTACATCAAAGTCTTTGACGAAATTCGCAATCTTTACGCACAGTTGCCGGTCTCGCGCGTGCGCGGCTACACTAGCGCGCGATTCTCGTTCAACACCGAGGGCGGGCGCTGCGAAACCTGCAAAGGCCAGGGCGTGATCAAACTCGAGATGAGTTTTCTGCCGAGCAGCTATGTGCCGTGCGAAGATTGCGGCGGGCGACGTTACAATCCGCAGACGCTCGAAGTCTTGTATAACGAGAAGTCGATCGGCGACGTCATGGAGATGACGCTCGAACAGGCCGCGGAATTTTTTGCCGCGAATCAAAAGATCGCGCGACCGCTCGGGCTCCTCGTCGATACGGGTCTGGGTTATCTGAAACTAGGCCAACCCAGCCCGACCTTGAGCGGCGGCGAAGCGCAACGTTTGAAACTGGTCACGCAACTCAGCCGCGGCGTCGGTCGCGCGCAGAACGAGCGCATCCGGAAAATGCGCAAACCGAAATCGACGCTCTATTTATTAGAAGAGCCGACGATCGGACTGCACATGGCCGACGTGGAATTGCTCCTCAAAGTGCTGCATCGCCTGGTCGATGAAGGCAACACCGTCATCGTCATCGAACATAATCTGAGCGTGATCGCGGAGGCCGATTATCTCGTTGATATCGGACCGGAAGCGGGCGCGGACGGCGGCGAAATCGTTGCCGTCGGCACACCGGAAGAAGTCGCAAAAAATCGCATCAGCCGGACGGCGCCATTTCTGCGCGAAATTCTGCGCGGCGGAAAACAAACTCCCGCATCACGCAAACGCGCGGCCGCCTAGCGCCTCCGTATTGCTCGCTCGACGGGCGCGTCCCTTGCTGCAATAAAACGCCACCTGATGAATGCGCTCGCGTATTACCTGCACAATCTCGACCCGTTCATTTTTCACATCACCGATACGTTCGGGCCGCGCTGGTACGGGCTCGCGTACGTGCTCGCGTTCATCTGTGGTTACGGGCTCCTCGCCTGGCTTTCGAAGAAGGGTTACGCCGACATTCATCTCGCGCAGGTCGGCGATTACATCACCTGGGCGGCGCTTTTCGGGGTGATGATCGGCGGCCGGCTCGGTTACGTCCTCTTTTATAAACCGCAAATGTTGCAACACCCGCTTTCGATCCTGCGGGTTTGGGAAGGTGGAATGTCGAGCCACGGCGGCATGCTCGGCCTGATCATCTTCACTTTTTTTTACGCGCGGAAATACCACATCTCCTACACCAACCTTGGCGACAATCTCTGCGTGGTCGCGCCGATCGGTTTGTTCTTCGGGCGCTGCGCGAACTTCATTAACGGCGAGCTCTACGGACGCGCCACCCACGTTTCCTGGGCGATGCAATTTCCGAAGGAAATTCTCGAGCCGGAAAACTCCGCGATCGCCGAGCGGGCGGTCGCGCTTTGCCAGCAATTCGATCCGTTGCTGACCACGCCGGAAGCGGTCTTGCGCGCTCTTTCGGTGAACCCAAAAGTCGAGCCGGTTTTGCGTACCGTCCTGACGCCGCGGCATCCCTCGCAATTTTACGAAGCGCTTCTCGAAGGCGTGGCGCTTTTCGCGATTCTCTGGTTCGTGCGCACGCGCATGCGCACACCGAATGGGTTCATCACCGGCGTCTTCATGTGCTGTTACGCGATCTTTCGGATCATCGTGGAATATTTCCGGGAACCGGACGCAACCATGATCGGCGTCTTCACCCGCGGACAATTTTTTTCCTTTTTCCTGATCGCGCTCGGAATCGGGTTCATCATTTACGCAAAGATGCGACCGACCTATCCGCGGAAACTGGACTGGGATTAATTCGGAAAGCGATCTCCTTCTTTCGTTCTCCGCGAAGTCCCGCTAACTGTTGAGGTGTGGAAATCCTCGCCGCCGGCGGTCTGCTCTTCGCGTTCGAGCACGCGACCATCGCCGGCAAGCTCGTCCTCAGTGTCCTCCTGATCTGCTCGATCTTCAGTTGGTCGGTCATGATCACGAAGATGCGCGTCATCCGGTTCGCCAGAAAACAGACTGCGCTTTTCCGCGCCGCCTTCCGGCAGGACCGGCAACCGTTGCGGCTATTCCAAAGTCACGCGCGCTTTCCGGGTTCGCCGCTCTTCAATGTCTATCGCGCTGGCTGCGAAGAGATGACCTTCCACTTGTTAGGCTCAGCGGAAGTTGATGAAACTTTTCGCGCGCGCCTGGAAACCGCGGAGAAAATTTCCCCGGCCCAAATGGGGGCCGTCCAGGCGGCGATGGAACGCGCCGTCGGCGAGACCGCGCTCGAATTGGAATCGCAAATGATCCTGCTCGCGACTGCGGTCAGCGGTTCGCCCTTTCTCGGATTGCTCGGCACCGTCTGGGGCGTGATGGACACTTTCACTGACGTCGCCGTCGCCGGCTCGCCCAATCTCGCGACCATGGCGCCGGGCGTTTCGGGCGCGCTCATCACCACGGTGATGTCACTCTGCGTCGCCATCCCGGCGATGTTTGGTTACAATTTTCTCGTCACTAGCATCCGCAGTTTCATCGTCGAGATGGATAATTTCGCAGCCGAGCTCGCCTCCGAGTTCGAACACAAATACGTCGATCATGGCCCGCGCGAAACGGAGTATCGGCAATGAAACGTTACTCGCAGCGCAGCAACCTGAGCACTCTCTCGGAGATTAACATCACGCCGCTGCTCGATCTCGCATTCGTGTTGCTGATCATTTTCATCATCACCACGCCGCTCCTCGAGAACAGCGTCAACCTCGCCATCCCTGCCAGCGGCGCGGCCAACGCACCGGTCGATCCCTCGCAGGTGCAGACGGTTTCGATCGATCGCAACGAAGCTCTTAGTTTCAACAACGAACCGGTCGACGCCGCCACCTTGTCCGATCGCCTAACGAGACTTAAGGCGACCAATCCCGAAGTCGCAGTCGTCATCCGCCCGGACCGCGAGTTGCCGGTGCAAAAATTGATCAGCCTGATGGATCTGATGCAGCGCGCGCAAATCAACCGGGTGGGGATCGCGACCCGCGCGGAATCGCCGTAGAAATCGATGCCGCGCAATCGCAGCTTCTGGCGCCACGCGGTCGTCATCGGCGCACTTCATCTGGTCCTCCTGATCGCGCTCGTGAAATCGAGCGGGCACAAACAAAAGCCGCTCGCGACCACCGTTCTCTGGATGAACCAGAACGCGATCGCGCCGAGCAATGTCCCTTCGCTGGCCGCGGCCACCTTGCCCGAGCTGCCTGATCCGACCCCGGCCCCGCCGGTAAAGGAAGAAGATCCGCCGCGCGAACAAACGCCGCCGCCGCCCGCCGAAAGTGCGACGGCAGTTCCACGTCCGACGCCTGTGCCCAGCGTCGCTTCCACGCCAAGTCCGACTATAAAACCGCGCCCTGAAAAGAAGCCGGCGAAAGCCAACAAGCCCACAGTGAAACCAACGCCGGCGAAGAAAGAGAAACCGAAAAAGACAACGCACCCATCGGCGAAATCCAGCGTGAAGACGGTAACCACTAGCAAGCCTTCGCCCGCCGGCGGGAGCAAATCCGGCGGCCGCGGCGGCAGCGGCGTCGCGAAGGAATTCGAATGGTACGGGAACATGCTCCACGACCGTTTTTTCAGCGCCTGGGTCCAACCGAAAAGCGTCCTCGTCACCGGTGCGACCATGTCCGCCCTGGTCCGGCTGCGGATCGAACCTGACGGACGCGTGTCGGAGTTTGCTCTCGTTAGGCCATCGGGCAACGTGGTCGTCGATGAATCAGTCGCGTCCGTCGCCAAACGCGTGCCGCGAGTCGATCCATTGCCGAAAGGCCTGGCCGATGGCGCCTACGAAGTGCAGATCAACTTCGAGCTGAATCCCCAATAATTTTCGGGCAGACCTTTGCGCGCTCGCCTAGAGCAGCGCGAGCGATTTTCCTTCGCGCCCCGCCACCTGATCGAGGGTGCATTGCCGCGGCGCCTTGTCACTGCGCCAGCGCACGATGCTCGTGCCGTGACGAAATCTGCCGCCGGTAAAATGATCGTAGGTCACCTCGATGACAATCTTGGGATCGACCGGTTCCCATTCGCCGCTTCGCTCCGTGCTCCAGCGGCTCGGACCGCCAGGAGCATCGCCGGTAAAACCAGGTGCCTTCCTGATCGCCTCGAATTTTTTAGTCAACGCCGCACGCTCACTGGCCTTGAACGCAGAGGTGAAACCGACGTGATCGAGCAGGTCGGCGTCGTTATACAAGCCGAGCAACAACGAACCAAGAACGCGTTTGCCGCTGGCGTAGCGAAAACCACCGACGACACAATCGACGGTGCGAATTTGTTTCACTTTCACCATCGCGGTGCGCTCCCCGGAGGCGTAGGGCGCGTCGATTTGTTTTGCCATCACCCCGTCGAGATCGCCGCCGACTTTCGCGAACCATTTTTTTGCTTTCGTTAGGCTGGTGGTCGCGGGCGAAAGCCGGAGCGCACTTTTCGCCGGGAGATTTTTCGCGACAAATTTTTCCAGAGCCGCGCGCCGATCGCGCAACGGCAGACCGAGCAGACTTTCGCCGGCCTCGTTGCCTAACAAGTCAAAAAAGACGAAGAGCGCAGGGTGCGCCGTGGCCAGTTTCTGCACCCGGCTGGCCGCGGGATGGAGGCGCATTTGCAGCTCATCGAAAGACAACCGGCCCCGCACCGGAATGACCAGTTCGCCATCGAGAACGAAGCGCGACGCGCGCACCTCGGCGAGCGCTTCGACCACATCCGGAAAATAACGCGCCAAAGGTTTGCCAGCTTTTGATTGCAAATAAATTGCCGCGCCGTCACGAAAAGCGAGGCAGCGGAAGCCGTCCCATTTCGGTTCGTATTGCCAATCCGCGCCTTCGGGAATTTCCTCGACCGAGCGCGCTTCCATCGGTGCGAGCGGCGGCTTGAGCGACGGCGATTTCACTTCGTATATCTTCGCGGCTCGAGCTTCGGTGGCCGTTTGCCTTTGCGCATCGCGCCGTTCACCGGCCGGTATTCCAATTCGCAACCATCAACCGCGCAGCGCAGGAGCAAACCGCCGCGGCTCATGTCTCCGCGCCCGACAAAATCGCTCGGGAAAAGCAGGCGGTCGCCGAAGCGTTGCAGCAAAACATCGACGTATTTCCCGGTGGCGATGCTGCCAAGCAAAACCACTTCCGTCTCCGCGGAAATCTGTTTCGCGAGTTTGCGCGCATCGCGCTCCAGCGGTTTCCGATAACGCGGATCGTCTTCGTGAATATCGACTTTCGCGAAGGCCCGCAGCTCGGCCCGCCCGATGGCCAGGTCTGCCGGCAGCAGCCCGCGATTCGGCGTAATCACAAGCACACTCGCGGGCGCGGCGAAGGCGTGGGCGTAAGCAAGTTTTCCGCGAAAATAAAGTCCGCTGAGGAAGGTGAAGACTTCGCCGAGGCTCGGCGGTTGCGCGCTTCGTAAACGTTGCGCGAGCGCGAATTGCGCGCGCTCGTTCAGGATTATTTGCGCACGCCGACCGCCTGCATACGCCGGCGACAAGAGGAAGACGCGCCCGCTCACGCGCCGTTTTTGTCTCCCGCCGCCTGCCGGTGCGCTTCCATTTCCGCGAGATGTTTTTCGGTCCAACGGCAAAGACCCTGGAGCGGATCGATCAAGCTTCGGCCCAGCGGTGTGAGACTATATTCTACCTTCGGCGCCGCCACCGGATGGACTTTGCGCCTAACGAGTCCATCGCGCTCGAGACTACGCAACGTTTGCGTGAGCATTTTTTGCGAGATGTCGCCGATCTCGCGCTGCAAGGCGGAATAACGCAAGGTGCCGCGCGCGAGCACCTGGATGATGAGCGCGGTCCACTTGTCCGCGATTCGCTCGAGCACCACCCGCGAAGGACAGCCGGGACTGAGGACGGAGTAAACCGGGCTGCGTTTCGCCATTAACTTCTCTAGGACAATTGCGGGCGCGAGCAAGCGGGCAGGCAACCAGAAACGCGATCGCTAAAGCAGCGGAAGGGGGCAGTCTCTGTTCAAACGAACGGTGAACTTGCCTTCCCTCGTCGGGCGGAACAGACTCGCAGCCGCAGGTTCAAATCCTTTGTGAAAATTTTGATCGTCGGCAGCGGCGGGCGTGAACACGCCCTGACGTGGAAGCTCAAACAATCCCCACGGGTCGACGAAATTTTTTGTGCGCCGGGAAACGCCGGGACGGCGCAGCTGGGCGAGAACGTGCCCGCAAATGCGAACGACGTGCACGCGCTTTGCCGTTTCGCGAGCGCGAACCGGATCGACCTGACGGTCATCGGTCCGGACGATGCGCTGGCCGAAGGCGTGGTTGATCTTTTCATGATCGAGGGGCTGCGAATTTTCGGTCCAACAAAATCCGCGGCGCGTCTGGAGTCTTCGAAAATTTTCGCGAAGGAATTAATGCGGCGCTCGAAGGTGCCGACGGCGCGCGCGGGCACTTTCGAAAACAGCGAGGAAGCGATGTCGTTTTGCAAGCAAGTCTGCTGTCCGGTGGTGATCAAGGCCGATGGACTCGCGCTCGGCAAAGGCGTCGTCATTGCTCCGGATCAAAACGCGGCCTGCGCTGCGATCCGCGGGATGATGGAAGAAGGCCACTACGGGGAAGCGGGGCGGCGCGTGATCGTGGAGGAATTTTTGCATGGAACCGAGTGCTCGTTGCACGCGCTGCTCGACGGCAATGGTTACCGCCTGCTGGCGACGGCGCGCGATCACAAGCGAGCTTACGACGGCGACTCCGGCCCGAACACCGGCGGGATGGGAGCGGTCAGTCCGTCGGAAGCCTGGAGCCCGGAGACGGAAGCGCGCATTGAGCGCGAAATTTTGCGGCCTCTTTTCAGCGGACTGGTGAAGGAGGAAATCGATTTTCGCGGGCTGCTTTTTCCGGGAATAATGCTGACGGCGGAGGGGCCGCGCGTGCTCGAGTTCAATTGCCGCTTCGGCGATCCGGAAACGCAGGTCATCCTGCCGCGGATGAAATCGGACCTGCTCGATCTGCTCGAAGCGACCCTCGATGGCACGGTCGAGAATGCGAATCTGGAATGGGATCCGCGCCCGGCGGTGACGGTGGTGATGGCTTCGGGCGGTTACCCGGGACCATACGATGTCGGCAAAACCATCCACGGCCTCGACGCCTGCGCGACGCTCAGGGACGTGCACGTTTTTCACGCCGGCACACGTGCACAAGATGGTGCCGTCCTCACTTCCGGCGGGCGCGTGCTCGCGGTCACGGCGCTCGGCGTGACGGTGGACGATGCGCGCGCGCGGGCTTACGACGCCGTGGGGAGAATTGATTTCGAGGGCGCACATTATCGCCGCGATATTGCCCTTCCCGCGGTTGCGGGTAAGGTCGCAGGCCATTGATGCGGTCCGCTTTTTCCATCGTCAGCGCGCTTCTTCTTCTCGGAATTCCCGCGGTCTTTTGCGCGCAACCTTCTGCGCGCGCCGCCACCGCTTCCCCCGCGCCCGCCTTGTCGACTCCGTCCGCCACGCCTTCGCCGACGCCGAGCGAAAAAGCGATCGTGAATTCGATGAACTCGAACGATCTCCAGCAGGCGATCCAAATTCTCAAGAGCAACTACATTAATCCCGATGCGCTCAATGAGACCGATCTCAATCGCGCGTTGCTTTCCGGGATTCTCCAGCGGCTCGGCACGGGCGTCATCATCATGCCCGAGCACACTAATGATTCCCCTGCACCGGCCTGCCCGTTTTACGGCGAACTCCTCGATGGCCATGTCGGCTACCTGCGGCTGGGCGCGCTGACTGCACCCAACTTGAAATCGATGGACACGAGCCTGCAAACTTTCACCTCCAAGAAAGTGGACGCCATCGTGGTCGATCTCCGCGACAGCCCGGCGACGAATGATTTCGCGGTCGCGGCCGATTTCGCGAAGCGTTTTGTCGCGAAAGGAAAATTGCTTTTCACCTTGCGCAAACCCACGGCCAAACAGGAACGCACTTTTCTTTCGGAGGCTGATCCGGCGTATCACGGTTTGCTCATCGTGCTCTCGGATCGCGAAACCGCTGGGCCCGCCGAAGCGATCGCCGGGGTCCTGCGTTTTTACACCAAGGCGCTGGTCATCGGCGAACCGAGCGCCGGTCGCGCGGTCGAATATTCCGATCTGCCGCTGAATGGTGGACGGACCTTGCGGGTGGCGGTGGCGGAAGCCGTTCTGCCGGAGGCCAAACAATTATTTCCCGGCGGAATCAAACCGGACATCCCGGTGGAAATGTCGCCGGACGATAAGCGGCTGATTTTCCAGGAAAGTTTGCAGAGAGGAATGGGTCCATTCGTTTTCGAAAACGAACGGCCGCATTTGAACGAAGCCGCGCTCCTCTCCGGACGAAACCCGGAGATCGAAGCGATGGAAGCGAGCCAGCGCCGCGGGCGCAATTCCGAGCGACCGCTCCCGCGCGATCCGGTGCTGCAGCGCGCCGTCGACGTGGTCACGTCGGTTTCGATTTATCAGCAACGCTGAACGTGTCGATTCAGCGCTAACGCCGCATGTTCATGGTCCCGCGCGAACCGAGTCCACTGTGCGCGGTCGGCCTCGTGTTCGTGTGAACATTCGCACGCTGGAAAAAATGTCCGATTCCGGCTAAATTGCTGGTCGCGTGAATCCACTCGAGCAACGAATCGGCCACAAATTTCGGAACTCGCTTCTGCTCGCGGAAGCGCTCACGCATCCGAGTCTCGGGCACGAAACCCAGCGCTACCATTTTGATAATCAGCGTCTCGAATTTCTCGGCGACGCCGTTCTGCAGTTGCTCATGACCGAGCATCTCTTCGCGCTTTTTCCGCGGGAAGCCGAGGGTCGCCTAACGAAACTGCGCTCGCGCCTGGTCTCGCGGGAAGCGCTCCGCGCGCACGCAGTCGCGCTCGATCTCGGGCAATTTTTAATGATGGGTCGCGGCGAAGAAGCCTGTGGTGGACGCGAGCGCACTTCGACTTTGGCGGACGCGTTCGAGGCGTTGCTGGGCGCGATTTACCTCGATACGGATCTCGCGACGGCGCGCCGATTCCTCCTCACCCTCGCCGCCGAAGACCTGGCCCAACTCGAGTTGGCGCCGGTCGACATTAATCCGAAGGGACATCTCCAGGAGTTGCTTCAATCAATCTCGCCGCGCAGTCCGGTTTACGAACTCCTTTCCGAGAACGGCCGCGAACACGAAAAGGTTTTTTCGGTCCGGGTGCTCTGGGAGGGGATCGCGCTCGGCGAAGGTGTCGGCCGGAGCAAAAAACAGGCGGAGACCGCCGCGGCGCGCGAAGCGATGAGCAGCAGACGCTGGGAGCAACAGGCGACGCTCGATTGCCTCCAGGCGAGACAGGCGGCGAGCGCGGCCGCTTCCTAAAGCGCGCCTACGATTCGTTAGGCCGATGGTTCAAGGCGTGGATCCGCGCGTCGCCTTCACCCCAGTGGAAATGCTGCGCGATCGCGGCGCTGACGAAAACTTTTGCGCGCCGAATCGCCGCTTCCATTTCCAACCCCGAGGCGAGCCCGGCGGCGATCGCGGCCGAGTAGGTGCAACCGGTCCCGTGCGTCTTCACGTTGGCCACAAAGGGCGCGGAAAATTCCACCACGCCATCGCGGGTGCAGAGCAAATCGACCGCCGCCCCGCCGGTCAGGTGTCCGCCTTTTAACAACATCGGCACGCCGTAACGCGCGACCAGGCGCTGCCCTGCGCGGCGCATCGCGGCCAGGTCCGCGATCGGTTCGCCGAGAAGCGCCGCGGCTTCATCGAGATTCGGCGTGACCACGGAGGCGAGCGGGAAAAGCTCGTTCTCGTAAACCGCAATCGCCTCTTTCCGCAAAAGCAGATCACCGCTTGTCGCCACGATCACCGGGTCGATCACGAGCGGAATCCGCACCTTATGTTCGCGCAAAATCGCCGCCACCCGCGCAACGATTTCGCCCGAATAAAGCAAGCCGGTCTTGATCGCCGCTACCGGAAAGTGTTCGAGCAAGAGCGTGACCTGATCAGCCACCATCGCGGGGGCGATCGGTTCGATCCGCAAAACCTTGCCCGGCGTTTCCGCGACCACGCAGGTGAGCGCGGTTAATCCATACACGCCGAGGGCGCTGAAAGTTTTCAGGTCAGCCTGCGCACCGGCGCCCGCGCTGCTATCGGAACCAGCAATGGTGAGCGCGACTGGAGTCTCGCCGCGCTTGGTCATGAGCTCGACGCCGTTCGCGTCCAGGACTCGTTAGGCGGCGCCGCCGTCCGGGCCGATGGCCTCGACTGGGCAGCCTTCCATCGCTTCTTTGCAGAGCGCTTCTTCTTCGGGCGACTCCGGCTGTTTGTAGACGAAGGAATGCCCGCCATCGTCGTTGCGCTTGAAGTTGGCCGGGGCGGTTTCGCGACAGAGATCGCAATCGATGCACTGGTCATCGACGTAGAATTGTCCCTCTACGTTTTCCGGATATTTATTCGCTACGTCGGCCATATTTCACTCTGAAAATTGAAGGTGAAGGTTAAAAAGATTCGTTCGCCACGCAATGGTTATTTGCGCGCTGTCGATAGTTCGGCGCAACCGTTTTCAGGCTCATAAGCGAAGAGTCATCGTGGCCACCGCCTCCCGGAAGAAAAGCAGGGCCAGTGCCGGCAAGACCGTCCGCGCGATGTTTATCGAGGTGCCGGTTTATGCGGCCTTGGTCGTCGGGTATTTCTTTCTCGTGCTCCACTTCCTCGGCGATTGGCTCGGGCACATCTACCAGGATCATCGACTGATTTACGCCGTGGCCGCGATCGGTCTCATCATCGGCCAGGCGGTTGTCTTGGAATCGGTGACCACCCTGCTCCTGCGCCTCCTGCAGGGCGGCCGGTCCGAATAGCGCATGCATTTCCCGATCTCCCACTCGGACATCAGTCCGATTTATCTGGTCGCGTCCGGGTTCTTCATCGGCGTGCTCGGCGGCTTCTTCGGCGTCGGCGGAAGTTTCATTGCCGGGCCAGCTTTGCGCGCCGTCGGGTTGGATTGGAACTTCATCGTCGGCACCGATCTCGCCCACATTGTCGGCAAATCGGTCGTAGCTGCGAAACGCCATCGCGCGCTCGGCAACGTCGATTTGAAACTGGGTTTAATCATGGCGCTCGGGACGATCGGCGGCGCCGAAGTCGGCGCGCAGTTGATCGAATTCCTGAAGCGCGCCGGCAACGTCAACTTCGTCGTCAGCATCGCCTCCGTGGTCATCTACGTGGCCATCTCCGCCTTCATGGCCTGGGAAGGTTTTCGCACCCTGCGCGTGAAGAAACGCTCGCGGAAACGCGATCACAATTCCTTTGCCGGCCTCACCAAAGCTATCCAAAAAATCCAGATCGCGCCGATGATTTCGCTCCCGGTTTCCGGGGTTAAAGCGATCTCCATTTGGGTGATTATTTTCGTCTCCTTTTTCGCCGGATTGCTTAGCGGCTTTCTCGGCGGCGGCGGCGGTTACATCCGCATGCCGATGCTGGTTTACGTCCTTGGAATCCCGACGCACCTGGCCGTCGGGACCGATCTTTTCGAAATCATTCTCTCCGCCAGCTACGGCACTTTCAGTCACGCGATGAAAGGTAACGTCGACATCCTGATCGCGCTGGTCATGAACACCGGCGCCGCCGTCGGCGCGCAGATCGGCGCCATCGCGACCCAATATTTTACCGGGCCGAAAATCCGCCTCGCGTTCGTTCCCCTTCCCTTGATCGGCGCGCTCATCGTCATCTACACTTTGATCACCGGCCACAAGGTCTAACGATTGATGCGCGTCTTGATTTGCAGCGATGGGACCGATCCGGCGGATAAACCTGCTCGCCTCGGCGGCCTCGTCGCCGGCCCCTGCGCCGCGAAGGTGACGCTGCTCGGAATTGTCGAGCAACCCGCCGATGAAAAACCGTTACGCGACGCGCTCGAAGAGGAAGCCAGCCTCCTGCGCAAACTCGGAGTGGAACCCGAGCTGGAGGTCGAGAAAGGCGAGCCCATCGCGCAGATTTTGAAAGCCGCTTCGGAAAACGAATACGACCTCGTCGTCATCGGCGCGCGGCTCAAGCGCACTCGCGGTCGTTACTGGCGTTCGCAACGCACCTACGAAGTGATCAAAGCGATCCCGCCGCCGGTGTTGGTCGCAGGCGGCGATTGCGAAACGCTCTCGAAGTTTCTCGTCTGCACCGGTGGCAAGGAATACATCGAAACCGCCGTCCAGCTCACCGGTAAAATCGCCGCCGCCACCGGCGCTTCGGTCACGCTCCTCCATGTCATGGCCGAGCCGCCCGCGATCTTCGCCGATCTCGTCCGCCGCGAAGAAGACGTCGAGGCGCTGCTCGCTTCCTCGTCCGAGCTCGGAACAAATCTGCGCGCGGAAAAAGAGAGCCTTGAAAAACTCGGCGTGACTACCGAAGTGCACGTCCGCCACGGGATCGTGCTCGATCAAATTTTTGCCGAACAACGCGCCGGTGAGCACGACCTCATCGTTACCGGTTCGTCGCCGGCTCGCGGCGCCCTCCAGCATTACATCATGGGCGATCTCACCCGCAGCGTCCTCAACCGCGCGCGCTGCGCGGTCCTCGTCGCCCGGTCAGGTGCCGGCGGCGGCGGCGGAATGTGGGCGGCTTTGAAGCAGGCCTTCTCCGGGAGCAATCCGCCCGCTTCCGCGAGTTGATTGCCTAACGAGTGCTACTTGCCGTTGCGCGGCCGGAGCGCATCGAGCGAACCACTTTGCGCGCGCATCAAGGCCTCGCCGATCAAGACCGCATCGACGCCGCAAGCTTTCACCCGCGCGAGATCTTCTGCGCTCCGAATACCGCTTTCGCTCACCAAAATCACTCCCGCCGGCACTTCTTCGCTCAGGATTTCTGTCACGCCGAGATCGACCTCGAAGGTGGCCAGATTGCGATTGTTAATCCCAATGATCCGCGCGTCGCAATCGAGCGCGCAGTCGAGTTCCTCGAGCGTGTGCACTTCCACCAGCACCTCGAGCTGGTAGAGCGCGGCAGTAGCAAGCAGTTCCGCAAGCTGCGTCCGCGCGAGCGCAGCCACGATCAACAAAATTGCATCGGCACCGGCCGCGCCCGCTTGCGCGATCTGCACTTCTTCGAGAATAAAATCCTTGCGCAGAAGCGGCGTCGGCACCGCCGCGCGAATTGCCGCCAGATAATCGATGTGTCCCTGGAAAAATTGCTCATCGGTTAAAACCGAAATCGCGGCCGCGCCGGCACGCGCGTAATTCTCCGCGATCTCCACCGGATGAAACGACTCCGCGATCACACCCGCGGACGGCGACGCTTTTTTTATCTCGGCGATCAGCGCCACCTGGTTCGCTTCGTTCCGCTGCAAGGCCGCGCCGAATCCGCGAAAATCATTTCGCCGTAAAGCCGCCCGCCGCAGCTCCCCGCGCTGCGGCCGCAGGCGTTCGATCTCCGCGTGCTTCACCTGCAAAATTTCCTCCAGCCGGCTCATCGTCTGGCAAAGTTAGCCAGTCGTCGGGTTCTGTCGCGCTTCGACGATCCTGCGCCCGCCATTCCGGTTCGCGACGTAGTAAACAGGATGTCCACGCGCCGCTCCGCCGTCAGCCGATGGTATCGCCATCTCCTGCGCGAATGGACCCTGGAGAGCTGGCGACCCTTGCGCGCAGCCGCCGCGCGTCCGCGGCCTAACGAATGGAATGATCGTGAGCTGACCGCGGCCTGGCTCGGGCATGCCACCGTCCTGATTAATTTTTTCGGCTGCAACATCATCACCGATCCCGCGCTCTTTCCGCGCATCGGCCTTCGTCTTCCCGGCCTAACGATTGGTCCAAAACGTTTGACCGCGCCCGCACTGCGCGTTTCCGAATTACCGCGCATCGATCTCGTTCTCCTTTCGCACGCGCACTTCGATCATCTCGACACCCGCACCCTTCGTCGTCTGCCGCGAAGCGCGGCCGTGATCACTGCGCCGCGCACGAGCGACCTTCTGCGCGGGATGCGTTTTCGCGATCTGCGCGAACTGCCGTGGCACGAAACGACCACCCTCGAAACCACCGCCGGCACGCTCAGCGTCCGCGCCTTCCCGGTGAAACATTGGGGCGCGCGATTGCGCACCGACACCTATCGCGGCTACAACGGCTACGTGCTCGAGCGCCACGGACACGCGATCATTTTCGGAGGCGACAGCGCCATGACCGGCACCTTCGCGCAGCTCCGCCGCACGCATCCCTATGATCTCGCGATCATGGCCATCGGCGCTTACGATCCCTGGATCCGCTCGCACGCCACGCCGGAAGAAGCGGTCCGCATGGCCGACGCCGCCGACGCGACCCACATCATGCCGGTGCATCATCAAACTTTTCGGCTGAGCGCCGAGCCGTTCGAGCAACCGATCGCGCGCTTCACTGCCGCGCTCGCGCACGCGCCCGAACGCATCGCGCTCCGCGCCATCGGCGAAACCTTCCGGCTCCCGGTCCGCGAATGATGCGCTGGTTCCTGCTCGCGCTCGCATTCCTCTTTTTTCTTTGCGCGCTCCTCGTCCTCGGCAGCGCGCCGACCGCTTCGCTTTGGATCGCCGCGATCGTCCTTGGTGAATGGGGACACGACGCCGCGTTGCTCGCGTTTTTGCTCGCGCTGATTGCGTGGCGCTGGAGTCGTGCGGCCGCGTTCCTCGCGCTCGCCGCCGGTTTGCTTTGTTTGCTGCCGGCGGCGCGCGCGCTGGTGCTTGCGCGCACTCTGCCCGCGCGTTGCACTTCCGCTTTTGGTAATGCCGAAAATCTCAGCGGCCGCGCGACGCCGTTTAGTCCGCTCGATCTCTTCCGCGGTCTCCCGACCGATGGCGTCGAAGTCAGCGAACAGGTTTACGCCCGCGACGATCCCAAACATCCGCTGAAGCTCGACCTCTACCGCGCGCGCGACCGCACCACGGCGCCGCCGATTATTCTCATGATTCACGGCGGCTCGTGGAATAGCGGAAACAAAAAACAATTGCCGGCCCTCAATCGTTATCTCGCGCGCGAAGGTTACGCGGTCGCCAGCTTCAACTACCGGCACGCGCCGGAATTTCGTTCGCCCGCGCAAGTCGAAGATGTGTTTCGCGCGCTGGATTTCCTCAAGGCAAACGCGCGCGTGCTTGCCCTCGATCCCACCCGCGTCGTTCTCATCGGCCGCTCCGCTGGCGGTCAAATCGCGCTCTCCGCGGCTTACGCCGGACGCGACCCGGCGATCCGCGGCGTCGTCGGATTTTATGCACCCTCAGATCTTGTCCTTGGTTACAATCATCCCAGTCGACGCGCCGTTTTGGATTCGCAGAAAGTCTTGCGCGAATATCTCGGCGGCTCGCCTAACGAGAAGTCGGACGCCTACGCGCAGGCGTCGTCGATCAATTTCGTGAACGTGGCCACACCACCAACCTTGCTCATCCACGGCCTGCTCGACCCGATTGTTTGGCCGGAACAAAGCGCGAACCTCGCGCAGCGTCTCGACCAGGGGGGGCGGCCGCATCTTTATCTTTCCCTGCCTTGGGCGACGCACGGTTGCGACGCCAACTTGAGCGGACCGAGCGGCCAGCTCAGCACCTACGCGATCGATCGTTTCCTCGGCGCGTTCATGCCGACGCCACGCTGACCGCGTGGCAGTCGCCAATGGCGCGGGAAAATGTTAAAGTCATCGACGATCCGCATGAGAATCTCGCAACGCCTTTCACTCGCGCTCGCGTTCGCCGCCTTCTTCAGCGCGATCGCGCCGGTCCCGGCGGTCATTCTTTTTCGCACCGGCGATCCCGCCGCTAACACCACCGAACCCACCGGCGCGCTCGCGAACAGCGGCTGGCAGTTCGAAGGGAAGTTCGGCAACTTTCTCGGGACGGCGATCGCGCCGCATTTTTTCATCACCGCACATCACATCGGCGGCACGCCCGTTTTTACTTTTCGCGGAGTCAATTACACCGTCGTCCGCACCTTTGACGATCCGGCGAGCGATCTGCGGATTTGTCAGGTCGCGGAAACGCTCCCTGCGTTCGCGCCGCTTTTCACCAGCAGCGATGAAGTCGGTCGGCGCCTGGTGGTGGTTGGCCGCGGCACCCGGCGCGGTCCGGATCGCATTGTTAATGGGGCGCTGCGTGGTTGGGAATGGGGCGCGAGCGACATGATCCAGCGCTGGGGCGAGAACCAGGTCGGGGCGATCACTTCCCGGGACTCGTTAGGCGATTTTCTCCAGGTGTTTTTCGATCAGGCCGGTTTGCCTAACGAGGCCCATCTTTCCGGCGGCGACTCCGGCGGCGGACTTTTTGTGGACGACAACGGCGTCTGGAAACTAGCCGGAATTAGCTACGACGTTGATTCCTTTGCCTCCGGCCCCGACGCGGGCGGACCCTATAACGCGGCCATGTTCGACGAACGCGGTTCCTATACCGCGAACGGTTCGCTGGTGAGCGGAAACGCGCCCGTGCCTTCGGCGTTTTACGCTTCGCGGATCTCACCGCGGGTCGCGTGGATCACCAGCATTATCTCGCCGCGGTTGGCGAATATCTCAGCGCGCGTTTCCGTGCGCGACGGCGATGCGGTTTCGATCGGCGGCTTTATTATTCAGGGCGATAACGGCCAAACGAAACGCATCCTCGTCCGCGCTCTCGGTCCGTCTTTGCAGGTTGCCGGTGCGCCGCTTCCCGGGCGCCTGGCCGATCCCGTCCTCGAGCTTTACAACGCCGGCGGCCAGGTCATTTCGGCTAACGACAACTGGCAGGACGCGCAACCGACCGAGATTCGCGACACCGGCCTCGCCCCCGCCGATGCCCGGGAAGCGGCGCTCGTGCAGACGTTGCCAGTCGGGAATTACACCGCCATTCTCCGCGGGGCCAACGCCACCAGCGGGACCGGCCTGGTCGAAGTTTACGATCTCGAACCGGACGCCGCGGGAGCGCGTCTGGCGAATCTTTCCGCGCGCGCCTTTGTCGGCACCGGCGACGACGTCTTGATCGGCGGCCTGATTGTGCGCAGCGTTTCGCAACGCCTCCTCTTGCGCGCGCTCGGGCCGACGTTAAGCGCGCGCGGAGTCCCGAACTCGTTAGGCAATCCAACCCTCGAATTACACAACGCCGATGGCGCTCTCGTTTCCGCGAACGACGATTGGATGACGGCATCGAATCAATCCGAGATCAGCAACACCGGTCTTGCGCCGACCAACGCGCGCGAGTCCGCGATCCTGGTCGACTCTAGCCAGAGCGCCTACACCGCGGTTGTCCGCGGGATCAACAACACCACCGGGATTGCGTTGCTCGAAGCTTACCTGCTCGAGTAATTTGCAGATTCAATACCGCATCGCGGCGGTCGCGGCTGGAGTTGGCGGCGGAGTTCGCCGGCGCGCGGTCATGGAAGCTTCAAGCGCCTGCGTGTTCTTCTTTCCCAGCGTCGTCGCGCCCACGTCCGCGTTCCAAATCAGGATGCCGACGTGGATCACGATGCTGAGCAGCAAACCGCTGATCACCCCTAACCCCACGGTGTAACGAACCGAGCGCGCGCCGATTTCAACAATTCCCGGGCGCGGATCCTTATGCATCGCTAATTATTCCGCTACTCTTTGCTCGATCGCCAGCGCCGCGTGAAAATTTAGTGGAGCCGCGAGATCGCGGATCAACCAACGACTCGTTAGGCCGCCCCGTCCGGTGAAAAGGCACGAATCGGTTGCGTCGAGAGCGATTTCGACCTGCGCAAAATCCGCTGAGAAGCCTTTCCCGATCGCCTTGCTGTAGGCTTCCTTGCGCGTCCATGCTCGCAGAAAACCTGCGCGCCGCGCGGGCGCATCCGGCAGCGCGCGCCAAAACTCCAGCTCGCCCGCCGACATGATCCGCGCGGCCAGGGCCGAGAGATTTCCGTCGTCCGGCTCCAGGCGTTCCCCGGCTTCGAGGTCGATTCCAACCCGTCGTCCGTAGGCGAGCGCAATCATCGCCCAGCCCGCAGAGTGCGAAACGTTGAAATCGAGCGCGGGCATAGTCTCATCCGCATTCACGAGCCGCGGCTTTCCATGTTCGCCCTGTGCGAAGACCAACTCGGCGGGGTTCTGCCCAAGTTCTTCGCCGAGGAGAAAACGCAACAACCCGCGCGCCGCGATAAAGCGTTGCCGATCTTTCTCAAAATGAAATCGGTCTGCCCGTGCGGCTTCGCCGGGAGCGAGCGCAGCCTGCAGTTCGCGCAGTTCCGCACTCGTTAGGCGAGTGAGTTCCGCCAACCAAACCCGCGCCCCGCTCACGGGCGATTCCGCAAGCTCCTCGAGGCTTCGATGCATTCGCCTAACGAGTTGTTCCGGAAGTCGCTTTCTCCAGGCGACCTTCGATTTCCTTGGCCAGGGTTTCGACGTGGGCGGTGATGCATTCGAGATGGCTGCCCGGCAGCGGATGCACCGTTAACGCCGGCGCCAGCCGCTGCCATTCGCGCGAAGGATTGCGCGCGGCGCCGATCACATCCTCGGAAAGCAGCAACGCCAGCGGGCCGGCGTACGGCTGCGGCCGATAACCCGCGGAGGCCCATTGAAAAGCCGACGGCAAATCGCGCTCGATTTCAATCGCGGCACTTGTTGGCGGCCTGGTCGTCTGATCGTGCGCGCCCAAACGATTCCGCGCGGCCGCAAAGATGCCGGTCAACCGATGACAAATTCGGCGGGGCGCCGCGCGCGTTTGCGCGCGCACATTTTGCGCGATCCCTTCGGCCAAGCGCGCCCGCCAAATCGCCAACCGGCCAAATTTCCGTACCGTCTCGTCGTCATTCCAACGCAAAAGCTTGCCGGCGTTGGCCGCGAAATTTCGAAGGCTGCGCAGGACTTTGCTCTCCGGCGCGGCGTCGATAATCAGCAACATCTCCACCACTTCGCCGCGCGCGCGCAACTGTTGCGCGAGTTCGAAGGCGACCAGCCCGCCGATGCAGAAACCGCCGATCACATACGGCCCGCGCGGCCGTACCGCGCGCAACGCGGTGAGATGCGCCGCGGCCATTTCCTCGATCGTCGGCGCCGCCGGGAGCAGACGAATATCCTGCGGCGGCATGACGTAAAACGGCTGCTCCGGCCCGAGCGCGCGCGAGAGTTTCAAGCTGTAAAAACCGCCGCCGGAAAGATCGCCGTGCAGATAAAAAAACGGCGTGCGCGTGCCCGCGTCGTTCACCCGTAAAAGGCTGGGCGATTCATCGATCACTTCGCGCGCAATCTCGCCCGCGAGGTGTTCGATCGTCGGATGACGGAAAAGCGCCGACGGCAAAATGACTTTCCCGCAGGCCGCTTCCGCCCGTTGCAACATCCGGATCGCGAGCAGCGAGTTGCCGCCGAGTTCGAAAAAATCATCGCGAATTCCAATCCCGCGCACGCCGAGGACGTCTTCCCAGATCGCGATCAGCTGCAGTTGCAAACCGAGATAAGGCCGCACCGGTTCCGGCGCCGCCGCGAGTTTTCCGTCGGACAAAGCGGGCAGCGCGGAGAGATCAAGCCGGCCATCGCTCGTGCGTAGCGGAATTTCCCTGAGCGGAATAAACACACTCGGAATTGCCAAATCGGGCAGGCCTTGCTTGCGCAAATGCTGCCGCATCGCATTCCCGTTCGGCCACGAGCCGGCGACTTCCGGCAACACGTACGTGACCAGCGGCGCGTCGAGTTCGCTCTCTAATCTGCGGACCAGCGCGTGCCGCAATTCCGGCAGGTTGATCAACGCGGCTTCGGTCAGCCGCAAATCCACCCGCAGACCGCGAACGTATTCTTGTTCCGTGATTGCGCCCAGATCTTCCAGAGACTCGTTAGGCAACCAGCGCGCCAGCTCGCCGGTGCGTTTCCAGTTGCCGTCGGTTTGCGCGATGGCGAGCTCACCGCCGAGCCCGATTGGCAAGGCCTGCTCCGCCCGCAAATCAAGCACACGCAAACGGCGAACCGTCGCGGGCAAAACCTTTCCGTCGAGCGCAATCGTCCCACCCACAAGCTCGCGCGCGTTTCGCGCAGCAACGCGCAAACCGCTGGCGTTATCAGGTGCGGGGACGACGTGTCCAAAAGTTCCTTCGCGCGGATTGCCAGCAGTCGCGATGACCAAACGCAGTTTTGCCGGCGCACGAACTTTGCGCGCGACGATCGCACTTGCGAGCCGGTTCCAGGTCGCCGCCGGCAAAAAGGCGACCGAAATATTTTCCGCATTCAACCACGCAGCGAAAGCGGCTTCGGAATCCGCGAGCAAATCCGACGTAGGATAAACCAGGATGGCGTTCGCGAGGAGCGCCGCGCCAATCTCTTCCGCAGCCATCGAACCCGGCGGCGAAAAGGAAGCGATGCGCTCGTGTTCGATCAGACCCGCGAACTCCCGTAGCACCAAACTGGCCGCGGTGAGTTGCGCATCCTGCTCCAGTGAACTCGTGCGCACCGGCGATGGCGCTGTCTCCACCCGCGCTCGCCAGTGCGCGATCCACGCAGCCGCCTGGTCGAGTTCGGAGGCGCCATCGCGATCATCGATCCGCGCCAAAATTTCCGCGCAGCTCAACTCCCGCCGGCCGTGACGAGCGACGATTGCGTCCGGTTGGGTCATGACGCGTTCGACCAAGAGCGCGCGCAGATCGAGCGTTTCGACTGGTGGTGCTGTCGCGATTTCCAACCCGAAATGCTCCTCTTCGTCGGCGCTTAAGATGCTCAAGGTCGAGATCGGCTGCGTCGACCGGGCGAGCATATTTTCCAGCAAGGTTTGGTAGTGGCCGAGCAGGCGCGCGATCGTCGCCGAATCGAAGAGCCCCGGATTGTATTCCAGCTCCAGACGTGAACCGCGCGGCTCCTCGAGCACGGACGCGCTCAACTCGTAGACCGTGCCCACGCTCGCCGCCGGCAGCAGTTCGAGCGAAACGCCAGATGGCAAATTAATCCGCTGCTGCCAGCCAGCGTCGTAGTGAAAATTCACCTGCAATCGCGCGGCCTGAAATTCATCGAGCAGCAAACCGAACGGAATGTCCTGGTTGGAAAAAGCTTCGAGCGAAATGGTGCGAACGCGGGCGAGCAGTTCGCGCAGATTTGGGCCACCACGCAGATCTGCCCGGACGAGAAGTGGGTTAACAAAAAGCCCGACGAGTGATTCGAATTCGGGGCGCTCGCGGTTCGCACTCGGTGAGGTGACGAGAAAATTTGTCTGGCCGGTGTAGCGATGCAGGAGCGCCTGGAAGGCCGCGAAAAAAATCATGAACGGGGTGGCGTTTTCCGCGGCGGCGAAAGACTTGGCCGCGCGCACCAGCTCGGGCGGGAGGAGGCACGAAGCGGTTTCGCCGCCGCTGGAATCGGCGTGCGCAGTGCGAGCGTAGGGCAGATCGAGCGCCGGGAAATCGCCGGCTAGGTTTGCCCGCCAATATTCGCGTTGCCCGGCAAAATCATCATTCGTTAGGCGCGTCTGTTGCCAGTCCGCGTAGTCGGCAAATTGCAGCGGCAATTCCGGCCAGGCGGGCGCGCGGTTTTGCAAAAGCGCGCTGTAGGCTTCGCACAAATCGCGCACCAGGATTCCATTGCTCCAGCCGTCGGAAACGATGTGATGAATGGCGAGCAAAAGGAGATAATCGTCCGCGCCGAAACGAACCAGACGCGCGCGCAGCAGCGGTCCCTGCGCGAGGTCAAACGGCTGTGCGGCTTCCGCGCGCAGCCATGGCGCCGCCACTCCAGGGTGGTCGAGAGTTTCAGAACCTTTCGCTTCCGCGAGGGTGAGATCGAGCTGCAAGACTGGCGCGATCACCTGGCGAAGCTGACCACGCTCGGTTTCGAAGGTGGTCCGAAGCGCTTCGTGCCGCGCGACCACGGCATTGAGTGCGCGGCGCAGAAGCAGCGGCTCCATCGGCCCGCGCCAGCGCAGACCGATGACCATGCTGAGCGCAGGATTTTGCGCGGAATGCATTTGCTCGAGGAGCCAGAAACGGCGCTGCGCGGTTGTCGCCGGAAAAACAAAAACACTCGCTTCGTCTTCGAGGTTTGACTCCAGGATGGGCGCCACGCAGCTCTCGTTAGGCGAGGGTAGCATCACAGCGCTGGCAGGACCGAAGCGGTTCACGGCAGCCTCACGGTCTACGTCGAGCGGCGCGGGCGATGCAACAAGCAAACGGCTCATGCTCACGTCAGGCGCGGCGCACGCGGCGGCTTTCACGATTCACCGGAACGACCGACGCGAGGGTCGCGGTCCTAGCGGAAACTGCGTCGCCCGGAGTTTTGGTTGCGAGGAGTCGCGCGAGTCCGGAAATCGTCGGTGCTTCAAAAATTGCGGCCAAGGGGAGCGCGAGGCCGAGCTGTTCGCGGATTTGGTTAACGAGACGTAAACCGGAGAGCGAGTGGCCGCCGAGTTCGAAGAAATTATCATCCGCACCGACGCGTTCGAGGCCGAGAACCTTGGCCACGAGTGCGGCCAATTTTTCCTCCAACGGGCTGTGCGGTTGGACGAAATCGCCCGCGGCAGCGGGGGCTGGCAACGCGTTTCGGTCGAGTTTGCCGTTGGCGGTTCGCGGCATCGTCGGCAGGGAAACGATCGCGGAGGGAATCATGTAATCCGGGAGCGCGGCGCGCAGGCTGGCGAGGAGCCGGGCTTGCCCGAGCGCGCCCGGCTCGCCGACGACATAGGCGACGAGGGACTTCTCGTTAGGCGAATTTTCCCGCAGGATGACGGCGGCATCGCGCACGCCAGTTTGTTGCTTGAGCGCGCTCTCGATTTCTCCCGGTTCGATGCGGAAACCGCGGAGTTTGATCTGGTCGTCCGCGCGGCCAAGAAATTCGATTTCGCCATCGCTGCGCCAACGCGCCAGGTCTCCGGTTTTGTAAAGACGCGCCCCGCGCTCGCCGCTGAAGGGATCGGCGATAAATTTCTCTGCGGTTAATTCCTCACGCTGCCAATAGCCGCGAGCGAGGCCGTCGCCGCCGAGGTGAAGTTCGCCGACAGCACCGATCGCTACCGGCCGCAGATGCGCATCGAGAATGTGCGCGGTGGTGTTGGCAATCGGCTGGCCGATGGGAATGGCGCGATCCGGCGGCGCAGTCCGCGGAATGGTATAACAACAGGCGAAGGTCGTGCTCTCAGTCGGGCCGTAGCCATTGATCAGGCGCGTGCCCGGCAATTCGCGCAAGGCTTTGTGCACATGCTGCGGCGAGAGGACGTCGCCGCCGGCAAGCAGTTGACGCAGCGGCCGCAAATCCTCGAGGCGCTCGTCGACCATGGCGTTGAACAAGGCAGACGTCAGCCACAGCGTGGTCACGCCATGTGCGCGAATCGCGTGGCCGATTTCGGCGAGTGAGGGTCGCGCTTCCGCGATGAGCGCGAGTTTACCGCCGTTTAACAACGCGCCCCAGATTTCAAAGGTCGAGGCATCGAAGGAAATCGGCGCCAGTTGCAGGAAAGTCTCGTTAGGCGAAAAATTCGCGTAGTTCGTTCCGCGCACCAGCCTAACGACACCTCGATGCGGAACGGCAACTCCTTTCGGTTGGCCGGTGGAACCGGAAGTATAAATCAGGCAAGCGAGGTCGGTGGCGCGCGCTTCGACTTCGGGATTGTCCCGGTTGTCGTGCGTTAACTCGGCTACCCGCGCCGCGGTCAGAATCACCGACGCGCCTGTGTCCTTGATCATGAACTCGAGCCGTTCGGCCGGGTAAGTCGGGTCCAGAGGAAGATAGGCACCGCCGGCTTTGAGGATCGCGAGCAGCGCGATGATCAGCTCGGGCGAGCGCTCGATGCGGATGCCGACCGGGACGTCGCGCGCGACTCCGAGTTCGCGCAGGCGATGCGCGAGTTGGTTGGCGCGGAGATTGAGTGCTTCGTAGCTCAACTGCGTCTCGCCAAAAATCAGCGCAGTCGCCGACGGATCGCGGCGAACCTGTTCCTCGAAGAGTTCTTGAATGGTGGCGTCGCGCGGATAATCGCTTCGCCGGCCGCTCCATTCTGCCGGCGGCATCGTTGCGGTTTCGGCAGCAGTTAATTCAGAAATTGATTGGTGCGGATCGGCGGCGATGCGATCGAGCAATGCCAGCCAGCGCACCCGCAAATCCTCCATCGTCGCGCGCGCGAAAAGTTCGGAATTATAAATGAACCGCCCGCTCCAGCCGTCGGCGCGTTCGTCGAGCCCTAACTGGAGATCGAACTTCGCCGTCCCGGTATCAACGTCCATGTGGGTAAAATCCCAGCCCGCTGGCAGCGGATCGAGCGGCGGTTCGACCACGATCAAAACCTGCACCAGTGGCGCCCGGCTGGGATCGCGGGTGCGCGCGAAATTTTGGACTAACAACTCAAACGGCACTTCATCGTGCGAAAGTGCGCCGAGGGTTTCGCGGCGGACGCGGGCGAGCAGATCGAGAAAGGAATTCTCCGGCGAAACCGGGCAACGAATCGGCAGGGTGTTGAGGAAACAGCCGAGCAAACCCATCGTTTCGGTGTGTTGCCGGCCGCTGCTGATCCCGCCGACGACGATGTCTTCCTGACCCGAGCGGGCGCGCAGTAAAGCGAAGAAAGCCGCGAGCATGACCATGAAGGGCGTCGCGTTCTGGTCCTGGCCTAACGACTTCAAGGCCGCGCCGGTGCGCGCGGAAATTTCAAAAAGTTCCATCGCGCCGCCGTAGTTTTGGACGGCGGGCCGCGGTCGGTCGGCTTTCAGATCCAGGACCGGCAGATCGCGGCAAACGCGCTGCCAATATGCGAGCTGGTCGCCGGGAATTTCGCGGAAGGTCTCGCGCTGCCAGCTGGCGTAATCCGGGTACTGAATCGGCAACTCGGGGAGCGTCGGCGTTATATTTTCAGCAAAGGAGGCGTAACCTGCGAGCAACTCCGGAAGGAAAACGCGATAAAGCGAAACGCCGTCGAAGATGAGGTGATGCAGGGTGATAAAGAGCCGATGCTCATTTTCGCCTAACGAGGCCAGGAGCAGCCGAAACAACGGGCCGCGGGCGAGATCAAAAGGCCGGCGGGCATCCGCGGTCGCGAGCCGCAGCGCTTCGGCGGCGGGGCTGGCGGACGCGCGCAGATCGACCCGCGGGATGGTGATTTCCTCCGGCGCGGGCTGGACGATTTGCACTCCGCGGTCGCCGGACCATTCGAACGTGGTGCGCCAGGCTTGGTGCCGGCGCACGATCGCGGTGAAGCTGCGTTGGAGGGCGCGCAGGTCGAGTTCGCCATGGCGATGAATCGTCACCGGTTCGTTATAAATCAGGGCGTCGCCGGCGAGCTGGGAATGCAGCCAGATTTGCTGCTGGCTATAGGAAAGCGGTGCCGGGCCGTCTTCTGTGCGGCGCGGAATGGTCCCGGATTTGGTCTCGTTAGGCGAGGCGCCGCCGCCAAGATACCGCTGGAGAAGCGCGCGTCGCGCGGCCGAAAGTTTTTCAGCTTCCATTGGCCTCGAAGTGAACCGGGAGCGCGGTCAAGCCGCGGAGGCCGGAGTTGTCGCGCCACGTCAAGGTCCCGGGCGCGAGACGCAAATTCGGCAGACGCCGGAGGATGGTTTCAAACGCGATCTGCGCCTCCATCCGCGCGAGCGGCGCGCCAAAACAGAAGTGACTCGACCAGCCGAAAGCAAGGTGTTTGTTGTCCGCGCGATCGAGCTTGAGCTCATCGGGTTCATCGAAGCGCTCGGGGTCGCGATTGGCCGCGGCCATGATCGCCATCACCGCCTGGCCCTGGCGGATTTGTTTGCCGCCGATCTCAACGTCGGCGCGCGCGATCCGGCCGGTGTGCTGGCTTGGACTTTCGTAACGCAAAAGTTCTTCAACGCCGCTTTGCAGGAGTTCCGGCTGATCGCGCAAACGGACGAGCTGCTCCGGGTGGCGCATTAAAGTGAGCAGCCCGTTGCCGATCAAGTTGGTGGTCGTCTCCTGGCCGCCGACCATCGTGACCACGCAGTTGGCGATGATCTCTTCCTCGGTCAAGCGATCGCCGTCGACCTCCGCGGTCATGAAGGAGTGGACCAGACCTTCCCGCGGATTGGTCCGCATCCCGGCGATCGCGTCCCGGAAATAACTCGTTAGGCGATTGGTGCTCTCGAGGACGCGCGGAAGACGATCGGGATTGTGTTGAAAATTACCGAGCATCTCCGCGAAATCGGCTGACCATTTTTTCAAATCCGCGTGATCCTCCGTCGGAACCCCGAGCATTTCCGCAGTCACGATCGCGGGCATGGGCGCGGCGAAATCGGCGATCACATCCATCTCGCCGCGGGCTTGCACGCGATCGAGCAATTGCTCGGCGATCTCCTGGATGTGCGTGCGCAACTTGCGCACGCGCGCGGGCGTAAAAGCGACTGAAGCTAACCCGCGCAGCCGCGTATGCGCCGGCGCATCCATGAAGAGCATCTGCTTCACCATCACCTGCGCGATCGGGTTCAAACCCGAAAGCCCCATCGCCGTCAGCTGCGCCGGCGAGGGCGTGCGATCGGCGGAAAAGGTATGCAGCACTTGCACGACGTCGGGGTAGCGCGTCACCACCCAGGTGTGCATGAAGCGATCCCAATGCACCGGGTCCTCGGTGCGCAGTTTTCGGTAGAGCGGATACGGGTTCGCCAGGACCTCCGGCTCCAGCAGCCTAACGAGACTAAGACTGGCGTCCGACCCGGCCATCAGACGGCGGCGAGCGCCGCTTCCACTTCAGCTTCGCTCATGGCGTTGAGTTGGCGGGTAAGCGCAGCTTCGATCCGAAGCGACAACTCGGCGACGGTCGGGGCATCGAAGACATCGAGCAATTTAAGATCGGCGCCGAAGAGGTTGCGCACGCGCGCGATGATCTGCGCGCCTAACAAGGAGTGCGCGCCGAGTTGGAAAAAATCGTCGTCTACACTGATCCGCGGAAGTTTCAGGACTTCGGTGATAATTCCGGCGAGCGCTTCTTCCACGGGCGTGCGCGGCGCGACGAATTTCTCCGCGGCCGATTCCCTCGCCAGCTCGGGCAGCGGGAGCGCGGCGCGATCGATCTTTCCGTTGGTCGTGAGCGGCAGCGCCTCGAGCCAGACGAAGGCCGCTGGCTCCATGTAATCGGGGAGACGCTGGCGCAGGAGGTCGCGGAGGAACTGCTCGTTAGGCAAAACTCCGGGCGCGGCCACGAGGTAAGCGACGAGACGTTTCTCGCCGGGCGCATCTTCGCGCGTCAGGACCGTGCTCGCGCGCACGGAAGGATGCGTGTTCAGGACGGCGTTGATTTCGTTCAGCTCGATCCGGTAACCGCGAATCTTTACCTGATCGTCGAGCCGTCCGAAAAATTCGATCTCGCCGCTTGGTAAGCGGCGGCCAAGATCGCCGGTGCGATACAGACGGCCGGGGCCGCCGCGGAACGGATCGGTCAGGAAACGCTCGTCGGTCAGGTCGGGGCGATTCCGATAACCGCGGGCGACGCCGGCGCCGCCGAGAAAAATTTCTCCAGCCACGCCGGTCGCGACTTCGAGCAGTTGCTCATCGACCACGTGAACGATGACGCCATCGATCGGGCGGCCAATCGTTGGCAGTGTTTCGTGATTTTTTGGATGCGGCGGGACGATCCCGGAGGTCGCGACCACGGTGCATTCGGTGGGGCCGTAATTATTGACCAGATGAAAGGGGAGATGCGCCGGCGAATAACGGTGCAGGGTGTCCGCGCCGGTGAGCAGAAAACGCAAAGCCGTCGGCGTCGGCCAAGGCAACGCGAGCAAGCGTTCGGCGATTGCGGTGGAAACAAAACTGATCGTGATCTCGTTCGCGACCAGCCAATCGCGCAACGATTCCGGATGCAAACGGGTCGCGTCATCCGGCAGATAAACCGCGGCGCCCACGGCCAGCGCCGGCCAGATTTCCCAGACCGCCGCGTCGAACCCGACGCCGGCCTGGAAGGTTGTGCGTGTCGCGGAATCAATCGCGAAAGCGCGCAGATGCCAGGCAATCAAGTTGCCCAGGTTCGCGTGCGTGATCTCGACGCCTTTCGGTTGGCCGGTGGAACCGGAAGTGTAAATGACGTAGGCGAGCTGGTCGGCGGTGCTTTCGATTTCCGGCGAGACGGAAGGTTGCTGTGCGATCGCCGTTTTCTCGGCCTCGAGATCGACGACGGGACAATGCAAACCCCCGAAGAGCGCGGCGAATTTCGTCCGCGTGAGCAAACACCGAATGCCCGCGTCTTTGGCCACGAAACGCAAGCGCTCCGCCGGATGTGCCGGGTCCATGGGGAGGTAAGCCGCGCCGCACTTCAGGATCGCGAGCGCCGCGATGACAAATTCCGGCGAACGCTCGAGGCAAATCGCGATCAGCATCTCCGGACCGGCACCGAACGCCCGCAGATGATGCGCCAATTGGGCCGCGCGGCGGTCGAGTTCGCCATAAGTCAGACACTGCCCGGCGGTGACGAGCGCGGGGCGATCAGGATGAAATTTCGCCTGCGCGGCGATGTGCGCGGGCAGGGGCAACGCGTCGACTTTGGGAGAATGGTCGTCCATTACAGGCTGATTACTCGCAAAGTCTGTGCCACCGCTTCGTTTACGTCGAGAAAACGACAACTTCACGCCGACGTCGGCAAAGAACGAAAGCCACGGTAACTCATAATCACGTTCAGGAGGAGATTCGGGAGGGCGGCGATGAGGTTGAAAATAAGGACCGCGCTGATGTTGGAAAAATCGGTGAACGGAATCAGCGCGACCTGCGTGGCGATGGTCAGCGGAATGTAAAGCCAGGAGCCGGTGATCCAGGCCTTGGAGGCGTTCAGGACCCAGAAGGTGCCGGTGAGCATGGTCACGACCGCGCCCGCGACCATGAGGAAAAGTTCGCGTTGCAGATGGGCGTATTTGTGCCCGAGGACGAAGAGAAATTGATCCGGGAAAAAGGCTGCGCCGATGACGACAAGCGCGCTGAAGGCCGCCACCCCGCCGACGATCCCAAAGTAAAGCCAGGGCAATTTTTTTGGCTCATGACAACGGGCAAACGCCGGGACGAAAATATTCGTCAACAATTGGCCGATGATCGCGAAGATCATGGCCAGCCGGCCGAGCGCGCCGACTTCCGCCACCGCCGACGCTTGCCGGCTAAAAAAACTGATCAGGAAAATCGTGATCTGACCCTGGAGACAAAAGAAAATCGCGTTCGCCGCCTGATTTTTGATGAACCCGATCATCGCCCGCCGGTCGTCGGCGTTTTCGGATGCGTGCAGATCGATCACGGTGCCGACGTAGCGGCGGAACATGACGTATTGCAGCAGGAGAGCCGACGCGCCCACGAGCACGGCGATCCCCGCGTTTAGAAAAACAAAGGCGAGCACGAGCAAAACCACCAGCCGCGCGATCGCGCCCGTCAGATCGATTTTTTGAATCCGCGAAATATCCGAGCGCAATCGTGGGACCACCGCGAGCACGCCTAACGAGAGCTGAATCAGGAGACCGCCGAGAATTATGCTGATCAGCAGGAGCGCATAAACCGGCGACGCGCCGTTGCGCGTCAGCATCCAATAAAGAATTGGCGTGACCGCGAGGATGGCGACGCTCCCCAGTTTGCGCCGGAGATTTTGCGCGGTCGCGATCAGTTCCCCGAAACGATGGGCGTCCTGCCAGACGCGTCCGCCGATGGAAACCAAGCCGATACTGATTCCAATGTCCGCGAGCACATTGATCGTGCCCTGCATCGTATTCGCGATCGTGAAATAGGCGTACTCATGCTGATTCAAACGCCGCACGAGCAGGATCCCGCTGGCGAATCCGAGCACCTGCACGAGCACCTGGACGGTGGCGAAATTGCCCACCACCCGAGCGTGCTGGAGCGCGCGCCGCATCATTGGCGTGCCTTCATCGAGCAACGGCGAAGCCGCGGGACCGAAGAAGCTCATCGAGAATGGAGCGAAGGTTGCACAGGGGATAACTAGCGGTTCCGATGCCGCGCGCGCCAGCTTTCACACCAGCCCGGCAAACTTCCGCGAATCCACTTCGTCCTTGAAAGCGCGCCGAGTGAGCGGACTTTTCCCGCGCAAACGCCGAAGTAGCTCAGTTGGTAGAGCAGCTGATTCGTAATTAGAAAACGGGTGTTTGCTACCTTTGATTTTCGTTAGCTACCAGCACGTCATCAGCTATTTGCGATATTTTCGCTTTAGCTGTGATTAGCTAGTTTTTGCCCCTTTTCGAGGCTAGGGGGTACAAATAGGGGTCCAATTTGGGCGCGGTCCCGCGTCTTTTCGAAGTGTGTAGAAACGAGTTCTCTGACCGCTGTTTCGTCCGCGACAAAGGCGGCTGTGGCGCATTTAGAATCGTGTCGTCGCCAGTTTCTCCATGAAGTCATGGATACGATCGTCTTGTCGTCCACATATGAGAGCCGCGCTTCGATTTTCGAAACACCGCTGCGGCTGGTGTCGAAACCTGCAATCTGTAGCGGGAATTTGATGCTTGAGAGTCGAGACCCTCCAACCGATGTCCGGCCTTCGCAAGGCTATGGCTTGGCGCGCTGGAACACCGCAGTTGCCGTCGAACCCGAAAATAACGACGTTCAAGAGATTGCTGCGTCGTGACGAAAGATCAGTCAAGAATGGCCGAATCGCCTGGATGAATTCTTTGGGACGCGGGATTGGCGTGATGGATTTTTGTAGAACCCAAACTGAGATCCAGTTTGTTCGGCAACCAAGATCGAACCGAGAAAGGCGCTGACGTGAAACGCGCGATGTTTCAACGCTGGCCGACATCTCAACGCCCCCGAGGCCTAATCACATAATCCTCAACACCCATTCCCAAGTCGCGACGCGCGTGCGAATGCAACGGATTGCTGGCGCAGTGTCGTCGGTGCTGCGGCGTGATGAAATGACGCTTCCGTGAAGCTCGGCGCTATTAAAATCAGCGAGCTGGGTTTATCGCACGTAACTTCAACAATCGGTTGTTGCTCGGTTCGGAAGGAAAAAAACAGGTATGTGCGCACCGCTCATCGTGCGTTTTGCTCCTGTTGTGGATCGTTCGCGTGTTGCTGCTTTGTTTCACGCTCGTGATCGGCGTTACCCTTAGCGTGGTGCTCGCTTTCACGCCTCCAATTGCGCTTGCCGTACCAACCGACCATACTGACTGCGGCGCCTCCGGCGAGTCGACTGGAGCCTTCGAGTAACGAGCGGCCCCTGTAGCAGAGTGCGGACGCGCGACCCGCCACGAGCAGATTGAATCCGAACGCAATCACCACATTGCGTTGTGCGGATTCTACGGCCCAAACCCGAGCCGCGCGCCAAAATGAGCGAGATCCCACCAGCCCACCGCCCGAACTCGGAGCTTTGCGGCGAAGATTCGGACGAGCGCGAGGTCGCCGACGTGGGTCCGGCGTCAGGATTTTGTTTACTGATCGCTCTGCGGTCGACGATTGGCTCCCGCGCTGGCGGCGTTGGCTCGCAGACGAGAACACCGATGCGGCGTCGTACGCGGTCGTAATGCGTTCAGCCAATCCGGCCCACATCCCACGTAATCATCGCATCGAGGCGACGATCAGAGCGGAGGTCGATCGCGGCGACTTCGCGCCGTTTAGAGAGCTGCGGACCGTGCTAGCGAATCCACGACGAACGGATGATCTGCCCTCACTGGAAGGAACGACGATGTATCCACCGACGCGTGTCTCCCACTCAGGCAACGAACTTGCCTAGGCTCGAGACGATTGCGATCAACTCCGACGGCTCGACTGGCTTGGACATGTGCATCTGAAAGCCCGAAAGAATGGCACGCCGACGATCTTCCAGGCGAGCGAAGGCCGTCAGCGCGATCGCGGGGACATTGCCTCCTTGCTCGGGCAGAAGTTGGCGCACTTTCTGAATCACCGCATAGCCATCTTCTTCCGGCATCCCGATGTCCATAATGAGCACATGCGGCTTCTTTTTCGCGATTGACCGCAAAGCAGCCGCGCCGGAATCCGCGGTTTCGACCGTCGCACCGCACCGCGCGAGAATGCGATTGATCAACTCCCGCGCGTCCGGCTCGTCGTCGACGGCCAATATTTCCAAACCGGTGAGATCAGGATGCTCTTCAGGCAGTTCACGCGGCAAGGTCGTGCGTGGGTGGACGCGAGCTGCATCCGAAGGCAAGGCGGCCGTTGCGGGCAGACAGACGTAGAAGGTCGAACCTTGATTTAAGCCGGCGCTTTCTGCGGTCACGTTTCCACCGTGCAGTTCGACCAGGTTCTTCACGATCGCGAGCCCGAGCCCGAGGCCCCGATGACGTCTCGTGGTCGTGGCATCGGCCTGACGGAACCGGTCAAAAACGTGCGGGAGAAATTCAGCACTGATGCCCTCGCCGGTGTCACTCACGCTCATCTCGAGGTGCGAGTTCACACGCCCGAGAGCGACATGGACGCGCCCACCTTTCGGCGTAAATTTGACCGCATTCGTCAGCAGGTTCCAGAACACTTGCTGCAGCCGCCCGGGGTCCGCCGAAATCTGCCCGACGTGGGGATCGAGCACCGAGGTGAGCCTTATTTCACGAGCCGCGGCCGTTGGTTTCACCGACTCGATCGCAGCTTCAATGATCGCTACTAAATCAACTCGCTGGACATCGAGCCGCACCTTGCCGGAGATGATGCGACTCATATCCAGGAGGTCATCGATGATCTCCGCCTGAGCGCGCGCATTGCGCTCGATCACGGCGACTCCCTCCGCGACCTCTTCGGGAGCCGCGGTCTCGCGCAGGAGGGTAGCCCAACCGAGGATCGCATTCAGCGGAGTGCGCAGCTCGTGCGAAACCGTCGCCAGAAATTCGTCTTTCATCCGCGTTTCATGCTCCGCGCGCTCGCGTGCCTCCTTTTCGCTCGTTAGGAGACGCTCACGATCGGCTTCCGCCCGCTTCACGCGGTCCACATTGGTGTTCGTGCCAAACCAACGGACAACGTTGCCGTCCGCATCGAAGACCGGATTGACGCGGGTCAGAAACCACTGGAAATCGCCCGCCGCGCTTCGAAGGGGGAACTCCATATCGAATCGCTCGTGGCTATTAATCGACGCCGTCCAGCGCTCGACCACGAGTGGGAGAACGGCTGGATCGTGCACTTTTTGCCAACCCCAACCCTGCATCTCTTCGAACGTCGTGCCCGTGTATTCACACCCCCCCCCCTTCTCCCCCCCCCTCTTCCCCCTTTTCTCCTCCCTCCCCTCTCTCTTCTTCCTCTCTTCCTCCCTTTCTC
>JBPCJC010000070.1:0-23796 GCA_051005695.1 Chthoniobacterales bacterium | reverse complement strand
CAATTTCATCAAGCTGCCCAACGAAGCGAAAGCCACCATCCATGCGCGCACCGAGCGTGATCGGGCTATTCAAAGTCTCAGTATGCACGCCGCTGGTTGAGACCAGATTGCCGTTGATGTAGAGGCGATTGACCGAGCCGTCGTAAGTCAAAGCGACGTGGGTGTAGACGTTCAGCGGGAGGTTGGCGCTGCCACTGGCGACCCTGAAGATGCCGCTCTGGTCGTATTGAATCCCATTGCCTGGTTCGATCCGGATTTCGCCGAAGGTGTTCCCAGCTTGCGTGTTTGAGAATAAATACTCCGCGATGTTGGCGCGCGTCCGCAGCACCCAGAAATCGACCGTGTAAGCGGCACCGGCGTTAATCGTGTCGTAGGTGACGTTACCTGTGCCGTCGAACTGGAATGCCTGTGCGACCTTGCCGGCCGGATAACTTACGCCACTCTCAATAAGCGGGATGGCATTGGAGCGTATATCCTGGGCGTTGCCGTCACCGGGAAACCAATTGTTTAGATTTGCCGGCGGCGGAAAACAGCTAGAGACGGGACAACCAGAAGCGTTGACTGCAGTCCCAGGAGGCGTGCCCGGGCAGGCGTCGCGATTATTTACGATCCCGTCCCCGTCGTCGTCGACCAGCGTTTTGCATTTGCCACTGCTGCCAGCGCCGACGATCGACTGGAGCTCGGAGTCACTCAGGGCCCGATCGAAGATTTCGACTTCATCCAGTTGGCCAGCGAAGCGCTGGCTACCATCCATTCGTGCGCCGAGCGTTATCTGGCTATTCAAAGTCTCAGTATGCGCGCCGCTGGTTGAGACCAGATTGCCGTTGATGTAGAGGCGATTGACCGACCCATCGTAGGTCAGGGCGACGTGGGTGTAGACGTTCAGCGGGAGGTTGGCGCTGCCACTGGCGACCCTGAAGGAGCTGCCCTGGTCGTATTGAATCCCATTGGCTGGATCGATTCGGATTTCGCCGAAGGTGTTCCCAGCTTGCGTGTTTGAGAATAAATACTCCGCGATGTTGGTCCGCGTCCGCAGCACCCAGAAATCGACCGTGTAAGCGGAGCCAGCATTAATCGTGTCGTAGGTGACGTCACCTGTGCCGTCGAAGGCAAACGCCTGGGCGACCTTACCAGTCGTGTAGGTCACTCCGCCGCGTGTGCTTAATTCCTGGGCGTTGGAGAGAATATCCTGTGCGTTACCATCCCCCGGAAACCATGAAATCATATTCGGCGGCGGCGCGACGCACGCCACCGCAATGTCATTGGTTCGCGATTTGGCGATGCGATTATAGGCAGGGGAAAGGCTGGTAGTCAGCACAGCCACCGCTGCGATAATAAGGAGCCATAGCGTGCTCTGCGTGCGAGTGGCGGCTGAATCGGGATTCTTCTGTTTCATATAGGGGGGTCCTAACAATAAACAGATGCGTTTTTTCGAGGGCCAAAACGGACATCGCTGCCTTAATTTTTTTGACCTGCATCGTAAACGGCTGCCAGCGAGCGGGCTTGAAGTGAAATCTCCGAGTCCAACTCACCCACATTCTTAGTCGCGGGTCCTCACATCCTGGGTGGGTGAGCGCGCGTCCGAACACGGGAACTCGTGCAAGATCTCGTCGACGCAGTCGGAAGCCTGGCGGAAAGCCGAATCCGCTGCGCCTTACACTTGACCGTAGAGGCGTGCGACCGCGACAGCCTGTTCTTTGATTCGGTCCCGCAGCTGTGTGGGCGCAACAACGTGCACATGACTGCCCCAGCTCAGCACCCAGCGCTCGATTTCTTCCAGCCCGCCGAGTTCCAATTCCAGCATCGCCGAGCCATCTTTCGCCTGCCGGAAGCGTTGCGATTCGTGCCAGCTCCGCTCGCTCACCAAGCGCGCGGCAAAGGCGTCGAAGCGCAGCTTAATCCGATGTTTTTTGCCGCCCTCGAAAACGCCAAAGCTCCCACGGAGAACTTTGCTGATGGAAAAATTTGCCGGCCGCCGAAAACGACTACTCGTTAGGCGCGCGGAGCGCATGCGCGGGAGGGCGAAGGTGCGGAGTTGCTTTCGCTCGAGGTCTTCGGCAAAGACGTACCATTGGTTTTCCAGCGAAGCGATGTGGAACGGGCGCACCCGCCGACTCTCGTACCCTTTGCTCTGCAGCTTTCGGTATTCGAATTCCAGCTCGACCGAGCGCAACACCGCCTGGCTGACGGTTTCGAAAAGTTCCAGATCGGCCACGCCCGCACCGGCGCTGTGAAAGGAAATCGCCTCCTCCAGATCGCTCCAGGAAAATGAGACTCGCTCTTTCAAACTGTCGGCAATCTTCCGGAAAGCAGAGCGCAGCGGGCGTTCGAACGGCGTGCCCTTGTATTGCGCGAGCGCTTTTTGCGCGACGAAAAGCGCCGCCACTTCGCCTTCCGAAACTTCGATGCTCGGAAAACTCGCGACCTCTTCGGTATAATGAAAGCCGAAGCGCAGCGGATCGTATTCGATCGGCAACCCGAGCCGGTCGCGCATGAAATCGATGTCGCGCTGGATCGTCTTCGAAGAGACTTCGAGCTCGTCCGCGATCTTGCGGCAATTCGGAAAATCACCGGCTTTTAGTTGCCCGTGAATCCGCATCATTCGCTCCAGCGGCGGGCGCGAGAAGCCGGGCGCGCGCGGTAGCTTGATGGCTCGGGATTCGGCAGTCACAAAAAAATCGCGAAAATTTTTCCGCTAGGACAGTCGATGTCCTACCGGGCGGCGCAAGATCGCCGCATGAAAACCTACTCGCATCGTTATCGCCGCGGCGCTCTCCTTCCCGTTCCTTATTCCGTTCGGCCAGATCGCCTCGAGCGCGGCATCCGGATTTTGCGCGCGCTCCGGCTCTCGTTAGCCGCGGCTCCCGCGCCCGGCGCGCGCCCGCAACAATGCGAGTTTGAATTCGCGCTCAGCAACTAAAGCTAGCGACGAAAGGCTTGCGCGGCGGAAAACGTCTGGTCTACGCTCTTGCTCCGGAGCGCGGGTGCTCTGGGACCACTCATGAATGTCACCGGGACGATTGACGCCATCTTGAACCAGAAAACTGGCGCCGTCTGGTCGGTCGCACCGGGCGCCACGGTCTACGACGCGATCGCCTTGATGGCGGAAAAAAATGTTGGCGCGCTCGTCGTGCTCGAAGACGGCAAACTAGTCGGGATTATTTCCGAGCGCGATTACTCGCGCAAAGTGATGCTTCGCGGCAAACGCTCGCGCGAAACCACCGTCAGCGAGATCATGTCCACTCAGTTGACTACCGTCGAGCCGAAGGAAAGCGTGGATCATTGTCTGCAATTCATGACCGACAAACGGGTGCGCCATTTGCCGGTAGTCGTAGATGGCGAACTCCGCGGCGTCATCTCGATCGGCGATCTGGTCAAGCACGTGATTTCGGTGCAGAGCGCCGCCCTCCAGCAGCTCGAGAGTTATATCTCCGGCGGCTACGGCGCTTGATCGCCTAACGACCAAACCGTCCGGCCGCGGACGATCGTGCGCACCGCGCGCCCCTTCAGCTTCCAGCCGTCGAACGGCGTGTTGCAGGAAAGGCTCGCCAACGTTTGCGCGTCCACCGTCCATTCCATTTCGGGATCGATTAAAGTCACGTCGGCCTGCGCGCCTAACGAGAGGTTACCTGCCGGCAAGTTGAGCAGTCGTGCCGGATTAGCCGTCAACATTTCGATCAGGCGTGCGAGCGAGATCGTTTTTGTTTTGTGGACTAACAAGTCGATAAAAAGGCCGAGCTCCGTTTCTAATCCGAGAATTCCAAACGGCGCCTGATCAAACTCCACTTCCTTCTCGAACTTCGCGTGCGGCGCATGGTCGCTCGCCAGAATTTCAAGGGTGCCGTCCGCGATTCCTTCCAGCAGCGCGGTGACATCTGCCGGCGTTCGCAGCGGCGGATTCATCTTGTAGTTGGTGTCGAAGTTCTGGATCGATTCGTCGGTTAAGGCGAGATGATGCGGGCAAACTTCACCGCTAATTTTCACCCCGCGCGCGCGCGCCTCCCGCAGCCGCCGCACACTCCCCGCGGCGCTAATGTGCTGGCAGTGAACCCGGTGATCACAAAGTTCCGCGAGAAGAATGTTCCGGGCGACAATCGCTTCCTCGCCCGCCGCCGGCCAGCCGGGCAGGCCTAACAAGTTGCTCCAGTAACCTTCGTGAACCACGCCATTGCCTACGAGGTTGTAATCCTGGCAATGATCGAGCACCGGCACGCCGACCATCCGCGCATACTCGACCGCGCGGCGCATGAGCTCATTATTCTGGATGCAATGCCCATCGTCGGTGATCGCGACCACCCCGGCTTGCGCGAGCGAACCGATCGGCGCCAGCTCTTCGCCCGCGAGATTTTTTGAAATGGCGCCGGTGGTGATAACATTCACGCACGCGACTTCCGCCGCGCGGTTCTGGATCCACGCGATCGTGCTTGGACTGTCTGCCGCCGGCGACGTGTTCGGCATGCAAACCACCGTGGTGAATCCGCCCGCCGCCGCCGCGCGCGCCCCGGATTCGATCGTTTCCTTCCAACCAAAACCGGGCTCGCGCAGATGCACATGGATGTCGATCAAACCCGGCGCGACGACCAAGCCGGTGGCGTCGATGATCTCGGGTTCATCCTTGCCTAACGAGTCAACAATCTTTCCCTCAGCGATCAGCAAATCCGCGATTTCATCGCGTTGATTTGCCGGATCAATGATGCGCCCGCCTCTGACGATCGTCTTCACGGGGTGGCAATTCCTCCGCACAAATAAAGCACCGCCATCCGGACCGCGAGACCGTTGGTCACCTGGTCGAGAATCACGCTCTGCGCACCGTCGGCGAGATCGCTGTCGATCTCGACTCCGCGATTGACTGGCCCGGGATGCATGATCAAACAATCCGGCCGCAGCAACTTCGCGCGCGCTTTCGTGAGGCCAAAAAAGCGAATGTATTCGCCCAGACCGGGGAAGTATTCCTTCCGTTGTCGCTCATGCTGGATGCGCAGCAAATTAACCACGTCGACCGTCGGCAACACTTCATCGATGGAGTGTGAAACGGTCACTCCAAGGCGTTCGAATTCCCGCGGCACCAAGGTGCTCGGACCGACCAACGTAACGCGCGCGCCGAGCTTGAGCAGCGCGAAGATATTCGAGCGCGCGACCCGGCTGAAAAGAATGTCGCCGATGATCGCGACGTGCAGCCCGGCGATCAAGCCGCGGCGTTCGCGAATGGTGTAGAGATCGAGCAGCGCCTGTGTCGGATGTTCGTGCGCGCCGTCGCCGGCGTTGATCACGCTCGCGCGTAAACGTTCCGCGAGAAACTGGGCCGCGCCCGCAGAACTGTGCCGCAGGACAATCAGATCAGCGTGGTTCGCTTCCAGGATTTTCGCGGTGTCCTTGAGCGTCTCACCTTTCGTTAGGCTGGAAGTGCTTGGCGAAATGTTGATCACATCCGCGCTCAGGCGTGTGGCCGCGAGTTCGAAGGAAGTGCGGGTGCGCGTGCTCGGCTCGACGAAAAAATTGACCAGCGTTTTCCCGCGCAACGCCGGCACTTTCTTGACTTCGCGCGTGCCGACTTGCTTGAAAGCATCGGCGGTATCGAGGATGAAAGTTATCTCCTCGGCGGAAAGCTCTCGGATGCCGAGCAAATCCTTTCGATTCCAACGGAGTGACGAACTCATGACGGCTCGCCCTCCTTGATCAACCAGACGGCGTCCGGTTCGCCATCGACATTTTGCAATCTTAAGCGCACCCGTTCGCCCGGTGCGGTCGGCAAATTTTTCCCGACAAAATCCGCGCGGATCGGCAACTCGCGATGTCCGCGATCGATCAGCGTGGCCAATTGAATGCGCGCCGGCCGGCCGAACGAACCGATCGCGTCCATCGCTGCGCGGGTCGTCCGGCCGGTGTAAAAAACATCGTCGACGATCACCACCGTGCGACCTTCCAGTGGCACCGGCAGGTGCGAGGCCTGCACCCGCGGCAGCTCGGCGCGCTGGCCGACATCATCGCGATGCATCGAGACATCGATCACGCCCAGTTCCACCGGCCGTTTTCCGAACTCTTCGATCAAGCTCGCCAGCCGGCGCGCGATCTCGATTCCGCGCGAAGGAATTCCCGCGAGGACGATCGTTTCCAAGGCCGGATTGCGCTCGATGATTTCGTGCGCCACCCGCCGGAGCGCGCGGGCAATCGCCTCCGCGTCCATGATCAGGACGTCGGCGGTCGAGGAAGAAGTTTTACTTTTCGGAGCGGTCATTCGTTTCCTTCGCGACCTCGCGGGATCGCTTTAAAGGAGACGGCAAAATCAGGCGGCGGGCTCGGTCTTGCGTCCCTCCACTTTGCGTTTATCGCGCCAGTTTGAGCGATGTCGCATGATCCAATCGAGGAGCGCTTTTTCGAAGCCGATATCCGAGCCGGCCTTCTCGCTCTCGATCCATTTGTGTTTCAAAATTTCTTCGCGCTCGGCCAGGAACTCCTTATAGAGCACGGAGTTTTTCACGAACTGAGATTGCTCCGCGGGCGCAGCCGTCATCTCGGGATTGTCTTTCATATGGGAGAAGCGGGGTCAACCTAATCCGCTATCCTTTGACTTAGCATCGCTTGTACCTATTCAAGCTCGCGCTCGGCAATTTGTTTTTCTAGCCAATGGTCTCGCGCAGGCCACGAGCGATTTTGATGAACTCCGCGGCCACCGCAGATTGGCCCGCTTCGGCCGTGATCGGCATCCCGCGATCACCCGATTCGCGGGTCGCAATATCGATCGGGATTTGGCCTAACAAGGGGACGCGCAGTCGCTTTGCTTCGCGCTCGCCACCGCCGGCGCCGAAGATGTCGTAGCGCTTTCCGCTGTCCGGCGAAATGAAGTAGCTCATGTTCTCGATCAAGCCGAGCACCGGCACATTTACCTTTTCAAACATGGTCGAAGCTTTGCGCGCATCGATCAGCGCCACTTCCTGCGGCGTGGTTACGATGATCGCGCCCGCGAGCGCGACCGTTTGCACGATCGTCAACTGGATGTCGCCCGTCCCCGGCGGCAGATCGAGCACCAGATAATCGAGCGTGCCCCATTCGACCTGCCGCAAAAATTGCTGGGTGTAACGCGTCACCATCGGCCCGCGCAAAATCGCCGGCGAAGCGTCGTCGAGCAGGAACCCCATCGACATCAACTTCAGATTGTACTGCTCGATCGGGATGATCTTGTTTTCTTCCGTCGCGGTCGGGCGTTCGCGCGTGCCGAACATGAGCGAAATGCTCGGACCGTAGATGTCGCAATCGCAGAGACCGACCTGCGCGCCGGTCTGATTGAGCGCGATCGCGAGGTTTGCGGCCACGGTTGATTTGCCCACGCCGCCTTTGCCGCTGGCGATCGCGAGGATGTGTTTGATCCCCTCGATTTTGGTCGCACCGATTCCCGCCGCTCCTGCGCCCGCGGGCGGCGCCTGGATGTCGATCAAAACCTTCGCCTGACCGACGCCACGGAGTTTTTGCAGAACCTCTTCCGCTTCGGTTTTGATCGCGCGCGGAATCGCCGGGTCATTCGTGGCCAGCGCCAGTTGCACCGTCAACTGCTCGCCCGCGATCTGGATTCCTTTGACCAAACCGAATGAAACAATATCGCGGCTGAACCCGGGATACTTGACCGCCTGGAGCGCTTCTTTGACCTGTTCTTCAGTGACCGCCATGAGTGGCGGGGAACCTACGCGGCGCGTTCGGCCGGTAAAGAAAGGATGAGGCGAATGGCCGGAGCGCGCGGCCTAACGAGTACTACACCCGACCGGAGACATCTTCTTTGCAAGCCCAGAGCACGCTGGCGAAAACAGAGGAGACGGCGATGACGAAGGCGGAAAGCGTGAGCATGTTTTTCCTTCTAGCAATGGCTATGCCCCGGTCATTTACACAGGCAAGGGGGCGCGGTGCCGGCCGCGTTTGCGTCAGTTCCGCAGACACTCGTGTCACAATTTGCGACAGCGACACCGTCAGCCGCGATCGTTGACGCGAGCCAGCGCCACCTGCTTTCGGCCCAGCCATAAACTGAGCACGCACCAGATTCCCGCCAACGGTGCGGCCACAAACGAGATCCCGGTTAACCCCAAACCCATCCAGGTGAGCAGCGGATACGACCACGCGCCAATCTGGTCGCCCGCGCGATAGACAAACGTGTCCATGAAACTCTTCGCTTTGTATTTATCCTCGCGCCGCAGCACCGTGAAGAGGACCTCGCGCGCCGGTCGCGAGAGCGCGAAGTTCATCGCCCTCCGCAATACCTGAAAGACGGCGAGCAGTGAAAGAATTGGCATCACGCCCATCCCGAGGAACCCGATCAGACTGAGCATCGGCAGGAGCGCCAGGGTCAGGCCGACGCCGATCCACTTGAGCAAGCGGCCGGTCAGAAAAAATTGCACCAGGATGGTGATCCCGTTCACCCAAACATCGAGTTGCGCGAAGAAGGTCGTGCGGGCCGCGCGATCATGAAAGCTGCGCGCAGTGATATCCGCCTGCTGGAAATAAATCAGCGTCGAAGTGATCGCGTACAAAAGCAGAAAAGCGCAGATGCCTAACAAGTAAGGCGAGCGCGCCACATTCGTGATCCCCGACCAGAGCGTGCCCCCAATCGGGCGCTCCGCGGTTTTGCTTTCTTCGCGGTGCGCGGCCGCGTGCTCGGCTTTGAATTCCGTCGGAAAAAAACGCACGCACCAGGCGCCACCTTCCAGCATGACCGCGGAAATCAGAAGGAGATTGGGCGCGCCGATTTGCCTAACGAGTCCAGCCGTGACCAGCCCGCCGACGATCCCGCCGAGCGTCCCGCCAACGCTGATGAAACCGAACAAACGCTTCGCCTGTTCGGTATGAAAGACATCGGTCATGAAGGCCCAAAACAAGGTCGCCACGAAAAGATTGAAGACGCTCACCCAAACGAAAAACGCCCGCCCGACCCAAACCTGTTGCGACGCCGGGAGCGTCCGCATGAGGACGAAAAACAGCACCAGATTCGCGATGAAGAATCGGTAGGCGATCGGGATGAACCGCCGCCGCGACATCCGCGCGACGATCATGGAGAAAAGCGCGTTTGCGAAAAGCATCGCCACCAGCGTGCCGGTGTACATCCAGGGCAATTTCTCGACTCCGCCGGCCGCGCCGATCTCATCGCGAATCGGCCGGATGACATAATAACTCCCGAGCACAATGAAGTTAAAAACGAACGCCAGCCCGAGCGCGCGCAGCTCGTCCGGCTTCACGTCAACGGCCTTTTGGCGAAGGCGAATCCAGAAATTTTCTTTCACAAAAAGAGCGCGTCATCCCGAGCCGCGAAGACGGCGGGGGACCTCGCTAAAACCGGTTGATCTTCATCAGTCGACGGGGCCTTCGCACGAAGTCACCAGTTGATGCTTGGTCAGTTGTGGAACCATGAAAATCCAATTTGCCTTTGCGAGGTTCTTCGCCGTCTTCGCGGCTCAGGATGACAGCGCGTGTGGGAGCGAAGCAATCCGCGAGAGGAAAAAATCAGGCGGGTTCTTTGTGCCATGCGGCCAGCACTTCCGCTTCCCGTTCTTTCGTTAGGCCGGCCTTCAAACTTGCCTGTCGTTCGGCCGGCTGGGTCTTAAACCAGGCGAGGGTGTCGCGGGTCGTTTCCGGAAGCGGCCGGAAAATCAGCCCTTTGCCTAACGACTTCTCGATCTTCGTCCGCGGCAGTCCGGCTTCCTCGCCTTTCGATGGGACCCAAACCGGCATGTCCGACCACGGCGAAACCTTTTGTGCCTCCAGAAATTCCGCGTTCACCCAGGTAAATCTGGCGTCTGCCTTCAGCGCGGTCTTGATTCCATCGAGCATCCCGCCAACTCCGAGTTCCGTTGCCGGGCCGGTCGCGTTGTAAATTCCGGTCGCGCCGTTCTCGACCATCCGGATGGTCCACTCCGCGAGATCGCGCGCATCGATGAATTGCACTGGATCCTTCGGATCGCCGGGCGCGAGCACTTCACCGCCGCGCTCGATCCGCGCCGGCCAATAAGTGAAGCGGTCCGTTTGATCGCCCGGCCCGACAATCAATCCCGGCCGAATAATCAGCGTCTTCCCCGGAAACCATTTTTCCGCTTCCGCTTCCGAGAGCGCCTTCAGCGGACCGTAGAGTGCAAACTTCGAGGCGATCAGCGTGTCCTTCGTTTCTTTCATCGCGTCCGCGCCTTCGTACTTGGCCAGCGCGCCCGACTCGTCGTTAGGCTTGGAGTTGTCCGCGTAGACCGAAATCGTCGAGATGAAAACGTAGCGATCGACATTCCCTTTCAAGACCTGCGCGGCGTCGCGCACCCACACCGGCACGCTCGTCGGGTTATCGATGACCACGTCCCACTTGCGATTCTTCAGCGCATCGAGCTGACCGTTGCGGTCGCCGATCAACTGCTCGACGCCTTCGGGCAATTCGCCCGGATGACTCTTGCCGCGATTGAACACGGTCACTTTGTGTCCGCGACTGAGCGCGTACTTCACTTGGTGCGGTCCGGTGAAACCGGTCCCACCGAGGATGAGAATGCGCAAAGGTTTCACGGCTTTGTCCGCCGCAAATAAGCGCGGCGCAGTGAGCACGCCAAGGCCGATCGCTCCGCCTGCGAACGCAGACACCTTGATGAATTCGCGTCGAGTAGTCTTCATGAATTTTCCTTCTTGGATGAGCGCATGTGAGGGGTTGCGCGAAAGCTTAGCAGCGCGAGTGCCAGCAAACACCCGCGCGCTCATTCCCCTCGTGAAATCACCAAAATCGCAAAGACGTTTGGCCGGTGCGCGATTTCAATTGCGGGATTCGGTCGTTCCGGTTTCGGAACCAGGCGCGCTGTCATTCTGAGGCTGGCGAAGCGCGCCGAAGAAACTCGCGCAGGCTTCCTCGCAAACGATCGGCCGGGAGTGAAATCAGCGACCGGGTGCGAGATCCTTCCTCGTCTTCGCGACTCAGGATGACAACCCAACCTTGGAGCCAACACATCCTACGGCGTGAAATCATGATCTTTGGTCAACGACGCGCAGAAGGCCGCCAACAAGCGCGCGGTATTTTCCAAATCCTCCAAGGCCAACAACTCGTTAGGCGTATGCATGTAGCGCAGCGGCACCGAAAGCAAGCCTGTCGCCATTCCACCGCGCGCCAACTGCATCGCATTCGCGTCCGTCCCGGTGCCGCGCGCGGCGGAGGCCACCTGATACGGAATGCTCTCCGCTTCCGCTGTCGCCACCAGCATTTCAAATACGCGCGGGTTGATGTTCGCTCCGCGCGAAATCATCGGTCCGCCGCCGATTTTGAAATCGCCCGCCTTCTTTTTTTCAATCCCCGGCGTGTCCGTTCCGTGCGCGACATCGAGCGCAATCCCCACCTCTGCCTCGCTCGTAAACGCGCTTGTCTGCGCGCCGCGCAATCCGATTTCCTCCTGCACCGTCGAGACTCCGATGACGCAGGCGTCGAACGTGCGCTGATGCAGCAAACGCAAAACTTCGGTCACGATCCACGTCCCCATTTTGTTGTCGAAAGCCATCGCGACGGCGCGCTCGTTCGCCAGCTCGATGTACGGTTGCAGAAAAATTCCCGCGTCACCGAGTGCGACTAATTTGAGCGCGTCATATTTATTTTCCGCGCCGATGTCGACGTAGAGATCGTGAATCTTCGGAACCTTTTTTTTGTCCTCGTCGTCCATCAGATGGATCGCTTTGCGCCCAATCACACCCGGCAAAAGTCCATCGCGGGTCATGATTGAAACCCGCTGTGAAGTCGCGACCACCGGATCGACGCCGCCGATCGGATCGATGTGCAGGAAGCCTTCGTCGGTGATGTATTGCACGATGAAACCGATCTGATCGCAATGGCCCGCGAGCATCACCCGCGGCCGGCCGTCGGCATTTTGCACCCCGAAAACATTGCCCATCACATCAGTACGCACGCTCTCGCACCAGGGCTCGATCCGCGCGCGCACCAGCTTTTGCACTTCGTGCTCGTAGCCGGACGGGCTCGCAGTTTCGACCAGTCGCTTGAGGAAATTTTTGCTCTCGGGATTCATCAGAACTGTCGGCTATCATCGGCGCGCGCGGGGCGCAACCCCGGGTCTTCTTAACGTGCCCAGCGAGCCGCCGCGCCCTCGGCTGGCCGGCAAACAAAAACCTGTGGCGTGCTTCCGCTTTCCGCGCGCCCACGCACGCGCAGGCTCGCGGCCGCATCTTCGGCGTCATTTGCCCTAACGAGTGCTACGATCGCGCCGCCAAAACCGCCCCCGGTCAAGCGCGCGCCGAGCACGCCCGGGAGCGCCCGCGCGCGCGTCACCAGTTCATCGAGCTCGACGGTGCTGTTCTCAAAATTCGTCCGCGAACTTTCGTGCGAAGCGTTCATCAGTTCGCCGAGCACTTCCGCATCGCCAATCTCCAAAGCTGCGAGAGCGCGCCAGACGCGATCGTTTTCTCCAACGATGTGCGCAGCTCGTCGATAAAGAACCGGATCGAGCGAGCCACCCGCGAGCTCGAGATGATCGGGCGTCACTTCGCGCAAACTTTCGGCGCCGAGCGCATCAGCGGCCGCGGCACATTCTTCGCGGCGCTCGTTATAAAAACTTTGCAGCAAATCATGTTTCCCGCCCGAGACCGCGACGATCAAGGCAAGCTCCCCGGGGAACGGGAGGACGCGGATTTCCTCCGTCTGGAAATCTAGAAAAACCGCGTACCCCGCGCGCCCGAAAATCGACGCCACCTGATCGAGTAATCCCGAGCGAACGCCGACAAAATCATTTTCTGCGCGCTGACAAAGTTTCGCCACCTCTAGCGGCGCGAGTCGCAACTCGTGCAGCTTCATCAGCAAGCCGGCGGTCGCGACCTCGAGCGCGGCGGAACTCGCCAGCCCGGCGCCCGCCGGCAGGTCGCCGGAAATTTCCGCCTCGAAGCCACCTTGCGCGAACCCGGCGCGGGCAAATTGCTCGACCACTCCGAGCGGATAGCGCGCCCAGTGCGCATCTGCCGGAGGCTCAAGTTCGCCTAACGAGACCTGGACCTGCTGGCCGCTGGCGCGCGAGGTGATGACGACGAGATTGTCCTGCCGCGCAATCCCGGCGGCGGTCAGCCCGAGGTCAATCGCCGCCGCCAGGACCACGCCCTCGTTGTAATCGGTATGATTGCCGAGCAACTCAACGCGGCCGGGTGCATAAGCGGAAGCGGGACTCACGCGGAATCATCTCACGAATCCGTTGGGATTGCGCGAGCGCTCGCCAAACCGGAACGTCGCGCGTGCCGTCCACCGCGATTCCGATCACCCAGAAGTTGCTGGTCAATGCCGGCGGCTGGCCCGCGATGAAAGCCGCGCAGCAAATGCACGCCGCCGGGCGCGTGACCGAAGCGAGCTACGAACCGCCGCTCCTCTCCGGAATGGTGAAAGATGGTTTGCGCAACCTGCGTTCGGGACTGCGGGTGAAGACTTTTTCCGATGTGGAAAACCTCTGCACCTGTCGGGAATCGCGCGAGTGGGGAAAAATCTGCGCCCATTCGCTGGCGGTTGGGCTCGAGGTCATCACGCCCAAACTCACGCAGGGCGCGCCGAACGCCGTGGAGACGCGCGAAAAGCAAACCGGCCAAACGACACCCGGGCCTAAATTTGTCGAGATCGGAACGAACGACCATCCCTCGATCGCGCTGCATTTCATCCTCCCGCCGCAATTCGAATCCGCCTGGGCCAGAGGCCAGATCATGCTCGTGACCGAAATCGAGCGCGCCGGCCAACGCGCGATGCCGACCACCTTGTTGCCTAACGAGACCTATGCCTGCGATAATCATGACCTGGCCGCGCTCGACCTGCTCGGCACTCCGCTTGCGCTGCGGATGTTCGCGCCTGAGGAATTCCTGTGCCTGCTCGGCTCACTTCGAGGCCACCCGCGCGTCACCTTTGGAAAAACGAAAACGGCGAAGATCGCGACGGACGCCTGTCGACCCAACCTGCGTTTGGGCCGGCCCGAGCCCGACTCCGTCACCATCGCGCTTGCCCTGTCGGCTAACGAGCAGTTGCTCGCGGCTGGTGCAGAAGCGTGGATGTGGCGTGAGGCATCGTTCGATCCTTTGCCAGAAAATTTGCCGAGCGAGCTGCGGGCATTGGCGGAAGGATCGCTGACGTTGCGCGGCGAACGGGCACAGCAATTTCTCATCGCGACCGCTCCGCGGCTCGGCGCCTGGTTCGAAGTCCAAAGCGATTTCGTCCTGCCGGAAGTGCGGCTCGCGACGCCGAAGATTGTGCTCAACCTCGAAGGCTCGCTCCGCGAACTGCGCGGTGAACTGCGCGCAAAATACGCCGATGGCTCGCAACTGCTAGGCTTCGCCAAACGTGAAAGCGAACCATCCTTTGTTCGCGATGAGACTGGCGAAGCAATTCTCTTGCGCGACACGCGCGCCGAAGGCGCAGCCGTATCGCGGCTCGCGGCGCTTGGCTTCGGCACGCGCGGCGAGCGGTTCATCCTGCAAGACGAAGATCAAATCGCGCGCTTCTTCGCGTTTGAAATTCCGCGGCTGAAACAGACTTGGGAGATTCATCTCTCCGCGCAGGCGACAAAAGCGAGCAGCGATCTGCAACCGCTCACCCCGAAAATGGAAGTGGTCGGTTCTGGCGAAGATTGGTTTGAGTTGCGCTACTCGTTAGGCACCGCAGATGGCGAAATGTTTTCCGCTACCGAGCTGCAACGGCTGCTGCGTTCCGGCCAGAGCAAGACCCGCCTGCGCAGCGGTCGCACCGCCGTTTTCGATAGCGACGCGATCACCGATTTCGAAGAAGTGTTGCGCGATTGCGATCCGCGACAGAACCAGCCCGGCACCTACCGAATCAATCGCAGCCACGCTTCCTATCTCGCGCAAACCGCGCAGGATTTGGGCGCCGCGCTCCGCGGATTGACCGAGGAGAAACCGCTCGGCGACCTCCCGCTCGGCGATCTCGAAGAAAAGCTTCGCGATTATCAACGCGAAGGCGTCGAGTGGCTGGTCCGCCTCGCGCGCAACAATCTCGGCGGCATTCTCGCGGACGAAATGGGACTGGGAAAAACGGTGCAAACGCTCGCCTTTCTCCGCGCGCAAAAAGCGAGCGAACCCGCGCTCATCGTTTGCCCGACCTCGCTCCTAACCAATTGGGAAAACGAAGCGCGCCGCTTCACGCCGGAGTTGAAAGTTCTGCTGCTCGATGGCTCGGAACGGCACGCGCGTTTCTCGAAAATCCCGGACGCACAGATCGTCCTCACCAGTTACGCGCTCCTGCAACGCGACGCCGAAAAATATGAGGAGCTGAAATTCTCCTGCGCCATTCTGGACGAAGCGCAGCACATCAAAAACCCCGACACACAAAACGCGCAGGCCGCATTTTCCCTGCATGCGAAACATCGCTTCGTCCTCACCGGCACGCCGATGGAAAACTCCGTGCGCGACCTCTGGTCGCTGATGAATTTCGTCCAGCCAGGATACCTCGGGATCCGGGTCGATTTTCGCGAACGCTACGAGCAACCGATGGCCCGCGGCCCGGCGCCCGAAGTGCAAGGCCGTCTCGCGCGCCGGATGCGGCCGTTCCTATTGCGGCGCAAAAAATCCGAAGTCGAAAAAGATCTGCCGGAGAAAATCGAACAACTGGTTTTGTGCGATCTCACCCCGCCGCAGCGCGCCGCTTACGACGGTCTGCTGCGCGAAATCCAAACCGGCCTGACGATAACCATTGGCGGCAAGAAAAACGCGGGGGCCGTTCGGATGCAAATGCTGGTGGGTTTGCTTCGTCTGCGACAGGTCTGCTGCGATCTGCGACTGCTCGACGAGAAAGCCCGCGCGTCGAAAACCCCCTCGGCGAAACTCGACCTGCTCGACGAGTTGTTGGAGGAAGCGATCGATGGCGGACATCGCGTGCTCATCTTCAGCCAATTCGTCTCCATGCTCAGGCTTCTGCGCGAGCGTCTCGACGCGCAGAAAATCCCCTTCACCTACCTCGACGGCCAGACCAAGGATCGCCAGGCTCAGGTCGACAAGTTCCAAAACGACGATTCCATTCCGGTCTTCCTCATGAGCCTGAAAGCTGGCGGCGTCGGCTTAAACCTCGCTGCCGCCGACACCGTAATTCACTTCGATCCGTGGTGGAATTATGCTGCCGAAGCGCAGGCCACGGACCGGGCCCATCGCATCGGACAGAAGCGCGTCGTCACCGCCTACAAACTCATCGCGCGCGACACGGTCGAAGAAAAAATCGTGAAGCTGCAAACCCGCAAACGCGAAGCGAGCGAAGGCGTCATCGGGAGCGAAGAGCCGTTGATGAGCGGCCTAACGAGTGAGGACTTGGAGGAGTTGCTCGGCTAAGCGCCGCACGCGCGCTCTGCGCCTGTCATCCCGAGTCGCGCAGACGACGAGGGATCTCACACAGGCGGCGCGTGAGGTTTGGTTAGGGAAATTTTGCGAGGATGCGCTGGTGTTTGTTGGCGTGGTTTGGGTGATGCGCTGTCCGTGCGGGTGGGCGAGATCCCTCGCCGTCTTCGCGGCTCGGGATGACACTATGACAATCCTTAATCGGTGGGCGCTTCTTGCGGAACGGTCACGTTTTCGGCGGGAAGCCGATTCTTCGCTTCTGCGCGCGCGGTCTCGCGGCTAAGACTTCCTGTGTTTTTTGTGCCTAACGACTGCTGCGCTGGGCGAGTCGGAAGGTGTAGGCGACGATGATGGCGATGGCGAAGTTGTCGGCGACGGGCTGGTCGACGGGAGCGGGAAGGCGAAAGTCGCAGAGGGCGACGGCGAACCTTCAGACGCCGGCGAAGCCTGGGGCGATGGACTCGGAGTTGGTGTCGGCACCGGCGTTGGCGTGGGTGTAGGAGTTGGCGTTGGCAAGTTGCTCACCCATTTGTGTAAGGGAATGCCGGCGCCGCCGATTTCGTTGACCAGGGCTGCGCAGCGCGCTCCGATCTTATCCAAGTCAGGCGCGGCGAAAGTCGTCTCGGCGGTTCCCGGAAAAATCAGGTAGGTGATCTTGAGATCTTCCGTCGGCCGATTGTTCGCGGTCGCGCTGGCGCTGATTTCCTTGGCGATGCGAAGGGAGGCTTCGCCGGCCTTATCGGTCGGGCCGATGTCGCCGACGATCGCCGGATAAATCGCGTCCTCCGACACGACTACCGCGTAATCGCCGATCTTCACCTCCTCGGCTTTGGTGAAACCGCCGGGAACGACGATGAACGGATCGGCCGAGCCGATGAGGAAGCTGGAACTTTTCAGGCTCCCGATTTCATCGCGCACTTGGGCGAGGGCGTTTTTCAATTCGCGTTTCCGCTCGGCGCTGGTGCCGCGGGCGCTGGTTTCGGTTTGCCAACGCTGCAACTTTTCTTCCAGCGGCGGCAGGTAGGGATTGGGCGTCTTGGTTTTCTTCGGCCAGCGATAACTGGTGGTCGGCTGAAAAGTCGTCGAGACCGCGGTCGTCGTCGGGAGGCGATCGGAATCCGAGCCGTCGCTATCCACATCCATGTCCGATTGGAGGAGAACGGCTTTGCGTTTCGATTCCGGATCGCGCAACCGCAGGATCGTTTGGCAATCGTAGAAGTTATGTCGTGAAAGGAGCTGATCGAGCCGGCTCAAGTTTTGCCGGAGCGAGCGCAGTTTGATTTCGTAGAATTCTGCGAAGTAAGGCGAGACCGCCTCGGGGATGATGAGTTTCGTTAGACCGGGGAGCAAACGCGGGAGCGCGGAGTTGACCGCCGCTAGTTCCTCGACCGTCCGGTTCGGCGTTGGCGTGCGCACATTCAATTTCAAATCGAGCACGTAACTTTCCGGATCAGCGCGCTCCTCGGAAGCGGCGCGGCCGATGGTGTGCGCAACCGTCGTGCGCAGGGTGATCCCGTTGAAAAGCCGCGCGGTGTCGAGCCGGCCGGCGACGACGCGGGTCCGCGGGCGCGGCTCGGGCGTGGGCGTTTCTTCCGCGAGCGCGGGCAACACTTCGGGAGGGTGTTCCGAATTCCAGCGCCAACGCTCCAGCGAAACCCAGCGCAGACAAACGGCCGCGAGTAACCCGATAAAAAGCAGGAGCGCGAGCCAGCGCAAAGTGCGCAGACGAAATTTGCGCACGCGCTATTTTTTCATCCAGGCGGCCAGCGCCATGATCAGGCCGATGACGCTCAGGATCGACATCAAACCCGCGGGCATGAAGCTGCCAGTTTTGAGAAACGCGGGGACGAACCGGCCCGCGAGCAAGAGCGAGACGACCGCCGCGAGCGCGAGACCGATGACGACATGCGACGGCAGCAGAAACGCCGCGACCAACAGGAGAATCCCGGAGATCGAGCCGGCAATGATCGAGGCCATGCTGCCCTTGCTCACGTAACCGACGATGCCGCCCGCGATCGTGAGCAGACCGAAGACAATGAAGTAAAGTTTGGCGGGGCCGATCATAAGTGTCGCATCCGTACGCCAAACCGGTGGCAGTGTCCAGATAGGACCCCGCGCCTTCGCCCTGTCATCTTGAAACGGCGAAGCGCGTCGAATTATCTCGCAATGGGTCGTTAGGCAAACCATCGGCCCGGTGTGACCCAAGGACCCTGTGCGAGGTCCCTCGTCGGCTGCGCCACTCGGGATGACACCTTGCCAAGCGAGGTCATGGAGTGGCTAACGGAGTATTCACGTGTGCGTGATTTACGGCTCGCCTCGCTGCAACCGCGCAAGGCTGCCTTCAGTGTTCCCGGTATCACCACCACCAGCTGGACGATTTCAACGGTCTCTTCCGGATGCGCCGGAACTTCGCCGATCAGCGCCCGGCCGATGACGTCGATCTACTTCTGCTCCGCCGCGGCCGCGGACAAGGCGCGACGAAGGAAAATGGGATCACCGGCACCTGGGGTCTCGGCGAACAAGACACCGGCGCGGGAACGTGGGAAGGTGCGCGTGCGAAACGCGAGTAATCGGTTCGAACGCGAGCCCCGCTTACCAGCCCCGCGCCAGTTGTCGTGAAATATCCCCTAACGAGTAATCCTGTTTTCTGGACCATCCAGGGCGAAGGACATCTGCGCGGATTCCAGATGTGTTTCGTTAGGCTGGCGGGCTGTTCGGTGGGTTGTCCGGGCTGCGATACCGATTATCGCAAACAGGAAATGGCCACCCCGGAAGAGATCGCGGAGCGGGCCGATCAGGTCACGCCGAAGACTGCGCGCGATCGCTGGGTTTGGCTCACTGGCGGCGAACCGACTGATCACGATCTGCCGCCGTTGATCTGCGCGCTGCGCACGAAACATTTTTCGATCGCGCTCGCTTCCAGCGGACATCGCCGGGTCATTCCGCCAGTCGATTGGCTCTCGATTTCACCGCACGATCCGGCCAAGTGGATGCAGACTTACGGCAATGAAGTGAAGATCGTTCCCGGCCTGAATGGTTTCGCGATCGCGGATTTCCTGCGCGCGCATCCGGACGATCAAACCGACTTCATGTATCGCTACGTCCAGCCGCTCTCGGTTGGAAAAGTGGAAGACCCGGCAAGTTTGCAGACTTGTCTTGCATTCGTTAGGCAACATCCGAATTGGGCTCTTTCCCGGCAGGATCATCATCATTGGGGCGTCGCCTAAACGCCGGGAATGGTGTTTGCGTTTCGCCGCGGGAGATCGCAAAGTCTCCGCACATGAGCAGCACCTTGCGCGGCTTCTTCGCGGCCTTGCTGTTTTGCTCGATCGCTCTCGCCGCCGGCTTGTCGGCCTCACCGCAACTGCACGAGTGGCTGCATAATTTCAGTCCAGGCACGAATCACGAATGCGTCGCCACCCTGATGTCCTCCGGCAGCGCCGAGCATTCCGGCTGTGACCCGATCCCGGCCGCCCCGACTCCGACGCCGACCGTCCCCGCATTTCGCACTCAACTTTTCCACGGCGCACTCGCGCTCCTGGAATTCGCGCGCCTCGAGCACGCCCCGCCCGCGCACCGCTAACGCATCGGAGTTGCCTCGCAAATTAGAGGCAGCGGCGCGCGCGCGTTCTCTCTCGCCGCTGATCCGATGTGCGCTGGACGCGTGATCATTGGGTTCACATATCGACGCGGTAACGCGGCGAGCAATCGAGGAAGTAATGCGAAAAAAATTAATCATGGCGTTAGCACTCTGTGGGTGCGGCACGCCCTTCGCCCTCGGGCAGGAAGCGACGGCGACACCGGCGGCCGCAGTTTCGCCGGCGGACATCGAAGGTTTGCGCCAGCAGGTGCAAACGCTCACCGAAATGGTGATGACCCTGCAACAGCAGGTGAAGGATCAGCAAACGGCGATGAGCCAAACGACCACGGTGCCCGCGCCGTTGCCGCAAAATCCGGAGCCGCCGCCACTGCCCGGCGCCTCCGCGTCAGCCGCACCGGCGGCCAGTGCGCCGCCGCTTTTTCCGACTAACGACACCAGCGTGGTCGCGTCCGCTTCGGCCCCGACAACTCCGGGGACGGCGGTGAACGCGAACGGCACGGCGTTTCCGACCAGCGACGCGACGGTCACGGCAACGACGTCGACGGATTCCGCCGGCTCAGCGCTCACGCAACCAATCCCGATCGTCAGCGGTGGCGGCGGCAAGACTTACATGAACATCTCTTTCGATGGCCAGTTCGCGCTCGCCTATTCGAGCGATCGTAATCTGAGCCGGCTCGAGGTCGGCGATCACGATCCGCAACAACGCGGGTTTAACGCGCGCAACTCCGAGCTTGCGCTCGATGGCGCGGTGGATCCGTATTTCGAAGGCTTCGCCAACATTGTTCTGAAGTTGAACAACGACAACGAAACCGAGATCGAACTGGAGGAATCGTTCCTCCAAACGACCAACCTGCCTTTCGGCTTGCAGTTGAAAGGCGGGCAATTTTTTGCCGCCTTCGGGCGTTTGAATCCGACCCATCCGCATACGTGGGATTTCGCCGATGCCCCTCTGGTCATGGGACGCTTGCTCGGCTCGGATGGCCTGCGCGGGGTTGGCGGGCAGCTTTCCTGGACCGTCCCGTTGCCCTGGTATTCGCAGCTCTTGTTAGGCGTGCAGAACGGCCGCGGCAACACCGGCTATTCCTTCCGCAATCCGGGCGCCAACGGCCTCTTCTTCGGTCGCCTAACGAATGATCGCGAAGCCCGCGGCCTCTACGATTTCGTCTGGATGCCGCGTTTCGAAAATTCCTTCAACCTCAGCTCGACCCAAACTGTCCTTGGCGGAATCTCGGGCGCGTTTGGGTCTAACGACACGGGCGTCAACACCCGCACGCAAATTTACGGCGCCGATCTGCTCTACAAATGGAAGAGCGCGCGGGCCGAGGGCGGTTTCCCGTTTGTGAAGTGGCAAACGGAAGCCATGTATCGGCGATTTGAAGCCGGCCGCGGCGTCGATCAACTCTTTCCGGTGGCGGAAACTTTTCACGATTGGGGCCTCTACTCGCAGGTGCTTTGGGGTTTCAAGAAAGGATGGATTGCCGGCGTGCGCGGCGATTATCTGCATATGCAAGACTCGGCGTTCACCGACGACGATACCCGGCAGACACGCTCGCGCGTTTCCGCCAACCTGACTTTTTTACCAACCGAATTCTCGCGGCTGCGCCTACAATACAATCACGATTTTCTGGAGGAAAATAACTTCCTCTCCGCGCGCGACGAGGACTCGGTCTTCTTCCAATTCGAATTCATCCTGGGCGCGCACGGCGCGCATAAATTCTAATGCGCGCTCTCCCCAATACTTGTCATCCCGAGTCGCGCAGACGACGAAGGACCTCGCACAGGGCCCTTGGCCTGCGCGCACCCAAGATTATCCAATACCCTGAGCGAGATCCTTCGGCGCGCTCCGCCGCCTCAGGATGACAGCCGTCCAAACACCTCACCCTTTATGAAAAAAATCCTGCCCATCCTGTTAATCCTGTCTGCCCTTTTGTTTTGCCTAACGAGTGCTGAAGCAAAACTCAACGTCGTCACCACCCTGCCCGATCTCGGCGCACTCGCGCGCGAAGTCGGCGGCGACAAAGTCGACGTCAGCACCATGGCTAAGCCGACCGAAGACCCGCACTTCGTCGACGCGCGTCCGAGTTTTGTTGTGCAGTTACGAAACGCCGATGTCCTGATCGACGGCGGCGCCGAGCTCGAAATCGGCTGGCTTCCGCCGCTCCTGCAAAACGCGCGTAACGCCAAGATCGAAGTCGGCAAACCCGGACGGGTGCAGGCCTCGCAGGGCATCCGTCTAATGGAAGTGCCGGCGAATCTGACTCGCGCCGCCGGCGACGTCCATGCGCTCGGGAATCCGCATTTCGCGATCGATCCGATCATCGCGAAAACGGTCGCGCAACACATCATGCAATCCTTCAGCGCGCTCGATCCGGCCAACGCCGCGACTTACCAAAAAAACTACGACCGCTTCACCACCGCGATCGACGCCAAGCTCCAGGAATGGGGCACGGCGATGCTCCCCTTCAAAGGCCAACACGTGGTCGCCTATCACGATTCCTGGCCGTACTTCGCGCATCGTTTCGGGCTTGAGATCGATATTTTTCTGGAACCGAAACCGGGGATTCCGCCATCGCCGTCGCACCTCGCGGAAGTGATCGCGCAGATAAAAGCGCAACACATCAAGGCCATCATCGTGGAGCCGTTTCACGATCGTAAAATTGCCGAGCGCGTGGCCAGCGCGACCGGCGCGAAGGTGGTCGATTTCGCGCAATATCCCGGCGGTCTGCCGAACACGGAGACGTATGTGAAGTTAATCGATGCACTCGTTAGCCGTTTGTCCGCGGCCTTGAAGTAAGCGGTCAATCGCACCCGGATCCTGACTTATGTGGGAAGTAATGTTTTGGCCGATCGTCGCCTGCGTACTCTTGCCCTGGCTGCTGGTTTATCTGGGGCTGCACGTCGTCCGGCGCGGGATTATTTTCATCGACATCGCGATGGCGCAGATGGCCTCGTTAGGCATCTGCCTCGCGGTCTTGCTCCGGCTGGATTTGGAGAGCTGGGCGACCTTTGGGATCGCGCTCGGTTTCACCTTGGTGGGCGCGGCGATTTTTTCCTTTACCGGCAAACGCGCGAGCCAGATTCCGCAGGAAGCGGTCATCGGAATTTCCTATGTGGTCGCAGCGGCGGCGGCGGTTTTGATGCTCAGCCGCGCGGCCGAAGGCGATGAGCAAATCAAGCAAATGCTGGTCGGAAATATCCTCCTCGTCTCGCCGCTCGATGTTTGGAAATGCTTCGGACTTTTCCTCGCCGTCGGGGTTCTGCACTTCGTTCTCCGAAAAAATTTCCTGCTCGTTTCCTTTGAGCGCGAGCGCGCCTACGAACAGGGTCTGCGCGTGCGCTGGTGGGATTTCCTTTTCTACGCCGCGTTTGGTTTGGTCGTGACCAGCTTCGTCCGCATCGCCGGCGTCCTGCTGGTTTTCAGCTACCTGATTGTGCCGGCCGTTTGCGGAATCACCCTCGCCGCCAGCCTAACGAAACGTTTATTGATCGGCTGGATTATCGCGCTCCTCGGGGGCGTGGCGGGATTGTTCCTTTCCTTCTACTGGGACCTGCCTTCGGGCGCGGCGATTGTCTGTACTTTCGGCGCCCTCCTGATTTTGGTCTCGTTAGGCGGATTGCTCCGGCCGCGCTCACGGGCTTGAGCGCGGGCGCGCGCGGTTCCACCATACGCGGTGCATTCGTTTCATTACCAGCAGGGCCGCTTGCATTGCGAAGAGGTCGACCTGGAAACGGTCGCGAACGCCCACGGCACACCGCTCTATATCTATAGCGCGACCACGATTCTCGATCACTACCGGCGGCTGGCCGCGGCCTTGCGCGCGCTCGCGCCGCAAATTTTCTCCGCGGTTGAGGCGAACTCGAAAGGCGCGATCCTGCGTTTGTTCGGGGAG
>JBPCJC010000069.1:0-78025 GCA_051005695.1 Chthoniobacterales bacterium | reverse complement strand
TTATTTTTCGATAACCCGGAATCGCCCGTGCAATGCGCGGTCGAGATCAGCAGAGCGTTGAAGGATTATCCGCGGATCCAGCTCCGGATGGGCGCGCATAGTGGAGCGATCAAGGAAGTAAAGGATGTGAACGAACGCTCCAACTTTGCGGGCGCCGGGATCAACATCGCACAGCGCGTGCTCGATTGCGGCGATGCAGGCCACATCCTGCTTTCCCAACGAATCGCTGAAGACCTCGCGGCGTATCAGCATTGGCATCCGCATCTGCACGACCTCGGCGAATGCGCAGTGAAACACGGCCTCCGGCTTCACCTCTTCAATCTCTGCAAGGAGGGCTCGGGCAATCCGGCTGTTCCGCAAAAGATTGCCCAACAACGTCGCGGTTTCGTCCGCGGCCGGAACTTTTTGTATCGCCACCTCGCCGGCTCACCGCGCCGGAAAATCATCTCGGCCGCGGTTCTGTGCGTGGTGCTGCTCGCGTTGGTAACGTGGGTGCGCCTGAGCGGCGACCGCGCGCGCCCGAGCATCGCCGTCCTGCCTTTCGAAAACTCGAGCGATGAAAAGGGAAACCAGTATTTCGTCGACGGCATGCAGGACGAAATTATCGGCAACCTCCAGCGCGTCGCTGATTTGAAAGTGATCAGCCGCACGTCGGTCGCGCGCTATCGCGCGGACGCCGTGCGCGACCTGCGCGAGATCGGGAAGGTCCTGGACGTTTCGCACGTCCTCGTCGGCATCGTGCAACGCATCGGCAACCACATTCGCGTCCACGCCACGCTCATCGATGTCGCGACGAAAGCGGACGTGTGGACAGAGTTTTACGACCGGAATGAAGCGAACGTCTTCGATATCCAAAGCGACATCGCCCAGCGCATCGCCGGGCAGCTAAAATTTGAGCTTTCGCCGAGCGAGAAAGCCGCCATTTCCAAACGACCGACACGCGATCTCGTGGCCTATGACAACTACGTGCGCGCGCGCGGATTGATCAACGACTCCGTCTTTGGCGAAAGCCCGAAGGAGAAACTGCTTCGGGCGGTCTCTCTCCTCGGCGAATGCAGCGCACGCGATAGCCAATTTTTCCTCGCCTATTACCAGGAAGCGTACGCTCAGGATCGGCTCTATCACTGGTTTGATCCGAGCCGCACTCGTCTCGCTGCGGCCGAAACGGCCATCGATGCGCTCGTGCATCTGCGGCCGAACGCCGGGGAGACTCATCTCGCCCGGGCCAGGCATTTTTATTGGGGATTGGAAGACTACTCGCACGCGCGCCAGGAATTGGAGCTCGCGCAAACCGCCTTGCCGAACGACCCGGACGCGCCGCTCCTCCTCGGTTACCTCGCGCGCCGGGAAGGCCGCTGGGAGGAATCGTCGCACAGTTTCGCGCGCGCGCTCGAGCTCGATCCATTGAATCCGATCGTCCTTCAACAAATCGCGTTGAGCGATTTTAGCCTCCGGCGCTTTCAGGACATGACCACCATTCTGCGGCGGGCCAGTCGCCTTTCACCGGAGGACGTTCTCCTGCGCTCTCAGCTCGCCGCAGTAGAACTGGAGTGGCACGCGAAGACGGAGCCTTTGCATCAGACGCTGGCGGACATCTTGAAAGATCAGCCAACCGACGGCGGCAAAATTGTCGAGCCCTGGCTCTATCTCGCACTCTGCGAACGGGATTTTGCGAGCGCGACGCACGCGCTCGATTACATGAGCGAAACCAGCTGCCACGCGGAGGGTGTGCCGTTTCCCGAGAGCTGGTGCACCGGCGTCGTCGCGCGTCTCCGTGGCCGGGAAAGCGATGCGACCCAAGCCTTCGCGCGTTCCTTGCAGGAGTCCGAAAAATTCGCGGCCGCCCAACCGAACGATGGCGGAGCATGGTGTGCCGTCGCCATGGAGCACGCGGCGCTCGGGGAAACTGCGGACGCGATCCGCGACGGTCAGCGCGCGGTCGCGCTTGTTCCGATCGACCGGGATGCGATCACCGCGCCGTTGATGGTCGGCTACCTGGCCATCATCTATTCGTGGTCCGGTGAGACAGATCAAGCGATCGAACAACTGCGGATCGCCACCAAAGTGCCCAGCTATTGGAGCTACGGAAATCTCCGTCTGCATCCCTACTGGGACGCGCTCCGAGGCGATCCGCGCTTCGCCGAAATCGTCAATTCTCTCGCGCCTAACGAGCACTAGGCAGCGCGCGGCTGCTGGAAATTCTTTCCGAGCTTGTAACTCACAAAGGTTATTGCAGGATTCCCGATTCCAAACGCCGCTGCGCGCGTGCGTTGGTGCACTTCAAACCAAATATCGTCTTCACCATGTCGCCAAAATTCTTCGTCGCACTTCCTCTGCTCTCGGCTACTGCTTTCGCCTCCATGCATGCCGCGAAAACTCCCGCGCCCGCCTCTTCGAAAAATCCTCTGCTCAGCGAAAGCACCTTGCCGTATCAGATGCCGCCGTTCGATAAGATCAAAAGCGCGGATTACTCGCCGGCGTTTGCGGTCGCGCTCGCGGAAGAATTGAAAGAAGTCGAGGCGATCGCGCAAAATAAAGAGACGCCGACCTTCGAGAACACGGTCGTCGCCCTCGAAAAATCCGGACGCATCCTGACCCGCGTGAACAGTACTTTCTCGAACCTCGCGGGCGCGAACACCGATTCCACCCTGCAAAAAACCGAGACGGAAATGGCGCCGAAGCTTTCCGCGCACCAGGACGCGATCCATCTCAACGCCGCCCTCTTCGCGCGGATCAAGTCGCTCTACGACCAGCGTGAGCAGTTGAAACTCGACCCGGAATCGGCCTGGCTGCTGGAGCGTTACTATAAGGATTTCGTGCGCGCCGGCGCACTGCTCTCGGAGACCGACAAGAAGAAGATGAAGGCGATGAATTCGGAGATCGCGAGTTTGCAGACGAAATTTAATCAGTTCGTTCTGAAAGAAAAAAACGCCGAGGGAGTGGTGGTCGATCAGCGAGCGGATCTCGCCGGGATGGATGACAACGAAATCGCCGCCGCCGCCAACACCGCGAAAGCGGAAAAGAAGGAGGGCAAATTCGTTATCGCGCTGCAAAACACCACCGGCCAGCCCGCGTTAGCCTCGCTCGAGAATCGCCCGTTGCGCGAGCGGATCATGAAAACTTCCCTCGCGCGCAATAGTCACGGCGGCGAGTTCGATACCCGCGCCACCATTATCCAAATGGCGAAGCTGCGGGCGGAACGCGCGGTCCTTCTCGGTTACGAAAATCACGCGGCTTATAAACTCGAAGACGAGACCGCGAAGAACGTCGAGACAGTCAATAAAATGCTCACGCAGATCACACCCCCGGCGGTTGGGAACGCGAAACGCGAAGCCGCCGACATCCAGGCGGTGATCGATCAGGACGCCGACAAATTTCCGCTCCAGTCCTGGGACTGGGCCTTCTACTCGGAGAAAGTTCGCAAGGCGCGTTTCGATTTCGATGAATCGCAACTGCGTCCGTATTTCGAACTGAACCACGTCCAGCAAGACGGTGTTTTCTTCGCGGCCAACCAGATCTACGGGATCACTTTCAAAGAGCGCAAAGATCTCCCGGTCTACCAGCCGGACGTGCGCGTCTTCGAAGTTTACGATGCCGACGGCCAGCCGCTCGCGCTCTTCATTTCGGACATGTATGCGCGGCCTTCAAAACGCGGCGGCGCCTGGATGAACGAATACGTTTCGCAGAGCGAACTCTTCAAGACCAAGCCGGTGGTTGCCAATCACCTTAACATTCCGAAACCGCCCGCGGGCGAGCCGACTTTGCTCACCTTCGATGAAGTCACGACCATGTTTCACGAATTCGGACACGCGCTTCACGGGATGTTTTCGCACGTGAAATATCCGCGCTTCGCGGGCACGAATGTGCCGCGGGATTTCGTCGAGTTTCCCTCGCAAGTGAACGAGATGTGGGCCGCCTGGCCGCAAGTCCTGAAAAATTACGCGAAGCATTACCAGACCGGCGCGCCGATGCCGCAGGAGCTGCTCGACAGAATGCAGGCGTCGCAAAAATTCGATCAGGGTTTCAAGACGACCGAATATCTCGGCGCGGCTTTGCTCGACCAAGCCTGGCACCAGCTCAGGCCTAACGAGATCCCGAAAGACGCGCTCGCCTTCGAAGCGGAGGCTCTTAAGAAAGCGGGCGTCGATTTTGCGCCGGTGCCGCCGCGCTATCGTTCGCCATATTTTTCGCACGCCTGGGGCGATTATTCCGCCGGTTACTACAGCTATATCTGGAGCGAAGTGCTCGATGCCGACACCGTGCAATGGTTCAAGCAGCACGGCGGAATGACGCGCACGAACGGCGATCGTTTCCGGCAAACGCTGCTCTCGCGCGGCGGCAGCGCGGATGCCTTGCAATTGTTCCAGGATTTCACCGGCGGCGCACCGGACATCACGCCGTTACTGGAACGCCGCGGCCTGGTTTCCGGCGAAGAAAAACCGGCTAGCGCGCCGCAAGACATCCCGCCGGACAAACCGAAATCGTAGATCTGGTTCCTTCGCCTGCGCGCGTGCTGATTTTTCACGATCCACGGTCCGTCGAATACGGGCGCGCCGGGCACGTGGAGCGTCCGGAGCGCATCGCCCGGACTGCTCCGTTGTTGCAGGAACGCCATCCCGCGTGGCCATGGCGCCTGCCCGAGGTGGCGAGCGAGGCAATGATTTTGCGCGCCCACTCCGACGAACATTTACGCCGGGTGGCCGCGGCCGCGGAAGATTTTGACGCCGATTCTCCCGCACATCCTGAGATCTTCGCGCACGCCGCGCGCGCCAGCGGCGCCGTTTCCGCCGCGCAATCCGCCATGGCGGGCGAACCCGCCTTCACCCTGATGCGGCCCCCGGGACATCACGCCACCCGCGATCACGCGATGGGTTTTTGTTACTTCAACCACGTCGCGATCGCTGCGCTCGACGTCTTGGAAAACAGCGCCGAGCGAGTTGCGATTTGGGATTTCGACGCCCATCACGGCAACGGCACGGAGTCGATCGTTTCGCCTAACGAGCGGATCAGTTTCGCCTCCATTCATCAATCGCCGCTCTATCCTGGCAGCGGGCTGCGCTCTTTCGCGAACGTGCACAATTTTCCGGTGCCGCGGATGATTCCGCGGGCCAGACATCTCGAGATAATTCGGCGCGCGCTCGACACCTTGCTCGCCTTCCAGCCCAGCCTGCTGCTCGTCTCCGCGGGCTTCGATGCCTACGCAGGCGATCCGATTACGCAGCTTCTTCTCGAAGCGGAAGACTTCGCGATTTGCGGAAGCTGGTTGCGCGAAATAAATCTCCCGGCCGCGGCGATTCTCGAGGGCGGTTACAGCGATGAGCTGCCGGTTTTGATCGACGCATTTCTCAGCGGTTGGGCCGGCGCATAACTCGTTTCGCCGACCGAAAACTTTGCTTGGCAAGCCAAAGCCGCCCAGCCGATAGTCTGCGCACGTCGGGCCGTAGCACAGCTTGGTAGTGCGCTTGAATGGGGTTCAAGAGGTCGCGAGTTCGAATCTCGCCGGCCCGATTTTTCACACGGCGTTCCGCCGTTTCACGTCGCGCTTTTCGCTAGAGCGCGCACCGGGGCAGCGTATCGTTTCCCCGTTCATGTCTGAAATGAAGAAAACAACCGCCGCCCCTGACGCACCCGTGTCGCGCGAAGACATGCATTGCGTTTACCGACAAGTCGCGCGTTTGCTCGCAGAGGAGCCGCAGTTGGAAGCGGTCGCGTTTCAACCGAAGAACCAGCTGCTCTCGATCGCGACGTTAGGCGACGACCGCAGCCAGCGGATCGGCGAACGCGTCAGCGAAGTCGTGGCCGAGCGCAAACAACAATGCGGCATTCTCGATGCGCGCGGAAATTGCGAGCAGTGCGGCGAGCCGCCTTCGAGCAAAGTGGGCGACGCGAATGTGGTGGTGAAAGATGTCCTCGGGAGCACGGTGATCGAGAAGTTAACCTGCCGCACCGCGGTTGGTTTTTGGCAGTGGAACAATGTGCGCTGGCCGCGCGCTGGGGGTTGTTGCGCGCCCGTCGGTCGCGATGCCGATCCTAACGAGTGGAAGAAACTCGCGCTTCTTTCCTCGGCGTGTTTGGTGACCGGCCTCCTCGCGCTGGTCGCGCAAAAATATGCCGCGCCACCAGCGCTCGTCCTTTCGCTTTTCGCACTGAGTTATCTTTCCGGCGCGTCGGATGCCGCCGGCGAATCCTGGGAACGGCTCCGACATGGCGAGCTGGAAATTCATTTTCTCATGCTCGCGGTGGCGTTCGGCGCCGCGCTTGTCGGTGCCTATAGCGAAGGTGCGCTCCTTCTTTTTCTTTTTTCGGCTTCTGGCGCGATGGAGCATTTTGCCGGCGCGCGCACCCAGCGCGAGATCGGTGCGCTCCTCCGCGGCGCGCCCAAGACCGCGACCGTTCTGGAAGACAGCCGCGAAACCGAACGCGCGGTCGAAGAGCTCGCGCCCGGGATGCAAGTGCGCGTGCGCGCGGGCGAGCAAGTGCCGGTGGATTTGCGCGTCATTCGCGGCGAGAGCGCCTGCGATGAATCAAACCTGACCGGCGAAGCGCGCCCGATGCCGAAACAACCGGGCGACGTCGCGCTCGCGGGAACGATCAACACCTGGGGCGTGCTCGATGGCCAGGTGCTCCGCGCTGCCAGCGAAAGCGCATTACAAAAAATCGTTAACCTGATCGAGGAAGCGCAACATTTGAAAGCGCCGTCGCAGCGTTTCAGCGATCGCTTCGGCACCGGCTACACTTATCTAGTCCTGAGCGCGTCGGTCATTTTCTTCCTCGTCGGCTGGCTTGGTTTCGGCTGGCCGCCGTTTGCCGGGACTGCCGGGCGCGGTAGCGCGTTTTATCGCGCGATGACTTTGCTCGTGGTCATGTCGCCGTGCGCGCTCGTGCTCAGCGTGCCCTCGGCGATTCTTTCCGCGATCGCTTCCGGCGCGCGTCGCGGCGTGCTCTTTCGCGGCGGCGCCGCGATCGAAATGTTGGCCGACATCAAGACCGTCGCGCTCGATAAAACCGGCACCCTCACCCGTGGCGTTCCCGATTTGGTGCGGATCGAAAGTTGCGCCGGCGGGGAAGATTCTGTCGTCGCCGCGGCCTATAATCTCGCGCGTCTTTCCCATCATCCGCTTTCGCGCGCGATCGAGAAAGTGGGCGCGGGTCGCGCGGCCGCGCCGGTGGAATTCACGCATGCCGAATCGATATCAGGCGGCGGCATCATGGCGCGCAACAAGGGCCTGCTCTATGCGCTCGGTAATCGTGAGTTTGTGCGCGCGTCGATCGCGAGTGCACCGTGCGATGCTTTAGTCGTCGATGATCATGACGTCGCCGAAGTCTGGGTGGCCGGGCCGGGAATCTGCGGGCGATTTCTGTTTCGCGATCAACTCCGCGCGGAAGCGCAAACCATGCTCGCGCGTCTCCGGCGATCGGGCATGCGCACGGTCATGCTCACGGGCGATCGCCGCGCGACTGCGGAACTGATCGCGCGTGAAGCCGGCGTCGATGAAGTGCGCGCGCAGTTATCGCCGGAAGGAAAAGTCGAGGCGATTCAGGAATTGAAAAACACTGGCGGCACGGTCGCGATGATCGGCGACGGGGTGAACGATGCGCCGTCGTTGGCGGCGGCGGATGTCGGGATCGCGATGGGCGCGCGCGGCTCGGACGCGGCGATGGAACAGGCGGAAGTGATCCTGATGAACGATCGGCTGGAAAATTTCGTAACCGCTTACCAGTTGAGCCGAAGCGCCCAACGAATCATCGGGCAGAATATCACCATCGCGCTCGGCACGGTAATCGTGATGGCTTTGCTCGCCCTCAGTCGCGGAATTCCGCTCTCGTTAGGCGTAGTCGCGCATGAAGGCAGCACGGTGGTCGTGGTCTTGAACAGCCTGCGCTTGCTCTTTTTCAAAAGCGAAAATTGATCCGCGCCGGCCGCGGCATTGCGGCAGTGACGCTCCCGCCGTAACCTGCGCGCCTTATGCTGAGCGCTGGAATTGTTGGACTGCCGAACGTCGGAAAATCGACGCTCTTTAACGCGGTCACTCGCAGCCGGAAAGCGCAGGCGGCGAATTATCCGTTCTGCACCATTGATCCGAATCTCGGCGTCGTGACCGTGCCCGATTCGCGTCTCGAGGTGCTTTCGAAATTGTCCAGTTCGCAAAAAATCATCCCTGCAGCGATCGAGTTCGTCGACATCGCCGGCCTAGTCAAAGGCGCGAGCGCTGGCGAGGGCCTCGGCAATCAATTCCTCAGTCACATCCGCGAAGTGAACGCGATCGTGCAGGTGATTCGCTGTTTTGAAAACGCGGACATTCATCACGTCAGCGCGACGATCGATCCGGTGCGCGACATCGAGGTGGTCAACACCGAGCTCATTCTGGCCGATCTCGGTTCGCTGCAAAAACGCCGCGATCGTTTGCAAAAGGAAGTCCGCGCCGGTTCCAAAACCGCCAAGGCGGAAAGTGCGCTGATCGAGAAATTGTTGCCGCACCTGGATTCCGGAAAACCGGCGATGACCGCGGATCTTTCGGATGAAGAGAAGATCACCGCGCGGGAATTTTTTCTCCTCACTTCGAAACCGACATTGTTTGCCTGCAACGTCGCGGAATCCGATCTGGCGCCGATCGCGCAAGGCGACGCGGAGAACGCGTCGCTCAAACACGTGCGCGCGGTGCAGGAATACGCGAAGCAACATTTCGGCAGCGAAGCGGTCGTGATCAGCGCGCAAATCGAGAGCGAGCTGGTTGATCTGAGTGAAACCGAAGCGCAGGAATATTTGCGCGATCTCGGGGTGGAAGGCAGTGGCGTGAGCGCTCTCATCCGCGCGGTCTATCACTTGTTAGGCCTGCGCACTTACCTGACCACGGGCGAAAAAGAAACTCGTGCCTGGACGATTCACGAAGGCGACAAGGCTCCCGCCGCAGCCGGGGTAATTCACACCGATTTTGAGCGCGGCTTCATCGCCGCGGAAACGGTGCACTTCGATGATTTGGTCTCGTTAGGCTCGTTCGCCAAGGCCCGCGAAGCCGGCAAACTGCGAATCGAAGGCAAGGAATACGTGGTCAAGGATGGCGACGTGGTTGAGTTCCGCTTCAACGTCTAAACGCGGTCGCTCAGCCTCCGGCTACCCCAAGCACGCTTGGCGGCGTCCTTCGCCGAATAAACAAGGCTTACTCCGGCGAATAAAGAATTCGCCCGCACTGCTCGCAGCTCACCAACTCGCGACCATTCTTCACCCGGTGCGCAGTCTGCGCAGTGATCTTCATGTGGCAGCCGGTGCAAACTTCATGCTCGAGCGCGACCACCGCCGCGTCCCCTTTGCTGGCAAACAAACGCTCGAACCGGCTGAGCACATCTTCGTCCACGCGGCTCGCGATCTCCGCGCGATCTTTCACCAGTTCCTGCAAACGCGTCTCGAGCGCTTTCGCTTTCGCATCCAAGTCGGTGACCTGACGCGCGACTGATTCGCGCGCGCCCGCACTCCTGGCTTCTTCCGCGACCACTTCCACTTTCATCTTGTCCACCTGATCCATGAGTTCGAGCTCCTGGTCCTCGATCAGGCGAATTTCTTTTTCGTAGCGCTCGATCTCGTTTCCCATTGCGCGGAACTCTTCGTTCTTGCGCGTTTCGTACTGCTGCGTCTTCAGCCGGTTAATGCTGTCGGTGCGTGTGCCCGCGTCGAGCTCGAGCTTCTTGCGATCGACCTCGATCTGTTTTGCCTTCAACTTCAGCGCTTCCAAACCAGCCGCGCTTGCCGCTAGTTGGCTCTCGAGATGCGCCCGCTGCAGCGGCACGGATTTCATCTCCGCGCGGATTTGTTTAATCTTCTGGTCGCGATCCTGGAGGATGAGCAACTGCTCTAATTCGGCCTGCACGCGCGAAGGTTATGGGCTGGGTCGCAGCCCGTCAATCGGTGTGGTCGCGGGAACGCGCCTTGGCCTGACTAACGACTTCAAGGATACGCCAGCCGGTAAAACTTTTTCTGTCCGGCGGCGGCATCGTTGAATTGAAAATTGCCGTTGGCGTCGGCCACGACTGTGGTCAGGGTGGTGAAGTTGTTTGCGTTTGGAGAGGGCGACGATTGCACGCGATTAGCCACGCTCGGCACGCCGTGACATTGCAGATGGATCGTATTCGGCGCGGTGCGCGTAACCGAGAACACCTTTAACGCCGCTGGCGCGATGCTCTCGATGTTAATGTCCCAAACGCCGCGACCATGGGTGGAAGCGCGCAGCGTGCGTGTGGAAGTTTGCAAAGTCAGGCCGAGCACCGCGACGCGCGGCAATCCGTTAACGAGCGAAGTCCAATTACTCCCGCCGTTGCTCGTATAAAAAACGCCGACGTCAGTCGCGGCGAAAAGCGTGTTCGGCGAGTCCGGCACGGTGGCGAGAAAGTTAACCGGACATTCGGCAGATCGCCGCTGATATCCGTCCAAACGCCGCCACCGTTCAGCGTTTTCAAAACGTGACCGAGGTTATCATCGAAGCTGGAGAAACCGCTGAACGCCACATAGGCGGTCGTGGAATGACCGGCATCGACCGCCACGTTCGTGATCACACGTGTCGGCAATCCGTTAGTCACATTCGTCCAATTTGCCAATGACCCGGCGCCAGCATTGGTCGTCACCTGCACGCGGCTGTCGAGAGTTCCGACGTAAACCGTGTTGGAGTCGTTAGGCGCGACCGCGATCGTGCTGAGCACGCCGAAGAAACTGTCCCCGCTGGTGAGATCGGGCGAGATCGCCGTCCAGGCGATCGCGCCATCGGTTGTTTGATAGACACGATCGGTTCCGAAATAGAGCGTCTGCGAGTTCGACGGGTCCATCGTCAGCGGCGGAATGAAATCCACCCGATCTCTGACATCGATTCCATCGGTCATGAATGTCCAGGTGTCGAAGGCGCCGCCGGCAGTCGATTTGATGATATCGATTTCCTGGCACTCCGCGTAAATCGTCGACGGCGTGTTGAAATCGATCGCGGTGTAACCGCCATCGCCACAGACGACATCGTTCCAAGTGGGCGCGCCGGAAAAGAGGACGGTGCCGTTGTCCTGCGTGCCGCCGATTGCAATCCCCGGGTTCGTCGGATGCATCGTGAGGCCGGGATAAAATTGCGTGATCCCGAGCGAAGTGTTGAGCGCGGTAAACACAGGATCGCTCGCCGTGATCTGCGTGGCGACATACGCGCCGCCGTCGTTCCCGAGAGCGTGTTCCCATTCGCGGAGAAAGTGAGCGCGTGCATATCGGCATGGATGAAGCCGAAATTCTGGGCCAATTGCAGCGTCGCCCAGGTGTTCCCGCCATCGAGCGAACGCACCAGCGCAGTAATCCGGCGTCGAGGTGAGTTGCGTCCAATTCGCGCAGCCATCGACGGTCTTGTAAAATCCGACGAGATCGCCGGTGTTCACGTTCGTGATTCCGACGTAGAGCGTGGCCGTGTTCGAAGCCGCCATCGCGAGCACGATCCGGCCCGCGGTGCCGAGAGCGAGCACGTTCGCGCCGCTCCCGTTCTGCAGTGCCCAGGTCTGGCCGCCGTCCGTCGATTTGAAAACGCCCTCGCTCGAACCGGGGAAACCATCGCCTCACGAGGCGTTGGCAACCTTGCCATTCGTCGGATCGAAGAAGACCGAATTGCCCGGCCCGTCGGGCCACACCAGGGTCCAGGAAACGCCGCCATCGGTGGACCGATAAATGCCGTCGGCAAACGAAAGCTTCACCGCCGCGAGCAGGATTTGATCATCTGTCGGATGCACCGCCAGCTCGCCGATGCGACTGCCCCCGCCGTAATATTGATCTGGTCCGAACGGCCCGCAGAACGGTCCGCAGTATTGCGTCCAGGTCGCGCGCGCGTCAGTCGATTTCAAAATTCCTGCGCCGTAATAACTGTCGCCGCCAAAGTTTTCCTCGCCGGTGCCAACATAAATGGTGTCAGGATGTGTCGGCGAAATTGCAATCGAACCGATCGCGGTCGACGCCTGCGCGTCAGTCAACGGAGTCCAGTTCGCACCGCCGTTAGTCGTCTTCCAAACGCCGCCCTGCGCGCCCCCGAGATAAACCGTGTTCACGCTTCGCGGATCAATCGCGAGCGCGCTCGCCCGGCCGGAAACAATCGGCGCCGAATAAGGTGTCTGGATGGGCTGCGGCCCAACGAATGTCCAAAGCGGCAACGAAACCGGCGGGAACGGCAAACACGCGCGCGCTGCATTTTCGGCCGCTAATTTTCCATCGAGCTGATGCAACGCCCGCTGCCGCGCACCGATTGGAATTTTCCGGTGCGGATACGCGCGCTGACGGTAAAACCATTCATCCTGGCGACGCTGCAGATCGCGTTCTTCTTTTTCCGCCCTCGGCCAAAGCGAAAGACCAAAAGAGTGAGGCCGGTGAGGAGCAGAAAGGCGGCGGCCAAGTTTCGCGATGTGCGCGAGCGGCGCATGAAAATTTTTGCCCGGAATCAAGCGCGGCGGCAATACAAACGCGCGTCAGTAAATTTCCACGGGCGAGCGCGCGCCATCTTCCGGACTGCGCTCCGCGGCGCGCTCGGCGCCGAGGACCGCGACTCGCAAATCCCAAACCTCCGCGTCGAGCGCACGGAATTTCTCCTCGGAAAATTTCTCCGGCGGCGCCATCCGCTTTTTGAAACGCGCGACACTTTCGAGCGCGCGCTCGGTTTGCGGTCTCGGCAACTCGCGCAAAACGTCCAGTGCGGCGCCGATTTGATCGACTCGATGGCAGATCATGGCGAGATCATTCCCGGCGGCGATCGCGAGCCGAATCGTCTGCTCGAGTGAGTACTCATTGTAAATCGCGCCCATGTCGAGGTCGTCGGTCATGATCAAACCTTCGAACTTTAAGTCGTCGCGCAGCAGTTCGGTGACGACGCGCCGCGACAGCGAGGCCGGTGTTTTCTGCGTTTCGAAACACGGATACCAACCGTGGCAAATCATCATGCTATCGACTTCGCGCGCGAATCGCCGGAAGACCGCGAGCTCATCGCGCTCCAGTTCCTCAAGTGAGCGCTCGATCTTCGGCAGGTCGTGATGCGCGTCGAGGCTGGCGGCGGAATAGCCGGGAAAATGTTTCCCGCAGCTGGCGATGCCTTCCGCGCGCAGGGAGTCGTTGAACGCGGCCGCGTTCCGGCAAACTTGCTCGAGGTCGCGGCCATAACAGCGCCCGCGCAAAGAGTTGTCGGCTTCGTCATCGAAGGAAATATCGAGCACCGGGCAGAGATCGAGATTGAACCCGAAGAGGCGCAGGAGCCGGCCGGTAATCTGGCCGTGCTGCCTAACGAGTGCAAGATCATCCTTCTCGCGGAGCTGTTGCGCGTTCGGTGGTTCGTTGCCGATCAGGCGCAGGCGCGAAACCCGGCCGCCTTCCTGGTCGATGGTGATGATCGGTTCGATTTCGCTCAGCGCGCGCAGGTCATCGATAAGTTTCCGGAGTTGCGTCGCACCGGTGATATTGCGCCCGAAAAGAATGAAACCGCCGGGCTGCACGCGACGAAAGAGTGCGGCCGTTTCCGGATCCAGCTCGGTGCCCGGAACGCCGGTGAGGAGAAGTTGCCCGAGCCGATCGCGCTGCATCAGCGACGAACTTAGAAGCCCGCGCGAATCGCGCCAGCGATGTTTGATTGCTGGTGCCGCGGAGGACGGCGTAGATATTAGCGGCTTGAAGAAGATCGGCATCTACGGCGGAACTTTCGATCCGATCCATCACGCGCACTTGATTCTCGCGCGGGCAGCGCTGGAAAAGCTCGCGCTCGACGAAGTCATTTTTGTGCCGGCCGCCTTGTCGCCGCACAAAGTCGACGCCACGCCCACCACCGCGAGTGTGCGGGTGGAAATGTTGCGCGCGGCTTTGTTAGGCGAAGCGCAATTTTGCCTCGATGAGATTGAGCTCCAGCGGCCGCCGCCATCGTATGCGATCGAGACGATCGAGGAACTGAAGCGGCGCTATGTGGACGATGAAATTTTTTACCTCATCGGCTCGGACAATCTTTCGCGATTGCACACTTGGCATCGTTTCGAGGAGTTGCGCCGACTGGTGCAATTCGTCGTCCTGGAACGCGGAGCGGTCGCGGCGGTTTCCGATTATCCGACCATCCAGCAGCACCTCGACATTTCCGCGACCGAAATCAGAAACAGAGTTGCGTCGGATCGTTCCATTCGTTATCTCGTACCGCCAGCGGTCGAGGAGATCATCCGACGCCACCGGCTTTACCAGGAGCCCACCAGATAACCTCAGAAGAATTAGCTAAAACCTGCGCCGAGCTGGCCTCAAACAAAAAGGCGGAGGATATCGTGGTCCTCGATCTGCGCGAGATTTCCACCTTCACCGATTTCTTCGTCATCTGCTCGGCATCATCCGAGCCGCAATTGAAAGCGATCGCGGGCGAGATTGAAGCACAGCTAAAAAAAGATCATCAAGTCCGTCCGGTGGCGGTCGATGGATTCCCTGCGAGCCAATGGATCGTGCTCGATTACATGCAGGTGATCGTGCACATCTTCCATCACGAGAAGCGCGACTTCTACAGTCTCGAAGATCTCTGGGGCGATGCGCCCCGCTTAGCTTGGGAAGCAGCGGCTTAACCGCCGCGCCCTTACTTCTTCGGTTTCGCCGCCGGCGTGGGCGATATCTTTGTTGCCGCCTTCGGGGAATCCTTCATTTCCGGCTTGGCCGCGCTCGCGTCGGCCGGCGGGGCCGCGGCCTTGGCAGTTTCCGCCGGCTTCACGCTCAGGAGTTCAACTTCGAAAATCAAGGTCTCGTTAGGCCCGATGTCGCCGCCGGCGCCGCGCTCGCCGTAAGCAAGGTTGGGCGGGATGAAGAGCTGATATTTCGACCCCGGCTTCATCATCTGCAGGGCTTCGGTCCAGCCTTTGATCACGCGGTTGACCGGGAAGGTCGCGGGCTGATTGCGTTTGTAGGAGCTGTCGAACTCGGTGCCATTGATGAGCGTGCCGCGATAATTGGTGACCACGGTATCGCTTTCGCGTGGCGACTCACCGCTGCCTTCCTTCAGGACCTTGTATTGCAAACCGCTCGGGGTCGTCTTCACCCCTTCCTTGGATTTGTTCTCGGCGAGGAATTTCTCCCCTACCGCGGCGTTCTTGGAGCCGGCTTCCTTGCTCGCGATCGTTTGTTTTTCCATCATGGATTTTGAATAAGTGGTCATCGTTTCCTTGACCTGCTCCTCGCTCATGAGCGGTTTGTTGCCGCTAGCCCCGTCCTTCAAGCCAGCCATGAGGACATCGGTATTGATGTCCATGTTTTGCTTTTTAAAGGTGGTTCCAATATCGAGCCCGATGCTGTAACTAACCTTGTCCTTCTCGTCTTTCAGTTGCGGCTGTTGGGCGAACCCGGAGACGGCGACGAGAGTGGCGGCGAAGAAAATGCAGGATTTTTTCATGGCGAATTTAGTTAACAAAACGGCGCCTGCACGATGCAGAATCGCCGCGAAAGGGGCACGCTAGTGGGAAACTGCCTGCCGTCAAGATGGCGCGGAACCCGGCGGCGCCTGGCCGCTTTCGCCGTCTCTGCCGCGTGTGTCGCGCAGGCGTCGCTGGTTCAGGCGGCCGGGGTTCGTCTCTCAGCCGCGGAGGCCGCGCGCATCGGGAAAAAAGTCTGGCAAAACGAATGCGCCGGCACCGTCGCCGGTCTCACTTCCTGGAATGCGGGCGAAAACTTTGCCTCGTTAGGCATCGGTCACTTCATCTGGTACCCGAAAGGCGCGCGCGGTCCGTTTGAAGAAAGTTTTCCCGACCTGCTCGAGTTCATGGCCCAGCGCGGCGCGCATTTGCCGGCCATCGTCGCGGACCAGCGGGCCTGCCCGTGGAATTCGCGCGCGGAATTTCTCGCTGCCAGTCAAAAGCCGCCGATGAAAGGGCTCCGGCAATTTCTCGCCGCGACCGTTAATTTGCAGGCTGAATTCCTGGTCGCGCGTTTGGAAAAAGCGCTTCCGAAAATGCTGGCCGCCGCGCCGGCTGCGGAACGCGCGCGGATTGCCAGTCAATTCGATCGAGTCGCCAGCACTCCGCAGGGATGTTACGCGCTGGTCGATTACGTGAACTTCAAGGGCGAGGGTCTGCTCGACAGCGAGCGCTATGCTGGACAAGGATGGGGCCTGCTCCAGGTCTTGGAAGGTATGAACGGAACCGAAACAGGGCCCGCAGCGGCCGTGGAATTCAGCCGCTCCGCGCGTGCCGTCCTGACCCGGCGGGTGAAAAATTCCCCTTCAGCACGGAATGAATCCCGCTGGCTACCAGGCTGGTTGCAACGGGTGCAGAGCTACGCCAAGAGTTAAAAAACATCGTGATCTCCAAACCTTCGCGCCTCGCCGTTTACGTCCTCGCCCTCGCCTTGCTCGCGGTCCAATCCGGAGTCGCGCAGAGCGGGCGGGCACTCCGGCCGCGCCCTTCCGATCCCCGCTTGAATACCTCGCGTCCATTCACGAATGCACCGTTGCCACCGATGCGAAAAGCTTCAGAATTGATCAGCCGGCAGGCGCCGATCAACGTCAACCGCTCGATCTACGAGAGCCTCAGCCCTAACGAGTCGCAAATCATCGTCTCGCTCTCGAAGCAGCGCGCCTACCTGCTCGCGGGAGATCAAATCGCCATCGACAGCCCGATTTCCTCCGGCAAACGCGCCGGGATGACGCCCTCCGGAAAATTCTCCGTGCTCGAAAAAGACAAGGATCATCACTCGAACGTCTACGGAAATTTCGTTGATCGCGGTGGCCGCACCGTCCGCAGCGGCGTCAGCCTGAAGATCGATTCCGCGCCCAGCGGCACCCACTATGTCGGCGCGCCCATGCTCTGGTTCATGCGCCTGACCGGCGACGGAGTCGGGATGCACATCGGCATTCTTCCCGGATATCCCGCCTCGCACGGATGCATCCGCATGCCGCCGCAAGGCGCGGAGATGTTTTACGCCAAGGTAAAGGTCGGGACGCCGGTCGAAGTCACTCCGTAACGGAAACGCTGCCGAGCAAACGTTGCCGGAGCATTTCCAGTGCGACCTGACTAACGAGTCGTTTGAAGGTCTCGCGATCTGACAGAAAGCGTCGCCGCTTGATTGTCGTCTCGGCTGCCTCTGAAGCCAGCGCGATGTAAACCGTGCCGACCGGTTTTTCGTCTGAGCCGCCGGTCGGCCCCGCGATCCCGGTGGTCGCGAGCGCATGTGTCGCGCCGGCTTTCCGGCGCGCGCCTTCCGCCATCTGCCGGCAAACTTCCGCGCTGACCGCGCCGTGCTTCTCGATCAATCCGCCCTCAACTCCGAGAGCGGCGATCTTGGCTTCATTCGCGTAGGTCACAAAACCTGCACCGAAAACGGCGGACGCGCCCGCAACATTCGTTAGGCGGTTGGCTACGTAGCCGCCGGTGCAGGACTCGGCCGTGGCGACGGTTTCCTTGCGCGCGGTCAACAAACGCACGACCACATCCTCGAGATTTTCATCCGCGGTGGTGAAGATCGAATTCTCAAAAGCGCCACGCAAAATCCGCTCCGCTTCGTCCAAAATCGCGGCCTGTCCGATGACACGCACGTCCACTTCGCCGGCGCGCGCGCAGTAGCCGAGTTCGATCTCCTTTAGCGCGAGAATTTGCGAACCGACCGCCGCTTCCACCATCGATTCGCCCACGCCCGCGATCCGGAAAGTGCGGCCATCGATCCCAGAACGCCCGGGCACAAGCGCGCGTAAAATCGGCAGGACAGATTCGCGAAACATCGGCTCGAGTTCACGCGGCGGACCGGGAAGGAGAAACAAATGCACCGCGCTTTTCGCCGTCTTCTGTTCTGAGCGTAGATACAAACCAGGCGCCGTGCCGTTGTCGTTAGGCAAAACGATTGCGCCGCGCGGAACTTCCGCCTGGCGCAGAATGCGATCCGTCATCGGAAACCCGCGCGTTTTCAAACGTTCGGTGATCGAGGCGATCAAGGCCGCGTTTGATTGCAATTCCGCACCGAGCAAATCTGCGGCCGCCTCACGGGTAATGTCGTCGGTTGTCGGTCCGAGACCGCCGGTGACAAAAACGATCTCCGCCTCTTCGATTACTTGCGCGAGCGTTTCGCGAATGGGGAGTCCATCGGGAACGGTCAGCTGGCGCTCCACCCGCAGGCCTAACGAGAAGATCTCTCGGGCGACGAAAGTGAGGTGCGTGTTGAGCACCTGGCCGAGCAACAGCTCGGTGCCGGTATTGAGAACGATCACCCGCATGGCGGATGGGACTCTCGCACAAAATCCGCGGGTTTAGGCCGCGTCTTTGTCCTGCTTCTTGCGAATCAGCGGGAGCTTTTTCCCCTCGACCACCGCGCGATTGATCGTGACCTCCGCGATGTCTTCGCGGCTGGGGACGTCATACATGATATCGAGCATGATTCGCTCGAGCATCGAACGCAACGCGCGCGCCCCTGTTCCCTTGGTCACCGCCTGCGCGGCCAGCGCCCGCAATGCATCCTTGGTCACATTCAAGCGCACGCCCTCCATAAAGAAGAGCTTGGTGTACTGCTTGATCATCGCGTTCTTCGTCTCGGTCAGAATCATGACCATCTCGTCTTCGGTCAACGCATCGAGCGCCGTCACCACCGGCAAACGGCCAATGAATTCCGGGATCATCCCGAAGCTCAAGAGATCCTCCGGCTCGGTCGAACGCACTGCCACCTTCGCGAGCGCTTCTTCCACTTCGATGCTCGGGCTGTTGAAACCCATGCTGCGATTGCCGATGCGTTTCTGGACGATCTTCTCGAGACCGACAAACGCGCCGCCGCAAATGAATAAAATTTTCTCCGTATTCACCTGGATGTATTCCTGGTGCGGATGTTTGCGGCCGCCCTGGGGCGGAACGTTGCAAGTGCTGCCTTCGAGAATTTTCAGCAAAGCTTGCTGCACACCTTCGCCGGAAACATCGCGCGTAATCGAGACGTTGTCCGTTTTGCGTCCGATCTTGTCGATCTCGTCGATGTAAACGATCCCGATCTCGGCCCGCTTCACGTCGTAATCGGCGTTTTGCAGCAGCCGCAAAATGATGTTTTCGACGTCTTCGCCGACATAACCGGCCTCAGTTAATGTGGTCGCGTCCGCGATGCAAAACGGCACGTCGAGGATTTTCGCGAGCGTCTTCGCGAGCAAAGTCTTGCCGGAACCGGTCGGCCCGATGAGCAGGATGTTGCTCTTCTCGATTTCCACGTCCGCGAACGGATCGGGTTGAAATGCGGCCGAAGAATCCGCCGGCGGCGCGGTTTGCATGACCCGCTTAAAATGATTATGCACCGCGACCGAGAGCGTCTTTTTCGCGACTTCCTGCCCAATGACGTACTGGTCTAGCGAGCGCCGAATGTCCGCGGGTTTTGGCACCCGGATGTTCGACGATTGTCGGCGCGCGTCTTCGTTTAGCTCCTTATCGAGGATGCTTTTGCAAACGTTGATGCAACTGTCGCAGATGTAGACGCCGGGACCGGCGATGAGCTTGCGCACCTCCGCGTGGCTTTTGCCACAGAAGGAACACATCGTGAGATTGGAAGCGCGGGCCATGGACGTAAGCGCCTTAAGAGCAGTTCCTATTCCTCGACCTTCTGCGGCAACGCAGCCTCCGCAATCGCAGTGGACTCCTTCGGCACCACGCCATCGAGGAGTTTCGCCTCCTTGCGCGATTTGATGACCTCATCGACCAGGCCGTAATCCTTGGCTTCGCTGGCTGACAAAAAATAATCGCGATCCGAATCCAGCCGCACTTTGTCTTCGGGCTGACCAGTATGCGCCGAGAGAATTTTGATCAGCCGCTTCTTCAGCTTGAACATGTATTCCACCGTCCGCTCGACATCGCTCGCCTGCCCCTGCGCACCGCCCGAGACCTGGTGGATCATGATGTCGGAATTCGGCAACGCGAAACGTTTACCCTTCGTGCCCGCGGCCAGCAGCACCGCCCCCATGCTCGCCGCCATCCCCAGGCAGTAAGTGGTCACATCGCAGGTCAAAAACTGCATCGTGTCATAGATCGCCAAACCGGCCGTCACCGAGCCGCCGGGCGAATTAATGTAAATGCTGATGTCCTTCTTGCCGTCTTCCATTTGCAGAAAGAGCAACTGCGCGATCACCAGATTCGCGATGTGATCATCAATCTGCGTGCCCAGGAAAATGATCCGATCCTTCAACAGGCGCGAGTAGATGTCGTAGCTCCGCTCTCCGCGTCCGGTCTGCTCCACGACCATCGGAATAAGGACAGATTGTGAGCGATTAGTATGCGGTAAAATCATGATTTTCAGGTAGCAGAATCACTGCCGGAGGCCGTTTCAGAAGGCGCTTGGACGCTAACATTCGACTTCAGGAAATCAAGAGTCCGGCCCAGCAGGATCTCGTCGGCGAGGCCATCCAGACGGTCGTGTTCCTCCAGTTCCTTGCGCATTTTTTCCACCGACACATTGTATTGTTTCGCCTCGGCGCGAATGCGTTCGTCGATCTCTTCACGCGTGATCTGGATCTTCTCGCGCTCCGCGATTCGATGCAGGATGAAGTTGTTTTTCAAGCGATGGGCCGCGAGCGAGCCGGCGCCTTCGATTAATTCCTTTTCTTTGCCTTTGAGCAACTCGTCGGGCACACCGCGCTCACGATTGCGATGCACCAACTCGTTGAGCGCGCGCCGCGTTTCATTTTTCAACAACACCGGCGGCAGATCGAAACTGATGTGCTCGTGCAAAAATTTCACGATCGCAGATTCTTTCGCGCGCTCGATTTCGTGTTCTTTCTCGTGTTCCAGATCGTGCTCCAGCGTATGGCGCAAATCAGCCAGCGTTTTCCCCGGCAAAAGCTTGGCTGCAAAAGCGTCATCCAGCGGCGGGAGCACCTTTTGTTTGATCTCGTTCAAGGTCACCGCGTAATCCGCTTTCTTCCCCGCGATTTCCGGGACCGCGAAATCTTCCGGAAAATCCACCTGCACGCTCCGGGTCTCCCCCGGTTTCATCCCGATAATTTGATCGACAAATTTTGGCAGGAAATTATCCGGCGCGACCCGCAGCCAGAACTTCTTCCCGCCGTGCAAATTTTTGCTCGCCTCCGGGACGATGCCGCTGATCGGCATTCCCGCGATTGCCCCTTCAAAATCAATCACCGCGAAATCTTCCATCGCCAGCGCGCGCTCCGGCACATCGGTAAAATCTGCCGCCTGGTCGCGCAGACGTTCGAGCGCCGCGTCGACATCCGCTTCACTCACCTCGGCGGAGGGCAACTGCACCGGGATTTTCTTGTATTCCGGCAATTCAAACTCCGGCGCGGTCACCACCGTCGCGCGAAAACGCATCGAGCGATCGTCCCCAAACTCCACGTCTTCCAGATTGGTTAACGAGACCACGCGCAGTTGCTTCTCAGCGATCGCTTCGTGATAACTTTTCGAGACCAACTTCTTTGTGACCTCGTCCTGGATCTCTTTGCGAAACTTCCGCTCGATCACTGGCCGCGGCGCCTTCCCCGCGCGATAACCCGGGATGCGGGCATAACGCGCGTAGTTGTTTGCGATCGCGTCCCATTCTTTGCGCACCTCATCCGGCGGCAGTTCGATGCGGAGCGTGGCTACGCTGTGCGGTTGCGTTTCTACTTCAATTTTCATGCGCGCAGCGACGTTAAGGGCGCGCCGTAGCGGGCGCAAACCTGCGGCTACGATCTGTGAAAAACCTGCTCGCCCTTAATGAAGACCGAGCGTGTCTGCGGAATCCCAAAGTAGCAGACAATCTCGCGATAATCCTCGCAATCGAAGATCGAAAAATTGGCCAGCTTGCCCATCTCCAGTGAGCCGATTTTTTCGCCGCGCCCCAAGCTGTAGGCCGCGTTAATCGTCGCCGCGTTCACACCTTCGGCCGGCGTCATTTTCATCTGCGTCGCGCCTAACGAAAGGATCATCGGGATCGAGGGCGTCGGCGAAGATCCGGGATTGAAATCGGTCGCCAGCACCACCGCCAGCCCCGCCTCAATCATCGCCCGCGCCCGCGGATAACGAGTCTTGCCGAGCGCGTAAACACTTCCCGGCAACAGGACCGGTTGCACCCCGGCCGCACGCAAGGCCGCGATTCCATCGTCTTCCGTTTGCTCCAAATGATCCGCGGTCGCAGCCGATAATTCCGCCGCCAGTTTCGCGCCACCGGAATTCGTCAGTTGATCGACGTGCATCCGAATTCCGAGTCCATGCGCTTGTGCCGCAGTCAAAATCCGGCGCGCGGTCGCGACGTCAAAATATCCCTCTTCGGAAAAAACGTCGCAATACCTCGCCAGCTTTTCGCGCGCGATTGCCGGCAGCATTTCTTCGATCACAATCTGGACATAACGCTCCGGATTCGCGCGATGCTCTTCCGGGACCGCGTGCGCGCCGAGAAAAGTCGGGACAAACTCGAGCGGCGTCTTGGTTTTCAAATCGCGAATCACCCGCAGAATTTTCAGCTCTTCGCCTAACGAGAGTCCGTAACCCGACTTCGCTTCCACCGTCGTCGTGCCGCATTCCAAAAACCAGCGCGCGTGTTTCAGCGCCTGCTTCGACAAGTCATCGGACGTGGCCGCGCGCGTTTTTCGCACCGTCGAACGAATCCCGCCGCCGGCCGCGGCGATTTCTTCGTAGCTCGCGCCGCGGCTGCGCATTTCGAATTCATCCACGCGATTTCCGCCGAACACCGGATGCGTGTGCGCGTCGACGAAGCCGGGCAAAACCACGCGCCCGGCGGCATCGATCACTTCCGCATCGCCGGAGATTTGCCGCTCGATCTCATCCGATGATCCGGTGGCGTTGACCACGCCATCACGCATCAGCATTCCTCCGTCACGAATGATTGCCAGCTCGCTCAACTCCGCACCCACTCGGGGCCGCGCCGGTCCCGCGAGCGTGACCAATTGCGCCGCATGCAGCAGAGCGATCGTCTTCAAATTCGAATGCGAAATCAGTCGAGCTTGCTTTGCACCAGCTGATTGATCCGGCGGAATTCGGTTTCCGATTCGTCGATCGTCTTGCGCAATCTCGCAGACAGCTCCGTCTTCACGGTTTCGTCCTGCAAACCCGCGAGATTGATTCGCACATTCATCGCCGCGCCTTCGATGCACGCACGCGTGGCGAGAAGGCCGACACCGACATCTGAAATCGACGCCGGGTTCCCCTGCTCCGCCATCTCGCCGAGAATTTTGTAGGATCGCGTGGACGTCTCCATCACCCGCAACGGAATCTCGGCCGCATATTGATTGGCCGACTGGATCGCTTTTGTGCGCGCTGCTTTTTCCTCCGCGGACTCTTTTGGCAGTCCGAACGCCGCCATCACTTTGTTAAACGCGGCCGTGTCTTCGTCGACTAGGAAAAGCAATTCGTCCTTCAACCCCTGCGCCTGCACCGCCCAGTCACTAAAAAATCCGAGCTTCTCGTCCCAGCCGCGTTTACCCGCGGAAAGATTCGCCACCATTCCGCCTAACGAGACGCCGAGCGCGCCCATCAAGGCCGCCACCGAACCACCGCCCGGCGCCGGCGAATCGCTCAGGGTTTCATTGCAGAATTCTCGCAGGTTCATTTTCACCAGCGACTTCGTTTCCGCGCTCGCCATTTTGAATTCGATGATTCGCTTCTGCGGATCGAACGGCTTCAGCTCGCTCAAGCCCATCGAACGAATTGCGATCGCGATCAGTTCTCCTTCGGCTGCGCCTTCCGACCACTTCTGTTTGCGCAAATAATGCCGGCCCGCATCGACCAGGCATTTCTTCGGCAACATCCCCACGACTTCCGATCCCGTGACCCGTAACCCGCGCTTGTTGGCCGCTTCTTCGCAGGCATCGAAGGCCGCGTGCAACGGCGTTTCGTCGAGATTGGTCAGGTTCATCGAGACCTGCGCTAATCCGAATTCTTCGACATACCAACCGATCGCCTTCACGTGCTTCAGCATTCCCGGCACCCGCGCCGGTTCGCCTTTTTCATCGAGAACCTTCGTGCCGGTCGGCGTGCCGTCTTCCGTTTTCACTCGACCATTTTCGCGCACATCGAACGCCACCGAATTCGCGCGCCGCGTCGAGCGGGTATTCAGGTTCACGTTGTACGCGACTAAAAATTCGCGCGCCCCGATGACGGTCGCACCAGCGCCTTCGTTAAATTCTGCCGGCCCGAAATCCGGTTTCCACTCCGGCTGTTTGATCTTCTCGAAAAAGCCTTCGTATTCCCCCGCTCGAATGATCGAAAGATTCGACCGCGCCGGATCCTTCGCGGCCTTCTCGTAGAGGTAAACCGGGATCTTCAAATCCTCGCCAACGCGTTTGCCTAACGAATGCGCGCACGCGATCGCCTCTTCCCAACTGACGTCGCTCACGGGAATAAACGGGCAGACATCCGTCGCGCCCATCCGTGGATGCGCGCCGGTTTGCTTACGCATATCGATCAACTCCGCGGCCTTCTTGATTCCGCGAAATGCAGCCTCCACCGCCGCCTCCGGCGCCCCTGCGAAGGTCACCACCGTGCGGTTGGTGCTCGCGCCGGGGTCAACATTCAGGAGTGAAATTCCCTCGACCGATTTAATCGCAGCGGCGATCTGCCGGATCACTTCCAGATCGCGACCCTCGGAAAAATTCGGAACGCACTCGATAACTTTTTTCATATTCAATCCCGCACCTGCGGTTCCGTCGGCAGCCTCACGTCATGGGCTTTCGCGAAATTTATCGCGCGCGAATAGCCGGCGTCGGCGTGTCGCAAAACGCCCATCCCCGGATCACTCGTGAGGACACGCTGCAAACGCCGGCGAGCGTTTTCAGTTCCATCCGCGACCACCACCATTCCGGCGTGCTGCGAGTAACCAATGCCAACTCCGCCACCGTTGTGAATCGAAACCCAGGAGGCGCCTGCCGCGGTGTTGACCAGCGCATTGAGCAGGGCCCAATCGGCGATCGCATCGCTCCCGTCGAGCATCCCTTCGGTTTCCCGGTAAGGCGACGCCACCGAACCCGTGTCCAGATGATCGCGTCCGATGACGATGGGCGCCTGCACTTCTCCGCGCCTAACGAGTTCGTTCATGGCCAGCCCAAACTCCGCGCGCTCGCCGTAGCCGAGCCAGCAAATGCGCGCGGGCAACCCCTGAAAATGGATCCGCTCCTGCGCCAGTTTCATCCAGCGGCGGAGGATTACGTTGTCGGGAAACAGCTCCAGCGCGAGCCGGTCGGTGCGCGCGATATCCGCCGGATCACCACTGAGCGCGACCCAACGGAATGGCCCCTTCCCTTCGCAAAACAGCGGCCGGATGTACTCCGGGACGAAACCGGGAATATCGAAGGCGTTCTCCACCCCTGCCTTCTTCGCCTGGGTGCGGAGGTTGTTTCCGTAGTCGAACGCGATCGCGCCCTTTTTTTGCAAGGCGAGCATCGCTTCCACATGTCGCGCCATGGTCTGCATCGAGCGCTCGATGTAGTCGTCCGGGTTTTTCGCGCGCAACTCCAGCGCCTCCGCCAGCGTCATCTCGTTAGGCACGTAACCATTGAGGGCGTCGTGCGCGCTCGTTTGATCGGTCAAGACATCCGGGACGATTCCGCGCCGGACCATTTCCGGCAGAACGTCTGCGCAGTTGCCAACCAACCCGACCGAGAGCGCCACAGATTGCTTGCGCGCTTCGTCGATTAACTGCATCGCTTTGTCTAACGAATGCGCGATCCGGTCACAATAACCACTCGTTAGGCGTTTTTCGATCCGCGTCGGATCGACATCAACCCCGAGAAAGACCGCGCCCGCCATCGTCGCCGCCAATGGCTGCGCGCCGCCCATCCCGCCCATCCCGCCGGAGACAACAAGTTTTCCTTCCAGCGAACCGCCAAAATGCCGTGCCGCCGCCGCGCTGAAAGTTTCAAATGTTCCCTGCACGATCCCCTGGCTGCCGATGTAGATCCACGAGCCCGCGGTCATCTGGCCGTACATCGTTAGGCCGAGCCGCTCGAGTTTGTTGAACTCCGCGTAGTTCGACCATTGCCCGACGAGGTTGGAATTTGCGATCAGCACGCGCGGCGCTTCTTCGTGCGTCCGAAAAACGCCGACCGGCTTCCCGGATTGCACCAGGAGCGTCTCGTCGTTTTCGAGTTCCCGCAGCAAGTGCACGATCGCATCGAACGCTTCCCAACTCCGCGCGGCGCGACCAGTGCCGCCGTAAACGATCAACTTGTCCGGATTCTCCGCGACCTCTGGGTCGAGGTTGTTCATCAACATCCGGAGCGCGGCTTCCTGTTGCCAGCCTTTGCAACTGATCGCCGTCCCGCCGGGCGCGCGGACCAAGCGCTTTCCGCTCATAAAATTTCTCTCCCGCTGTCGAATTCGCCCGCGCGAATGGCGCTGGCGACGCGCGCGATTTCCCCAGACATCGAACGATCATCGTCCAGCGCAGGAACGCTGGCGCGGAGTTTTTCATAGGCGGCTTCGACACCGGCGCCGGCTTTCAGAGGGCGGCGAAATTCCAGCGCGCTTGCCGCCACCAGCAGTTCGATCGCGAGCAAACTTTCCGCGTTGTCGACAATCGTGCGCAACTTCAACGCGGCCGTCATACCCATGGAAACGTGGTCCTCTTTTCCACCGGAAGTCGGCAAATTATCGACGCTCGCCGGATGGGCCAAAATCTTCGCCTCTGCCAAAAGCGCCACCGCGGCGACGTGCGGAATCATGAAACCGGATTGCATTCCGGCGCGGCGGGCGAGAAACGCCGGCAACCCTTCAGAGGTGTCGGGATTAATCAGGCGATCGGTCCGGCGTTCGCTGATGCTCATCAAATCCGTGAGCGCGATCGCCGCGTAATCGAGCGCGAGCGCGACCGGTGCCCCATGAAAATTTCCGCCGGAAATGACGTCGCCATTGTCGGTGAAGACGAGCGGGTTGTCGGTCGCGGAACCGGACTCGATCGCGAGCACTTCCTCGCAATGCGCGAGCGCGCCGCGGACCGCGCCGTGAACCTGCGGCATGCAGCGCAGACTGTAGGCGTCCTGCACCCGCGGATCGCCGGTCTTGTGCGATTCGCGAATTTCGCTGGCGCGCAAAAGCCAGCGCAAATGCTCCGCGCAAGCTTGCTGGCCAGGATGCGGGCGGGCGTTTTGAATGCGTTCGTCGAAGGCCGCCGGCGTGCCTTTCAAGGCCTCGAGGCTAATGGCGCCGATGACGTCGGCCACGCGCGAAAGCCGTTTCGCGCGCCACAGCGCCAATCCGCCGACCGCGTGCATCGCCTGGGTGCCATTGAGTAACGCGAGTCCTTCCTTCGCTTCCAAGATGACCGGCACGAGTCCGGCGCGTTGCAGCGCCCGATCACTCGTTAGGCGTTCATTCTCAAAAAAAGATTCGCCCTCGCCAACGAGCGCGAGCGCCAAATGCGCGAGCGGGGCGAGATCGCCACTGGCGCCGACCGAGCCCTTCTCGGGAATCACCGGGTACACGCCGCGATTCAGCATTCCCACCAGCATCTCGATCACTTCCTGGCGAATGCCGCTGAAGCCGAGCGTGAGCACGTTCGCGCGCAGCAACATTATCGCGCGCGTTTCTGCTTCCGAAAGCGGTGCGCCGATCCCACAGGCGTGACTGCGGACAAGGTTCAACTGCAGACGTCGCAAGTCCGCGCGTTCGATGTGAATCTCCGAGAGCTTGCCGAAACCGGTATTCACCCCGTAGACGACGGTGTCGCCACGAGTGATCTGCTCGATGACATCGCGGGCCGCTTTGATTCGCGGCCAGGTTACGGGATCGAGCGCGACCGTTTCGCGCTTGAGCGCGATCGCGGCGATGTTCGCCAGCGAGAGCGGCTGCCCGTTTAAATCCACGGCGGGACTCTAATGGAGCGGCGCCGCGTTTGTCGCCAGGAATTGCGGCGACGCGCGCGGAGTCGCCAGATCGCAGACGGAAAAGGCCAGGCCGATGAACGACCTGGCCTTAAGTAAAGCTATCCGGAGCCGGACAACTCGGGAAACAGACCTTACTTGGAGTAGGTGCTGCTGTGCATCGTCCCCGTGCTGGTGGACATGCTTTCTTTGTGTGCGCAAGCCCCCAGGCTCAACGCGCTGGCCGCGATGGCCAGGATCATAAGTGCTTTCAAAATTTTCATGTAATAATTTTCGCCTCCTTTCCGAGCAAGTTGCTGCCGTCATTTAGTCACGACCCACCCTCGGCGCAACGCTTTTCTCAGCTTTTCTCCGCGGTGCGCGAACGCGCTTTTCCGCGGCGATAATCACCTCTGTCCCGACCTCTACGAGATCGAAAAGCTCCGCGACATCCGCATTTCGCATGCGCACGCAACCGTGGCTCGCGGCCTCGCCGATCAGCTCTTCGTGATTGGTTCCGTGGATGTAGATGAAGCGCGTGTAACTGTTCGCGTTCTGCGTTTCCAGACCGTCGAGCCAGAGGATGCGCGACATAATCAGGTCGTCCGAATTCAACTCCGCCACGGAAGGGCGCATCGGCTCGCGACTCTTGAATGCCGTCTCCGCCGGCAAACCCGCGCCAATCTTTTCCGCGATGCGAAAACGGCCGAGCGGCGTCTTCATGCTCCCCTCTTCGTTTCCGACTCCGAACTTCGAGGTCGAGATCGAGTAGCTGCGCTCGGTGCGCCGGCCGCGCTTGAGCGCGAGCCGCTGTTTCGCAACCGAAACGTGGAGTGTGGTCTGGATACTTTTCTTCAACGGCGGGCTGAGTAAACTGGCGTTTGCCTGTGCCAAAGGACTACCACATTGCCATCGTCGGCGCGACCGGTGCGGTCGGCGCGGAGCTGCTCGACCTCTTGGAACGCCGCGCGTTTCCGGTGCGGAAATTGCGGCTCTTGGCGTCCGCGCGATCGGCCGGCAGCAAGCTCCATTTTCGCGGCGAAGAAATTGTGGTCGAAGAATTGGGCGCCGCTTCCTTCGCCGGCATCGACCTCGCCTTCTTCAGTGCCGGCGGAGAACTTTCACGCCAATATGTTCCGCTGGCGCGCGCCGCCGGCGCGGTCGTCATCGACAATTCCTCCGTCTTCCGAATGGAACCCGACGTCCCGCTGGTGATCCCGGAAATCAACGGTCGCGATCTCGCCGAGCATCGCGGAATTATTGCCAATCCCAATTGCACCACCGCGGTCGCCCTAATGGCGCTCTATCCGCTCCACCTGGCGTTTGGCGTGGACCGTGTTTTTGCTTCCAGTTACCAGGCGGTGTCCGGCAGCGGGGCGCGCGCGATCGCGGAATTGAAAGAGCAGATCGAAGCCACGCGCGATCAACGTTCGGTCGAACCAAAAGTTTATCCGCACCCGATCGCCTTCAATGTCCTGCCGCATGTCGATTCCTTCCTAACGAGTGGTTACACCAAGGAAGAAATGAAGATGCAAAACGAAGGCCGGCGGATCATGCACTTGCCGGAATTTCGCGCGTCCGTGACCTGTGTGCGCGTGCCGGTCTATCGCGCTCACTCGGTGGCGATGAGCGCGGAATTTACCCGGCCCGTTTCCGTGGACGAAGCCCGCGAAGTCCTGGCGAAAGCGCCCGGGCTCGACCTGCTCGACGAACCCGCGCGGAATCTTTACCCGATGCCGCTGGCAGCGGCCGGGAAGGAGAATTGTCAGGTCGGTCGCATCCGGCTGGATTGCGCGCTCGAGAACGGTCTGGCGTTTTGGGTTTCGGGAGATCAACTACTCAAAGGCGCGGCCTTGAACGCCGTCCAGATCGCCGAGCTTCTCTAAAAACAAACGGCCCCGGATTTCTCCAGGGCCGCTGAATTCGTTAGGCGCGTCTATTGATCCGGCGGCGGCGTGTCGTCCGGCTGCGGCGGCGCTTTTTTGTCCTTCTTCTGGCCACCATCCCTGGCAGGCGGAGGCTGCTGCTGCGGGGCGGCATGCTGCTCGCGGGCCGCGCGTTTTGATTCCGCCTGCTGTTGCATCTGCTGCGATTGCGCGGCTCTCTTCACTTCAGCATTTTGCTGCATCTGCGCCTTGCGCGCGGCTGCCGCATCCTGGGTTTGTTTCATCTGCTGATCGCGCTCGGCCTTCTTCGCTTCACTACCCCGTTTCATCTGCTCGGCTTGCTGCGATTGCGCGGCTCTCTTCGCTTCAGCATTTTGCTGCATCTGCGCCTTGCGCGCGGCTGCCGCATCCTGGGTTTGTTTCATCTGCTGATCGCGTTCCGCTTTCTTTGCTTCACCAGCCTGGTTCATCTGCTCGGCTTGCTGCGATTGCGCGGCTCTCTTCGCCTCAGCATTTTGCTGCATCTGCGCCTTGCGTGCGGCTGCCGCATCCTGGGTTTGTTTCATCTGCTGATCGCGTTCCGCTTTCTTTGCTTCAACTGATTGCTTGGCCTGCTCAGCCTGCTGTCCTTGCGCCGCTTTCTTCGTCTCCGCGTCCTGCTGCATCTGTGCTTTGCGGGCCGCAGCCGCATCCTGGGTTTGTTTCAGCTGCTGATCGCGCTCCGCTTTTTTTGCTTCAGCTGATTGCTTGGCCTGCTCGGCCTGCTGCCCTTGCGCCGCTTTTTTTGCGTCCGCGTTCTGTTGCATCTGTGCCTTGCGGGCCGCAGCCGCATCCTGGGATTGTTTCAGCTGCTGATCGCGCTCTGCTTTCTTTGCTTCAGCAGCCTGCTTGATCTGCTCGGTCTGTTGTCCCTGCGCTGCTTTTCTCGCGTCCGCATTTTGTTGCTTCATCTGCTCACGCGTCAACTTGCCTTGGTCCGCGGGGTTTCCGACCCCGGGTAAAGGCGCTACGGAAGCACCCACCGCGGCTTGAGCGGAAGGTCCGGGCGATGGGCCAGCCTCCGGCGATGCACCAATCCCAACGGCGGCTTTCTTCAAGTCCTCGGGATGAATCGGTTGGAGGCGTGCCGGCGGAACCGCTTTTAGATTCTCGGTCTTCATCTTCTGCTGTAATTCCGCTTTCACGGCCGGATCGGAGATACCTATCCAGCCGGTTTCCACCCTAGCTTGCGGGATCTTCGTTTTTACAACTCTGGGAGCGAACTCTTGCGCGCTGGCTTTCTGAATCTGCAACGGTGCCGCGACAAAGAGCTGATCGCCCTGCACCCTGGTGAACCCGCCGGAAGGCGCGCCGGCATTAAAGTCCACATTTGTCTCGTGCTGCAGCTCCATGCGCCGGATCGGTTGCGTGGAATAAGCGCTAAGCCTGTTGTAATCCGGGCCGTAGTTGTAAACGGTCGAGTTGTTGTAGGTGATGTTGGTCACGTTCACCGTGTTGTTGATGTAGTTGATGTTCTGCGAAGGCTCGTAAATGCGCTCGCGCAACACTGGATCACCGATGTAGCGCACATCGACGAAATTGTAGTATTCCGGCCCGATATCGAACTCGAGGTCGACCCGGCCGGTGATCGGTCGGCCTTCATAGACGACTTCACCGCGGCGATCGGAGTGACGCGGGGGCAATGGCGCCCAGCCGACGTGATCTCCGCCTGTCCTCCATGAAACCCACGCCGGTCCCCATTCGCGACCTGGGACCCAGACCCAGCCCTGATCGCGGATGCGCGCCCAACGGCCGTAGTGATATGTCGCCCATCCAAAGTCTTCATTCGAGACCCAAGTCCAGCCGACATTCGTGTAGGCCCAGTAGCCATCGGAGTACGGACGCCAATGGGAATTGCTAACCGCCACATTAGGCTGCCAGCAATAGCCGTAGTTGCCCACGTCGATCCAACTGCCGTCGTCCCCGAGATTGTTGTAAAAGAAATCGATCGAAACATTCGCTCCTGCTTCCGCGCGCGGAGCCGCGGGGAAAAAGAGGCTGACGATCGCCACTGCAAGTAATATTCGTTTCATTAGCATGATTGTGTGAGTGCATTTAGACCGCCGGGCGTCGGCGGTTATTCAACTCACCAGCTGATTCGGAACGCGCAGGGTGTCCGCGTGTTAGCCGCTAGCTAAACACAGACGACGAGCCTACCGCGCGCGCAAGACCACAAAGGACCGGGTGCGCCGCCGACAGACCGAGAGGACATGAGTTCCGTTCGGGTCTAACGAGCCGACCACTTTGCGATACTCCGCCACCGACGTCACCGGCTGTTGATTTACCTCTTCGATCACGTCGCCTTTGCGCAATTCGCCCGAAGCGTCGTTCACACTTGTGACCACGACGCCGTGCACCGCGGAGGGCACGTCGAGGTTACGCACGAGATCAGGCGTCAGCTCGCCTACCTGCACGCCGGCGAGCGGCGCTTCATCCTGCAAATCTTCGTCGCCCGGCGCTTGCGGCGGCTCGGGCTGCGCATCCGCAGGCGGTTGCGGCTGGATCGGTTGCGAGGGCGCGGCGCGCGCGCTCAGATAATCGACCGGTTGCTCCTTGATCTCCGTGGCCACCTTGGTCGTCTTGCCGCCACGGGTCACTTCCAGCTCCACTTTTTTGTTTAACTCCACCTGCGCAACTAGCGTCCGCAATTCCGCGAAACTGCGGACATCGTGCCCATCGAATTTCTGAATGACGTCGCCCGCGTGCAGTTGCGCATCGGCCGCGGGCGAACCCGGGATCACGTCTTCCACGAAGACGCCATTGGTATCCTGATCGGGATGCCCGTTAGGTAAGGTTCGCGTTTGGATGCCGAGATAACCGCGAATGATCCGGCCGTGTTGCAACAAACTCTCGAGCGCGCTCCGCACGGAGTTCGAAGGAATCGCAAAACCAATTCCCTGTGAGCCGCCGGTGCGCGAGTAAATCGCGGTGTTAATCCCCACGATCTCGCCCTCGACGTTGATCAGCGGGCCGCCGCTGTTGCCGGGATTGATCGCCGCGTTGGTTTGCAAGAAATCGCCGAAACCGTCGACGCGATTCGGCCGCCCTTTCGAGCTGATGATTCCGTCGGTCACCGTTTCCTCGAAGCCAAACGGATTGCCGATCGCGAGCACACTATCGCCCGCTTGGACCGCATCGGAGTCGCCAAATTTCAGCGGCTTCACCCCCGGATCGTCGATCTTTAAAACCGCCAGATCGACCTGTGCATCCGCGCCCACCAGCCGCGCTTTTTTCGTACGGCCATCGCTCATTTGCACTTCGATTTCGTCCACCTGATCAACCACGTGATTGTTGGTAATGATGTGACCTTCCGCCGAGACGACGACGCCGGAGCCGAGCGAATTCTGCACCATGGCCTGCTCGCGCGGACCGCGGAACTGGCGGGAGTTTCGATAGTAAAACTCAAACGGATCCATCCCGCCCATCCGCCGCATCGGCACGCGTTTCGAAGTTTTAATGCTGACCACCGAGGGGATGACACTCGCGACCAGCGCACGGCGTTCGCGGTTCAGCGCCTCCAGGGTTGCGACCGCTTTCGGCTCGATATTCGAGGACGAAGCGAGGGTGTATTTTTCCGGCGTGGCGCGCGCGATCAGGTTGAGCCCGCCGTGTTTCAAACGGTAATCGTAAAGCGCGGAAATGGCTGCGCTCAAGAGCGCGACAAAGAGCAAAAATTTAATCAGATTTTTCATCAGCTAACGTTGGAAAAGCTACGTCCCTGTTCTTCGACAACCAACTTCCGGAAACGTTTATTCTCGGGCGCTTCCAGTTTCGGGTCCCATTCGATAATCGCGTTCGCCGCCGCCCGCGCCCGGAGCATCAGCTCCATGTCGGTCTTCAAATTTCCCAGCTGCAAAACCGGCAGGCCACTCTGCGCCGTTCCCAATAAATCGCCCGGGCCGCGTTGCTCCCAATCCGCCTCCGCCACCTCGAAGCCGTCGCGCGTTTTTTCCAGCACGCCGAGTTTCGCCAGCGTCTCTGGCGATTTGTCTTCGCTTAACAAAATGCAATACGACTTGTGCTCGCCGCGCCCAATCCGGCCCCGGAGTTGATGCAATTGCGCGAGCCCGAAACGCTCCGCGTTCTCAATTAACATCACGGTCGCGTTCGGCACATCCACGCCAACTTCAATCACTGTCGTGCTGATCAAAACACTCGCTTCACCGCGACGAAAACGTTCCATGATCGCCTGTTTTTCAGGCGCCGGAATGCGCCCGTGCAGCAGCTCGCAGCGAAACGGTTGCAAGCGTTCCTGCCAGGTTTCAAATTCGGCCGCAGCCGCTTTCGCATCCAGCTTTTCGCTCTCGTCGATCAGCGGATAAACCACGTAAGCCTGCCGGCCCGCGGCTAATTCCTTCCGCATGAATGCGAGCAGCTCCGCCAGCTTCGATCCGTCGCGCGCGGCGGTGACAATCTTTCCCCGGTCCGCCGGCATTTCGTCGATGATCGAAACATCGAGGTCGCCGTAAATCGTCATCGTCAAGGTTCGCGGAATTGGCGTCGCCGTCATCACCAGGACGTCTGGCGCCGGTTCACGACTCGTTAGGCGCGCGCGCTGCGAAACCCCAAACTTGTGCTGCTCATCAATCACCACCAGTCCGAGATTCTGGAACGCGACGCTGTCGTACAACAACGCATGCGTGCCCACGATGATCTGCGGCGAATCTGAATCCGGGGAGCGCGGGCTGCCAGCCTGCCGTTCGCGGCTGCCAGCCACGAACACTCGCGCGCGTTCCGGACCTGAAGGCAAATCCTCCACCCCCGGATACCAAATCCATGCATACCCATCGCGTGGACCCGCAACACCTGCATCCCAAGGATTCCGCGTGATATAATGAAATTTCTCCTGCAAATCGCTTTCGGAGCGAATCAACCGATCGAAGGATTCGTTTTCCCAAATCGGTCCCGTCGCCTTCTCTAATTTGTTAATCCGATTCGCGGTGAATGATTTGATACTGTGCAAGATCTTCTCGAGCGAAAAGAAGGTCGTCGTCTCGGCATCCGACTGCCCTTCAATCATCGGCTCGATCAACAAGTGAACGTGGTCCGGCATGACACACGCCGCATAGAGTTCGTAGCGATTGTCTTTCCAGCGAAGAATTGATTCCAGGACCATGTCGCGCGCGGAATCGGGAAGAACTCGACGATTCCGAGTGGCGAACGTGATTGCGTACTTCGACCAGGGCCGCTCGAAATGGGGAACGCGACGTTTGCTGTAATGCGGCTGATTGATACCCAAAGATGCGTCCGGCAAGCTGCCGGACACGGCAGGCTGGCAGCCCGCGCTGCCCAGACCCTCCCCCTCCACTGCCTGCTGTGCGAAGAGCGGTAACGGCGCGCTATCTTCGCGGCGGCTGCCGGTCCGCAGTGCGACGGCTACGCCTAACGAGTCCAGCCAGCGGCGCAGGACGGCGTAATGTTGCTCCGCGAGAATTTGCGTCGGGGCCATCAACGCGGCCTGATAACCGGCTTCAACCGCGAGCAAAATCGCCCCGATCGCGACCACCGTTTTGCCCGAGCCGACGTCGCCTTGCAGTAACCGGCTCATCGGAACTTTTGAACCGAGATCGCGTCGCACTTCCGCGAGCACGCGTGTTTGCGCGGCGGTCAAATCGAACGGCAAGGCGCGGAGAAAGCGCTCCAATAATTCCCCCGAGCCGCAGTGCGCATCGCCCGGTCGGGCCGCTGCCTGCGCGCGGCGCGACGCGATCGCCATCTGCATCGCGAAAAATTCCGAGAACACCAGATGCGTGCGCGCCGCGGCTAGGTCTTCGGTGCTTTCCGGAAAATGGATTTGCTGCAGCGCCTGCCGACGCGAGCCGACCGCGTGCTTTCGCGGCAGCAACGTTTCGACATCGCCGTCACTCAAGTTTTCCAGCGCATGAAAAATCAGCGCGCGAAAAACCCGCTGCGAAAGTCCTTCGGTCGCGGGATAGATCGGCGTGATCCGGCGAAAATGAATCGAGATCTCATCGTCATTCTCGATCACCTCGAACTCCGGATGTTCCATGCAAAGCCGTTGTCCGCGCAGTTTTGGTTTTCCGAAAACCACCAGCTGCTGGCCGGTCGCGATCATCTTTTGGACGTAATGCAGATTGAACCAGCGCAGCACCAGCGGCTGGCTCAAGGCGTTCGCGTCCGCTTCTTGAATCGTGGCTTCGAAGATTTTTTTCCAACCGCCGAAACGCCGCACCGAAGTCTTCGTCACTTCGCCGCAAACGCAGATTGGGCGCTCGCTTTCCTCGCGCGGAAACATCGCAAACTCCCGCCGGTCTTCGTGCCGTCGCGGAAAATGCGTCAGTAAATTTTCCACCGTCTCGATGCCCAGGCGACGCAAGGGCGCGAGCCGCGGCCGCTGAACCCAAGCGCAATCTTCCAGACGCTGCGAGATCTCCATCATCCGAGCGGAGCCGCGGCGCGCAGGCCATGAACGTGCATCTGCAGACGCCGCAGACCCTCGTATTCGTCGGCATGAATTCGGAAGGCGACATCCCACGGCGGAGCCGGCAACGGATTGATCGCGCCATCAAAATAAATCGCCCGCGCGTGATAATTTCGCTGCCGCAAACGGAGAACGAGATGTTTTTCCTTCAAAACTTTCGGCGGCACCGCCGGTTCCACCGCGCGCGCAAAAAACGTCGGCTGCGCATTGCCGCTCCCAAACGGCTCCAGCAATTCGTGCCAGCGCAGGAGGTCGCCGTTTAGCTCCGAGAACATCAGCTCGTGATCGAGGTGCAGGCGCGGCCGAAGCGCCTCCGGCGAAAGCAACTCAGCCGCGCTCCGTCGAAAATCCGCCGCAAACGCTGACAAGTTTTCTTCGCGTATCGTTAGACCAGCCGCCATTTCGTGCCCGCCAAATTTTTCCAACCAACGATCGCAATGCCCGAGCGCCGCGACTAACGAGAGGCCTTCGATGCTCCGGCCGCTGCCTTTGCCGAGACCATCCGCGTCGATCCCGATGACCACCGCCGGCCGATGATATTTTCGTACCAGACGCGCAGCGACAATCCCGAGCACGCCCGGATGCCACTCACGCGCGCCAACCACGATCGCGGCATCCCGCACCGGATCGAACTCGCGCGTTACCTGCTCGTCCGCCGACGCGAAAATTTCTTTTTCCACCATCTGGCGTTCGCGATTCTGCGCGTCGAGCAAGCTGGCCAATTCTTCGGCTTCGCTTTCATCGTTCGTCAGCAAGAGCCGGAGCGCTTTTTCAGCAGTCGTTAGGCGACCGGCCGCATTCAAGCGCGGCCCGAGCCGGAAGCCAATGTCCTCCGCGGAAATCGGCGGATGCACGCCCGCGGCCTGCATGAGTTTACGAATTCCGGGACGTTGGGAACGCGCGATTTGCCGAAGGCCGTGGTGCACCAGCAGGCGATTCTCCCCTTCCAGCGGGACGATGTCGGCGACCGTGCCGAGTGCGACCAGATCGAGCTGCGCCTTGAGATCAAAATCCTCCCGCGGGCGCGTTTTCAAAAGCGCGTGACAGACTTTGAAGACGATCCCGACGCTACAAAGATAACGCAGCGCGCAATCGTCGGTTGCCTTAGGATTAACCACCGCGACGCAGTCCGGCAGCGAAGTTTTCGGTTCGTGATGATCGAGCACGATCACGTCCGACCCGCGCGCCTTCAGTTGGGCGATTTCCGCGAGCGAGGACGTTCCGCAATCGACCGCGATCAAAAGCTGTGGATGAAATTGTTCCCAGCAACGTTCGATGCTCTCGCTGCTCAGGCCGTAGCCTTCCTCCATCCGCAGCGGCAGAAAAAGCTCCGGCGCGGCGCCGTAGGCGCGCAGCATTCCCGCGAGCAACGCGAGCGAAGTCACTCCATCAACATCGTAATCACCGAAAAGCACGATGCGTTCGTTGCCATCGATCGCGGCCAGGATGCGCGTGACCGCGCGCTCCATTTGCGGAAGCAAAAACGGATCGCCTAACGAACGCAGACGCGGTTGCAAAAACGACTGCACGTCCTCGGCGCAGTGAAAACCTTTTCGTTTCAGAAGATCGGCCACGCAGGGCAGGCCGCACAATTCCGCCCAAGGAATCACGCCGTCATCGGTCATCGTCGAATCGGCCAGGATCCAATCTCGTTCCACCGGCCACGTTATCGCTGCCGTCGAAGCCTGACAAACCAACCGCTGATTCCGATGCGCTTCTCTAGACGAGTCGCAGCGGGCTCACGCCCGGCGAGAGGATCCCGTGCTGTTCGCATAACGAACGGAAACGCAGGAGACCCTGTTTCTCCGCCTCTCCGAATTCGAAGCGCAGATTCTCGCGAAAATAGTGCACGCAGAATTCCGGCGAGAAGTCCGGGTGCGCCGCGATCAGGTCGTCGAGATGCGCGAGGTTTTGGTCGCGGCGGTTGCGCAGGGCTTCGGCAATTTTTCCGGGCTCGGCCACTTCCGGACGAAGCAACCAAAGAGCGAAGACAAACGGCAGATTCGTCTGGCGTTTCCATTCCGCACCCAAATCCAGGTAACCGTAGCGATCGCCATTTTGTGCACGGAAACGGATCGCCTGGTCACCGATCATCAGACGTGCAGCTCGGTCGGTAATCGCTGGCTCGTTTTCTGCGCAAGCTGTCGTTAGGCGCGGATGCAGATTTCGCTCTGCGAGAAGACAGCGGAGGAGGTGAACCGAAGTGCCCGAAGCCGGATCAAGCGCGATCTCCTCGATTTCTTCGAGCGCTCCGCCTAACGAGACAAAGACACTCCCGACCGCACCGTCCGAGGCCACAGCTAAGTGATCGACGATGGTGTAACTCGGATCGCGCAGAAATTCGAAGCTCGAAACGAAAGCAACGTCGAGCTCACCGGCGGCGAGTTTCCGGCAGAGCGCGGCCGGATGATCAAAATCCACCGGACCGGGCCAGCCGTAAATCAACGGCTGGGCGTTGAGATATTTGACGCAACCGATGCGGAGCGAATCCGCCGCGCTCGCGGTCACGCGCAGACCAGCTCGGGCTCGGTGTTGGCGGGGCGACGTGGCCGGCCCGCGCCGAGGTGATGATAATAACTGTCGCGCTGCATAGGCATGCGGCCGGCTTCGCGAATCACGTTTTCCAGCGTTGCGACGGTTTGTTCCTGCGGAGTTTTCGCGCCGGCCATGTGGAAGATTTTCTCCTCCATGATCGTGCCGTGGAGATCGTCGACGCCATAGCTGAGCGAAAGCTGCGCGAGCGGCAGGCCCATCGAAACCCAGTAGGCGGTGAGATGATCGAAGTTATCGAGATAAATCCGCGAGACCGCGAGAGTCCGCAGTTGCTCGATGGCCGAAGCGCGTTTCACGTGCGCGAGAATTTCCGTCTGCGGTTCGAAAGCGAACGGAACGAAACCGGTGAAGCCGGCGGTTTCGTCCTGGAGTTCGCGCAATTGACGCAGGTGATCGACGCGTTGCGCGAGGGTTTCGATGTGGCCGTAAAGCATGGTCGCGGTGCTGCGGCCGCCCATTTTGTGCCAGGTGCGATGAACATCGAGCCACTCCTCCGCGCTTTCTTTGCCACGGCAAATCTCGTCGCGCACCGCCGCATCAAAGATCTCGGCACCGCCGCCGGTGAGCGCGCCGAGGCCGGCGTCGCGCAGAATCGCCAGGGTGTCAGCAATGGGTAATTTGAAAACGCGTTGCGCGAGATGGCGCACCTCGATCGCGGTGAAAGCTTTGAGGATTAGCTCCGAATCGAGAGCGCGCAGACGGCGAAGCAGGTCAACATACCATTCCTGTTTCAGCGACGGATGGAGACCGCCGACCATGTGGACCTCGGTGATTCCGAGGGCGAGCGCGTCGCGCACCGCGGCGACAATTTCCTCCGCGGTCTGCTCGAAAGCATGCGCGTCCCTTTTGCGGGCAGCGAAAGCGCAGAACTGACAGGAGAGAATGCAGACGTTCGAGTAGTTGATGTAGCGGTTGAGAATGTAGGTCGCGAAGTGGCCGTTCTTGCGCTCTCGGATGGCGGTGGCCATAATCCCAAGCGCATTCAAATCGTCGGACGAAAAAAGCTGGAGCGCTTCCGCTTCGTTAATCCGCTCGGCCGCTGCCACCTTCTCGGCGATCGGGCGAAGATTGGCGGGAATGAGGGAAAAATTCATCGCAAAAGAAGGCGGAAATGGCGCTGAATGATGCACGCGCTGCGAGATTGGTGCAACAGAAAGCCCGGCGGCCACGGATGAAAAATCAGCGAGCGCGACCAATTGACCGGCTGCGGGTTTATTTCTAAATACCCCCGCTCGCAACGCGTCTTAACCAAGTCATGCCCCGCCAAGATCCAGCGCCTGCGGGCAAAATTGACGGCGACGCGGAAGACATCCGCCTGATGATGGCGGTGGCGGCAGGCGAGATGGGTGCATTCGAAACGCTGGTGGAAAAACACCAGGCACTGGTTGCGGGCACGGTCGGCCGCATGCTCGGAAACAACGCCGAGATCGAGGATTTGGCGCAGCACGTTTTTGTGCGCGTGTGGAAGAGCGCGGCGCGTTATCAGCCGCGCGCGAAGTTCACCACCTGGCTTCTGAAGATCACGCGCAATCTGGTTTTCAACGAACTGCGGCGTCGCAAACGCCATCCGAACACGCCGCTGCAAATCGATCCCGACGGCGAAGAGATGCAGTTGAAGGACGAGCGTGTGATCGGTCCGGACGCGTCGCTTTTGGCAGCGGAATTACAAGACGCGATCGAAAGCGCGATCGCGGAGCTGCCGGAGCAGCAGCGGCTCGCTGTCGTCCTGCGGCGTTACGAAGAATTGAGTTACGAAGAAATCGCCGAGGTCCTCGAGCAATCCGTGCCCGCGGTGAAGAGTTTGCTTTTTCGCGCGCGCACTGAATTGCGGCAGCGCCTGAAATCCTATCTCGCCGGTTAAAAAAACAAGAGGCGGGCCTCTTCGCGAGTGCCCGCCTCTCTCAACCCCACAGTTATAATTTTTTAGAAATCGCGGTCCTTCGCCGTGCTCATGAATTGCACGCGCGAGGTTTCGCTCCGCGCCGGCGCCGGAGGCGTGCCGGGTTTGGGATAATCGGCGGCGTTCTGCCGGTTCGGGGTCGGGATAAGCCGGACGGCGCCTTTGGCGTTGTTGCGCCAGCCGTTCGGGTCCGCGTATTCCTCGCCGGAATGATGCAGGCCGCTGACCTGATCTTCGAGGCCGGTGCCGTATTGTTGATCGATGATCGTCGGGGTAACGAAGACCAGCAGGTTGCGCTTGGTGCGCGCGTTCAGTTTTTCCTGGAAGAGGTAACCGAGCACCGGGATGTCGCCGAAGATCGGGACCTTGGTCCGAGCTTTGGTCGTTTCGTCCTGGAGCAAACCGCCGATCGCGAGGGTGTCGCCGCTCTTGATCAAGACGTTGGAATCGAGAGTGCGGGTATCGATCACGGGGCTTGCTACCGTCGCGCCGGCGAAGACGAAGGTGGCGTCGCCGACCTTGTTGCTGATCTCCGGTTTCACCGAAAGGGTGATGAAGTTGTCTTTGTTGACTGACGGTTTCACCACCAGCGTGTTGCCGTATTTCTTGTCCTGGAATCCACCGAAGACTGCAGTCGCGGTCTGTTCGTTGAAGTTCAGTTGCGGCACCGGCTGGTTGCGGATGATTTCGATTTTCGCCTGCATGTTGTCCGCCGTCACGATCCGCGGGTTGGCGAGAAATTCGGCGTCAGAATCTTCATTCAAGGCGCGCACGGTCAGGGACATTTGCGGAGCGGAAAGAATCGCGAACTGACCCATGGCTAACTGGGAGAAGTTGCCGAGGATGTTGTGATTCGCCGGATTGCCGAGGTTAAAGTTGTTGGTCGTTCCGGTCGCAGTGCCAGTGGTGCCAGCGGCCGCGGTCCCCTGCCCTGGATTGTAGCTGATCGTCTTCGCGCTCGTCGAACTGCCGACGACACCAGCCCAGTTGATGCCGTAGGATTGCCGCGGATTCGCGGTCACTTCCACGAGGCGCGCTTCGATCATGACCTGCTTGGTCGGTTTGTCGATTTGCTTAAGAAGCTTGCGGATCGCGTCGATGTTACTGCGGGTTTCGCGATAGAACATCGTGTTCGTGCGCTCGTCCACTTGCGGTGCGTCCTTGCTCGCGAGTTGTGCGGCGATCAGCGGCGCGGTTTCTTTCGCCCGCGAGTAGCTGAATTGATAGCTGTCGCTCTCGGTCGGTTCCGCAGTGCGCTCGGCCGCAGTCTTGATGTAATAGACGTTGTCGATCTTATCCATGAAGAGGCTCTTGGCCTTAATGATAATCGCGACTGCCTCTAAGGCGGTTACGTTCTCGAGCCGCATGGTGACGGTTGTGCCCGGAGGAATCTGATCGCTCACCACCATGTTGATCTTCGCCTGACGCGCGAGCAGGCGCAGGACCTGGCCCACTTCGTCGCCTTGAAACTCGCGCACCGCCGCGCCGCCGTTTTCCACGGGAGCTTCGCCTTCGGTCGCTGCGGTGGTGGATGTCGTCGCGGTGGTCGCGGTCGTCGTTCCAGCGACGGGCGCGGTGACCGCCGGGACCGTGCTGGCCTGAACGAGCATCATGGAATTATCATCGGTGATCGCCGTCGCCGGGGCAGGCGCGACCGGCTTCGGAGCGATCTCGGCGACAGTTGTGGTCACGGGCACCGAACTCATCGGAGTGGCCAGCGGCAGGGCGGCGATCGGGGCGGACGTTTGTCCCTGAGAAGGAAACGATGCGCAAAGCATCGCGGCCGCTCCGCAGAGGAAAAGTTTAGAACGAGTGGACATAGGTGTGATGGAGATTGATGGACTGCGGCAGCCTTTAAAGCAGGATGCAGACCAGCCCTCTCCAGACTTTTTCGCGCAGCCGAAAAGGTTGCGCTCAGGCCGCATGCGCGGCTTGAATGAAGTCGCGCAGAAGCGCGTGATCCTTCCGTCCGGGCGCCGACTCCACTCCGGTCGTAACATCGACCGCGAACGGGCGAATTTCCCTCACCGCGTCGGTCACATTCTCCGGCGTCAAACCGCCCGCGAGCACCAGCCGGAGATCACGATGCGTCTCCAGGAAATTGCGCGCGATTTGCCACGGAAAAATTTCTCCGGTGCCGCCAAACAAATCGCCCGTCGCGGAATCGAGGACGATCGTTTTCGTGGAAAATTTCGCCGCGATCGCCAGCAAATCGGGCGCGAGCGCGCGCAGAGCTTTGCCGAAACGGATCCCGTGCGCTGCCAGGCGCGCGCAGAATTCGGGCGTTTCGTTGCCGTGCAATTGCAGCGCACTAACGAATGGTAGCGCGGCCGCATTCTGTGCGTCCTCCCAGGTTGGGTTGACCAGCACGACCACTTTGCGGACGAGTGGCGGTAACGCGCTGATCCAAGGCGTGGCGGCGGCCAGGTCGAGGTAGCGTTTGCTTTTCGGATACGCGTTGAAGCCGAGCGCATCCGCGCCCGCGGCGATCGCCGCCTCCGCGTCAGCCGCATTAGTGATCCCGCAAATCTTTACGCGGACCCGCGCCGAAATCTGCGCGTCTTCGCCAAACATTTTTCGCGCCTAACGAATCCTTCAGGCGGCGCTCGCGAAGCCGACCAGCGGTTTTTTGAGATCGGCCGACGGCATCTGTTTGACCAGCTTGATGATTCCGTCCTGCCACTTATGCGCGATCTCCTCGAGATACGGATCGTCCTCCTCGAGGCGCGCGCGCCGGTTCGCTTGCAGCGAGTCGCAACGGTAACAAAGAATATCCACCGGCGGACCAACCGAGACATTGCTCTTCATGGTCGCGTCTAACGAGACCACGGCGAACTTCACCGCATCCTCCAGTGCTGTCTCGAAATTGAATCCGCGATCGAGAATCGGCTTGCCGTACTTGGCTTCGCCAATCTGCAAAAAAGGACTCTCGCGCGTTGCGTGAATGCTGTTGCCCTGCGGGTAAATCAGGTGCACCTCCGGCGACATCCCTGCGATTTGCCCGCCCACAATCAGGTTAATGTTAAAGGAAAAACCGTCCGCCTCGAGCGCGGCGCGGTCGCGTTTTTCCACCGCGCGCACTTTCGAGCCGATGTAGCGCACAGTCTCGTAGAGCGTCTGCCGATTCATGATGTGCTTCTTCTTCGGGTCACCGTCGCCCAGCACCAAATCTTCATCGATCATTGCCAGGGTCGCCTGGGTTAACGAGAGGTTACCCGAGCTCAAAATACAGATGACGCGGTTGCCCGGCTTCTCGAAGATGCGCATTTTGCTGCGCAGGGTGATGTTGTCCATCCCCGCGCTCGTTCTGGAATCGGAGAGAAAAACCGCGCCCCGTCGGCAGAGCATTCCGAGACAATAGGTCATCGCTATTTATGCTCGTCGGGATCAATCACCCGTCCCTGCACGCGTTTGATCTGAGTGTGATGCGTCAGCACATGCACGCGCCCGTCGCTTCCGCGGAAAAACGCGCTCAAGATCCAACTGATAATTCCGATGACGATCGCGCCCCAGAATGCCGAGCCGAAACTATCGACGTGAAAGCCGTGCACAAACGTCGGGACGAACTCGAGCAGAAGGCCGTTCACCACAAAAATAAAAATCCCGAGGGTAAACAAAATTAGCGGCGCGCTCAGAATCAGAAGCACAGGCCGAACAAAAGCATTGAGGATGCCGAGTAACAAAGCCGCGCCGATCAGGCTCCCCGGGGTGTCGTAACGAATACCGGCGATGAAACCCGACGCGATCATCACCGCGACTGTCGTCACCGCCCACCGAAAAAGAAAATGTCGCACCCGCGCACCGTAGGCGAGAACTTGCGCCGGACGCAACCGGGGTTTACGAAAATACTTGCGAAGAAAGGCGTGGGCGGCGAACGGTCTCGCACAAATTTTAAAAGTCGTGCCCAAGAACTCAAAGAACGAATCCGCCAACGGAAACATTGCCCACCCGGAAGCTCCGGCCGGGGCAATCGCGCCCGTCCAGAGCCCTGCAAAGAAATCAACCAAGGCGGCCAAAAAGCCGGCGCGTAAAGTTGCCGCGAAAAAGCCCGCCGCGAAATCTCCGGCGAAAAGAGCCAGCGCATCGAAGCGCGCGGCGGCAGCAAAATCGCCGGCGCCATCCGACGCCGACATCCGTTTGCGCGCCTATTTCATCGCCGAATTTCGCGCGCAGCAAGGGTTACCAGGCGATCCCGCAAATGACTGGCTGGAAGCGGTCAGGCAGCTGCGCGCGGAGGCGGATCTCGCCTAACTCCGGCCGGCAATCCCCGGCACGCACTCCTTAACTTTTTCGATCAGCCGGTTAATCGAGAACGGCTTCGAGATCAATCCGTGCACGCCCGGTTCGTGCAAGAGTTCCTGCGCCCGTTTTTCGTCACCGCGCCCGGACATCAGCAAGAGGGGCGGGACCGTTTTTGGCGGTCGAGAATTGTCGTAGACTTTCCCGATCAGGAAAAAAAGCATCGCACCGTCGATCATCGGCATTGAGAAATCGAAGATCAGCAGGTCGTAGGATTTTTTCAGCGCCAGCTCGAAACCGTATTCCGGTTTGGGCGAGGTATCGACCTCGCAAACCAGAAATGACGAGAGCGCTTCGCGCGTCACGCGCATCAGCCCGACATCATCGTCGACGATTAAAATTCGTTTGGGGGCAACCGTGTCGGGCATGAGTGGACGCTTGCGCGAAAGCCGCGCGCGTTTCAAGCTTTTCCATGGACGAAGCTTTTTCCGCGCTGGCCGCGGCCCTGCGCGAACGCCGCGCGATCATCGCTGATGAAGAAAGCCGGCGCGATCAGGCTCGGCACATGGATCGACTAAAAGCCGTCTCAGAAAAAATCGAGCAGCTCGAATCCGGACTGCCGCGGTCGATCGATCCGCAACTGCGGCATTATCTGCAACGCCGGAGCTACGATAAGGCGCTCGACTTCCTCGCTGCGAGTTAGCGGGAATACAACTCGACGATTAACTGCTCGTTAACCATCGGCTGCATTTCGTCACGCGCGGGAATGCGCGAAACTTTGCCGCTGAGCGCGTCTCGGTTGGCCACCAGCCAATCGGGCACGGGCGCAATCTGAGTGAGCTCGAGGTTGCGCAAGGCCAGCTGGCGCGATTTCGGTTTGTCCTTGATCGTGACTTCGTCGCCTGCCTTCACGTTGTAGGAAGCGATGTTGACGTTCTTGCCGTTGACCTGGACGTGCCCATGCGAAACCAACTGGCGCGCGCCGCTGCGGGTGTTCGCGAGGCCGAGACGAAAGACCACGTTGTCGAGCCGAGTCTCAAGCAACTGCAGAAGCGTTTCGCCGGTGACGCCGCGCTTCTGCAGCGCGGTCTGAAAAATCCGGCGGAATTGTTTTTCGAGCAGCCCGTACTGATACCGAAGTTTTTGCTTTTCGCCGAGCGCAACGGCGTAATCGGATTGTTTCCGACGCGAACCCTTCGGCCCATGCATTCCCGGCGGATAATTTTTCCGCTCTAAAGCTTTCGCGGGTCCAAAAAGAGGCACGCCATAGCGACGACTAACTTTGGTTTTCGGTCCGGTATATCTGGCCATGAAAAAAAGGGATGAAGTTAAAAACGGAAGATCAGACGCGGCGCTGTTTCGGCGGGCGGCAACCATTGTGCGGCACCGGCGTGACGTCGCGGATGACGGTGAGGTCGAGCCCGATCGCCTGAAGCGCACGCACCGCGGATTCGCGACCAGCGCCCGGTCCTCTAACGAGGACTTCGACTTCTTTGAGTCCGTGACCCATTGCTTGGCGCGAGGCATCCTGCGCGACCATCTGGGCGGCGTAAGCGGTGCTTTTGCGAGAGCCTTTGAAACCAACCTTACCCGCGCTCGACCAGCCGATGACGTTTCCGTTCAAGTCGGTGATAGTGACGATGGTGTTGTTAAAAGTGGAGAGAACGTGCGCGATCCCGGTGTGGACATTCTTGCTGCCCTTGGCCTTGATGATCTTCGGCTTCTCGACGTCGTTCGGATCGAGCGAAAGATTTTCCTTCACCGGCTCCGCCGCAGGTTCTTCTTTCTTGGACTTGGCCTTTTTCGCGGGCTTGGCTGCTGCGGGCGCTGCCGGGGTAACTGATCCTTCGGCAGCGGCGGGCGCTGCGATGGGTTCGGGCGGCGCGGATTCTCCTTTGGAACTTCCAGCCGGCGCTTCCGGCGCAGTGGCGGCGGCGGCTTCGGCTTTCTTCGGCGCCTTCGCTTTTTTCTCGGCCGGCTCTTTCGCCGGTTTTTTCTCGTCTGATTCTGCCATGTCTAAATGCTGTAGTTAAACTCCGCGGCCTAGGTCTTGCCGGCTTTTGCGTCCTTGTTCCGAATCACCCCGACCGTCTTGCGCGGGCCTTTGCGGGTGCGCGCATTGGTCGAGGTCCGCTGACCACGAACCGGAAGGCCGCGCCGATGGCGGATGCCGCGATAACAATTGATCGCCTGCAAGCGTTTCAAGTTGCTCTGCAATTCCCGGCGGAGATCGCCCTCGATCAAAAGCTTGTTGCCGGTGATCGCGTGGATGATGTCGTTCAACTGCTGCGGCGTGAGATCCTTTGCACGCAGATTCGGGTCGATATTGGTCTGGTCGAGAATGCGCTTCGAGGTCGTGGGCCCGATCCCGTAAATGTACGTGAGGGACGCCTCGATGCGTTTCTCCGACGGAATTTCAACTCCAAGTAATCTCGGCATAAATCTCCTTAGCCCTGGCGCTGTTTATGACGCGGGTTAGTGCAGATAACGCGCACAACATTTTTGCGCTTCACGATCTTGCACGCTACACAAAGTCTTTTAACTGAGGGTCGAACTTTCATATTCCAAGAGACGAAAAACGCGGAGATCACCTCCGCGATGTCACTGCTGGCGAAACGTCTTTCGCCCCGTCGACAAATCGTAAGCTGGAACTTCTAGCAGAAGTTTTTCCAGTGGCAACCGGCGATTCCACGCGGTGCGCGACGATCTCGGAAAACCTCGTCACGATTTCAACTGCGGCTTGCCGCGCAGGGTCAAAATTTCCGGCGCGTCTTTCGTGATCAGGACCGTGTGTTCGAAATGCGACGAGGCCATGCCGTCGGCAGTGCAGACTGTCCAGCCATCGTCTAACAAACGCACCGAAGCGGTCCCGGAATTGATCATCGGTTCAATCGCCAGCGTCATGCCCGCTTTCAAACGCGGGCCACTCCCGGGTTTGCCGTAGTTCGGCACCTGCGGTTCTTCGTGCAGCTTTCGGCCGACACCGTGGCCGACAAATTCCCGCACGACCGAAAAACCGTTTCCGACCGCTTCCTGTTCGATCGCAGAACAAAGATCTCCGAGCCGCGTGCCTTCGAAGGCGAACTCGATCGCCCGGCGCAGAGCGTTCTCTGTGACCAGCAAAAGTTTTTCGGTGCGCGCATCGATCATCCCCGCCGGAATGGTCGCGGCCGTGTCTCCCACCCAACCGTCCTGGACAACGCCGATGTCGAGTTTGACGATGTCGCCATATTGCACCCGCCGCTGGCTGCCGATGCCGTGGACGATCTCGTCGTTCAAAGAGATACAGATGTTGCCGGGGAACACGCGATGACCAAGGCGATAACCGAGAAACGCGCTCTTCACGCCCGCTTCCTGCATCAAGTCGGCGGCGGCTTCGTCGATTTCCTTGGTCGAAACTCCCGGTCGCACCAGCTCGCTGACGCGCTCGAGAACTTCGCTCGCGGTGCGGCAGGCTCGCCGCATTTTGTCGATCTCCTTGCCGGTCTTGATTGGGATCATGCCGTCTGGATCAGGCGCGAAATCTCCGCAAAAACTTCATCGCGATCGCGGTTGCCGTCGATTCGACGCAGGGCGCTAAAATTCCCGTAGAAAGCCGCGAGCGGTTCGGTCTTGGCGTGAAATTCTTCCAGCCGATGGCGCAACACTGCCAGGTCATCATCCGTTCGCCTAACGAGTGGTCCATCGCAATATGGACAAACTGGCCGCTCCGCAAAGACGGCGCTTTTCTCGCTGGTGGTGAAACCGCAGGCCTGGCATTGCAAACGAGTGGAAATACGGTCGCTCACCGTCTGCTCCGTTACTTCCAGCCAAATCGCCAGATCGAGCGGCGTCTTCAAGCGCGTCAGAATCGTCTGCAGACTTTCCGCCTGCGGAATCGTGCGCGGGAAGCCGTCGAAAACAAACCCATGACCGCCGTGCAGACGCAGCCAGTCTTCGATCAACGCCACAATGATTTTGTCGGGGACGAGATCGCCGCGCTGCGCTGCTTCCGCGGTTTCGATCCCGAGTGCGGTTCCGAGATCACGCTCGCGGCGCAGAATTGCGCCCGGCGACGTCACCGGAATTCCAAACTGGCGGGTGATCATTTCCGCCTGGGTTCCTTTTCCGGAACCCGGCGCACCCAAGAGCACGAGACGCCTTTTCACTAGCGCCCGTAAACGAAAATCGCCACCCCGCCGATCACCAGCACCGCGATCCCGACATAAAGCCACATCAGCGTCGTCTGCGGAGCTGCTTCCCCACGATTGTAGGACGAACGATCAAAGCGACCGCGGATGCGGCCTTTGCGAAGGAACCCGTCGTAATGGCGCTGGATCAAATGCGTTTCCACCTGCCGCATGGTGTCGAGCATGACGCCGACGATAATCAGCAAACTGGTGCCGCCGAAAAATTGCGCGGTAATCGTGGGAACGTTCAGCCCTTGGCTGAGCAAGCTCGGCAGAATCGCGATCAGCGTGAGGAAAATCGCGCCCGCAAAAGTGAGCCGCGTCATCGTGAAATCGAGAAACTCCGATGTCGGTTTACCCGGACGCACGCCCGGAATGTAACCGCCGTATTTCTTCAGGTCATCCGCGATTTGCGACGGCTGGAATTGCGTCGCCACCCAGAAATAACTGAAGAAGAAAATCATCAACGCCAGGACGACGTAGTGCGGCCACCCATGCGCCAGCGCGTCGGAAATCGTCCGCGCGGTGCGACTGTTTTGGAAAGCCATTCCGACGATGGTGGTTGGAAAAAGAAGCAACGCCCACGCGAAGATGATCGGCATCACGCCCGCGTAGTTCACTTTCAACGGCATGTATTGCGTCTGCCCGCCGTACATCTTTCGACCGACCACGCGCTTGGCGTATTGCACCGTGATTTTGCGCACGCCTTGAGTGACCGCGATGACCGCGGCGATGACGATAAAGAGAAACGCGATCATCAAAACCAGGACCGCCGGATTGACCTGGCTGGCGTTGTCGCCCGAAGGAACAAAAGTTTTCCAAGCCTGCGCGAGCGCGGCGGGCAAGCGCGCCACGATGCCGACCGTAATGATGAGCGAAATACCGTTGCCGATGCCGCGCTCGGTAATTTGATCGCCGAGCCACATCAAAAACAAAGTGCCCGAGGTCAGCGTCAGCACGGTGACAATGCGGAAGGTAATCCCGAGATCAGCGACCAGCGGGATGCCGAGGTGATTAACCGTGTCCATGATGCCAGGGAGCATCGTCTGGTAAGACTCCGGATGTTGAAACGAAACCGCCAGGAGGTAACCCTGCACAATGCACAACGCCACTGTCGCGTAGCGCGTGTATTGCATGATCTTCTGCCGGCCGCCGTCCTCGCGCGCCAGGCGCCCGAGCTGCGGGATGACCGCGGTCAAAAGCTGCAGCATGATCGACGCGCTGATGTAAGGCATGATGCCTAACGAGAAGATGGCGCAATTCTCGAGCGCGCCGCCGCTGAACAAATTAAAGAGCGCAGCCACGCCGCCGCCGGAACTTTGCGACATCGCGCTCCGGAACCACTCGTGCAAGACCGCCGGATTTACTCCCGGTGTGCTGATCGCCGCGCCCAAGCGCACGATCACGATGACCGCGAGAGTGAAAAGAATCCGCCGGCGGAGTTCCGGAATCTTGACCGAATTAAGGAACGCGGAAACCATCGCCTAAACTTTCCTCGAGCCGCTCTGCACTAGCTCTTCTTTTTGGAAGATTTTTTCGCCGCGGCTTTTTTTGCCGGTTTCTTCTTCGCTGGCGTGCCGGCTCTTTTCGCTTCGAGCGCGGGACTTGCCTCCGCCGGGAAACGCGGGCTCTCGAGGCGTTTCACTTCGCGGAGGGTAATGGTTCCGCCCGCACCCTCGATTTTTGTCCGCGCGGAAGCACTCACTTTGTGCGCCTCGATCGAGAGTGCATGCTTGAGCTCGCCGCCGCCAAGGACCTTCAGACCAACCACGTTCCCGCGAATCATCTTCGATTCACGCAACATCTCTTCATTGATCTCCGTGCCGGCTTTAAACAAATTCAAATCGTCGAGATTGATGATCGCGTAGTTTTTATGGAAACGCTTGTTGTTGAACCCACGCTTCGGCAAGCGCCGAATCAGCGGCATTTGTCCGCCTTCAAAGCCAAGGCGAATGCTGCCGCCGGAACGCGCCTTTTGCCCCTTGTGGCCTTTGCCGCTGGTCTTGCCGTGACCGGAACTCTCGCCGATGCCCAGGCGCTTGGTGCGATGTTTCGCACCGGGTCGCGGTTTCAAATTGTGCAGACGAATCATGACTGCTCAGCCTTTCCGTCAGCATCGTGGTTCGTCGGGCGAATTCCGCGAGTCTTGAAAATCTCATCTTTCCGGCGCAGACCACGGAGCGCTTCGATCGTGGCCTTGACCACATTCGCGTGATTGCTCGAGCCTAACGACTTCGCGAGGACGTCGCGAATCCCGACCGCTTCGACGACCGCACGCACGCCCCCGCCGGCGATGACTCCCGTTCCCGGCGAAGCCGGACGCAGCAGCACCCGTCCGCCGCCAAACTCGCCGATGGTCTCGTGCGGAATGGTATTTCCGAAAACGGACATCGTTTCCATGCCTTTGCGCGCCGCTTCGGAAGCTTTGCGGATTGCTTCCGCAACTTCGTTCGCCTTGCCGAAACCGACGCCCACTTTGCCGTCGTGATCGCCGGCCACGATGAGCGCGCTAAAGCTGAAACGCCGGCCGCCTTTCACCACCTTCGCGCAACGATTGATAAACACGACCTTCTCAGTGGTGTCTCCGCGCGCTGCCGAACTTTTATCTGTGTGACGTTCCTGACGTCTTCCGCCGCCGTGCTGTTGTGCCATGTGTTTCTAAAATTTGAGGCCGCCTTCGCGGGCCGCATCTGCGAGAGCTTTCACTTTGCCGTGATAAAGAAATCCGCCCCGATCAAAGATGACTTTGTCGATCTTCTTCGCGAGCAAACGTTCCGCGACCGCTTTGCCGACCTTCTGCGCGGAGGCCAAGTTCGCTGCTGCTTTGCCCTTCGTGGTAAGCGCTTCTTCGGTCGTGCCAGCGGCAGCCAAAGTGTGGCCGGCATCGTCGTCGATCACCTGCGCGTAAACATGCTTGCCGGAAAAATGGACCGCGAGGCGCGGACGTTCCGCCGTGCCACTGACCCGTTTCCGAATCCGAGTATGAATGCGATGCCTGATTTGTTTGCGGTCGTTCTTCATACTACTGAACCGTCTTGCCTTCCTTGCGCCGAATTACTTCGCCGGCGTATCGCACGCCTTTGCCCTTGTAAGGCTCGGGCGGATAATAACGCCGAATGTCGGCCGCGACCTGACCAACCAGTTTTTTGTCGATCCCGGAAATACTGATCTTGGTATTTTCCGCGACGATGATTTTGATTCCTTCGGGAATCGGGAAAAGGATTGGGTGCGAAAATCCGAGACTGATGTTCAGGATTGAACCCTGAACCGCGGCTTTGAAGCCGACGCCTTCGATGATCAGGTCCTTGGTGAATCCCGTGCTCACGCCCTGCACCATGTTGTTGACTAGGCTGCGCGAAAGTCCGTGCAGCGCCTTCAAACTACGAGTCTCGGCATTGCGCGCGATCGAGACGCGATTGTCGGCCACGCTCGCGGTGATGTCGCGCGGCAGGGTCCAATTCAGTTTGCCCTTCGGTCCCTCGACTGCGACGGCGCCATCTTTGCCGATGTTCACCTTCACCTTGTCGGGAATCTCGACTGCTTTATTTCCAATCCGTGACATAAAAAAATTCAGTGCCTGCCTACCAGATGTAAGCCAGCAGCTCGCCTCCCACGTTTTGCTTCTTCGCTTCGCGCCCGGACAAAATCCCCCGCGGAGTCGAAAGAATTGAAACCCCCATCCCGCCGAGAACGCGCGGAATTTCCTGCGCGCCGACGTAACGCCGCAAGCCCGGGCGGCTGACGCGCTTCAAGCCGGTGATCGCACTCGTGCGATTGGCGATCTTGTTCGTGATCTTGATCCGCGGATGCGCCGCTTCGTTGTCTAACGAGTAATCGGTAATGTAACCTTCCTCCTTCAAAATCCGCACGATCTCGGATTTGATCTTCGAGTAAGGGACAAACATCTCGTGCTTCTGCGTGGCCGCGGCGTTGCGCACGCGGGTGAGAAGGTCGGCAATAGGATCGGTAACGGTGCTCATGGAAAATTAGGCCGCAGCGGCTGCGACCGGCTTTTTGCGATCGCTGAACGGCATTCCCATTTCGCTCAAAAGCGATTTGGCTTCCTCGTTCGTTTTCGCGGTGGTGACGATGGTAACATCAAAACCGATGTTACGCTTGATTTTGTCGAGCTCCACTTCCGGGAAGATCGATTGATCGGAAACGCCTAACGTGTAGTTGCCATTGCCGTCGAAGGCCTTCGGCGAAACCCCGCGAAAATCGCGGATGCGCGGGAGCGCCGCTTTGATCAGGCGCTCGAGAAATTCATACATGTGCGCGCCGCGAAGGGTGACCTTGGCGCCGATCGCCTGTTCCTGGCGCAGTTTGAAATTCGCGATGCTTTTCTTCGCGCGCGTCTCCGCCGGTTTCTGTCCGCTGATCAACGCCAGTTCTGCTTTCGCATCTTCCAGCGCCTGCTTCACATCGGATTGTGAGCCGATAGAAGTGTTGATCACCACCTTCTCGACCTTTGGAATTTGATTCACGTTCTTATACCCGTGCTCCTTTTGGAGCGCAGGGATCACGCGATTTTTGTAGTCGTCGTAAAATTCGTTTTTCATCGCTTACGCCTCTTCCTTCGCCGACTTCTTTTTGGCAGGCGCTTTCTTCTTCTCGGCCTTCGGCTTGGTCGCCTTAACTTTCCTCTCTTTCTTGTCCTTCCGCTCCGCGCGCTCCAGCACCTTTACATTCGAGATGTGAATCGGGCCTTCACGTTCCGCGATTTTGCCCTGCGGATTATCCTGCGACTTGCGCAAATGTTTTTTGATCATGCGCACGCCTTCCACAAGCACGCGCTCTTTGCGCGCGATCACTTCGAGCACCTTCCCGCTGGAACCCTTAAAGTTCCCCGAGATCACTTCCACCTGGTCGCCCTTGCGGACGTGGAGTTTGATTCGGTTCATAAAACTTCCGGAGCGAGCGAAACGATTTTCATGAAATTGCGCTCGCGCAATTCACGTGCGACCGGCCCGAAAATGCGAGTCCCGCGCGGGTTCAAATCTTTATCGATGATAACGATCGCGTTGTTATCAAAACGGAGGACGGAACCGTCCTGGCGCTTGATCGGCTGACGCGTGCGCACCAAAACCGCACGGACAACTTCGCCCTTTTTTACCGTCCCGTTCGGGCTCGCTTCTTTGACGTTCGCGGTAATGACGTCACCAATCCCGGCGCACTGGCTCGTGCCTTGGCCGATGACGCCGATCATCGTGGCCATGCGCGCGCCACTGTTATCCGCCACGTCGAGTCTGGATCTGATGTAGACCATAAATTTACTTTCGTTAAACCGAATTACTTCGCGACCACATCGACCAGCCGCCAGCGCTTTAATTTGCTCAGCGGGCGCGTTTCCATGATCCGGACGGTGTCGCCGGTCTTGGCCTTATTCTCTTCGTCGTGCGCGTAAAATTTCTTCTTCTGCTTCACGATCTTGCCGAACTTCGCGTGCGGCACACGGGTCACCGATTGGACTACGATCGTCTTGTTCATCCCGCTCGAAATCACTTCGCCGGTGCGCGTCTTGCGCGTCCCGCGTTTCGCTTCCGCCGTTTCGGCAGTCGTCGTCGCGGTCTGCTCTTCAGTTCCTTCGGCCATAAATTACTTGCTTCCCTTTTTCTGGGCGCGCTCCGAGAGCACGGTTTCCAACTGCGCCACCTGCCGGCGCAACAACCGCAAACGGCTCGGCTGTTCGAGCTGTCCACTCTGCTGTTGCAAACGCAGATGCAGGCTCTCCTGGCGAAGATCGCGTTTCTTCGTCACCAGTTCGTCGGAGGTCATCTCCTTAATCTCTTTAAATTTCATGTCTCGTTAGGCAGCCACGTGGTGGCGGGTGAGGAACTTCGTCCGCACCGGTAATTTGTCCGCCGCTAGTCGCAGCGACTCGCGCGCAACCGCCTCGGTCACGCCATCGAGTTCAAACAGAATGTTTCCCGGCTTCACGGTCGCGACCCAATATTCGGGCGCGCCTTTGCCTTTACCCATGCGGGTTTCTGGCGGGCGCGAGGTCACGGATTTGTCCGGGAAAATCCGGATCCACAATTTGCCTTTGCGCTTCATGTTGCGGGTTAAGGCGACACGGGCCGCTTCGATTTGCGTGTTCGTTATCCAGGCGCGCTCGAGCGTCTGCAGGCCGAACTCGCCGAAGTCGATCCGGAGATTGCGCGAAGCCGTTCCCTTGCGGCTGCCCCGCTGGGTCTTCCGGTACTTTACGCGTTTGGGCATCAATGGCATGACAGTGTTTCCTCAAAAAAAAATTAAACTTCCGCGGGAGCCGGTGGCGGCGGGACAGAGGATTGCGGCTGTTCGGCCGGCGCTTCTTCCTTCTTACAGATCCAGCATTTCACGCCGATCTTTCCGTAAACGGTGTTCGCTTCCGCGAAGCCGTAATCGATCGGTGTCCGCAGTGTGTGCAGCGGAACCTTGCCCTCGCGATACCATTCCGAGCGCGAAATTTCCGCGCCATTCAGACGCCCCGAGCTGCGCAAACGAATCCCTTGCGCGCCAAAATCCATCGCGATCTGCACCGCTTTTTTCATCGCGCGGCGATAAGCAATACGGCGCTCGATCTGGAGCGCGACGTTCTCGGCCACGAGCTGCGCATCGAGCTCCGGTGTCTTGATTTCCTGGATGTCGATCTTGATCTGTTTGCCCTGCGCCATCTTCGAGATTTCCTCGGTCATCTTCTCGATCTCCGCGCCTTTGCGTCCGATGACGATGCCAGGACGCGCCGTGTGAATGGTCACGCGGATGCTATTCCAGGCGCGCTCGATGACGATCTTGGCGACCGCCGCGAACTGCAGCTTCTTCTTCACGTAATTCCGGATCTGGATGTCGCTATGAAGGAAGCCGGGCAACTCCTGCGGATTGGCGTACCAGCGCGAACGCCAGTCGCGATTGACCGCGAGACGGAAACCGATTGGATTAACTTTCTGGCCCATGAATTAGCTTTCTGCTTTCTGCTCGTTAGGCTCGGAAGCCGCGGCCTTCGGTTCGCTCGCACGAGTCGTCTTCGCGGCGGCTTTCTTTCGCCCGGCCGCCTTGCTCTTGCCGACCTTCTTCTTGTCCCGGCGTTTGATTTCGATCTCGTCCGTCAAAATGATCCGGATGTGGCTGGTGCGTTTCAGGATGCGGCTGCCACTTCCGCGTGCGCGCGGCATCATCCGCTTCATCGTCGGGCCTTCGCCGACAGTCGCTTCCTTAACCACCAAACCATCGACCCGCAGGTTCGCGTTGTTCTCCGCATTTGCGACCGCACTCTTCAAAGTCTTGTTGATCAAACCGGCCGCCTTCTTGGGACTGAACGCGCAAAGATCGAGCGCTGCCGAAACCGGCAGGCCCTGGATAGCACGCGTCACTTCCCGGACCTTGAAGGCCGAGATCTTCGCGTAGCGATATGTCGATTTAACTTCCATTTATTTTAAACTCACATCCTGGCGGGCGTCGGCTTGCAGCCGGTCGCCTACCTTTATTTTCTCTTTCCCAGAATCCATTGCCTGAATCACCGCTCCACAAATTCGCTGGCGCACATCCACCACGCGCAGGGTCGCGATCAAACGTCCATCGCGCATCACCCGCAGCGGCATCCCGATTTTCACTCCTTGGCGTTCGCCAAGGTTGCCCACGACTAACGACCACTCGTCCTTCACGCTGACCACGCTGCCGTCCATCAGTCCGGGCGCCGCTTCCGTCGCGCCCGTCACTTTCGCGACCAATGCGTTCGACGCTCGCACCTGCGCTTCCACTTCCGCGCGCGCCTTCGCGTCGCCGCCGGTGGAAGTCTTGAGCAGACTCAACATCGCTTCCGTCAGCCGCAGCATCTGGTCGCGGTATTGCGCGCGCTCCTGTTGCGCCAACTTTAAATCACTAACCGCGTGCAACAGACGCTGCTCCAGTTTCGATCGGTCCTTGCTGGCCGCTTCGATCCCGAGCGCTTCCATCCGCAGCTGCAGATCCGAATACTTCCGGCGAAACAATTCCGCCTCGGCATTCGATTCCGCCAAACTCTCGGTCAACGTCTGTCCCGACTCACGTTGCACCGCGAGCTGCTGGCGCAACTCACTCATATTAGATTCCGTCAAAGAACTATTCCCTTGCGCCATCAGCTCTCCGGCTGACCAGACGCTCCCGATTAACACGATCACCGATGTTCGCCTAACGAGGGCCCAGACAGGCCATCGCGCGACAAAAAACGAAAATCGAAAATTCACCTCACTTCGTCACCTTCGCCGTATGCGAACCGTGCTTCTTGAAAATACGCGTCGGCGAAAACTCGCCGAGTTTGTGACCAACCATGTTCTCGGTCACGAAGACCGAAGTAAAAGTTTTGCCGTTGTGCACCATGAAGGTATGCCCGACGAAATCAGGCGTCACCATCGAGCGGCGCGACCAGGTTTTGATCGGCTTCTTCACCCCCACATTCATCTTCTCGATTTTCTCGAGAAGATACGGTTCGACGAATGGTCCTTTTTTCAGCGATCTACCCATAACAAATTACTTTTTCCGGCTAACCCGGCGGTCCTGCATGATGAACCGGTCGCTCGGCTTGTGCTTCGCGCGGGTCTTAAATCCCTTGGCCAACTGACCCCAGGGACTCGTTAGGTGCTGGCGTCCGCCACCACCCTTGGATTTTCCCTGGCCGCCACCGTTCGGGTGATCGATCGGGTTCATGACCATGCCGCGCACCGTCGGCCGAATACCCTTCCAACGAGAACGACCGGCCTTGCCGCTAACCACATTCATGTGATCGACGTTGCTCACCTGGCCAATCGTCGCGACGCAGGTGTCGTGGATCCGGCGGATCTCGCCAGACGGCAATTTCACCAAAGCATAACCGGCCTCGCGGTTGCTCAACGTCGCCTGCTGACCCGCGCTCCGCGCGATCTGTCCGCCGCGGCCAGGCGCGATTTCAATGTTGTGAATATTCGCGCCCAACGGAATCGCACTCAAGGGAAGTGAATTGCCGAGATCAGGCGCGGCAGTCGGTCCGGACATGACCCTCGCTCCAGCGCGCAACCCGTCCGGCGCAAGGATGTAGCTCATCTCGCCATCGCTGTACTTAATCAACGCGATCCGCGCGGTGCGATTCGGATCGTATTCTATCCCGATCACTTCCGCGGCCAAGCCATGCTTGCGGCGTTTGAAATCAACCTTGCGGTACTTCTGCTTGTGACCGCCGCCGATGTGGCGCGAGGTCAACCGGCCTTTGTTGTTCCGGCCGCCGCTGCGTTTCTTGACTTCGGTCAAGCTTTTGTGCGGCTTCGACTTGGTAATTTCCTCAAAAGTCGGCAGCGTCTTAAAACGCAGCGTCGGAGTGAGTGGGCGATATTTGCGGATGGCCATAACTTGTTAGACGAGGTCGATCTTCTCGCCTTCCTTCAGGGTCACGATGGCTTTTTTCCAATGCGCTTTGCGGCCGAAGTTCGCGGTCCGTTCGCGCTTCTTCTTGCCGGCGTAATTCGCCGTGTTCACCGCCACGACCTTCTTGTTAAAAAGCTTTTCGATCGCGTTCTTGATCTGAACTTTGTTCGCTCGCGGGCTCACCCGGAAGACATACTTGTTCAGCTTCTCGCTCAGGAGCGAAGACTTCTCGGTCAACGAAGCGGTTTGGATGATGTCGAAATGTTCGTGCATTACTTCGAGGTCCTTCCGGCGAGTACGTCGAGGGCTTTCTCGGTCACGAGAATTTTGTCGAACGCGAGCAACTGCTCCGTGTTCACATCGGTCGCGGTCGCGAGCAGCACCGGTTTCACATTGCGCGCTGCGCGGTAGGTGTTCTCATCGAACGCGTCCGAAAGAATGAGGACCGTTTTCGCGTCGGTATGCTCGCCGAGAAGGCTGAGGAATGATTTCGTCTTCGCTTCCTTCACCGCAAAGGTGTCGAGGGTGAGAATGTCGCCCGCGTTGATCCGTTCGCTCAGTGCTTTCTGGAAGGCCAGCCGGCGAGTCGATTTGGAAATTTTCTTCGTGTAATCCCGCGGCTTCGGTCCGAAGACCACGCCGCCGCCACGCCAGATCGGCGAAGATTTGTAACCGGCGCGCGCGCGGCCAGTGCCTTTTTGCCGCCACGGTTTCGCGCCGGAAAGGTTCACTTCCGCCTTCGTTTTCGTGTTCGCGGAACCGGAACGACGCGCGGCCCGCATCGCCACCACCGCGTCATGCAAGGCCTGGGTGCCGCGGCCGTTTTCGATTAGGACGAACTTCGCGTCCTTGGCGGCTGTTGCGGTGAAAACTTTCGCGCTCATTTCGCTTCTCCCGCTGTCGTTGCCGGCTTCTTGATTGCCGGCCTAACGACTACATAGCTGCCGTTCGCACCGGGCACCGCGCCGCTGATCAAAATGATTTTTTCGTTCTCGCGCACCTGCAGCACCTGGAGGTTTTGCACGGTCACGCGTTCGTCACCCATGTGACCCGGCATGCCCATGTTCCTGAAGACGCGGCCAGGGGTCGAACGATTGCCGATGGCGCCGTTACGCCGGTGCGTCTTGGAACCGTGCGACGCGCCCTGGCCATGGAAGTTGTGCTTCTTCATCACGCCCTGAAAACCTTTACCCTTGGAGCGCCCGATGACATCGACCCAGTCGCCTTCCGAAAATTGCGTGACGCTTAAATTGATCTCGCCTTCCGGCGCATCTTCCTCGAGACGAAACTCACGCATCAGCTTCTTCGGCTCAGAACTAACCACAGCGAATTCACCGAGGAGCGCCTTGTTCACCCGCGACTCCTTCTGCACGTCGAAGCCGACCTTGATCGCCGAGTAGCCGTCATTCTCCGCGGTCAAGCGGCGCAGCAAAACGTTATCGCCCGCCGCGACCACAGTCACCGGACGCAGCCGACCGTTCGCATCGTAGATGCTGGTCATGCCGATTTTCTTTCCTAAAAGTCCGATGCTCATGATGGTGGGCTTGCAAATGTTTCCGGCGCTCGGGCGCTAAATCTTGATCGTGATATCCACGCCCGCCGGGAGGTTGAGCTTCTTCAGTTCATCCACCGTTTTGGCGGTCGGCTCGATGATGTCGAGCAGGCGTTTGTGGGTCCGGATTTCAAATTGGTCCATCGACTTTTTGTCGACGTGCGGGGAACGGTTAACCGTGAATTTCTCGATCAAAGTCGGGAGCGGAATCGGTCCGGCCACGCGCGCACCGGTGCGCTTCGCGGTCTCGACGATGTCGACCGCGGACTGATCGAGCATTCGATGATCGAATGCTTTCAAACGAATGCGAATACGTTGCCCGCTAGCCATTACTTGGTTTCCTTCTGGTCGAGCACGGCCGCGACGAGCTGCTGCGGGACTTGTTCAAAGTGTGACGGCTCCATCGAGTAACTCGAACGGCCTTTGGAAAGTGAACGGATTGCGGTCGCGTAACCGAACATCTCCGCGAGCGGAACTTCCGCTTGGACCATGGTGAGGTTGCCCTTCACTTCGATGCTGCCGATTTTGCCGCGGCGGCGATTCAAATCGCCCATGATATCGCCCTGATATTCTTCCGGCGTCGCGTTCTCGACCTTCATGATCGGCTCGAGCAAAATCGGCTTCGCCTTCTTGAAAGCGTCCTTGACCGCGAAGATCGCCGCGAGTTTGAACGCCATTTCGTTCGAATCGACGTCGTGATACGAGCCGTCCACGATATCGACATTGGCATCGATCACCTGATAGCCGCCGATGACGCCGTTGAGCATCGCTTCTTCGATGCCTTTTTTGCAGGCCGGGATGTATTCCTTGGGAATGTTTCCGCCGACGACCTTGTTCTCGACCGTGATGCCTTTGCCACGCTCGTTAGGCTGAACCTTGATGATGACGTGGCCGTACTGACCGCGGCCGCCTGATTGCTTGATCAACTTGCCTTCGCCATCCGCCGGCGCGGTGATGGTTTCGCGATAAGCGATCTGCGGTTTGCCCGCGTTAGCGTCCACTTTGAATTCGCGCAGCATCCGATCGCGAATGATTTCGAGGTGCAGTTCGCCCATTCCGGCGATGATCGTCTGACCGGTGTCTTCATGCGTGAAGACTTTGAAAGTCGGATCTTCTTCAGAGAGGCGCTGCAGCGCGATGCCCATCTTCTCCTGGTCCTGCTTCGTTTTCGGCTCGATCGCCATCGAGATAACCGGGTCAGGGAACGAAGGCGGCTCGAGCAGGATCGGGAAATCTTCGTCGCAAAGAGTATCGCCTGTCGTGATGTTTTTAATTCCAACGATGGCCGCGATATCGCCCGAGTAACAAGTGTCGATGTCCTCCCGTTTATCGGCCTGAATCTGGATCAAACGCGAGATGCGTTCGCGCTTGTTCGTGCGCGGGTTGTAAACGTTGTCGCCCTTTGAAAGCGAACCGGAGTAAACCCGGAAGAACACGAGCTTGCCGACAAACGGATCGCTCCAAAGTTTGAAGGCGAGCGAACAGAATTTGCCGTTGTCATCCGTCGGCGCCTCCATCTTCTCGTGCGTGTCCGGCTCCATGCCGACCGCAGGCGGAATATCGAGCGGGCCCGGTAGGTAATCGATCACCGCGTCGACCAAGTACTGCACACCCTTGTTCTTAAAAGCAGAGCCGCCAACCACCGGAACAAATCTGTTCGCGATCGTCTGACGACGGATTCCCGCCTTCAACATCTGAGGCGTGATTTCCTTTTCTTCGAGCACCGCCTCGGCGATTTCGTCGTCGATGTTTGAAATTTGTTCGACCAGCGTCGCGTAAGCTTTCTCGACCTGCTCCTTGTTCTCTTTCGGAACGTCGCGCACTTCGTAGACCGAACCCATCGAGTCGTCGTCGAGATAAAAAACCGCCTTGCGATTCACGACGTCGAGCTGGCCTTTAAGGTAGTCTTCTTTCCCAAGCGGAATCAGAATCGGCCAGGCATTCGCACCCAGCTTCTTGTGCATCGAGTCGATCGACGCATCAAAGTCCGCCCCGACGCGGTCCATCTTGTTAATGAAGGCGATCCGCGGAACGAGATACTTGTTCGCCTGACGCCAGACCGTCTCCGACTGCGGCTGCACACCGGCGACCGCATCGAACACTGCGATTGCACCGTCGAGAACGCGCAAGGAACGCTCGACCTCGGCAGTGAAATCGACGTGACCAGGCGTGTCGATGATGTTCACGCGCATCTTAATGCCGTCATACATCTTGTAGACGCCCGGCTCTGGCTTCTGCATCCACGCGCAAGTCGTCGCCGCCGAAGTAATCGTGATCCCGCGCTCGCGTTCCTGCTCCATCCAATCCGTCACGGTCGTGCCTTCATGCACTTCACCGATCTTGTGGATCATGCCGGTGTAAAAAAGAATGCGCTCGGTCAACGTTGTCTTGCCGGCATCGATGTGCGCAGCAATTCCGATGTTCCGCGTCTTTTCGAGCGGGAACTTTCGGTCCGGCGAATTCGGGTTCGTCGTCGCGGGTTTATCGAGAGTCGCAGTAGCCATGACCAAAAAATTTGTTACCAACGGAAATGAGCAAAGGCGCGATTCGCTTGCGCCATCTTGTGCGTGTCGTCGCGCTTCTTGATCGCGTTGCCCTGACCAGCCGCCGCGTCTTTCAGTTCTGCCGCGAGCGCATCGGCCATCGGCATGCCACGACGATTATCGGCGTAAGTCACGATCCAGCGCATGGCTAACGAGACTTGGCGCGCCGGCGTTACTTCCATCGGCACCTGATAAGTCGCACCACCCACGCGGCGTGACTTCACTTCCAAACGCGGGCGCACATTCTCCAGCGCCTTATTAACTACCTCGAGCGGATCAACCGCATCGGAACCTTCGCGCGATTTATCGATCGCGGTATAAACGATCCGCTCCGCGAGTGACTTCTTCCCGCGCTTCATCACTGTCGAGATCAAACGCGCGACCGCGACGCTGCCGTAACGCGAGTCGAGCTTCTCCTCTTTTTTGTAAACTTTCCGCCGACGTGACATGTGATTCTGGTTCCGTACTAATTAGTAAGCTGAAATTATTTCTTCTTCTTGCCGGCCGCTGCGGCTGCTTCCGCACCAGCTTTCGGACGCTTCGCCCCGTACTTCGAACGGCTCCGCCGCCGTCCATCAACCCCGAGGCTGTCGAGCGTTCCGCGCACGATGTGATAACGCACACCGGGCAAATCCTTCACGCGCCCCCCGCGCACGAGCACGATCGAGTGCTCCTGCAAGTTGTGCCCTTCGCCGGGGATGTAGGCTATGATTTCCTGGCCATTCGTCAAACGCACCTTCGCCACTTTGCGCAAAGCCGAGTTCGGCTTCTTCGGCGTCCGCGTCATCACTTGCGTGCAAACGCCGCGGCGTTGCGGACAATTCTTCAGCGCCGGTGATTTGGATTTCACCGAAACTTTCTTTCGTCCTTTGCGAATGAGCTGATTAATCGTGGGCATCGTTGTAAAATAAGAGCCGCCCGATCTCAGGATTCGGGCGACAAAAAAACCGCTCAGGCCGGCGTCAAACTCCTCACGCACCTGATGCGGGGAGCGCGCAATATAGGAATGAAAATGCGCGTCGCAAGAATAATTTCCACCGTATAGACGAATGCGTGGAAAGAGTGATTACCTCGTGAAAAACACCATCATCATCGCCGGCGGCAGTGGCTTTATTGGCGAAGCTTTGCAGGAAAAATTTCGCGCGGAAAACTTCGCCGTCGTCGTCCTCACCCGCGGCCAATCCAGCGAGCGCGCGCAAGTTCGCTTCGTTCACTGGGACGGAAAAACTTTGGGCCCGTGGACCAAAGAATTGGAAAACGCGCAGGCCCTCGTCAACCTCACCGGCAAGTCGATTAATTGCCGTCACACCGCCGAAAACAAAAGCGAGATTCTCTCCTCGCGCGTCGACTCCGTCCGCGTCCTCGGCCAGGCGATTCAGGAATGCGCCAACCCGCCGAAAGTTTTCCTGCAAGTCAGCGCCGTCGGGATTTACGGCAACAGCGGCGATCGCATCTGCGCGGAAAACACGCCGCACGGTTCCGATTTCGTCGCCGAAGTTTGCGCGAAATGGGAGGAAGCTTTTCACGAAATCGACTCGCGCCATCTACGCAAAGTCTTGTTCCGGCTCGGGATTGTCCTCGCCCCAAACGGCGGCATGCTCCGCGTGCTCGCCCGCCTAACGAGAGCTTTTCTCGGCGGTCGCGCCGGCTCCGGCCGGCAGTTCATCAGCTGGATCGAACTCGCGGAAGTCGCCGCGATTTTCGCGCACGCCGTGGCGCACGACAAGATGCAGGGCGCTTTCAACCTGGCCGCGCCCAATCCGGTGACCAACGCCGAGTTCATGAAAATTCTTCGCGGCGTTTTGCATCGTCCCTGGAGCCCGCCAGTGCCCGCGCCCGCGGTTAAACTTGGTTCCTTTGTCCTGGGCACGGAAGGTTCGCTCGCCCTCGAAGGTCAGCGCGCCGTCCCCGTTCGCCTGCGCGAAGTTGGCTACGAATTTCTTTCTCCCAAATTGCGGCCCGTACTCGAAAAAATGTTTCGCGCCTAACCAGAGCTTCTCGAAACGCTGGCCAGCTTTTCGAGTTCCTGCCAGCGCCCATACAAACTCGCCACCCGCGCGCGGGCTCCGCGCAGTTCCGCTTCAAACTTCGGGAACTCCGCGCCCTGTTCCGCGAAAAACATCGGATCAGCAAAAAGCGTTTCGATCCGCGCGACTTCGTTCTCGGCCGCGAGGATGGCCGCTTCGATTCCCTCGAGTTCGCGTTCCTCTTTCCATTTTAACTTCCGCGGCTTCGCGGCGAGCGGCGCACCTGCCGCCGGACTGGTCGAAGTGTCGTTAGGCGAGCTGGCCGCGCCGAACTCCGCCGCGCGTTTCTCCAAATAATAATCGTAATTACCGACCGAGTAGCGCAGCCCGCCGTCGTCTTCGAAGGCGAGGATCGCGGTGCAAACGCGATTCAAAAAATAGCGATCGTGACTAACTACAATCACGCTTCCGCCAAACGCCACCAGCGCTTCCTCCAGCAAGCGCAACGTTCCGAGATCGAGATCGTTCGTCGGTTCGTCGAGAATCAAAACATTCCCGCCGCGCTTCAAAATCTTCGCCAGCAAAACTCGGCTGCGCTCCCCGCCGCTGAGCTGATTAATCTTCGTATTGATCCGCTCCTCGGTGAACAGAAACCGGCGCAGATATCCGCGCAGCGTGATGTTCTCCTCGCCCAGCCGCACGTATTCCATCCCCTCGCCCACTTCTTCCCAAACCGTTTTCGCATCATCCAGCAGCAGTCGGTTTTGGTCGACGTAATTAATTTCTGTGCGCGCACCGATCTCCACTTCGCCGCTCGTCGGCTCGATCTGGCGCAACATGATTTTCAACAGCGTCGACTTGCCCAGCCCGTTGCGTCCGACAATTCCCAACCGCTCGTTAGGCGCGAGATTGAGCGAAACATTCCGGAATAATTCGCGCCCGCCGAGTTCCATTCCGACATCGCGCAATTCAATCACGCGATTCGCCAGCTTCGGCGCTGGCGGGATAATCAGATCGACGTCGAGATCCGCTTCCGGTGCCTCCTGCGCGGCCGTTTCAAAGTAGCGCTCGACCCGATCGACCGACTTCGTCCGCCGCGCCCGCGGCGCCTTCCGCACCCATTCCAATTCGCGCTTCAAGAACTTCTGCCGCTTGTGTTCCTGCATCTCCTCCACCGCCGCACGCTCCGCCCGCGCTAACAAATAATCCGTGTAGTTCCCGTCGTAGCTGTAGAATTTTCCGCGCGACAACTCGACCACCCGGGTCGCGATTCGATCGAGAAAATAACGATCGTGCGTTACGAACAAACACGTCCCGTTATAACGAGCGAGAAAATCCTCCAGCCATTCGATTGAGCCCGTATCGAGATGGTTCGTCGGCTCATCCAGAATCAAAAAATCCGGCCGCGCCAGCAACGCGCGGCACAAAGCCACCCGCCGTTTCTCGCCGCCGGAAAGTTGCCTAACGACACGTTCCGGATCCGGCGCGTGCAGATTCGTGATCAAGCTTTTCGTTCGATGCTCGAGACTCCAGCCATCGAAGTGACCGATCTGATCGAGCACGATGCCGCTGCGCGCACTTTCGGGCGGAAGCCGCTCATACTCCTCGATTAAATCCAAAACACGCTGCGCGCCGGCCAGGATATTCGCATGCACCGTCGCGCTTTCATCGAGTTCGAACATCTGCGGCATGTAGCCGGTGACGAGGTCGCGCCGCGGATTGTATTCGCCCCCATCCGGCTTCATCACGCCGGCCGCGATCTGGAGAAAAGTCGACTTGCCGGAGCCATTGCGTCCGACCAGGCCGACGCGTTCGTTTTCCAGAATCGTCAACGTAGCACGATCGAGGACCGCCTGATTCCCGAAGCGCACCACGAGCTCAGTCGCGCTAGCGATGGCATTGGCGACTGGCTCGGACATTCTCCCCCATACCACATTGGCGTGATCGAATCAGGCGCTTCGCCCTCGGCAACGGCGGCGCATCACCTTTGTTCTGACTTACTTCATTTTGCGTCGGGCGGCGCGAGATCCAATCTTTCGGGATCGCATCCAGCTCCAGCCGACCAGCGGATTCGGACTTAGCAAACTCGGCCGCACGCGCGAGGCCGACGATGACCACGAAGGTGATAATCAAACCAAGCAGAAAGATGCAAATGGCATAGTCCATCGCGCCTCAACTCTTTCTCATCCGCGAAACCGTGCCGGCGAGAAGCGCGACCCGCACGCCCACCCAGAGGGCAAGAATGCTCGGCACCCAGAGACCTACAAAGACCCCGTAGTCGCGATCGACCAGGAACCAAAGAGCAACGCTCGCGACGAAGCTAGCGAAGGTGGCAAGAAGAAATGGGTAATCGATTTTGGTGAACATAGGCAGCAGAGGTTGCCGAGACTACGAGTGGGCCCGCGCGGCGGATTCACCAAATGGGCGTGGCCTTGAGGTCCGAAGGCGCGAATGGTAGGAGCCAAAGCCGTGAATTCGCGATCCCGCGCGACGACGACTGAATCCGCAGCGGCGTCTGTCAGCCGCGCGAAAGCGTTTATCTACTTGATGCCTGCGGCTCCGATTCATCCAGATCGCGTCACGCCGCTGAATGAATGCGAGATCGCCGATGGCGATTACGTTCTCTATTGGATGCAGCAGGCGCAGCGCGCGGAATACAATCACGCACTCGAATACGCGATCGCGCAGGCGAACAAATTGCAGCAGCCGTTGCTGGTCGTTTTCGGTTTGATGGACGACTACCCGGAGGCGAACGCGCGCCATTATAGTTTCATGCTCGATGGTCTGCGCGATGTCGGCCTGGCGCTGGAGAAACGCGGGATCGGTTTTGTTTTGCAACACGGCCCGCCCGCGGACGTGGCGTTGCAGTTTGGCGGAAAGGCGTCGCTGATCGTGTGCGATCGCGGTTATCTCCGGCCGCAAAAAACATGGCGCACCGAAGTGGCGAAAGGCGCGCGCTGCGCGGTCGTGCAAGTGGAGAGCGATGTGGTCGTGCCGGTGAATGTCGCCTCGGATAAACGCGAGTTCGCCGCACGCACTTTGCGGCCGAAAGTGACGCGGCTCTGGCCGAAATATTTGCGGCCGTTGCGTGAGGTGACGTTGCGCAAGAAGAGCTTAAACCTCGCGCCGCGCGGACTCGATTGGCGCCAGCCGCAGGACTTGTTAGGCAAACTCCAGTTCGACCGCACCGTCCCGCCGGTGCCGGAACATTTTCGCGGCGGAACGCGCGAAGCGGAGAAGGTTTTCCGGCATTTTTGCCGAGACGAATTCCACTGTTACGTGGAGACGCGAAATCATCCCGAGACCGACAACGTTTCGCAGATGAGCAAGTATCTGCACTTCGGTCAGATCTCACCGGTCTGGCTCGCACTGGAGGCGAAGAAACATTCCGCCGCCAGTCAAAAGAACATCGTAAGTTTTATCGAAGAACTACTCGTTAGGCGCGAGCTCGCGATGAACTGGTGCGAATTCAATCCGCGCTACGATTGCTACGAGTCGCTCCCCGATTGGTCACGCAAAACCCTGGCAAAACACGCGCGCGATCCCCGCCCGCATCTCTACAACCGCGCGCAGCTGGCGCAGGCCGCGACCCACGATCCCTACTGGAACGCGGCCATGAACGAGATGGTTTTCACCGGTTACATGCACAACTACATGCGGATGTATTGGGGCAAGAAGATCCTCGAATGGAGCCGCACCGCGGAGGAAGCACACGCCACCGCGCTCTACTTAAACAACCGCTTTTTTCTCGACGGCCGCGACGCGAATTCCTTCTCGAATGTCGCCTGGCTTTTCGGCCAACACGATCGCCCCTGGAGCGAACGCAAAATCTTCGGAATGATCCGCTACATGAACGCCGCCGGCCTCAAGCGAAAATGCGACATCGCCGGTTACGTCGAGAAAGTGAACGCGCTCATCGCGCGGACCAAACGCGACTGAGCTTCGCGCGTGGCGTGGTCGCGGAACTGATTGTGAACGGTTTCATCGAGGCGTTTATTCGAAGCGACTAATGGGCCAACCGATTGGGTTCACTACACTTTCGACCCGCACGATCCGCCGGCATACGTGGAGCTGAGCTTGCTGGGAAGCGACCAGGCCACCTATCGTAATCTCGATATTCACCAGGTGGGCGGTCCATCCGCAGTGCCGGAAACACTCTTTGGCTTCTGGCTGCTCCTGCCAGTGAGCCTCCTGGCTGCGGCGCGGTGGAGATTAGTGACGAAAAAGATTTAACGCGGGCGCGGGCTCCTCTTCGCCGGCATCAACCCAGCGACAAACATGCTGGTAGAACTCTATGGCAACATAGCCTCGCCGGGATCGTTCGGCCCGGGGAATAGACCCTAATCGCGAATCTCGGGTCGGGTGATCGTTTCGGTGTCGCTGGATGCGCGCCAGATAAGAGGCTGATTTCCCGTTCGGCCTGCGCCGACCGAATTTGCCAATCAATCCCGGCGCTCGAACCTGAGCGCAAATGTTCGAACTGATTGGAACCGACCGCGCCTCGAAAGCGCGGCGCGGCCGCCTCACGACTGATCACGGTGTGATCGAGACGCCGCTTTTATACCGTGGGCCTGCCGCTTGTGAAAGCTGTCGCCCGTCCGGTTGTCGCCCCTCGCCTTATAATTCCGAACTAGTCAGACCCAACCGAGGGTTCTCTATCTCTGTGACCTGCCCCGAAGCGACTGCGATGGAGGCGGCCGCAACCCGATTCACGAAACGACCGCTTTCTGTGACAAAGCCGCAAGTTCCCTCTACCCGATAATAGCCATTCGATTCTAGGATCATCCGCCGTATGGCGCGATGGTTGTCGCCTTCGACGATCTCTCCACTTTTCAGACGGAGAGCAGCACACCTGATTCTTTCAATCGTTAATTTCATTCGATCCTCTCGCGCGACGACTTCGTCGCGTGCATGCGCGAGCCTCGATTCAACGACATCCTAGGAGAAAACTTGCGCAAGGATCTAGTCGCGCGCGTGCGTGAGCCAGCCTAATCCAAACACGATAGCGATCGCCGCCATCGCCACGCCGAACGGACTGTTGGCGATCGAAAATATTCCCGCCCAAAAGGACGCTGCTAGCAAGCAAAACAGAGGGAATAGCGCTAAGACCAACAATCGTTCGCTCGTCCACTTCAAAACGACACGCCAGCCCAGAATACGAGCGCGGGTTACGAGAAGACTAAAAAGCATGAGGGCGATGCCGAGGGAATAGAGGCGCGGAGTCATGTTCCCGCAGCTTCAAGACCCTTGTCCGGACAAAGCTGAAACAAAAAAGAACCAGATTTCAAATCGAGAAACGAACACTTCATCATGCAAAAAGCACTCCACGTGCCTGTCTGTCTTCGTTTTACGGCGTTCTTCGGAACCGGGTTGCGACAATACGCTCTTCTTCCGAAACTTCGCAGGCATGTTTGAGCTACTGAAAAACGACCAGAAAGCGCGGCGCGGTCGCCTAACGACTGGTCACGGTGTGATCGAGACGCCGGCTTTCATACCGGTGGGAACGCAAGGCACTGCGAGGGGGGTCAGTCCGCGCGAGCTGCGCGAATTCCAGGCGCAGGTCATTCTTGGGGACGCTTACCATCTGTTCGTTAGGCCGGGGATAGAGGCGACGCTCGGCCGGTTATAGCCCTTTTCGCTCGCGGGATTGGGCAAAGCGAATTCTCGATTGTGCAAGAACGCAGCCTGACCAACAGCCTGACCACATTTATACGAACGTTTGCTCTTCATCGCGACGAGCGGCCGGAAACAGAATCTTTCCCGATGATAACTCCGGCGACCCGCGCTTGCGATCCTGGTGCGGACGCCACACAGTCAGAGACATGAGCGCCGCGCAATTTGTCAGCGAGTTCAGGGCACTTCCGCCAGACGAGCGCGAGGAAGTCCTGCGTCTGCTGGTAGCGGATCGAGAATTGCGCGAAGACCTGCAAGACAGTCTCACCATCGAAGCGCGGCGCGCTGAGCCCAGCCGGCCGCTCAACGACGTGCTGGCCGATCTCGAAACGTGAGTTGGCGCGTTGAGCTACAGCGCTCCGCGGAAAAGGAACTGAAACGCGTCTCGGCGCAGAACCGAGCGCGCATCATCGAAGCTCTCCGGCGGCTCGAAGCGGAAGCGTTCCCCAGTGGAGGCAGGAAACTGCAGAATCGCGACGGCTTTCGCATTCGCGTAGGCAACTATCGCATCCTTTACACGGTGGACTCCGACGCGCGCGTCGTCCGGGTCACTGCCATTGGCGATCGCAAGGAAGTTTACCGTTAGGCATGTTCGAGCTGCTGGGAACAGAGAACAAAGCGCGGCGCGGTCGCCTAACGACTGCTCACGGTGTCATCGAGACGCCGGCTTTCATGCCGGTGGGCACGCAGGGCTCGGTCAAGGCGGTCAGCCCGCGCGAGCTGCGCGATTTGAAAACGCAGATCTTTCTCGGGAACACTTATCATCTGTTCGTTAGGCCGGGGATGGAGGTGATGCGGCATTTCGGCGGGCTCCACAAATTCATGAATTGGGACGGGCCGATCCTGACCGACAGCGGCGGCTATCAGATTTTCTCGCTCGCGAAGTTGCGCAAGATCACGGACGACGGCGTGCATTTTCAAAATCATCTGGATGGGACACCGACGTTCATTTCGCCGGAGATCGCGATGGAAATTCAGCACTCGTTAGGCAGCGATATCGCGATGGTGCTGGATGAATGCCCGCCCTGGCCGTGCGAACATGATTACGCGGCGCGGAGTTTGGAGATGACGATTCGTTGGGCAAAGCGGAGCAAGGAAGCGGAGCATGCGCCTAACCAGTTAATTTTCGGCATCGTCCAGGGAGCGACCTTTGCCGATCTACGACGGGAAAGCGCGGAAGCCACGGTGCAAATCGGTTTCGATGGTTACGCGATTGGCGGGGTGAGCGTGGGCGAGCCGGAGCCGGAGATGATGCTCGCGGTAGAAAACAGCGAGCCCTTCTTGCCTAACGACAAGCCGCGTTACTGCATGGGACTCGGCACGCCGCCACAAATGCTAGAGCTGATCGCGCGCGGCGTGGACATGTTCGATTGCGTTCTCCCGACGCGGCTGGCACGGAATGGCACGGCCTTCACCGCGAACGGCACGCTGAATCTGAAAAACGCCGAGTTCACTTTGGACAAAGGCCCGATCGAGGAAGGCTGCGCGTGTCCGGCCTGCCGTGAATTTTCGCGCGGTTACCTTCGGCACTTGATCAAGGCCGAAGAGATTCTCGGGCTGCGATTGATGACGCTGCACAATCTCCATTTCTATCTCGAACTGATGACGCGCACGCGGCACGCGCTCGAGACGGGTTCGTTCGCGACTTTTCGCCGCGAGTTTGTCGACGGTTATGGTGTCCGCGCCTAACGACGACTTGTGAGATCTCCGCGCAGGCGGCTGTCGAGGCTGTCGTTAATCCGCGTCGCCCAGGCGCGCGAAGCTTCATTGTTATAATGAATGCCGTCGCCGCCGGTTTTGCCCGCGACGTAATGGGTGAACTTGCGCGAGTCGATCACTTCGAAGCGGTGACGATCGGCTGAGCCTTGAATGAGCCGATGAATGCGGCCCTGGGTTTTGCGGAAGGCCGAAGAATCCGGCGGCTCGATCCAAATGATCTCGCGCACACTGCGGCCGCGAAGCGCGTCGACAAAGCGGTGAATCGTCCAACTAATCTGCGAGTCGCTAAGGTTGCGACCGATCCAGTTGGTTCCCAATTGCACCACCACCACCGTGGGATCGTATCGCCTAACGAGTGCTTCCACTTTCGGCGTCATCGTCGGCCGCGGCGGTTTGCCCTTGACGAAATCCCGATACACCGGCGGCTTGTCGGGCGTGCTCTCGCGGTAGCCGCACTTGGTATAAAAGGCGGGCTCGTCCTCCAGCCAGTTCTCCGGCGAGGAACCGCAGGAAGCGAAAGCGGCCACGTTCTGCGGGCCAAACTTCGAGGCCAGGTGGCGTTGCACGGCTTCGCCGAAAGCGCCGACGGAAAGCGAGTCGCCGATCATGAGAACGCGCGGCCGATCATCCGTTTTCTCGAGGCGCGCTTTCGCGCTCACCCTCGGGTTGAAGCCGCCGAGAAAAATTACCGCCGTCGCGCAGAAGCAAAAAGTGCGAGTCATCTTTCGGTTCAACGATGATGGTTGGGATGCCGGGCCTCTTCTTCCACCCGAATGAACGGCAGGAGATTGATCTGCCCACTTTCGTCGCGCGTTTTGGCGGTGTTCCATAGACTGCCTTCGATTGGATGGAGCCGGAGTTTGTAAGTCTTGCCGAGCCGAAACTTATCCAGCCGCTGCGGCTTAAGCGCGATGTAAGACGGAATCATGACCAGGATTTCCCTCTCGGCATACTGGCCGTGCAGGACCTTTTTCACTTCGTAGAGATAACCCACGAGCGATTCCTGGTACGGCAAGAGCTCGTTCAGCGGGATCGGATTCGATTTGAAAAGCAGCCGACCCTGGATCACCAGCGGTTTGTCTTTCGACCACGGAGTCGGCATCGGCGTCGGGGTCGGGGTCAATGCCGGGGTCCCCTGCGGTTCCACGGGCAAGGCGGCTAATACCGGCGGCGTCGGTGTGGGCTCGACCGGTAAAGCGTGCCGGATTTCCGGCGTCGCCGTCGGAGCGGGCGCGCGCGTATTCAAGTCCCGCGAAATGATTGCGAAAACCTTGTCGGCCCATTCATCCATTTGCCCGCCGATGAAATGTTCCTTATCCGGCTCCATGTGCTGATACGGATAGGAAACCATCGGCCGGCTATCGATGACCGTGATCTCGGGCCCGAGCTGCGCGCGCGCCTGTTGCAAAAGGAAATCCTGTACCTCCTTGGAAACGCGGCCGGAGATCGGTGGATTGACCCAATAAATTTTTTGCAACTTCGAGTCCGGCGCCGTGACCATGGCCTTGAACGGCAGAAGATATTTTTTTAACGCCGCCGCCTGCCGCGCCGGCTGGACCGTTTTCATCCCGGGAAAAAGCCCGAAGAGATTGCTCCCGGTTTGCATCACCAGGATATCGGGATGCAGCGCCGCGAGCATGTCCTCGAGTTTCGGCACCAGATGCGGCCGCGGCGGATGATGCGCCTCCATTCCATAAGAATCCTGGAAATCGCGCGGCTCCGCCGTTCCCGGGATCGACTCGATGCTCCAATACCCACACTGCGTATGCACGGTCGTGTACGGTTTTTGTTTCAACCAACTCAGCGGATTCGTCCCGCAAGTCATGTAGGTAAAAGTCGCGGCCACCCGCGGGTCTTCGCGGAAATGCTGGTCGAGGCGTTTGCCGAAGCCGCAGAGCGCAAGCGAATCGCCGAGGATGAGGACATTAAGTTTGCCCGCGGGCGCCGGCGCCGCCTCGGGCAAGCGCGGAGATGGAATGGTTTTCTCCGCGGCGCGCGCGGCCAACAGGTTCCCCAGACTAACGAGTAAAAAAATACTCGTTAGGCAAAGCGTGCGCGTTTTCTGTTTGCGGGGGAACCAACAGGACATCGTCGCGAATTCCTTGAGCCGCGTCTGGGCACGGCGTCAAGCGCCGCGCGCCCTACTTCGCGATCGGTTGCACTACCCAGCCTTGGTCGGCTTCGGTGAATTCCCGCGCCGCGAAACACCAGATCACGATCTTTTTCTTCGCCAGATATCCGGGATCGCTGCGCGTCTTGCGATAAAGGCTGAGACGAACCGCGGTCGCACCCGATCCGCGAGTGCCGATTAAATCCGGCGCGAAACCCAGCTCCGCCGCCAGTTGGTCGAGCAGACCCCCGCGCTCGCCGAGAAATTCATGGAAGACGAGCGTGTGACTGTCGCCGAGCAGGAGCACCGGACTGTTCGCGTCCGGCTGAACGCCGCCGGCGATCTCTCGGACCGCGATCTGTTCCGCACCGCTCTTTTTGGCTCCGCCTAACGAGACCAAATCGCCGTCGATCGCGACCTGTTTCCAATCGGTGCGATAAGTGGCACGTGCCGGTTCCGCGGTCAGAATCTTCCGCACCTGTTGCGCGATAGTCTGCGCCGCGAGCACGCAACCGGCACCGGACCAATGGCTGTCCGTCCGGCAATAAAGCGGTCCGCGCGCATCGTCGCGATGTGCCGCGAAGGTCGGCGTGAGATCGAGGACATCAACGCCGCGGCGTTTTAGTTCGCCATAAAATTCCTGGAGATACGGCGCCGAATCCGACGGCATCACGCTCGCTTGCAGACCAATTTTCTCCGGATAGATCGCGGCCTTCGGCGGCACCGGCACCAAGACCAAAGCGATCCCGCGTTCGCGCAGTTGTCGTTGGAAATCGACGATCGCCGGAATTGGATCGGCCCATTCGGTTTTGCGCGTGCGTCCGGTTTTCGCGGCGGCCTCTCCCCAGAAACGACCCTTTGCGAGAAAGCGCAGTTCCCCGCTCAGAAACAACCAGCCATCCGCGCCGACCGCCACGCTCGCATTCTTGGTTTCAAGCGCCGCGACTTCGGCAGCGAGTTCATTGTGAAAAGCGGATTGATTGGACGAGAGCGGAACTTCCGCCAACGCCACGCGCGCCAAAAGAACAAATAGAAACGTGGGCAGGAAAACGCGCATCGGAGCGACAAAAGAAACCCGATGCCGCTGGTGATCAAATCGCGCCTGCGTTTTCTCTTTTCCCCGCGCGAGCCGCTTCGCACCTTAGCGATGCGTGGTTTTTAGTTCGCACATTTTCATTTTCTATTTCTTGCCGCTCGCGCTCCTCGGCTACTACGCGCTCGCCTGGGCACCACAACGCTGGCGAAATTTCTGGCTCATCCTTACCGGCTACATTTTTTACGGGTGGGCCGAGCCGCGCTTCATCGCGCTCATGTTCGCCACCACTTCAATCGATTGGCTGATGAGCCTGGTGATCGCGCACGATTCCTGGCGGATTTGGGGCAAACCCGTCCACACCCTGGCGAAGCAGCGCACGCGATCGCGCCGGCAACATCTCGCCATCACCATCTCCGTCGTCTCGAACCTGGTCGTTCTCGGCTTTTTCAAATACTTCAACTTCGGCGTCGAGAGCTACAACTCACTCGTTCACTCGTTAGGCTGGGCCAACGTTCAGTTCGACGCTTTCTTCCGCGTCGTCCTCCCGCTCGGGATCAGCTTCTACACTTTCCAGGCGCTCAGTTACACGATCGACGTCTACCGCGGCGAAGGCGAAGCGATGGCTAACTTCGTCGATTTTTCCTGCTTCGTTTCCATGTTCCCGCACCTGGTCGCGGGCCCGATCCTGAAGTTTTCCTTCCTCGCCGAGCAACTGAAACATCGCGCCCTAACGAGTGATAAATTCGCCCGCGGGGTCGCCTTTTTCATGCTCGGGCTGAGTAAGAAAATCCTCCTCGCCAACCCGTGCGGAAAAATTGCCGACACCTGTTTCGACGCCGGGACTATCGGGACGCTCGACGCCTGGTGCGGCTCGATCGCCTACGCCTTCCAGATTTATTTCGACTTCAGCGGCTACTCCGACATGGCCATCGGGCTCGGGCTGATGCTCGGCTTCGTCTTCGCGAAGAATTTCGATTCGCCCTATCTCGCGGAATCGATCACCGATTTCTGGCGACGCTGGCACATCTCGCTTTCGACCTGGCTGCGCGAATATCTTTACATCCCGCTGGGCGGAAGTCGTCGCGGCCTAACGAGAACTTACGCGAACCTGATCGTGACCATGCTCCTCGGCGGTTTGTGGCACGGGGCCTCGTGGAATTTTGTCATCTGGGGCGGAATGCACGGCGGCATGCTCGCCTTCGAGCGAAGCCAGGGGCGCGAAGGTTTTTATCATCGCCTGCCGAAGCCGCTGCGGATCGCGCTGACCTTTGCGATTGTCTTGTTAGGCTGGGTTTTCTTTCGCGCGAATGATCTGCCCCGCGCCGGCGCCTACCTCGCGAGTATGTTTGGCCTGCGGCCGGCGAGCGCGAGCGCGTCGCTGCTCAGCGGAATAATTTATCAGCCGTACTATTTGCTCTCGTTAGGCGTGGCCGCGCTCGTCGTTTGGGCGGGGAAACAAACCTGGGATTGGACGCAGCAACTGACTCTGCCAAAAACTGCGGTCTGTTTCGCCCTCGGCTGGCTCGCGCTCATCGTGCTCGCGACTCAGGAATACAATCCCTTCATCTATTTCATTTTCTAATGGAGCCGCGCATCCCCACGCATTCGTTGCCCAGTTACAACGAGCCGACCCCGGAAACGCGGGCCAGAGTTTCGCGGGAAGAAGAAGCGGAGCGGGCCCTTAAACACACTAGGTTCAGCAAGGGCGCGCGGGAAATTCTGCTCGCGCTTTTTTTGCTCACAATCGTTTCCGTATCCGCGATTCAATTTCTCGCAAGCCGGCGCGCGCCTAACGAGAGGTTATGGCCACGCTTCGGTCTCGAGACATTTTTCCATGCGAAGGAAATCAAATCCTTCGAGAAACAACTCGAAACCGACTCGGTGGTTTCGCAATGGCTCCTGCCGCCGACGCAATCGATTCTCACTGGAAAATTCGGCGCCGGGAACGAGCAGGTTTATCTCGGCCGCGATGGCTGGCTCTTTTATCGGCCGGATGTTGATTACGTGACCGGGCCGCCATTTTTGGATGCGACGCAGTTGCGCCGCCGAGCGCACAGCGCGCGGATTCAGCCAGACCCGATCAAGGCGATCGTGCAATTTCATGAGCAACTGGCGGCGCGCGGGATCGCGCTCGTGGTCCTGCCGGTGCCGGTAAAAGCGAGCGTCGACGGCGAAATGCTGAGCGCGCGGGTCTCGTTAGGCGCCGAACTGCAGAATGCTTCATTTGCAGATTTCAAAACGCGCCTGACCGCAAACGGGGTTCGCCTTTTCGATCCGGCACCGGCGCTCGTGCAGCGGAAAAGGGAGTCCGAGAACTGGCCGCTCTATTTGCAGAGCGATACGCATTGGCGACCGGAGACAATGGAATTCGTCACGCGAGAACTGGCCGCTTTCCTGAAATTACCCGCCCCGCAAAGCAGCGCCGGTCTCCAGGTTTCCGAAAAACAGCTCGCCGGAGTTGGGGACATCGCGCGGATGCTGAAACTTCCGCCTAACGAGCAATTGTATCCTGCGCAGGAAATAGTGATCCGGCAGGTAACGAGCGGCAGCGGCTTCTGGCGCCCAAGTGCCGACGCCGACGTGCTGCTTCTCGGCGATAGTTTCGCGAACATTTTCTCGCTCGAAGCGCTTGGCTGGGGCGAATCGGCGGGCTTCGCCGAGCAGCTCAGCCACTCGTGAGGCGGGCGCCCGCTCGATTGCATTCTGCGCAACAGTGATGGCGCTTTTGCCAGTCGGGAAATTCTGGCGCGCGAGCTGGCCCGCGGTCGCGATCGGCTGGCGGGAAAAAAATTGGTGATCTGGGAGTTTGCCGCGCGCGAGCTGGCATTTGGTGATTGGAAATTACTCGAGCTCAAACTCGGGCAGGCCGCGGCTCCGCATTTTTTCGTCCCGCCGGCTGGCGAGGAAGTGGAAATCACCGGGACGGTGGACGCGGTTTCGACCGTGCCGCGCCCGGGCGCGGTGCCGTATTGTGATCACATCACGACGGTGCAACTCGGCAACGTGACCATTTCCGGCAAAAACCAGCAGGCACCGGTGCAGGCAATCGTTTGTTTTTTTCGCATGCACGACAATGTCTGGACGTCGG
>JBPCJC010000068.1:0-8756 GCA_051005695.1 Chthoniobacterales bacterium | reverse complement strand
AGTCGAGGATGTGCCACATTGTGGCACAACGCAATACAAAGTATTACGAATTCATACTTCTTAATACTTTTTCATACCGATGAGCGCACAGCCGCTCCGGCAACGTGAAGGGCGACGTCTATGAGCGGTTGCTGCAAAAGAACGCCGAGGACGTGAAAGGCGTCGCGGGCCAATACTTCACCCCGCGCCCGCTCATTGCTGCGATGGTGGAGGCGATCACTCCGCAACCCGGCCAGACGATTTGCGATCCGGCCTGCGGCACGGGCGGTTTCCTGCTCGCAGCGCATGATTACATCGCGAAGCATTACAAGCTCGACCGGGAGCAAAAGAAGAAGCTCAAGAGCGGCACGCTCTTCGGCATCGAGCTGGTGGACAGCGTCACCCGCCTCTGCGCGATGAACCTGCTCCTGCACGGCATCGGACCCGAGGCGGACAATCTCACTGACGGAATGCCCGTCGTGACCAAAGACGCGCTCGCCGCGAAGCACGGCGAATATGACATCGTCCTGGCCAATCCGCCCTTCGGGAAGAAGAGCAGCGTCACCATTGTCAACGAAGCGGGCGAGAGCTCGAAAGAATCGCTCATCATCAATCGCGACGATTTTTGGGCGAGCACCAGCAACAAACAGCTCAACTTCCTCCAGCACATCTTCACCATCCTCAAGCAGCACGGCCGCGCCGCGGTCGTCCTGCCAGATAACGTCCTTTTCGAAGGTGGAGCCGGCGAAACGATCCGGCGCGCCTTGCTCAAGCAAGCCGACGTCCACACCCTCCTGCGCCTCCCGACCGGCATCTTCTACGCCCAAGGAGTGAAGGCCAACGTCCTCTTTTTCGACCGCAAACCCGCGCAAGAAAAACCGTGGACGAGCAAGCTGTGGATTTACGACCTCCGCACCAACCAGCACTTCACGCTCAAAGAGAACACGTTGAAGCGCACTGACCTCGACGATTTCGTTAGTTGTTATTTCGGACGCACTGGAGGGACGAGCGCCGTCTCGTCCAAAGCCAGGGCCGGCACAGCGGCCAGCCCTCTAAGCGGAAATCGCCACGACCGGAAAGAGAGCGAGCGATTCAAAAGCTTCACCTACGAAGAGCTAATCAAGCGCGACAAGATCAACCTCGATATCTTTTGGCTCAAAGACGAAAGCCTCGAAGACAGCGCCAACCTCCCCGCTCCCGGAGTCATAGCTCTCGAGATTACCGACGACTTAGAAGCCGCCCTAGCCCAGTTCGCCGAAATCGCAGCTGATTTGAAACGTTGAATTATGATGCAAATCCCATCTCATATCCGAGCGAGACGCGTGCGCTGCATCTTGGCGTGCGTTTCGTTGTTCCTGCTCTGTAGCCTCGCTCCCGCAGGAGACAATTTCTGGAAAGACGAAACCGGGAAACCCGCCCCGGACACTGAGTTCCGAAAGACTGAGCAAGACTTCGGAGGCTGGCTCGTTGTGACTCCGGACGCGGACTGGGCGCAGAAATGGCAAACTTCGCCAACCACAATTCCCCGGTTTACAACTAGCGATCAGGTCAAGAAGGGTCAGGAACTCACCATCCTGATCCTATTTGTGAATCCTGCCGTGGACGCAAGCGGAAGTGCCGATGTGACGTGCGAGCTGCAGTCAATCCGGCCAGACGGCAGTCTTTCCATCAACGAGAAGGACGTCGTTTGCTTCCGTGGCAAGCTCCAAGGCGACCCTTACAACATCCGCCTTGCGGCTCCAGTCATCAAATATGTGGGCGAGGACAAGGATCTTCCTGGCAAGTGGACAATCCGTGTGACGCTGACAGATAACCAGCGGCACGTGCGGCTGCCGCTGACGACATCGTTCACCCTGCAGTGAACGGGTAGCCTCAGAACTTTGGAACCGAAGCGCGCGCCTTCTCTTCTCTCTGGACCTTTAACTGAGCCTCGTATTGGCGGGCAATCGGCAGTTCGAGGCGAATGATAAGGTTGCTCCGCGACCAGAGGATGGCGCCGTCGGTGCGCTGCCACATTTTTTGGCCGCCGGCTCCTCCGATGAATGCTTCCGCCGCCTTGGCCAAGCCTTTGTTCGGCGAATCCGGATTGTCGTAAAGCATCGGCATCCACGACATCCCCGGCGGCGTGTTCGCGGTGACGATCGCTTGCAGTTCGTAGTTCTGAACCACAATCGACGTGCCGGTTCCGCTTAGTTTTTGGAAATCCATCCGCACGGCCGGGCCGTCCAGTTGCAAGAACGCGGCCCGGATCTTCCAGCCCTGGTATTCGTAGGTATGATGGATCGCGCCTTCGATCAGCGGGGATGTCTTGTCGGTAATCTTGGTAAGGCTGGTGTCCTTCGGCGGGCCGTAGCGGTCGACAAATTGGAGCGAGGTCTCGCCGATTCGCGCCTCTGCCGTGGCGAAGGTTAGACACAACGCGAGGAGTAGAGACAGAGAACGCATATACCTTTCGAAAAGCAGGAGATGTTCCTCCGCTGCCGGTGTAGTCACGTCGCCGCCATGCGGCACCGCGGCATGTTCTCTGGTGCGCTCCCCGGGCGTGTCGCGATATTCATTCGCCGATTGGATCTCAACTGCTGCCGATAGGATCTTGAATTGCCGCCGTTAAGGTCTCAGGCGCTGCCTTCCAGGTCTTCCTAGGTGCGACTAAGATCTCAGGAGCGGCAGTTGGGGTCTTGGGTGCTCGGCCTGAGATCTTAGGGCACCGAGGTGAGATCTCAGTCGGGCCCGTAGAGATCTTCGCGGCTGCGGTTGAGGTCTTAGTTGGGCCTGCCGAGGTCTCAGCAGGTGCGAGCAAGGTCTCGCGAGCGACGGACAAGATCATCTCGCAGGCAGCAGTTCAGGTCTTGCTCGCCTCATTTGAGGTCTCGATCGCCTCCATTCAGAGCGCACCCGGCGCGTTTGAGATCCCAACTCCGGATTTTCAGGTCTTATCTGCGGCCCCGAGGATTCTTTTTTTTGCGAATTGTACGTGGCGAAAAGCGATTTTGGGGCACCAAATCAAACGCGCGATCCGGCAGTCCAAAAAATATCTTCGAGTCAAAACGGCCTAAAACGCAACTTTTGCTAAAATCGCTATTATTTACTGTAAACATTGTGACGTAATATACTTATTATAAACGACTTACGTCGAATTCTTTTTTAGTTTGGCACAGCTTTCGCTTTATCCCCTGGCACGGAAGGACGGTCGCAAAGTTCCGAGCCAAAACGGCGAGGATGCGGCTGATACCTCCCACGCGTAAAAGGCGCGTTTGTCAGTATATGTTCACCAGCAGTATCAATAACGGCTTCTTCCCGCGATTCTCGCGCAAGTTTGCCAATGTCCCGGTCGCGATGTTGATCGCGTTCCTCCGCAACGTCATCGTGATGATGACGGGTAACCCCGCCTTCCTCACCCCGCCGCCTAATCCGTCCCTCGCGGACGTGAAGACCGCAGTGGATGACCTGGAGGAGAAGAACCAGGCCGCGCTCAATGGCGGGAAAGTGGAAATCGCAAATCGTCGGGCTGCGCAGGAGGCGGCGGTAAACCTGGGCCGGCAGCTCGGCAATTATGTCGAGTCGCAGTCCAATGGCGATCTCGCCGTTCTCCTGAGCTCGGGGTTTGACGCGGTGCGCGCGCCCACGCCGTCGGTCGTTCCCGCGACCCCGTTGAACCCGACCCTGAACTACACCGGAGTGAGCGGCGAGTTGCTCTTCCGTTTCCTCGGGGATTACAACGTCCGCAATTTCTCGGTGGGATACGCCGAGAGCGCGGCCGGTCCCTGGACGGACAACGGTCTCTCCACCACCAGCCGGGTATTGCTCGCGGGGTTGACCCCGGGTAAGACCTACTGGGCGCGCGCCTGCGCGAACGGCGCCGCCGGCACCAGCGATTGGTGCACGCCTGCGAGCATCATGGCGATCTAATGCCAGTGCTCCAGGGCGAACCGCGGTGCTCGGGCACCGGGGAAGTCCACGCGGCGGCTGCGGCAACGCAGCCGCCGCTTTCTTTTTTGTAGCAACGCTTGTAGCCACGGGCCTGCGGCCCGTGTCCCTTTTGGACTCGCCTCGTTATGACGCGGCGTCTGCACGGCCCGCAGGGCCGTGGCTACAAGCCGCAATCCGATTCCGCCCCGTTGCGTCCTTTGCGACCGTTGCGAGAGCCATCCGTAACTCCCGCGGAACTTCCGCATTGTGCGGCGAAGCGGGATGAGTAATTTTCGATCCCTTCATCGGCACCGCTAGCTCAATTGGCAGAGCAGCTGACTCTTAATCAGCGGGTTGTTGGTTCGATTCCAACGCGGTGCACTTCCCTCGCCTACGCAGTGGCGAGGAGCGCGCGCAAGGCCGCCGGAGCGCTCACCGGCGCGCGGCAGGTGAAGTTCTCGCAGACGTAGGCGGCCGCTTTGCCCTCGAGCGGTTTCATTTCGCCTAACGAGTCCAGACGCGGGCCGAGGAAGGCGCTGTTCTCCGCGCCATCGGCGAGGAGGAGAATTTTCCGCGGCCGAAAATGCGCGTGCACTTCGCCTAACAAGTCCTGGGTAGCGGCGTCGGTGAGCGCGCCGGCGATGACGATCTGCTCCGGTTTGCCCAGGCGGTAATCGAGCGCGACCAGCATCTGCGGCATCGCGCTCGGGACGCGGCTGAGGGTGGCGCTGAAGGCGGCGACGGTTTTCTCCGCGCGGGCGCGGAAGGTCTCGTCGCCGCGGATTTGCGCGAGCCGGAAGAGATTGAGCGCGGCGATCGAGCTCGCGGCCGGCTCGGCGCCGTCGTTGTCCTCTTTCATCCGCAGGAGAATGCTCGGATCGTTTCCAGTGACGCTGAAGTAGCCGCCGCCGGTTTCATCGTAAAACAGGCGGTCCTGCGTCTCCTGCAAGGCGAGCGCGAACTGGAGCCACTCGACCTCGAAGGACGCTTCGTAGAGATCAAGCAATCCCTGGATCACAAAGGCGTAATCATCCGCGAAACCTCCGACCGCGCTGCGGCCTTCGCGGTAGTTTCGGACGAGGGTTTGGTTCGCGGCGTCATACAAATGGGTGCGCAAAAAATTGGCCGCGTCCATGGCGCTTTGAAGATATTGCGAATCGCCAAGCACCTGGGCGGCGCGGGCGAACCCGGAGATCATCAAGCCATTCCAGGCGGCGATGATTTTGTCGTCCAGATGCGGGCGCGGCCGCTGCGCGCGGAGCACGAGAAGCTTTGCGCGCGCACTCGTTAGGCGGGCACGGATTTCGTCTTCGCTGCGGCCAAATTTCGCCGCGGTCTCGGCGAGGGAGTGGCGTTCGATCAGGATATTCTTGTTCGTAAATTCGCCGTGCGGATCGGCGCCGGCGGGCGCGTTGCCCTTTGCTTCCACGCCGTAGTGGTAATCGAAAACTTCGGCCTTGCTGCCTAACGAGTGGTCGATTTCCTCCTTCGTCCAGACATAGAAGGCGCCCTCGGCATGTTCCGGTTTTCCGTGCGCGATTAAACTGTCGGCATCTTCCGCGGAGTAGAATCCGCCCTCGGACGCGGTCAGATCGCGGCGCACGTAATCGAGGATGTCGCGCGCGACTTCCGCGAAGTAGGGCTCGCGCGTGATTTGGAAAGCTTCGAGGTAACTAATCGCGAGCTGCGCCTGGTCGTAGAGCATTTTCTCGAAGTGCGGCACGTGCCAGAAGGCATCGACCGAGTAACGCGAAAAGCCGCCGCCGAGATGATCGTGCATGCCGCCGGCGGCCATTTTGCGGAGGGTAAGCAAATTCATCTCGAGCGCGTGTTTGCCCATCGTCGTCCCGGGTTCGCGCGCATAAATCCGGAAGAGGAAATTCAGCATCACCGGGCGCGGGAATTTCGGCGCGCTGCCAAACCCGCCTTCGTGCGCATCGAAGCTGCGCGCGATCTCGCGATAGCCGGCAGCGAGTGTTTCCCCGCCAAGCTCCTCGCCGTTTTCCACCGGCCGGGTGGCGGCTTGGTTCAAGGCCTCGATGATGCGCGTCCCCTGCTCCGCGATATTTTTTTGGTCCTGCTGCCAGGCGGTGGCGATGCGGGCGAGGACTTTTTTGAAACCGGGCTGACCGTAACGATCTTCCGGCGGGAAGTAAGTCCCGCCGACGAACGGTTTCAATTCCGGCGTCAGCCAGACACTCATCGGCCAGCCGCCGTGACCGGTGGTGGCCTGGACGAACGTCATGTAAACGCGATCGACGTCCGGCCGTTCTTCGCGGTCGACTTTGATGTTCACGAACTCGCGATTCATAATCTCCGCGGTGGCGTTGTCTTCAAAAGATTCGTGCGCCATCACGTGGCACCAATGGCAGGTGGAATAACCGATGGAGAGAAAGATGGCTTTGTTCTCGGCGCGCGCTTTCGCGAACGACTCTTCATTCCACGGCCTCCAATCGACCGGGTTGTGCGCGTGCTGCAGAAGGTAAGGCGACTTTTCCTGCGCGAGGCGGTTGGTCAGCTCGGGGGGTGTTTGCATGAATCTTTCCGCCTAACGAATTCGTGACACTGATCGGAGCGGCCGTTGCTTGCTCCGACCGGGTTTGCTGTGCAGATAACATCTTTCTCATGCAACTGGACCCATTTCATCTTGCTCTTCTCTTCGCCGGCGTGCTCCTGGTCGCGCTGCTTTATTCCTCGGTCGGGCACGCGGGCGCTTCCGGTTACATCGCGGTGATGACGCTCTGCGGGCTGACCGCGGGTTTCATCCGCCCGACTGCGCTCATCCTGAATATCCTGGTGGCCTGCATCGGCAGTTACCAATTCTGGCGGGCGGGACATTTCTCCTGGAAATTTTTCTGGCGGTTCGCGGTGCTTTCGGTGCCCTTCGCGTATCTGGGTGGCTCGCTCCATGTCGCCACCTGGATTCTGAAACCGCTGATCGGCTGCGTGCTGCTTTTTTCGGCGGCGCGGCTTTTTTTCCGCCAGGGCGATCCGCTCCGAATCACCGAGCCCGCGCGCGTCGTTTCCACCGGCGTGGGCGGCGCGATCGGTTTTCTCTCGGGATTAACGGGCACGGGTGGCGGAATTTTTCTGACGCCGCTGCTGCTCTTCGCGGGTTGGAGCACGATCAAGCGGGCGGCGGCGACGTCGGTGGTCTTTATTCTGGTGAACTCGATCGCCGGCCTGGCGGGCTACCTAACCAGTGGTCAACCGATCCCGCATTTTGCCTGGACGCTGGCGGCGGCGGCGGTCGTGGCCGGGACGATCGGGTCGTATCTGGGGAGCCGGCGTTTTCCGCCGCGGGTCATTTCCTTGCTACTGGCGACGGTGCTGACGATCGCGGGGTTCAAGTTAATCTTTACGCACTAAGCGAGCCGGAGGCCGAGCGCGCCACTCCCCGCATCTGTCATCGTGAACCGCGAAGACGGCGAAGGATCTCACGCAGGGTGGTGAATTGTTCTCTCGCGACTTCGTGTGATTCGCAGCGAGTGGGCGGGGTCCTTCCGCGTCTACGCGCGTCAGGATGACAACGGGGGGAGGACGATCGGGGGTAGAGCGACGCGGTGGCTGCGTGGCTAGGACGTTTGCGCGAGCGATAGTTTTTTGGTGCGCGAGTAGTCAACGAAGTGATCATGATCATGCTGGAGAACGGGGAGAGCACCGCGCGCGGCAAGCCGAAGGAATTATTGCGCCAGCCGCGCTTGTCATCCTGAGGCAGGCGAAGCGCGCCGAAGGATCTCACGCAGGGTGGTGGATCGTCCGGCGCGACTTCGTGTGATCCGCAGCGAGTGGGCGGGGTCCTTCCGCGTCTTCGCGTCAGGATGACAACAGGGGGAGGACGATCGGGGGTAGAGCGACGCGTTGGCCGCGTGGCTAGGACGTTTGCGCGAGCGATAGTTTTGGTGCGCGAGTGGGCGACCAGGGATTTTTGGTAAACTCGGAGCGCTCGATCGCCTCGGCGTTTTCCCGGAGCAACTGGAGCAAACCGGCGACATCGAAATCATGACGAGCGGGCGCGAAGGGCGTGAGATTTTTTTCCGCGAGGCGAAACAATCGAACCGCCGGGCCGAGCCGCCGGCTATGCACGCGATGGCTCGGAAATTCGAACTGCTTTTGCAAATGGACGAAGGCGCCCGCGGCCTGGATCAGGCCTTTAAAATAATCGGCGTCGTCGGAATTCGTCTCCAGCCAGAGATGCTCGAGGACATCGTGCGCTTCGTAATAACGCTGCTCGTTCCAGCAACGAAAGAAGCCTCGATAACAAGGGTGCTGCGCGATTTCGCCGCCGGCAATCTCCGGCGCGCGGCCTTCCAGCTCACTCACGAAACGTGAAATCCGCTCGCCTTTAGTCATCCAGGCCGTAACTTTGCGGTCGTCTGAGATGAGGGGCAAACCGGCATGCGCAAATTTCCTCGACGGGGAAATCTTGCGTAGCGGACGCGGGGGCGAATGACGCTCGGCGCGCTCATTTTACTCGCGGCGGTGGTGGCAGTGCTCATCTTCTGCTCGGCGCTTTTTTCCGGGCTGGAAACGGCGCTCTTTTCGCTCAAGGCGCACCAGCTGCGCCGCCTGGAAGATGAGCATCCGCCGCTGAAAAATTTCATCCAGGTCCTCCGCGACAAACCGCGGCGCGTTCTCAGCGTGCTCCTGCTGGCGGATGTTTTGGTCAACATTCCGCTGATCGTGCTCTGCCTGTTTTTCCTCTGGGAAGGCCCGCTTTCCGCCGAGCATCTGCCGCAATGGGCCGCCGCCGTCGGGATCTTCGCAATCGTCGCGCTCGTCTGCGATTTAATCCCGAAACGCCTCGCGCTTTCCGCGCCGTATCGTTTGTCGGCGGTCGGGGTTTTCACTTTGCGCGCGATCATGCC
>JBPCJC010000067.1:0-34551 GCA_051005695.1 Chthoniobacterales bacterium | reverse complement strand
AATCGAGTGCGCTCACCACCGCACTGACAGTGAACATGGATGCGGCGACGACGAGCGATCTATCGATTGAAGGAGCGAACACACCTACCTTGGGTGCAAATGTTCTGGTTCGTGGTGCGGGAAACATTGGCCGGCAACTGCTCGTTGGCGGAGCCAATGGCCTAACGAATCAGGGAACGATCACGGCGGATCGCAGCGGGCTCAGCCTGACCATCTTGCCGGACAGCTTTAACAACCAGGGAACGTTGAACGCCACCGGCGGCGGTATTCTGACGATTAACGCGAGCAATTGGCAGAGCAGCGGAACGATCAACGCGAACAACGCGATCGTGAACTTCGGCGGCACGTTTATCAGTACGAACCTGGGAACGATCAACAACACCAACAGCACGCTGAACATCACTGGCACGCTGAACAACACGGGCAACACCTACACCCTCCCCGCATCCGCCGGCGCTTTCACTCTCAATGGCGGCCGCATTCTCGGCGGGACGCTGAACGTCGGCGCGCCGGGCGCATCGCTCCTCTTTACCAGTAGCGGCAACAACCGGCTCGACGGCGTCCTGATTAACGGCGACCTCAATCTGGGCGCAGGCCAGATCGCGCGCTTGCAGAACGGCGCGCAAATCAACGGAGTAGTCACCCTCTCTGGGAACGACAGCATCCTCGCCTTGGATGAAGCGAGCACCCTCAACACGGCGCTGACAATCAATCTGGACGCGGCCACCACCAGTGACCTCTCGATCGAAGGCGACAACGCGCCGACGCTGGGCGCGAATGTTCTGGTCCGCGGTGCGGGCAACATTGGCCGGCAACTGCTGGTCGGTGGAACCAATAGCCTAACGAATCAAGGAACCATTGTAGCCGATCGCACCGGCCAAACCCTGGCGGTGCGCGCGAGCAGTTTCACCAACCAAGGCACAGCGCGCGCGACCAACGGGGCGACTCTGAGCTTCTTCAATTTGTTTAACCAGACCGGCGGCTCGCTGGATAATGTCGGGAGCACCATCACCTCGCAAAACGCGCTGCAAATCAACGGCGGCACACTTTCCGGTTATGGCGACATCAACGCCGCGATCACGAACAACGCCACCTTGCGACCCGAGTTGGGCGGCACTGGGTTGCGCGTCACCGGCGCGGTCAGTTTGCTTAGTTCTTCGAACCTGGTCTTCCAGCTCGGTGGCCTAACTCAGGGAAGCCAGTATGGATTTCTTAATGTCACCGGCATAGTCAACCTCGGCGGCAATCTCGCGGTCACTTTGCTTGGTTCGTTTTTGCCGGCGAATAACGACAACTTCACTGTGCTTAGTTCAACCGCGGTCCTCAACGGCGCTTTTCTCAATGTCGCTTCTGGCGGCACACTTTTTACGAGCGATAAGAGCGGCGCGTTCACCGTGACCTATGGCGGAGGGAACAGCGTCCTGCTTTCGAATTTCCAACCAGTCTCGCGCTCCGCAAGGATGCCGTTGAACTTCGGGAGTGTGACGGAAAACACGCCCGCGATCATTGCGGACTCGCCCGCAGCCGCAGTGCCACAGCGGCCGGTGGTCGCGCAGGGGCGGGGATTTGGCAATCGCGGTGCGCTCACGCCGAAGAGCGACGAAGGCGGCGACGTTCCCGCCACGAATGTCGCAAGCGCTGCCCGAGAGCATGCCATGGGGCCCGCACCGGCGCGGATCAATTTACAAAACTCGGATGAAGTTCAGGAGTTGCTGAATGACGCCGAACCAAGCGCCGACGGAAAAGTTTTTGTAAAAACCCGGCGCGCCTCAAGAACCGCCGGCCGCCACGACGATGCGAATTCTACGCCGGGCGATACGGGCGCGTCGCGAAATGCGCGCGCTGGCGAGATTGGGCATCGTCGCGACGACATCTTGAATTCCCGCGCCACGCCCGGTGGCGGAGGCCGGGCATTGGTCGTTAGGCAATTAGAACATTGACGATCAACAAGCGCTTAACTGCGCCGCTGATCGTCCAGGTAACCAGCGCCCAGCGCGACCCCCGCGAGCATGAGCGACGCGGCCGTCGCGAAGGGCACCGGATCGAATGGCGCCGGCGGCAAATCGACCACTCCGCTTTCATTTGTGCGCGCCGGTTCTCGCACATAACGGCCGTGACGTGGCGCGCGAAATCGTCCTGCAAACCTGGCCAGACGTTCCGGCAGCTCGTGACTGCACATCGGAATGCCGTGTCCGCACGCCGCCGCTGACGGGCGCAGGTCGGCAAGCTTTTGCACGGACGCGCGGCTTGCATCCCAATCGCAATTAAAAGGCGCGCCGCCGCGAGCGAGCACCTTCCTGCCGCTGACTAATCCCACCCACGAATCCATGTCCATGGTGGCGAAGGCATCGCCCGCGACCAGCGTCCGATCGGATGGCCGAAAGAAGGAAACGTGACCGGGCGAATGGCCGGGCGTTTCCAGCCATTGCCAATCCGGCAGAGTCGGGAACTCGTTAGGCAAAAGCGGGCGGACTCGCGAACCGAGATCAATCGCGCGCGAAGGCATGAAGCGGGAAAGAAATGCGATCGCGCCCCCGATCGTCGGATCGGGCGGCGGATAGGATGATTGTCCGGTGAGATAAGCCAGCTCCAGCGGATGCGCGTAGATTGGGACGTTCCATTCGTCGGCCAGTTTTAACGCTGAGCCGGCGTGATCGAAATGTCCGTGCGTGAGCACGATCGCTTCCGGCGCGCGACCGGCACCAAAACGCGCTTCGGCTGCGGCTTTGATTTGTCCCGCGCGTCCCGGCAATCCGGCGTCGACCAAAACCCAGGGTCCGCCTGGTTGACCGAGGAAATAAACATTCACGAAGCTGACCGGGAGCCAGCCGACATCGGGTGCAATTCGTTTGATCGCGGTCATCAGTTTTGGTCCTCCGGCGTTCGTCCCTGCAGCACTAACGAAGAACCAATCGCCCTCGCGCGCAAATTTTCCGGTTTACGGAATGGTCAGGGTCTCGCCGGGTTTTAACTGCGAAGGGTGCTCAATCTTGTGGCCGTTGGTGGTGCGAATTTTTTTCCAACCCGACGACGTCTTGTAAAACCTTCGCGAAATCGAAGCCAGTGTATCACCTTCCCGGACGACATAGGTGCGCGGCGTTTTTTTCTTACCGGTTTTGCTCGCCGCGAGATTTTCTTTTTCGGCCGCGGCGCCATGTTTTTCTTTGCTCGCCACGGTCGCGGCGGTGCGGGCTTCGATCCGGCGATCTTCCAACTGCTTTTGCAGCTTGAGATTTTCATTCTTCAAGCGCGCCGCTTCTCCGCGCGAGACCACCGAGTCGCCAGACAACTGCGTGACCAGCGCGAGCTCGTCCCGTTTCATCGAATTTTTTACCTCGGTCGCATGCGCGCCGTTGGGGGCGAGCGTGAGATAACGCTTCAGATGATGCATCGCGTTGAAGGGATCATTCATCTTATCGTCGTAGAGCAGTGCGAGCCGGTAGTGAATCTCCGCGGAGCTCGCGCTGCCATCGAGTGCGCTTTCGTAAAGCCCGACCGACTGCAGGAATTCGCCCTCGCGCGTTTTCGTTTCCGCATCTTTCAAAACCTGTTTCGCCGGCGGCGTCATCAAACGATTACAGGACGCGAGCAAAACGAGCGCGCTCCCCAAAAGCAGACAAAGTCGTGCGCGGCGGGCAGGGGACTTGTCAGGCGCGAGCATTGCGAAGAACGTCCTACACATGATCGCCCGGTGTCTCCAATTGTTTTCCATCGCGTTCCTCGCCTGCTTAGTGCCGCGCCTCCAGGCGGAAGAGTTGAAGACCGGGAGCACGCACGCATTTCACTTCACTGATGTCGATGATAACGAGATCGCGACCGACGGCGGCCGCGTCACCATTATCACCGTGGTCACTCGGTCTAACGAGGAGAAGGCCCACGCAGTTGCCGATCTGGTGCCGGACAAATATCTGGGCGATCCGAAATTCATTTACGTCACCCTGGTGAATTTTCAGGGCAAACTGCCAGGACTGGTGCACGCGGTCACGCGCGGGGTGATCCGCGGACGGCTCGACGCCGAAGCCAAGGAATTGAAGCCGCAATACGCGGCCAAAAATCTCACGCGCGATCCGCGCCAGGACGTGCACGTGATCGCCGACTTTGACGGCGCGGCGGTTGAGGAACTCGGACTGCCGGTAAATTCGGAGGAGGTCGCCGTTTTCGTTTTCAGCGGGAAAGGAAAACTGGTCCAGCGCTGGAATGGAGTTCCGCCGGACGACTCGTTAGGCAAAGCGATCGCGCAAGCCGCGGAATAAAGCGCGCTGGCGTTTTTTTAATATCGCGGCACCGACGGGTCGATCTCTTCCGACCAGGCGTCGATCCCACCGGCGAGATTGAAAACCTTGTCGAAACCCGCGGCCTGCAAAAGCTCGACCGCGTGCGCGCTGCGCACGCCGCTGTGGCAATGAATCACCACTTCGGAAGTCCGCGGCAGTTCCTGCAAACGTGTCGGCAATTCGCCTAACGGGATCAGCTTCGCGCCGTCGATCCGCGCGATCTCGTCCTCGAAAGCTTCGCGAACGTCGAGCAGGATCGTCGGTTCTCCCGCATCCATCCGGCGCTTCAATTCCTGCACGGAAATTTCGCGAACGGCGCTACTTTTGGCAGGCGTCTCCGCGTTGCTGCCGCAAAAAAATTCGTAATCGATCGGCGCGGTAATCGTCGGGTGCTCGCCGCAAACCGGACACTCGGGATCGCGCCGGAGTTTGAATTCGCGGAACTTCATTTTCAGCGCATCGAAATGCAGCAGGCGGCCGAGGAGCGATTCGCCGAGACCGAGGATGAGCTTGATCGCTTCGATCGCCTGCATCGTGCCGATGATTCCGGGAAGGACGCCGAGGACGCCGGCTTCGGCGCAGTTCGGTACGCTGCCGGCGGGCGGCGGCTGTGGAAAAAGACAGCGATAACACGGCCCGCCGAGATGCGGCGCGAAGACAGTCGTCTGGCCGTCGAAGCGAAAAACGGAGCCGTAGATGTTCGGTTTGCGCGCGAAAACGCAGACGTCATTCGAGAGATAACGCGTCGGAAAATTATCGGAGCCGTCGACGACCAGGTCGTAATCCGCCACCATCTCGACCGCGTTCTCGCTCGCGAAACGCGTTTGATGCAGGCGGAGCTCGACGTGTGGATTGACGGCGCGCAATCGATCCCGCGCCGACTCCAGTTTCGATCGCCCGACGTCTTCGGTGCCGTGCAGTAATTGCCGCTGCAAATTCGAAAGCTCCACGCGATCGGCGTCGACTAAACCGAGCGTGCCGACGCCAGCGGCGGCGAGATAAAGCGCCGCCGGCGAGCCCAGGCCGCCCGCGCCGATGCAAAGAATGCGCGCGCTTTTCAATCGCCGCTGACCCGCGAGCGTGACCTCGGGCATGATCAGATGACGCGAGTAACGCGCACGTTCTTCCGCGCTGAAATCGATCCCAGCGGTGCGCGCGTCGTCGATGAGGCTGTGGTTGACGTTCACGATTTCACCAGCTCCCAGTTAATTCCAACGATGCGCGCTTCCGCGAAACGCTTGAGCGATTTCGGGAACGCGAGATAGCGCGCGCCCTTGCGTTCACAAAATTCGATCACGCCAAAATCTGTGCCGGCGTCGCTCTGCTGGATGGTCATGATCCGATGATTTTTCACGAGGGTTTGAAAATGCCGATCGCTCTTCGGTTTTTGCCAAAGGGTGTAGACCTCGGGCTTGCCTGCTTTCTCAACAACTTCCGCGAAGCGAACCGTTTTTACCTTGAGCAATTTCATCGCGCGCGATCCGGAAAGTTGCACCCGCAAAAAAAAGTCCGCCAGAGAACTACGGCAAAGAGGATCAAACTACCGTTGCTGCATTCCTGCCCTGGCGGGGTTCGTAAGTCCGCAGTCCATAGCCCCTGACGGAAGAGGAAGGTGCGTGCGGCGAAGGCTCCGCGCAACGAGCTTTTCGCGGCTCGTTGACCTGCGCGCGCACTTCTGTTTGCATCGCCCGGATGAAGCCGCTGCTCTTGGTCGCCCTCGTCGGAATCGCCAGCTTCTCCTGCACCACTTTGGAGAATCGGCGCGACCTTTATCGCGCGCCCGCGGAAGGCTACGAAGAATGGTTTCCGCATCCGCCGCCGACGCGCCTGCCCTCGACGATGCCGGGGACAACTTCAAGCACGACGACGACCACGACCACCACGCACAGCGAACGGCATGGCGTGATTAATTTCCCGGAGGAACCGCTCCCGGGAAACGGACACTGAGCAAACAGCCGTCGCCTAGGCGAACGGCATGTTCATCTTAATCCGCGCGACGTCGGTTTCATGGACGACGGCAGATTTCGCCATGTGGCGTTTGAGTTTGCCACTCTTCGAGGAAAGCAAGTGCCGGCGCGAGGCGTGTTGACGCATGACCTTGCCGGTGGCGGTGATCTTGAATCGCTTGCTCACGGCTTTCCGTGTTTTGCTGCGCGCTACGGGCTTCGGCATAAGGCGCGGAAGATAGGTGCGGTTTTGCGCGGAGACAACTGCTTTCCTCGCGGCGCCGTTCGTCAATAAAGCACTGGCTCTCGCAGGGAAAATCACGAAGGTTTCGAGCGATGGAAACCGCGCCGAACCAACCCAGAGTCGTCATTATCGGCGCCGGTTTTGGCGGACTCGAGGCGGCCAAGATTCTCGGCAACCAGCCGGTGCAGGTGACGGTCATCGACCGGACGAATTACCACCTCTTTCAACCGTTGCTCTATCAAGTCGCGACGGCGGCGCTTTCTCCCGCCGATATCGCGGCGCCGATCCGCGGCGTGATCAGCAAATTTCCGAACATGGATGTGATCCTCGGCGACGTGCAATCGGTCGACATCGCGGCCAAGAAAATCACCACCCGCGAGCAGGAGGTTTCCTACGACTACCTGATTCTCGCCACCGGCTCGCGGCATTCCTATTTCGGAAACGATCAGTGGGAAAAACTCGCGCCGGGATTGAAAAGCCTGGAGGACGCGATCGAAATTCGGCGGCGCCTGCTGCTCGCGTTCGAATACGCCGATAAAGTTAAAGACGAGGCCGCGCGCAAGGCGGCGATGACCTTCGCAATCATCGGCGGCGGACCGACCGGCGTGGAAATGGCCGGCGCGATCGCGGAGATTGCGCGCTTCACCCTGGCGAAAGATTTCCGCCACATCAATCCGAGCGATGCGCGGGTGATATTGATCGAAGGCGACAAGCGCGTGCTCTCAGGTTTTCCGGAGGATTTATCGGCCAGCGCGCTGAAGCAATTGCAGGCGCTCGGCGTCGAAGTGATCACCGGCGTGCACGCGAACAACCTGACCGAAAATGGCCTCGAAGTGAAAGGCGAGTTCATTCCGTGCCGGGTGAAAATCTGGGCGGCGGGCAACACCGCGTCGTTTGTCGGTAAGACCCTCGGTGTGCCGGTCGATCGGGTCGGCCGCGTGATTGTGCATAACGACCTGACGATTCCTGATCATCCGGAAGTGCAGGTGATCGGCGATCTCGCGCATTTCGAAGACGAAAAGGGCAAACTTTTGCCAGGCGTTTCGCCAGTGGCGATGCAGCAAGGCCGGCATGCGGCGCGCAATATTCTCGCGATGGTGGATGGGCGAAAACCCCAGCGCTTCTGGTATTGGGACAAAGGCAGCATGGCCACGATTGGTCGCAACAAGGCCGTGGCAGATTTGAACTTCGTGCACTTCAGCGGCTTTCCCGCGTGGCTCACGTGGCTGTTCGTCCACGTGGTTTTCCTGGTCGGCTTCCGCAGCCGCATCGCGGTGCTCTTCCAGTGGGCCTGGGCCTATTTCACCTTCAACAAGGGCGCGCGCCTGATCACCCGAAGCTTCCAGGCGGAACAACGCGCGCCGACCTAGCCGCACGCCTAACGAGTTCTTGAGGGCGCGTTACATCCTGCCGAATTTTCGGATCGCGGTCGTCGGCGCGGGCGCGATCGGGAGTTACTACGGCGCCAAGCTGGCCTGGTTCGGGCGCGAGGTGCATTTTCTGATGCGCGGTGATCTGCGCGCGCGCCGCCGTTTTGGAATTCGGATTCGCGGGAAAACGGAAAACCTCCGGCTCGCGAAAGTGAACTGTTACCATTCCACCGCCGAGATTGGCCCGTGCGATCTCGTCCTGATCGCGCTCAAGACGACCGCGAACGACGACTTGTTAGACCTGCTCCCGCCGCTCCTGCACGAAAACACCATCCTGCTCACATTGCAGAACGGCCTCGGCAACGAAGAATTTCTCGCAAAGAATTTCGGCGCGGCGCGCGTCCTCGGCGGGCTGTGCTTCGTCGGCTTGAATCGCGTGTCGCCCGGCGAGATCGAGCATTACGGCGGCGGCCGCATTATTCTCGCAGAATACAGCGGCTTTCCGCTCGCGCGGACGCACGATGTTTCCTGGGAATTCAAACGCTCGGGCGTCGTCTGCACGGTGGCGGCGAATCTGGCGCTCGAGCGCTGGCGGAAACTGGTCTGGAATATTCCCTTTAACGGCCTCGCGATCGCCGGCGGCGGAATCGATACCGCGGAAATTTTGGCTAACGAGCAGTTACGCGCGCGCACGCTCGCGCTCATGGACGAAGTCATCGCCGCGGCCAGGCGCTGTGGCTACGCCTTGCCCACCGCGCTCGCGCTCGAGCAAATCAAGCAGACGGAAAACCTGCGAGGTTACCGGCCTTCCACTTTGCTCGATTTCGAATCCGACCGGCCGCTGGAGTTGGAAGCGATTTGGGGCGAACCACTGCGGCGCGCCCAGGCGGCGGGCGCGGAGATGCCGGAGTTGTCGGCGCTCTACGCAGAACTGAAACAGCTGGATGACGCGCGCCTCAGCGCGCTCGTTTCATGAACAAGGCGATCGTGATCACGGTGCGTAACGCGCAGCGCGCCGTCCCGGTGCAAACGAAACCCCTGCAAGAATTCGCCACGCGTGCTTTGCGGGAAGTCCTCCGCCTGCCGGCGAAACCGGGCGGCGTGCTCCGGGACCTTGCGGCGGTCACGATTGTCCTCGTCTCCGACCGAAGAATCGCGGCCGTCCATCAGCAGTTCATGAACCTGCCGGGCGCGACCGACGTGATCACTTTCGAGGAAGGCGACATCCTGATCAGCGCACAAACCGCACAGGCCAATGCGCGCCGTTTTCAGAACTCGTTAGGCCGCGAGCTCCGGCTCTACCTCGTCCACGGCCTGCTTCACCTGCACGGTTTCGACGAAGCTACGCCGGCAAAATCCCGCGCGATGCAGACGACGCAGGAACGAATCCTGGCAAGGTTAGCGGTGCGCTAACGAGCGCGCGGCGCGCAAGCTGGTCCGGTTGAACTGGAAGCATCGTATGTTAGCGTTCCCGACATGAGTCGGCAGTCAGGGTTGTGCGGCACCATCATCAGGCCGATCAACCGGCCGATGAATCTGCGCTTCGTTTCCGCCGTCGAGACACCGTCGATCGAACAGGAGACGCGCGCGCAAGATGCGGTCGATGTTCCCTGGCAAGTGGTGGTGCATAATGATCCGGTAAATTTGATGTCCTACGTGACGATGGTTTTTCAAAAGGTCTTCGGATTCACCCGGGAAAAAGCAGAGAAACACATGCTCGAAGTGCATCAACAGGGTCGCTCGGTAGTCTGGAGCGGGCTCCGCGAACGGGCCGAGCTTTATGTCCAGCAGCTGCACGGCTATTTGCTTCTCGCGACCTTGGAACGAGTGAACTAATGGAGATTTGCCGACAGGGTGACGCGATCGAAGTTTCCGAGCTCGACCCATTTCTCGCCGAGCTTTTGCGCCAGGTCCCGGAGAGCACGAAAGCGGAGGGCGCGCCGGCGGCGGAGAGCCGTCTCTTTTGTTTGCCTGCGGCGGCGGATGAAAAAGAAATCTGCGCGGAGTGGAAACTGTATGTCGAACCGGAATTACGTCGGCTTTTTCGGAGCGCGACCGAAACCGTCGCCGCTGATCTCGAAATTTTAAACGGCAACACCAAGACCTTTGCCAATTGCACCCTGCGCATTCCGACCGCGCACGCGGATGCATGGTTGAGCGCACTGAACCAAGCGCGGCTCGTGATCGCTTCGAAGTTCGCCTTCACCGAGGCGGAGCTGAGCGATCATTATCGGTCACCCATCGGCTCACGGCGCGATCTCAGTTTATTCCAGGTGAACTTCTACGGCTTTCTCCAGGAGTTTATCCTGCGCGAACTGGAAGCGAAATAACACGCGCTCGGGTCGAGGGTGCTACTTGCTCGTCTGCCGCTCGCGCACCATCGACATCAATCGCTCTTTAAGCACGTTCGATGTTTTCTCTGGTTGCAAACTGAGCGCGAAAGCTTCGTGCAGCGAATAGCATTGGTTAATGAAATCCTCGGCCTCTTTCCCGAAATCACGTCGCGCCACTTCGAACTCTTCGGTCTCCTCCGGATCGAGCGCGCCGATCACGTAAAGTCGCGCTCGGTTTTGAAATTCCTCAAAGCTCATCGCGCAATTCCTTCAGGCCGTCGTAGATCTTTTTGAGGCCCAATTCGAGCCGGGTCTTAACGGTCCCTAACGGTGTATTCGTATTTGCGGCGATTTCGCGCTGACTCATTCCGCGAAAAAATGCTAAATTTATTGCCTGCTGCTGCGCGGGCGGCAGGGTGTTGATCACCCGCCGGACTAAAATGCGCGTGTCCGCAAAGGTAATTTCTTCCTCGGTGGCGTTGTGCACCCAGGCGTCCGGCTGCTGTTCGGTTTCGCTTTGTAAGCGTTCGCCCGCGCGTGCGTAGGCTTGTTTTTTTCGCAACCCATCGATCGCCCGTCGCCGCGCCAGCGTCACCATCCAGCCGAGCGGTTTGCCTTTTTGCGCGGAGAAATTTTTCGCCTGGTTCCAGATCTCCATGAAAATTTCCTGCAACAAATCGTCCGCCTCAGCTTCGTTGTGCACCACCCGGAGAATGAGCGCCTTCAGGATGCCGTTGTAGCGATCGTAAAGTTGCGAGAGCGCTTCCGGGTCTTCCCCCTGGATGCCCAGCATCAATTCCAGATCAGTGGGCGCGCCCGGCTCCAGCTCCGGCGCGGCCGCCGGTAGTCGCGGGCCCGGATTGGCGTTCACCTCGGGATTATTTTCTGCGTCGGCCAGATCCATAAAATGATGAGCCGAATTAAGCCCGCTCGCAGCGGACGCGATCGCACGCCAATGCGTCAATGCCCGATGACCGCGTAGTTTTGCCTAACGAGAGGTGCTGGTGGGCGAATCGGCAACGGAAGAGCATACGGGTATGCTGATTTAGTGTGCCGCCTCGGTTTCGTCCAACACCATTTTCCGAGTGCGGGAAAACGTATTGACCGAGCAACCTGCCGCATTACGATGCCGCCAGAATGCCGTCGCCCGCCGTCGCCGAGTGAAAAAAGTTTTCACATTTTTCGCTGTCCTCGCGGCGGCGCTGGTTCCTCTTGGCGGCCTGCGCGCGCAGTACGCCGTGCCGCCCTCGCGACTGACTTTTCCGTCCCCAACCCCCTCGCCCTCGGCCCCGGTGGAAACCGCACCAGCGAGCGAAGCCACGCCCACACCCAGGACGACACCCAAGCGCACTCCCTCCGCGAAACCGCGCGACAATGTCCTCAACGAAAAACCTGTCCGGGCCGTCGAGCCGCGCACCCGCGTGCCTAACGAGCAGCCGGTTCGCGCAGTAGAGCCGCGCCCGCAGGAAAAGCCCGTTCTCGCCGTCGCGCCGCGTGCGGTGAAAGAAAAACCGGTCCCCGCAGTTGCATCGCGCGCGGTAAAAGAAAAATCGGCCCCTGCAGTCGCACCGCGCGCGGTAAAAGAAAAACCCGTTCGCGCCGTCGAGCCGCGGAAGGAAAAATCGGCACGCGTGCCGGGCCGTCCACTCATTCGCCGCTTGCCCGCAGAGCCAGCCAGCGGTCACGCTTTTCGTCCGACCTTCGATTTTTCGGAAAGCAATTGGGCGACCGCGGCCACGATTCGGACTTGGGAGCGCAGGTGGGAATCAGCGATCAAATCGCACAATGCCGATGCGGTCGACAAACTTCTCGCGAATGATTTCACCGCCGTTTCTGCGAATGGTCGCGGCAGCACGCGCGCGCGCCTGCTGCGCGACATCAGGAACGACCAGAACGTCTACAAATCTGCGCAGGTGCGCGATATGATCGTGCGCAGCCACGGCCCGGATATCGCGGTTGTCACCGGCACCGCCACCGAAAAGGGAACCACCGAAAAGGGCGAAGAATTCGTCAGCTCACGGCGGTTTAACGACACCTGGCGACAGCGCAAAGGAAAGTGGGAATGCATCGCGAGCAAGGCCGTGAAGGTCGCCGGGAAGAAGCTTTGATCGCGGTTGATCGATCGGCGCGAGTGCTTAACCTTCCCCATCCGGCAATGGAGTTTGCCGGCCCCTAACGAGGGAAAAACCGCGCCGGCTGATTACTCCTGCTCTGCCGCGAGGCATTGGTCGGAGTTGTTTTATGCTCACATACCTTTCAGTCATGTTAGGCGGAGCGCTTGGCACGGGTGCGCGTTTTTGGGCCTCCGGTTTAATCGCGCAACGGCACGGAGAATTTTTCCCGCTTGGGACTTTGTTGGTAAACATCACGGGCTCGTTCATCATCGGCTTCTTCGCGACCGCGACCGATCCGCAGGGTCGGCTGATCATCGCGCCCTCGTTCCGACAATTTTTCATGATCGGAGTCCTCGGCGGTTACACCACGTTTTCCTCGTTCAGTTTGCAAACGCTCGATCTCGCGATCGAAGGCGATTGGTTTAAAGCAGGCTTGAACACGATCGCCTCGGTCGCCGGTTGCCTGCTGGCGGTGTGGGCCGGACGCGTCTCCGCCTTGCTCGTGCTGCCGCGATGAAATCGGAAATTGATCTGCCTAACGAGGCGGTTTCGCTGCGCATCTTCCTCGGCGAAAGCGATCGCTGGGAGCACCAACCGCTCTACGAAGCGATCGTGATCAAGGCCCGTGAATTGCATCTCGCCGGCGCCACCGTCCTCCGCGGACCGATGGGTTTCGGCGCCGCCAGCCGGATTCACACCGCCAAGATTTTGCGCTTGTCGATGGATCTTCCCATCCTGATCGAGATCGTCGACACCGAGGAAAAAGTGAACACCCTCTTGCCTGCGCTCGCGCAGATGATGGGCAGCGGTCTGGTCACTTTGGAAAAAGTGCGCGTCATTCATTACCGCTCCATCACCGATCCTTCGCCGGCCGCGTGATGAAGCTGTTCCGCTCCCGCGCCGGCCCGCAATCCTCCAGGCGCGCGCGCGAACACTTCCATCTCTTCGATCGGAAAACGTTCGCGAACTACGACTCGTTAGGCAAATGGAGCCTGGCCGAAGCGGAGAATTCCGAAGAAGGAGCCGCACGCGCCATCCTCGGTTTGTTGCGCGAGAAACCGCGACTGCGGCGGCGTTTCCCGCGCGCGATCAGTGCCGGATGGTCGGGCGAATTTGGCGAATGGTTACGCGCGGAAAGCGCGCGACTTGGGCTCGCCGAACCGGCTCTACGAAATATCGAAAGTGTTTTCCGTGAGTCGCCCGGCCAAAAAGTGCGCGAATTATTTCTGCACTCGCCGGAGCTGCGCGCGCGTTTCCCGCTCGGGTTGCTCCCGGTTGGGCAGGGAAAATTTGTCAGATGGCTCCTGCGCGAGAGGCGTGAAAAACATGGCCTGCGCGAAGGCGAGATCCTCTGGTTTCTGCACGAAACCGCCGAGACCGTCCCGCAAATGATCCAGCTCAGTTGGCTGATTAATCCCGGCTGGCAGGAAGCGCATCCGTTTGGCCTAACGAACGCCGGCGAAGCCGATTTTCGACGCTGGCTTCGTCTCGAATTTGATCTGCGTCTCGCCAAAACGGACACGCTTCCGTTGCTCCCGGAGAAGACGCAGTCGCTCCTCCGGTCTAACGAACGCAATGGCGGAATAAATTTGCTCAGCCATTTTTGTTATCCCTCCGGGATCCAGCAAGCCGCGGCCAATATCCAGGGCGCGCTCGAAGCCGTCGGCTGGCAGGTTTCGGCGCGCGATGTTCCCACTTCGCCGCGCACCGACATCGAAGAGCGCGAACAATTTCTAGGCCTGGAAATTTTTCCCGTCACCATCACCAACGTCGCGCCCGCGCCGCACTTCCGCGATGCTTACGAACGCAGCGGGCTCACGCGTCGACCGGGCCTTCACCGGATTGCTTATTGGGCTTGGGAACTCGATCAGATCCCCGCGGAGTGGGTCGAGCTTGCGCCATTGCTCGATGAAATTTGGGCGCCAACGGCGTTTGTCGCCGACGCGTTTCGCAAACGCATGCCGCTGCCCGTTCACGAAATTCTCCCCGGTCTGGAGCTGGGCGAGATCACTCCGGTGACGCGCTCGAGCCTCGGAATTCCCGAGAAAAATTACGTCTTCCTTTTCATGTTCGACATGTCGAGCCAGATGGAACGAAAGAATCCGCTCGCCGTCATCCGCGCATTCGCCGCCGCGTTTCCAAAACAACACGACGTCAATTTGGTGATCAAAGTGACCCGCGGCGCGACCAAGCCCGCTGCCTTCGCGTTGCTCCAAACCGAAGCGCAGGCCGCCGGGGTTATCCTGATCGACGGCGTCCTCCCGCACGCGCAGGCCTATGGCATTTTGCAGATGTGCGATTGCTTCGTTTCCCTGCATCGCTCGGAAGGTTTTGGCCTGTGCCTCGCGGAAGCTATGCTCCTCGGCAAACCGGTCATCGCGACCAAATACTCCGGCAATCTTGCCTTCATGCACTCGGGGAACAGTCTGCTCGTGGACTACGTGCTCAAGGAAATCTTCGAGGACATGCCCACCTATAAAAGAGGCAATCACTGGGCCGAGCCCTCGCTTGAAAACGCCGTCGCGCAGCTCCGATATTGCTATCACAACCGAGTCGCCGCGGCCGCGCTTGGCGCCATCGCGGAAACGGAAATCCGCGAAAAATTTTCCCTGCGCGCCGCCGGCGAGCGCATGATCGCGCGGCTGCAAGCGATTAGTGCCTAACGAGTGTCGCGTGCCGCCGCTGCGCAGTCATGATCGCCGAATCTTCTCCAAACCTCGGAGGCGCGGACGAGCGCCGGCCGCTCTCGATCGTGCATTTGAACGCGCACGATCATTACGGAGGCGCCGAGCAGGTGATGCGGGAATTGATCGCCAGCCAACGCCGGCAGGGAAATCGCAGCCTCGCCTTAGTTGGTCACAAAGCGCGCGCCGATTCCCCGGCGCTGGCTTTTGCGCTTGATCCCGATCGCGCGCGGGAAAAAGAACTCCTGCGCGCCGGTTGGCCGGATTATCAATATCGCGGCAGCCACCGCCTAACGAGTCATCCAGCGGTGCGGGAGGCGGAGGTAATGCACGCGCATAATTTATACGGCGATTATTTTCACCCTTTCTCGCTGATCGCGCTTTCGCAGGCGCGACCGTTCATTTGGACGATTCACGACATGCAGGCCCTGACCGGGTATTGCTCGCACTCGTTAGACTGCGAACGCTGGGAAACCGGCTGCGGCGAGTGTCCCGATCTCGGTCGGCCGGGGCCGCCGCTGGCCTTCGACAACACCGCGGCACTCTGGCGCGATAAGCAGTTGATCTCGGAAAACTCCCGGCTTTTCCTCGTCGGCGGTTCGGAATGGATCGTCTCCAAATTGAAGCGCAGCCTGCATGCGCGGCATCCGATTCATCTGATTCCAAACGGAGTCGACACCACGCTTTTTCGGCCATCGGATCGCGCCGCCGTTCGGCGTAAACTCGGTCTGCCGCCGGAGGCTTTGATCGTCGGCAGCCTCGCGGGTGGTGGTGTTTTTGCGCATCCGTGGAAAGGCGGCACGCACGCGCGCGCAGTCGTGGATGCTTTGCGCGCGCGTCATCCGACGATGTTGTTTCTAAATATCGGTGCCACCGAAACGGCGGAGCCGTGGATTCGCGCGCTGGCTGCGAATTCGCGCGAAGAGCTTTGTGAGATTCTCGGCGCGTTGGATTTTTTTCTGCACCCGTCGATCGCCGATACCGCGCCGTTGGCGGTGCTCGAAGCGATGGCGTGCGGGTTGCCGATCGTTGGTTTTCGAGTCGGCGGCATTCCGGATTTTGTCAGCGCGGAGAACGGCATTCTTGTCGGGGCGGGAAATTCGCAGGCGCTGGTTGAAGCAGCTTGTCAATTGGCGGACGACCCGCTTTTGCGGGCGCAACTCGGAGCGGCCTCGCGCGAACGCGCGGTAAAACTTTTCGGTCGCGAACGCATGGTCGCGAGCTACGACCAACTTTACCGCGAAGCGATCGCGGCTTGTGGTGGCGCGCGGCCTGACGGCGACACTGCGAATGCCGCGACGCTCGGAGAAATACATCGCGTGCAGGCCGAGATCGTCGGACTCGAGCACGCCCTCCGCGAGCATCGCGCGCGTCGAAAGACGATCATCGCGGAGCTGATTCGACTTCTCGATAATCGCTGGATTCGGCTCGGGTTGCGGCTCGGATTAATTCGCGGACCGGTGAAGAATTGGCTCCGGCGCGAAGAACGCGCGCGCGCCAAACGGCTGGCGAAAGACGCCGGCTAATAACTCAACGAATAGATGCGACGAAGCATCGCCAAAAGCGGCCGCTGGTAACTCTCGCGCGAGATGGCCCCGTTGGTTTCCTGCCTAACGACCAGATCGTCCTGGTGCACGCGCGTTCCATACCAGGCATGAAAAACGCCCGCGCTTACGGTTGGATAATGCGGATGACCGAAATCGCAGCGATAAGGGTTTTCCGCAGGTAAAGTCGGACACAAGCCGAACGGGAGCGCTTCGATTTTCAGACCGCGATCGAGTAACCGAATGGTCGCCTCCTCACCAGTATCGGTGCCGTCGCCGCGCATTTTTCGGAGGATGATGTTGTCCCCGAGATCGGCTTTGTAGAAGACCATGAAATGCGGATGCACGTACCAGCCGTAAGGATTTTCCCGGTGAGGCGCGACGCACTTCGGTCCGGCGAGTCGGCAATTTTCGTCGAGCCCATCCGCGGTGCCGGCGAGCCAATCCGCACTCACCGGATGCGCATCAGAATCGAGCAGGACAATAATTTCGTGGCGCGCGACGCGCACTCCTTCTTCAGCCGCTTCGGCGTGTCCATGATCGCCACCGGTTTGCGGAACCGCAACGATCCGGACATCCGCTTGCGCGCGGGCCCACTCGAGCGTGCCATCGCGGCTGCCACGATCCACGAGCACGATCTCGTAAGCGCGTTCACCGATAAACTCGCGCACCTTTTCAACCAGCAGCCTAACGAAGAAAAAGGTGTCGTAAGCCACGGTGACGATACTGACGGCCGGAAGCGAAGCCTTCGCTAATTGCAGCTCGCGCGCGCTCATGCTGTTAAAGATCGCCGGAATATTTCACGAATCGTAAGCCAGCCAGGATCATGACGCGCGCGGGAATCTCTTTCGACACTCGTTTGGCCATTTCGGTGGTCTCGTTAGTCCTGGGTTTCGGTATTCTTCTCGTCATCCTGCATGGCGCACAACCGCTCGCCACCGTCGGCTCTGCGCTCAACCCGGCTTCTTTCGAGACCGTCCGGAAATGCCGCTATCTCGTCGTCATCCGGGGCGCAGTCGAACAGCCGGGGACTATCAGTTTACGATCTGCGAGTGGCGAACCGATTTCGCTTGAGACCGCGTTGCCACCGCCAGTGGGGGAACCGGACGCGCCGGTTTGGAAAATCGTGCGCGCGCGGGCGCGCGCGCGCGATGTCGTCGTTTTTGTCCAAGGAACGACGCGGCCGGAAATCCAGGTGCGAAAAATTGACGAACGGGCACCGCGTCGAAAATGGATCGCCACCACCATCTTTCTCATCGGGGTGGCGTGCTTCTGTGTTTTCCATCGCCGCAGAAAATGGGTGCAGGCGTTCGCCCTCGGCGTTGCCTATTTTCTTTTTCTCCTGCCCTGGCACAAGCCCGCGTTCTTTTCCGCCACGGGCGACAACCAGTTTTATGTCCCGACCGGGATGAGCCTGCTCGAGCGCGGCGATTGGAATGTGGATGAATTCGGCGGACCGACGCCGGCGGTTTCATTCAAGGCCGACTATTCGGTGCGACAGGGGAAGGATGGTCATTACTACAATCTTTTTCCTCCCGGGAGCACGATCGTGGCGCTGCCGATGATCGCGCTCGGCAGTTGGCTGACGGATCAAATTCCCGATCCAGTCGAGCGCGCGCGAGGCATCGCGGAGCTGGCCGCAAAAGTAATTTCAGCGGCCACCATCGCGCTCTTTTATCTCGTTCTAACTTCGCTCACACCGCGTCGCGGGCTTTCCTACATTCTCCTCGGCGTTTTCGCTTTGGCGACGCCCCAACTGGCCACCCACGGCGGCGGACTTTGGTCGCATAATGCCTCCACGTTTTTGTCCGTCCTCGCGCTGTGTTTTTGGATTTGGAAAGACGGAAAGGACGCGGCCCTCGCGGCGGTTCCGCTCGCGCTCGGCATGGCCTGCCGGCCCACCATGCTCCTTCCGACGGCGGTGTTCGCGAGCGCTCTCCTCCTGCGCGATCGAAAAAAATTCGCCGCGTTTGCGGTCTTGGTCCTGGCCGGTCTCGGACTTTTCGTCCTGCACTCGTTAGGCATGTGGGGTGAGCTTTTACCGCCGTATTACACTGGCCATGCGACCGCTCCGGGCAGCGCGGCGAGCGCGTTTCTCGGAACACTCGTTAGTCCAAATCGCGGACTGTTCGTTTACTGTCCGGTGCTATTGTTCGCGACTGTCGGCGGTGTGAGCGCATGGCGGCGCGGAGGGCCGCTGATCTTTCGCATGGCTGGCGCGGTCGTCGTGCTCGAATGGATCGTGGCCTCGCACAATCGCCTCTGGTGGGGCGGCCACTGTTACGGGCCGCGATTGCTCTGCGAAGCCGTCCCGTTTGGGGTCCTTCTGCTCATTCCCGCATGGGAAACGATCGAGCGACTGCGCTATCGTCGAGCATTTTTGATTCTCGGAATGATCGCGAGCGGCTGGGGATTTTTCGTCCAACTGCAGGCGCTCCGTTCGCCAGAAGTTTACCAATGGAACGCGCGGCCCAATGTCGATCTGCATCCCGAAAGACTTTGGGATTGGAGCGACTGGCAAATCCTCGCTGCTTACCAGAAGCCTCGGCCTAACTAGTGGTCTCGTCGCTGCGGGCGCGCGCCCAGAGTTGCTTTCGCGCGGCCTTCACCCGTTTAACAAAACCGCGATCCGTGGCCTTGGTGCGCGAAATTGCGAGCGCACCCAGTTCCCGCACTTCGCTCCATTCCGCGGGAGCGAGCGCGAGCACGGTGCGCAAATAACTGCGCGCGGCTTTTTTCTCGCCCGCGAGCAAGGCCTCGGCGGTTTCGAGCAGCAAAGTGTGGCGCATTTCCCGCAGGAAATTCCTACGGCAAGCGCGGCGGCGGGTCTCGTCTGCGCGCGCTCGCGGCCGCCGCAAAGCGGCTCGTTGAACCGCGGCCGCGGCTCGCACCATGAGCGCGCGTTTCGACGACAACTGGGCCGAACTTCGCTCGAACATGCGATAGATCGCGACCGGTTGCTCGATCGCAGCCACCGGCCAGCGTTCGCTCATTCGCAGCCACAAATCCCAGTCTTCCACCTGGCGAAGTTTGGGATTGAAAAGCCCGACCTCGAGCAGCGCCTGCCGACGCATTACGACGGAGAGGCCGGGAATAAAATTAGCGCGCGCCAGTTTCCAAAAAATATCGCCGGCGTGGATTTCCTGCGGAACAGAGGCACCGGTTGGTTCACCAGTCTGGCAATCTCCTAGGAGAACGCGCGCGTAGGAAAATGCGGCCTGCGGATTTTCGCCTAACGAGTGCAGCTGCGCCGGCAACGTGTCGGGTAACCGGCGGTCGTCATCGTCCAGCAGGGCAATAAATTCGCCGCGACTTTGCTCGATCCCGGCGTTGCGCGCGGCCGCCAAGCCGACGTTTTTCGATAAGCGCAGCACGCGCACTCCGACTAACGATTGGCAAACTGCGGAGGTTTTATCCGTGGAAGCATCGTCGACGACGATGACTTCCGGATCGCGTCCAGCCTGCAACGCGCTCGCCACGGCGATCGGCAATAGCTGCGCGCGATTAAAGGTGGCGATGATGATGCTGACCTGCGGTTTCATCGAAAGAGCTCAGCGCAGATCGAGCGCCTGCAACAGATTATGCACGCAAACTTCGCGACTGAAAAATTGCGCGCGGGCCCGCGCGGCGGCCGCCATTCTCTCTAGGAGCACCGGATCGCCGGCAAGCTGACGCGTGTAGTTTTTCATCTCCGCGAACGAGTCCCAGAGAAAACCGCTGACGCCGTGCTCCACGATCTCGCGCTGGCCGCCGAGACGAACGACCACGGGCACGCAGCCGTGAGCCATCGCCTCGACGGTGCTGAGGCCGAAGTGTTCCGCCATTTCCGGTCGCGCGCCGAGGTCGTCGCCGAATCCGGCGGCGTGCCAAAAAATTTTCGCGCGCGCGAAATATTGTCGAAGACAGGCGTGCTCGACGTTCGCGCTCACTTCGATCGCCTCGCCATCAGCGCGCGCACGTGTCTCCTCGAAGTAGGCGCGATCGGCCGGGAATTCGGCCAAGCCGCCTAACGAGGAGTAGCGCCAGCCCGGCAGTTCCACGCGTAACTCGGCAAACGCTTGCAGCATTTCCATTTGCTTCTTGGTGTGCCCGCTGGTGGCGAAGCGACCGACGCTGAGGATGCGATTTTCTTTCGCAGTGGTCGAGTTCGCGGGCCGCATCACCGGCGGATAGAGCAACCCGGTTTCGATGCCCCAGCGCGTGCGCGTCCAATCGCGGCTAAAACTGGAGATGGCAAATTTCACGTCATAGGAAGCCAGGCGTCGGCGCCATTCCCATTCGCCATACCAACGATGAATCAGCGCGGAGGCGAAGAGGTCGATGCCTTCCTTTCTTCGCCTTTCCTTCTTTTTCTTCTTCGGTTTGTTCGCAGGAAAATTGCGGCCGTCATCGAAGTGTTTCCGCGGTTCGTAGGTTGGAAAGAGGATAACCATGGCGCCCTTCGCCGCGTAGCAGAACGGCGGCTTATTGTGCAGGAAGGCGACGAAACAATCGCAACCTTCGCTGAGCTCGCGTCGCCACGCGCGGGCGAGGCGAAATCGAGTCCAGGGCGTGCGCGCGCGCGCGGATTCATCGGCGGCAAGCGCGACCCCGCGAAATTGCACCCGGCTTAAATCGCAGCCGGTGTACTCCGCCCACATCTTCTCCGCGGCCTCCGGCTTGTGATGCGCGATGATCACGTCGTGCGTCTCGCTCAAGGCTTCCGCGATGATCGCGAGAAATTGCTCCGAACCGCCGGGGCCGAGGTCCGGTGATTCAGTGTAGAGACAAATCCGCACGATGAGTTTCTTCGCCGCGACTTCCGCCGGTGCGATGCGGCGACATGCTGCACAGCGCTGCGGAAAGTGTGAAGCCTGCTTTCGCGCCGGGCCGCGTGCGCGTGCGGAAAAGGTTTTCCATCCAATTCCGCGGGTGTAATAGCTAGCGTCTGCATGCCTTCGCCACTTCCTGAGCTCGAGCTCGCGCAAATCACCGGCTGGATGCGGCAGGCGGCGGAAAGCGCGGCGACCACCGTCGCGAGTATGAATTCTTCGGCCACGCGAACGACTCCGGACGCGGCGCAACTGGACGCGGAACTGAAGCGTGCCAAGCAGGCGCTGATTCGCGCACGCACCAAGTCCGAGGTGAAAGCGCCGCAGCCGTTTCGGCGTTTGCGCCGCAACCAGGAGGCGGTCAACGAAGGTTTGATCGACGCCTGCAACACCCTCATTTCGGTGAACAAAAAGATGGCCGCCGAGCTCTCCGCGTTGTCCGCCGATGTCTCCAGTCTGCGACGTCATCTCGCGCAGCGCGAAGCCGCGTCCGAACGGCTGGCGAGATCCGGCGCGGTTAAACCGACTCGTTAGGCCGTGCGGATTGCGATCGCGACGGTTCAGGTTCCGTTTGTCACCGGCGGCGCCGAAGCTCATGCCGAAGGACTGCGGCGCGCCTTGCTCGCGGAAGGTCACGAAGCGGAAATCGTCACGTTCCCGTTCAATCCTTCTGTGCCCGATCGTCTCCCGGAGCAAATGCTCGCCTGTAGTTTGATTGATCTCCGGGAAATTCACGGGACACGGATCGATCGCGTGATCGCGCTAAAATTCCCCGCCTACCTGATTCCGCATCCCAACAAAGTCGTCTGGCTCCTGCATCAACATCGCGCGGCGTACGATCTGTGGAATTATCCGTTCGAAGATCTCGATGCCTGGCCGCGCGGACACATTGTGCGCGAGGCGATCCGTCGCGCGGATGCGCAACTCGGAGAAGCGCGGGCGGTTTTTGCGAACTCGAAAACCATCGCGCGCCGGCTGGCGCATTTTTGCCGAGTCGTCTCCACCCCGCTCTATCATCCACCGCCGCAGGCCGAGGCCTTTTTCTGCGCGAGCGAGACGGAGGATTATTTCTTTTTTCCCAGCCGTCTTTCCGCGACGAAACGCCAGAGTCTTGTCCTCGAAGCGCTGGCCCTGACCAAGCAACCGGTGCGGGTCCGCTTTTCCGGGGCCGCGGCGAACGAGGAGTATCTTGGGCGCTTGCAAGAGCTCGCGCAAAAACTCGGCGTGGCCGGGCGGGTGCAGTGGTTGGGAATGATCACCGAAGAGGAGAAGCGCGAGACTTACGCGAAAGCGTTGGCGGTGATTTTTCCGCCGCTCGATGAGGACTACGGTTACGTCACCCTCGAAGCGATGCTCTCCGCGAAAGCGGTGATCACTTGCGATGATTCCGGCGGGCCGCTGGAGTTTGTGGGCGATCGGGAGACGGGCCTGATTGCTAAGCCGACCGCAGAAAACCTCGCGGTCTCGTTAGACCAGCTCTGGGCCGATCGTGCGCTGGCGGCGAAATATGGCCGAGCCGGCCGGGCCGCCTACGATGCGCTCGGGCTCTCCTGGGCAAAAGTGATCGCGCAATTACTCGCGTGAAGATCAATTGGTTTTCTCCGCTGCCGCCCGCGCGTTCCGGTGTGACGGCGCAAACGCTGGCGATTCTGCCGCGTTTATCGAAACGCGCGGAGGTGACGGTTTGGTCGAGCGACGAAACGGCCACGCCCCAAGCGCAGGCGAATTTTGCGCTCAAGTATTTCGATCCCACGCGTCCGCCCTGGCGCGAAATCTCGCAAGCCGATATCACATTTTACCAATTGGGAAATGATCCGCGACACCATCACGCGATCTGGCGCATCAGTCGCCAGCATCCGGGCGTGGTCATTCTGCACGATCTCAAGTTGCAGCATTTTTTCAGCGGGTTGGTGCAAACGCAGGGGCTCAGTCGGCGTGATTACCTGGAATTGCTCGAGCGTTATCACGGGCTTGCCGGGCGGGTGGCGGGCGAAGCTTTTCTGCGTGGCGAACTCAGCCGGCAGGCGCTCGCGGAACGCTACCCGATGACCGCGGCCGCGACGGAAAATGCGCTCGCCGCGGTGGTGCATTGGGAGGGCGCGTGGCCGGATCATCCGGACGCGCTCCCGGTGATTGCGCTGCCCCTGGCGGTCGAAGCATCGGGGCGCCCCACGCTCGCCAGGAATGAGCGCTCGCCTAACGAGACCTATCGCCTGATCATTTTCGGTTTGCTCGGCGCGAACCGGCGCTTGCCCGCATTCCTCGCGGCGCTGGCGCAGTTTCCCGGGCGCGCTCGTTTTCAACTGGACGTTTACGGAACGATTGAAGGCGACGAGAAGATGGAGGAATTGCTCGCCCGCCTCGGCCTAACGAGTGTGGTGAAGCTGCACGGGTTCGTCGCCGACGCAGAACTGGAGGCCGCGATCTCGGCCAGTGATCTGGCGATTAATCTGCGCTATCCGACGATGGGAGAAGTTTCCGCGAGCCAGTTGCACCTCTGGCACGAGGCGGTGCCGACGCTGGTGACGCAGGATGGCTGGTATGCGAGCGCGCCCGCGGAGACGGTCGCTTTTGTGCGGCCGGAGGAGGAAGCGGCCGATATTCAAAAACACTTGCGCGCATTTCTCGAGAAGCCGGCAGGTTATCAGGCGATCGGCGAGAACGGTCAGCGTCACGTGCGCGCGCAGCACACCATGGAAAATTACGTCGAGGGTCTGCTCTCGATCGCGGAGAACGTCGGTGATTTTCAGGCCAACTGGATCGCGCACCAACTGGCCGCGCGCGCGGGTGCGAGCATCGCGGCCTGGTCCGGCGCGTTCGAGGACGACGATCTTTTGCAGGGAGTGGCGCAGCAAATTCGCACCTTGGCGGCGCCCATTCGATGAGCGCAACTCGCGTGCGCGCATTCGTTAGGGCGGAACGCGAAATTCTCTTCGCCTTCGTTTTCTCGCGACTGCTCGTCTGGGCGGTGGCTTGGATGTCCTTTCACGGTTTCCGGCACGGGAAGTTCAGTAGCGAGCCCACGGGCGAGGCGCTCTGGAATCTGCTCTTTCGCTGGGACGCCGGATGGTATGGCGCGATCGTGCGATCGGGTTATGACTACGCGCCGGGACAGGAATCGCGCGCGGCATTTTTTCCACTTTATCCGCTCTGTTTGCGCGCACTTTGCTGGCTTACGGGCGCGTCCACGCCGCTCGCCGGTTTTCTGCTTTCGAATTTATTTCTCCTCGGCTCGGCGATTCTTTTGCATCGACTGGTCACGATCGATTTCCCGCAACCATCGCGCGTTCCGGCGCGAACCGTCTGGCTGCTGCTCCTGACTCCGGTGACTTTTTTCCATTCCGCGGTTTACACCGAATCGCTCTTTCTCTTCCTCTCGTTAGGCGCATTTCTGGCCGCGCGAAAACAAAATTGGGCGATCGCGGGAGTGGCGGGCGCGCTTTTGAGTGCGACGCGCGCGAACGGCATTCTTATCGCACTGCCGCTCTTCTGGGAGGCTGCGGTGGAAGCGTGGCGCCGGCCGGATTTTCGGTGGGCGCGAACGCTGCGAGCCTGTGCCTGGCTGCTCCTCGTTCCGCTCGGGCTCGCCGGTTTCTGCGTTTACCTCTATTTTCGTTTCGGCGACGCCCTGGCCTTTGTCCACGCCACCGCCGCCTGGGATCGCGGCCTAACGACTCCCTGGCGAGCGATCGCCAATACGTTCGGGTATTCCAGTTTCTACGTTCGCCTTTTCCTCGCCACCGAAGCGATCGCGCTCGCGACTTTTGTCTGCGGTTTTCGGGTTCCTTTGCGGATGAGTTACCAGATTTACGCGGGGGTCATGCTCCTGCTGCTGGTCTGCAACACGCTTTTGGAATCGCTCCCGCGCTACGTCAGCGTGCTCTTTCCGCTCCAGCTCACGCTCGCGGCGCTGACCGTGAAATCGGAGGGATTATACTTCGCGCTTCTCGGCACGAGCGCGGCCTTTCTGGCCATGTGCGTCGGACTTTTTGTCGGCGGTTATTGGATGACGTGACTGCACAATACTTCCGCATTTTTTTCTGGCACGTCGTCCGGCATCTCCGGCGCCATCCGTTGCTGGCGTTGCTGAACATCTGCAGCGTCGCTTTGGGCGTGGCGGTTTTTCTGGCCATCCAAATTGCCAACCAAAGTGCCAACCGCGCTTTCGCCGCCACCATCGACGTCGTCGCCGGAAAAGCGGAACTGGAAATCACCGGCTCGGCGGGCGGTTTGCCGGAAACAATCTTGCCGCTGGTCGTCCATCAGCCCGGCATCTCCGCGGCCACGCCGCTGGTGCGCGGAGTCATTACCCTGCCGGATTTGCCTGGAGAATATCTTCTGGTCCTCGGCGTCGATGTGTTCACGAACACGCCTTTCCGAACGTTTGAGTTAAACGATTTCGCGCCCGGGCAATTCGATCTTCAGCGTTGGTTAGGCGAAGCGAACGCGATCGCAGTTTCGGAAGAATTTGCCCGTCGTCACCATCTGCATTCGGGTGATCGACTGCGCGTGCAGGTGAACGGCGCGGAGCATGCATTGCGCGTCGGTTTCATTCTGCGCACGAGCGACGCCTCGACCTTCGATCCGCATTTTGCGGCCATGGACATCGGCTGGGCGCAGGAACTTTTCGCGCGCCGAGGCCGGCTGAGCTCGATTCAATTGCAACTAGCCAAACCCCGCGATCTGGAAACGGTGGCGGCGAGTCTGCGCAAGATTTTGCCCGCGGACGCAATCGTCGCCACTCCGGCGCGGCGCGGCGAGCAAGTGGGAAAAATGCTCGGCGGTTTCCAGCTTAACCTGACCGCGATGAGCTTGGTCTCTCTTCTCGTCGGAATGTTCCTGATCTACAACACCGTCTCGGCTTCAGTCGTGCGCCGGCGGAGCGAGATCGGAATTTTGCGCTCGTTAGGCACAACTCGAAACGAAGTGCGCGCGCTTTTCCTCGGAGAAGCCTTTGTCCTTGGCTTCCTGGGAGTGATCGTGGGCGTCTTCGGCGGATTGCTCCTGGCGCGTGCGCTCGTCGGCACAGTCTCGGAAACAATTTCGTCGCTCTACGTTTTGCTCCAGGTCAGGCACGTGGTGGTGACGCCGTGGATGCTCGGCTCGGCCGCGGTCGTCGGATTACTCTCGGTGGTGATCGCGGCCTGGCTGCCAGCGAGCGCGGCGGCAAAAATGGATCCAGTACGCGCGCTGCGGGCTGGCTCGATCATCGAGCAATCGGCCGAGCTTTCGCCCGGCTGGTTTTGGGTGGGGCTGGTGCTTCTTCTCGGCAGCGCCGCGCTCTCCTTCATTGCCCTAACGAGTGGTCCGCCGTGGATTGGTTTTGGCGCGGCCTTTTGTGTGCTCGCCGGCTTTTCCTTACTGGTGCCGGAGTTGACCGCGCGGTTCAGTGTTCTCGCCGGCTGGTCGCTGCGTGCGCTGGCCCGACAATTTGGTTTTGGAATGGTGGAAGCGCAGTTGGCCGCGGGAAATCTGGCTCGCTCGCTCGTGCGCAATGCGGTTACGATCGCGGCGCTGGCGGCAGCGGTGGCGATGGCGATCGGTGTGAGCGTGATGGTTTTTTCTTTCCGCCGCACGGTCGAATCGTGGGTCGATCAAACACTCCTGGCCGATGTTTTCATTGCTCCGGCTTCCAACGAGATCGTCGGGCCTTCGTCGTTCATGCCGCCGGCGGCGCTGCAGTTTCTGCAGGCGCAGCCTGCGGTTGCGGAAATGGACACGTTTCGTCAAGTCGATCTGCCGATGAATGGCGAGGAGATCGCAGTCGCGGTGGTGCGGGCGACGGCCCGGCGGCAGATGCGTTTCTTGCACGGAGACGGCGACGCGATCATGGAGCGTTTTCATCGCGAACCGTGCGTGCTTGTTTCCGAAAGCTTCGCGCGCCGACATCGCGTGCGCGATGGCGATGAGCTGCCGCTGGCCACTCCTGAGGGCGTGCGGCGCTTTCCGGTCGTGGGCACATTTTACGATTACACTCGCGACCAGGGCGTGGTTTACATGAACGCAAAAACTTTCGTCTCGATCTGGAAAGATGAGCGCGTGAACAGCCTCGCGGTTTATCTGCGGAAGGGCGCGGAGGAGGCGCGATTGCTCGCGGATTTTCGCGTGCAGTTCGATCAAGCCGGGCAATTCATGATCCTTTCAAACCGCACTCTGCGCGTCCGCATCTTCGAAATATTCGACCAGACTTTCGCGGTAACCTATGTGCTCCGGACGATCGCAGTGCTGGTCGCGATCGTCGGGATTTGCCTCACCCTAACGACGCTGATCGCCGAGCGTTCGCGCGAGTTGGGAATTTTCCGCGCGGTCGGCGGAAGCGCGGCGCAGTTGCGCAAATTGCTCTTGTGGGAATCGGCGTTGATCGGATTACTGGCGGCGACCGTCGGATTGGCGTCGGGATTGTGCCTTTCGATTGTGCTGACCGGGGTGATCAATCGCGCGTTCTTCGGCTGGACGATACAACTGGCGATTCCGTGGGCGTCGCTTTCGTGGACGCCGTGCTGGATTATCGCGGCGGCTTTGCTCGCCGGTTTCATTCCGGCGTGGCGCGCGGGGCGGTTGATCCTGACCGAGGCGTTGCGCAGCGAATGAAACGACTGGGAATTTTTCTCGTGCTCCTGACGACGACGCTGGCCTGCGGAGCGGATTGGCAAATCGCGGAGCCGGGCTGGCGTTATGAGTTTCCGCGCGATCATCACGTGCACGAAAATTTCAAGACCGAGTGGTGGTACTTTACCGGGAACCTGGCGGATGCGGCCGGCCGCAGATTTGGGTACGAGCTGACGTTTTTCCGGCAGGGGATTCGACCGCCGGGCGAACGCGCTCCGCAGCAGTCGCGCTTTGTCGTGGGCGATTTGAAGTTCGCGCATTTCACGGTGACCGATGTCGCGGGAAAACGATTTCGTTTTGAACAAAAAGCCAGCCGGGGCGCGTTTGGCGAAGCGGGGTTTGACGGGGGCGATCGGCTCGCCTGGATCGATGACTGGAATTTGCGCCTAACGAGTGATGGACATTTTCAATTGCAGGCGAAGGCGCCGGAGCTGGCGATTGATTTGCAGCTGACCGCGGTCAAGCCCCCGGTCATTCACGGCCAGGATGGAATCAGCCAAAAAGCCGCGGGCGCGGGTCACGCGTCGCATTACTACTCGTTCACTCGCCTAACGAGTGCCGGCGAAATGCGGGCCGGCGGGAAAACGTTTACGGTGCAAGGCGAGAGCTGGTTCGATCATGAATGGGCAACGAATCAACTCGCGCCCGACCAGGTGGGGTGGGATTGGCTCTCGATCGATTTCGCGGATGGGAGCGAGCTAATGCTTTATCGAATGCGCCTGGCAAGTGGCGCGACCGATCCGACTTCGAGCGGGACGTGGGTGGCGACGGATGGAGCGACGACGCATTTGCCTAACGAGGTGTTCAGGATGACGCCGACGGATTCCTGGAAGAGCGAAGCGACGGGCGCGAATTATCCGGTCGGCTGGAAGGTGGAAATCCCCGGACTGTCGGCGCAGTTCACGGTCAAACCGGCCCTGCAAAACCAGGAGCTGGCGCTGCTCCCGCTGGCCTACTGGGAAGGCGCAGTCGAGATCGACGGGACGCGCGACGGAAAAGCGATCACGGGTCGCGGATATCTGGAATTAACCGGATACGCGGGACCGTTGCGCGAACTGCAACGGTAACAAAAACGGACGACCTACGCCTGCGTGTGCCGCGCGTAGTGCACTTCCGCGCCCTTCGGGAGCAAACGCTTGCGACCGCGTTGACGCCGGCGGGCGAGAGTGGCGCGGCCGCCCTTAGTACTCATGCGCGCGCGAAAACCATGCTGATTTTTCCGGGTGCGCTTGGAGCGCTGAAGAGTGCGTTTCATAAAAAATGTTCTCGCCGGGAAGCCCGGGAAAGAGCGGCTACATTAGAGACGAGCCCGGCTTTGTCAACGCGCCGCGACAACCTTGCCGTTGCTACACCGGCGCCTTTGTGGAATAACCAAGGCGCCCATGAGCGAGGTCGTAATCGAGCCGGCAACCTTTGAAGACCTGGACGAGTTGTCGGTCCTGCTGGGCGAGCTTTTCAGCGAAGAAAGCGATTTTTGTCCCGACAAAGAGAAGCAGCTGCGCGGGCTGCGTTTGATTTTCGAACAACCAAATCGCGGGCGTGTTTTCGTTCTGCGCGATGACCGCACGATCGTCGGGATGATTAATTTGCTCTTCACCATTAGCACCGCGGAGGGCGGGTTCGTCATGGTCCTGGAGGACCTGGTGGTGCACAAGGGGTTCCAGGGAAAGGGCTACGGCTCGAAGCTGCTGCAATACGCGATCGATTTCGCGAAGCAGAAGAATTTCCTTCGGATCACGCTGCTGACTGACCGGCCAGAGCTGCGCTCGCAGAATTTTTTCAAGCGCTACGGCTTCTTTGAATCTTCGATGATGCCGATGCGTTTGCTCACCGCGCCCAACGAAGGTCGGGCCGAGACGACGCTCTAGCGCGCGCGCTTTCGCGAAGGCGCAGCAGACTTTCGCGGCCGCGCTATATTCGTCCCCTGATGCAAAGCGGCTCGCTACGTTTGTTCAAGATCGCAGGGATCACGGTCTTCCTGCATTTCTCCTGGTTCCTGCTCGGCGCTTATGAAGTCACGACCATGCGCGGGCGTTATCATTCGCCGATCTGGGCGGTCTACGAATACCTCGCGCTCTTCGGTTTGGTTTTGATGCATGAATTCGGACACGCCCTCGCCTGTCGCTCAGTCGGCGGACGGGCGGAGGAGATTGTGCTTTGGCCGCTGGGCGGGATTGCATTCGTTAGTCCGCCGCCGCGCGCGGGGGCAATGTTGTGGAGCATCGCCGCCGGTCCGCTGGTGAATTTGGTGCTTTTACCAATTTTCGCGCTGGCGCTTTTCGTCGCCCGGCAGAGCGGCCTGCCCTTTAGCGCGCCCGACGCTTATCGACTTCTGAGATACATCTCTTGGATTAACACGGCGCTGCTCGTCTTCAATTTGCTGCCGGTTTATCCGCTCGATGGCGGGCAGATTTTGCGCTCGCTCCTTTGGTTTCCGCTCGGGCCAATCCGCAGTCTGCAAATCGCCAGCGGCATCGGTCTCGCAGGCGGCGCCGCGCTCGGGCTCTGGGCCTTCACCCAAGGCTCGATGTGGATCGTGCTGATGGCGTTTTTCCTTCTCAGCCAGGCTTGGGCTGGTTGGAAACGGGCGAATCTTCTCGCCGCGGAAAATCGCGAGTCGCGGCTACGGACGGAGACGAGCGAGCGCCCGATAATTTAACCGCGCTGCTCCGGGCCTTCGCTCCAGTGCGCGATTTGATTCGCCAACCGTTTCTTGAGCTCGGCGCGAAAGGTCACTTCGTCGACCGCGGCCGCGACCGGCTTAGCGGACGCCGGCGGAAGATTTGATTTCGCGTAGGCTTCGAGTTCTGCCGCGCGCGCTTCGTCGGAGAAAAAAGTGAACAAACTCGGCGCGTAACGATTGATTCCGAGCGCGTCCGCTTTGCCGAGCAACGCTTTCATGTGCGCCTTCGCAAAATCCCACGCGAGTTCCGGATGACCGCTCTCTCGCGCGACTTTTGGAATGAGATGCAAGGCCCGGCTGGTCGGAAGTTCGTCCGTCAACGCCAGCTGCAAACTTTGCTGCACCAGTTTCGGATCGGTCACCGACATGAGCGCATCGTAGTAATTTTGTTTCTCTTCGATGCTGGTCGTTTGCCGGCCCAACTCGTGAAGGGTTTTCCATGTTTGTTCGTCGGCTTGTTGCCCAACCACCTGCAGCACCGGTGGGCGCAAATCCGGCGCGAGCGAGTCATGATTCTTGAGAAACTTTTCGAAACGCTCGCGGCAACCGGCGATAATTTCCTCATCACCGAGCGATGCGAGCGCCGCGATCAAACTCGCGCGCAGCGTGGCGTGGCGCGTGGGCTCGCCGGGTTTCGGTTCCCAGCCGATCTCGTCGAAGGTCGGGCGCAAAATTCCGCGCGCATATTTTTGAAACGATGCGCGCTGCGGATTTCCCAGGAGCAAGCCATCGATGAAATCGAAGGCGTTAATCACTTGCTCGCGTTCCGCCAGCTCGGTGCGCGACGGTAATTTTTCCACCAGATCGAGATAGAACGAGAGCGGCGCGCGATCCGCCTGCACCAGCGCCCAGGCGTCGCCCAGGAGATTGACCCGATCGGGCACACTCATCTTCGGCAACTCGGCGATGAGCAATTTCCAGGAGACTGCGTCGTATTGGACGCGATAATTTCCGGCGCCGTCGACGTTCAGCTTGAGCGCGCGATCGGGCGGAATGTCGGACAGCTCCAGCGTCTTGTCGGTCATGAGCACGCTCACTGGGGCGCTCGCACTGGCGACCGCATAGGTGAGGGGAATCTTCCATTGCAACGCGGGCGCATGCGGAAAATTGAGGGTGAAGCGTTCCTGCGTAAGCGTGATTTTGCCGCTGGGATCGCGCAACACTTTGACGATCGGGAAACCGGGTTGCTGGGTCCAGTTGGCCGCGATTTCACTGACCGGTTTGCCGGAGGCTTCGCCTAACGAGTTCCAAAGATCGGCGGTGGTAGTGTTGGAAAATTTGTGGCGCGCGATGTATTTGCGGATGCCGTTGCGGAAAACATTTTCACCGAGGAAAGCTTCGAGCATGCGAATGAACGACTGGCCTTTCTTGTAGGTGATGTCGTCGAAGGCGCCGTTGGCGTCTGCTTCGGTCGCGATCGTTTGCTGGATCGGATGGGTGGTGGAACGAGCATCGCCCTCCATCGCCACTTCTTTCGGAATCCCGACGCGTCGAGTCGGGTCGCGCGGCGTGGCGCGCGCCAGCCAGACTTCCCACTCCGGATTGAACTTCGCGCTGCACTTGCTGCCCATCCACGAGGCGAAGCCTTCGTTCAGCCAAAGATTATCCCACCAGGCCATGGTCACGAGATCGCCGAACCATTGGTGGGCGACTTCGTGCGCGATCACTTCGAAGATGCGCTGTTTGGTTTCGGCGGAAGAATTCGCAGGATCGAAGAGGAGCGCGGATTCGTAGTAAGTGATGCCGCCCCAGTTCTCCATCGCCCCGCCGAAGCCGCCCGGGACTGCGATCTCATCGAGCTTTGGCAAGGGATAGGCGGTGCCGAAATAGTCGTTGTAATACTCGACGATTTGGGCCGCGCTCTCGAGTGCGTAACGGCCCATCTCTGCTTTGCCTTTGGTCGTGACTACGCGGTGAAGCACGCCTTCGTTTTTCTTTTCAATCGCGTCCAGCTCGCCGGCGCAGAAGACGTTCAGGTAAGATGCCATCGCAGGCGTGATCGCGAAATGCAGCTCCTTGCCGTCGGCGGTTTGTGTCTCGCGCTCGATCGGCATGTTCGAGACAGCGGTCCAGTTTTCCGGGACGACGGCGGTCAATCGAAAGCGCGCGCGAAAACTTGGTTCGTCCCAGCAGGGAAACATCCGCCGCGCGTCGGTCGCTTCGAATTGCGTCCCGAGCATGGTCTTCTTCGTGCTGGTGTCGTGCTCCTGGTAATTGGCGTAATACAAACCCTGGCCCTGGGCGTTGATCTTGCCGGAGAATTCCAAGCCTAACGAGTGCAAGCCCTGGCCAAGTTCGGCCGGCAAAGAAACCGTCAAGGTCTCCGCTTTGGGATCAAGCTTCAGCGTGCTTTCCGCAAGCGGTTTCTGGTCTAACGAGACCTTGGTGATTTCGATTTCGAGCGCGTTCAGGACCAGCTGGCGCACCGGTTTGCGGACCTCGAGCTGGATCGTCTCCGAGCCGGTGAAGGTTAACTTCTTAACTTCCGGAGCGATTCGGATGGCGTACTCTTGCGGCACGACTTCCTTGGGAAGTTTGCCCGGCGTGCTCGCGAAATCGAAAGGCTTTTCGGCGCGCACGCTAAAGAAGATGGCGAGGGTGAAGATGAGTGAAAGCAGGCAGCGCATTTGCTCACTTAACAACGTGACGTCACCTTTGCATCTGCATTCGGGCCGCGGTGATTTCCTCACGCCTGCACAATTGCGCGCCCGCGAGTGCGCGGAATTTTTCGTTACTCGACGACCAGCAGGAGGACCAGTTGGCCGTCACCGACCTGCGGTCCGCGGATGACCAGCGGGCTGCGCTTGCTTAGGCGGGCGTCGGTTTCGAGGAGAAGTTTATGTTCCTGGAAAAGCTGCAGATTGAGCAAGTAGGAGGAATCGGTCGCACCTTTCGAATCGACATGGAGCGAGAAGTATTTGCTCGTGGCGAGCCAGTCTTCGCTGCCGGTCTTGAGCGTTTTGCGCGACTGCCCGATCACCTGAAATTGGTTGTAGCCGAAGATTTGCTTGAGCGTTCCCTCGAGACCGGTCAATTCCGCCGGAATCGGCGTGGGCTGCGGGACATTGTTCGCCATTACCAGCCCGCTCCAGACCTTCTCCTCTGCACTCGCGGCTGTGACGCCGAAAATCGGCAGCAGAGCAACCGCGGTGCAAAGGAAAAAATGTGGGCGCATCAAAAAGTTATTTAGCAGCGTATTCCGAGGGTAACGATTGTAGTCCATCCACCCAGACGACGGTCGCCTTGTCTTCCTTGGTCTCGAAGATGGAGATGGTGGCGTTCGGACTAACGACTGGATCGACTCGCGCGTTAATGATCTGCGTAAGGTAACTCGATTGCGAAGTGCTCGGTCGCTCCCGCATGACGAAAAAGGTGCAGAGACAAAAGATCGCGAGGGAAGTCGCTCCGGTCCAAAGCATCCGGCTGATCGACCACCAGCTTTCCCGCGCGCAAGTGGCCAGCGGGCGTGTCGCCGGGCTGGCGTCGCCTTCGATCTGCTGAAGGAGTTGGTGATTAAAGAACTCCGCGTTGGCCATCGCGGGCGCGCGCAGTTGCTCCTTCAAAAAGGAACCAAGCTTGTGCGCTTCCTCTTTTTCCAATTCGGCCGCGCCCTTGTCCGGCAACGAGGCTTCAAACTCGGCCAGTTCTTTGCCGGTAAGCTCGCCATCGAGCCACGCGGTCCACTTTTCCTCAAACGTTTTCATAAAGATCTCTCAAAGTATTCTGCAGTTTCTTCCGCGCGTAAAACAGGCGCGACATCACGGTGCCGATGGAGCAACCAAGCGCTTCGGCGATCTCATGGTATTGCATATCCTCGATTTCCTTCATCAAAATTACCGCGCGATGCTCAGGCGAAAGCTGCGCAATCGCAGCGTCGATGCGTTCGCGAATCTCGGCGTGGTGCATTCGTTCGTGCGGGAGAGCGTTCCCCTTTGGCAC
>JBPCJC010000066.1:0-35475 GCA_051005695.1 Chthoniobacterales bacterium | reverse complement strand
AATGAGCTAGAGCTACCTCGTAGCGCGCAAATTCGATTCGGGCGAGATCAAGACTACGGAACTCTGCGACTCTACGATCGTGCGCAGCGCCATTGAACGTCTGCAGGACGGTGTGATTCGCGATGATTGCACTTAACACCGTCTCAAACCTAACCTTGTCGAACAGGTCAACAGCGGTCCCGGGATTGACATGCCCGTGGTAAAATTGGTCAGAGACCTCAGTTAGACCCAATTCTCGCGCTCTGTTCAGTTCCTGGCGGAACGTAATCCAAGCCGGCAACGCTTCGAACGCTTCTGGCCACTCGGCGAATCTCGCCGCCGCGGATTCCAGTGGTATTTGATCAAGTTCCGTGACTTGAAATGCTTCGAGTGGATCGAGTTGGACGTTTGTGACGAGCCGTTGAAGTGCGGATTGGCACGGTTCGAGCGCTTCTTCGAGCGTGGCCGTCGCGAGCAGCACATCAGTCGCCTTGGTCGTCAGCGGCAGTTGCAGAAGGAATTCTTCAGTCGCTACTAAGCGCCCCAGTTCCGTAATCCACTCGACGATCTCGCGCAGCTTGGACCAGTCGCTTTGGTGGTCATTCCAAACAGCACCGAAAGCTGTTCGTCCGACGTCGATCACAGCGGCAAGAGAATGCCACTGTTCTTGGTATTCGATTAGAGCGTCGAGAAGCGCTAGTTGCTCTGAAAGAACTTTCGGCGCTGGTATTCGCAACAATGCGCGAAGTTGCCGGACGCCGTGCCGATATTCTTTGCTGAAAAGGCGCTTCAAAGAACCGCCGTGGCGTGAAAGCGTATCCCGTATAGAGCGGACATCTTCAAACCACGCGGTGTCCGTAAGCTTTGGCTGAAGTTCAGCGACGAGCGCGGCATAGCGCTCGCCGATCGTGAGAGCGTTGGCGATCGCGGGTGGATTTTCTGTCCAGATAGTCATCGCTGCCGCGTTTCTGTCGAGATCTGGGCCACTTGCAAAGTGACGGCCTAAAACCGCGAGTTGCTGCGCTTCTCGCAGTGAAGTGCTATTCTTGTGGCCAAGTAGGACTCCTACTTTTCTCACGCGCTCAGCGAAATTCGAGACGACATCGATTGTCTCTTTGATCGTTCTGAGGAGGCGCTGTTTATCGGCCGGCATGAGGACGTCCATACTGACACCTCTCCAAACATGACGCACTGCCGGGAATATCGGCGCACCTCGAGCGATTAATTCTGCAAAGACAGCGCGGTTGTTCTGATGTTGTTCTCGCGTCCACCGGATCGCGTCGACTAGTTGGAATTCCGGGACGGCAGGATCTCGGCCGTACAACCGGACGAGCTCACCGAGTATTCTATATGCCGTCATGCAGGACGGTTCCTGCACCTTGTGCATCGTCTCGCAGAACTCATTCAGTGAGCCGCGGACATTTCGGAGTCTTTCGAATAGAGAATCGCGTGACTGCATGCGGGGCGACGCGAGCGCGAGAGTTTGCCGCAATTCCTGTAAGACAGCCTTCTTGTTAGCCTTCCGGCTGTGTAACTCTAAACAGAGGTTACCTAAGTCGATCGCGTCCAGTCGACGTTTGACTACCTCGAGCGCAGCGAGCTTCTCGGCTACGAATAAGACCTTTCGATTTTGCGCTACTGCGGCGGCAATTAGATTGGCGATGGTCTGCGACTTGCCAGTCCCGGGCGGACCCTGAATTACCAAGCTTCTGCCGGCCTTTACTTCCTCGATCGCAGCAGTTTGAGAGCTGTCGGCATCGACAACGTGAATTGCAGTCTCGACGGATACGTACTCATCTATCTTTTCTTCGCCACAGGCCGAGCTTTCCTCGTTCGAGAAGCCTCCCATTAACAAAGAGCTGATAAGTGGATGATTGGTCAACGATTCTGGAGTGGGCTAATTCTTCGGATCTAAATCATGATACATCAGCAGCTTCGCGAATGAAAAGAAGCCGAGCATCATGTCGTCGGGCAGCACGTCCCATCGAGCCATACCAGCACAACGCTCGCGTATTTGACTGAAGTAGTGCGAAGGAACGAGATCGTCAGTGTCAGGGACAGCAGGAAGCTCCAACCCAAAGTCTACCCGCATCTTCTCTAGCATCGAAAGGTTTGAGGTGATGTCTTCACCTGACCACTTAAGCTTGAATCGCTCCTCAGCACTCTCGCGCGTGAGCTCCACCGGAAGAAGCAGTAACGGGGCATACCTCTCCTCCATCGCCGTATCGGCTTCGTACCATTTTAACGCGCCGAGCGCGAGGTAGAGGATGTTGATCCCGGTCTCCTCCATCGAAGTGCGAGCGTCGTAGTAAATTGTTAGGAGACGCTTCTGGAGAGCCTTCGATTCGAAGGCCGTCTGCAGGTATTTGTCAGTGTGACGATTCGGATCCTGCGAGATTGGCTGTGCGAGTAGATCGTCGCCGTCGTCGTGATTCTCAGTGCCGTCAGGAGCTGGCAGGAACGTCATCTCACGCGCGTCCGTGACAAGCATCCGAAACACGTCGTTAGCCCGTTCATCGATGATCTCTACCGTTTTGACGCGCTTACGTCCTCGCGGCATGCTGACAAGCCGGTTGCGGGTCGACAGCTCAAGCAAGTTGCGCCGCGCCTGTTCGAGTTTTTCCGCTATGGTCATCGCGCAATGAGGCCGTGCATCGTCGATTCTATCGGGAACACAAACAGCGGCCGACCAGGACGGCATCACCGCGGATTGTATAGACGATTTTCCAACGCCCCGTCACGCTTCGCACCGCCTTCTTGCGGTTGGAGGTGAGGGGCGATTGCCTGCGAGAAACGAAAGGGGCCGGCTGTTGGCACGTCTGACCGCTTTGATTCCAACTCCTGACTTCTGTCTCTTGACTTCCGTCACACGCCGACGGCGATGCTGACGGAATTGCTCCACTAGCCGAAGCGGCTGTCGGCGGCGCCCCGGTTGGGGCGATTGCCGCGTTGCCCGTCCGCGTCGAGTCGGTTAGACTCTGTCGATGCTCGATTGGAGTGCTTGCACAATGGTCGAACGCTCGCCGGACACGGTGAGCGGGGCGTGGGTCTTTAGCGGCACACGCCTGCCAGTGAAGACACTGTTCGAAAACCTCGAGGACGGCGCGACGGTGGATCAGTTCCTCGAGTGGTTTCCCGGCGTGACACGCGGGCAAGTGCTGGCAGTTCTGGAGTTCACCGAGGCGAGCCTCGCGACGGTCTAGCGCGTGCGCATCCTTTTTGATCAAGGCACACCGGTGCCACTGCGAAATCACTCGCGCCGCACGAGATCGTGACGGCTTTTGAAGCTGGTTGGTCGACTCTGGCGAATGGCGAACTCCTCGCGCGCGCTGAGGAACAATTCGATGTCCTTGTCACTACTGATCAGCAACTGCTATCAACAGAACATCGCGAACCGCAAAATCGCCATCGTGATTCTGCCTTTCGCGAGTTGGATCAAACTCGCGCGCTCCGCGGGTAAAGTCGTTGCCGCCATCGCCGCGGTGCAGGCTGGCGATTACATGGAGCTGACGCTGACCTGACGTTACGCAAACAAAAAGCGGCCGGACGTTTTGCACATCCGGCCGCTCCGACTCGTTAGGTGATCACACGCCGACGGCGATGCTGACCGGGTTACTCCATTGGCCGACGCGGTTGTCGCCGACGCGGTAGATGGCTTGGTAGGTCCATTTCGCCGGCGCGCTTGGGAACGGTTGCGTGTCGGTGTAGCCGGGGGTGGTGTCGATCGCGAGCAGGACGAAGCCTTTGCTGTCGGCGCGGTCGACTTGGAGTTCGCATTGATCGAGAAAGGTGCCGTAGCCTTGCCAGCCCCAGTTTACATAGACTTGGTCGCCGCTGATCGAGAGGTCGAGCACGGGGCCGAAGATGGAGAAGTCGGGGCCGATCTGTTGCGAGCCTTCGATGCCGAGGGCCTGGCCGATGGAGATGTTGTAATCGACGCTCGCTTTGATCTGCTTGATGAGCGCACGGAAGCGCACTTCGGTGCCGGGCGCGACGACGGTGACGGCCGTGGGAAAGGTGGGCAGAACGGGCGCGCCGGTGGGCGGAGTGCTGCCGCCGTAACGCGCGAGGTCTTTCCACGCAGTCCATTGTTTGGAGGCGTTCTGGATGATCCCCTGGCATTGCAGGGTGTACGCGAAGTAATCGGCGTCGGCCGCCTGCGCGGTGACCTGTGCCGGGATGACTCCAAGGCCGGCGGCGTAGGGGCCGATGCCGTTCTTGAAGGTGGTGAGTTGATGCGCGAAGCCGTCGTCGCTCGCGCTGATGGAACTGGATTTAGCCATGGTTTTTGTTGTGTTGTTTTTTAGCTGCGGTTTACTGCGAAAACGGAGCCGCCGAGAGGCGCTTCCCTCGTGAGGACGGAGGGGCGAGCTTCCCCCGGCGCGTAGCGAAGCTGGACGCGTGCGCGGGAAGGCTGGACACGTGCGGGGGGAAGTGGGACGCGTGCGCGGCGAACCCGGACGCGTGCGGGGGAAGCTTGGACGCGGCGCGGCGGACGGTGGCGGCGCCACGCGGCGAAAGTCCCGCGGTGCGCGTCCGGGTTGGACGCGGGCGCAGCGAAGTGGGACGCAGTCGCGGCGACAAAGGACGCGCGCGCGTCGGAGTTCGCCACGATCCACAAAATGATCCGGCACAGCGCCGGACACCGCTGCCGTTCGGCGCGTCGCTACGGTCATTACGCGCGGAGAATTCATGAGCTGCGGCGGAGTTGACGGCGCAAGGCGGCGTTCTGTTCCAGAAGCGCGCGGTTTTGCGCGACGACCGCGGTTTTTTCCTGGACCAGCTTGGTCACGACGGCGTGGTGGTAGAGGGCCATCGCTTCGTTGCGATCGGCGACGTCGAGCTTCTCCAAGATCCTGGCCATGCAATTCTCCACGGTCCGTTTGCTGTTCCCCAGGGCGGTGGCGATCGCTCCGTTCTTTTTGCCGTCGGCCACCATCTCGAGCGTCTCCCGCTCGCGCTCGCTCAGGCGCGGCGAGTCGGGAAAGAGTTCGTCGGCATCGTAGCGAGCGCCGGGATGGCCGACGGCCGGCGCGCTCGCAGCTGTCTGAGGCGATTCAGCGACGCGCTCGGCGGCGGTCGACTGGGCAGGCTGGCGGCGGCGTTTGCGCTGCATACAGCCGCCGATTCTGCGCGCTCGCCGCGCGGCGGCCTATCCGTGCACGCACGCATGCGCGGCTGAACATATCGGCTAGCGTTCTCGCTCCGGCGCGAGAGGTTAGCGCTCGGCCTAACGTGCGAAGAAAAGTTCGTTTCGGCTGACAGCCGAAACCAGCAGGCTGGCAGCCTGCGCTCCCCGGACGTGATTCGCGACCGTGCGGGCTAGCGAAGAGTTCGCGCCGCTCCGCGTTAGGTTTGGTGGAGCGCGATGCTGGAGCCGACCCAGGTTTTATTCTTGTTGAACTTTACTCCCATCATCGCGCCCTGGCTCATGCGGACGAGGTTGTTCACCAGCATGGGCTCGCCGCCTTCGGGCCAGAGGAACATCATCCGGATTTCCGCTTTCGAGCGCAGCCCGTCCGGCGAGGGCACGAAGTCGGCGTAATCGACTTTCTCCTGCAGAATCCAGGCGTGCGCGTCGGGGAGCGCGGCGATTTTTTCCGGTGTCGGGTCGAGATCAACTCCGAGGCCGGCGAAAGAGTAGAGCGGCTTCAGGACGTAGTCGCCTAACGACTCCGTGCGCGGAAACGCATCGGCGAAATACGCGCGCGAGGTGTGCGCGGTTTTCAGAAAGGGCAGCGAATGTTTGCTGATCCGGAAATACCAGTTCGGATGACCTACCCAGGTCGCGTCGACCTCGTGTTGGAAGCTGAAACCGAAGCTTAAATCCGGACGACGCAGGAGCTCGTCGAAAATCACCCGGTTAAAAATCCGTTCGATCCGCACCTCGCGACCATCCTTTTGGTAGAACAATTCCCGGCCGCGACGAGTGACCTCGGTCAGGCTGACCGGCGAAACTCCGAGAAGCGTTTCCGTGCAGACGAAATCGATCCGCGTGTTCTGCTTCTCCGGTTCGATCTCCAGCAAAACCACATTTTCCGGATCGGCGTCGGCCACGATGACCTGGCGCAACATCTCGGTATAAGAACGTTCATCGAGCCCGTGGAAAAACGGTTTCCAGTCCGCCGGAATCGCCGGATACGCGTGCCGCATGCAGCGGAGCAGAAAAATCTGGAAGCCGTAGAGACTGGGGAATCCTTGCAGCTCGATCAGCCGCGGCGTCAGCCGCCCGTGTTCTTGGCAAATCGCGAAATCGACCTGGAGAAACTCCGGGTGCGAGGTCTCGTTAGGCACTTCCAGCCCGGGCGGGATCGCGGTCGCCGCGTGCCGCGCAAACTCCGGCGTGCGCACTTTCGCGACCAGCTCTTCGGCCGCCTGCGCCAGCTCCGCAGTAAACTCCGGGGTTAAAAAAATCGGCGACTCCGAGATTCGGAAATCGACCGGCCAACGCTCGGTCTCATTCGCCATCCGGAGGAGTTCCGCATAACGCTGGTCGGTAAAGTCGGCATTAAAACGCGAACGCTGCTCAGAATCCATGACCTCGGAATATTAGAGAATCCGCGCGCGGTTTCCTCTTATATTGTCTTACCGCGGTTGTCTCGGCGTAAGGGCAGCGAGTCAGCGCCCGCCGCGATAGGGAGTTGCCGGGGCCAGCGCATCCGTTCCGCGGACCCCGCCCGGGCCATTTTGCTGATCGACTCCGCCGAAGCCGCTGTTGACGTCATTTCCGTTATTGATCCCGCCCGCCGCGGACGCGCCTGATTCGGCCGTCCGCGCGGCCGGTGTCGTGGTGGTGGATATCGATTCCGAATCCGCGCAACCGCTTAGGGCGAGTCCCGCGACCAGCGCCGTGCCGAGAAAAAACTTGGTCTGCTTCATGAAGACTGATTCGTTCCTGCGTCCCGGCCGGATGGTTTCCATTCGCGCCGGTTCGCACTTTGTTAGACTACACCCGGTTCGCCTCCGCATTTTAACTCGACCCGTCCCGGCTAGGGTCCCAGGATTACTTGATGTTTTGGAAGGTAAACGGGAACTCAGTTACCAAACCCTGGTCGTGCTGGCCTTGGGTTCTAGTCGTGGCTCTATCCTGTGGAGCTAATCTTCGAGCAGCCGAGACGCCGGTGGATTTCCGGGCGGTTCACAACAAGGCGATCTCTACTCCGCTGCCGTGGATGGTGGTCCACGGAAACGACCTCGGCTCGTGCGTCGTTCATCTCGTGGTCGATCCCGTTACGGGACTCGTAACCAGGGTTTACCTCGCGGAGAGCAGTGGGAACTCCTACCTCGACTTCAAGGTCCTGGAGTCGCTCCGTCACTGGAAGTTCCTTCCGGGCACGCCCAGGTTGATTAGCGTTTCCTTCGGCGTAGCCAACTGGTGGTCAACTTATCCGACGATGGAGCGAAAAGCGAAACCACTAGATGACATTCTCGCGCCGTTCCTCGGCAAAGGGACCATCCTTCGTGGCGAACTGCCAGGCTATCCTAGAAGACCGGCATGGAAGAATAAACGCGGCACCGGCGTTTTCGAGTTACACGTCGATAGGAGTGGTAGAGTTCCGGAGGTAACGCTCAAGAGATCGTCTGGCGATGCAACCTTCGACCAGGTAACGCTGACGGCGTTGCGGGAATGGCGTTTCCGCCGGGGACCGATTGTCGTCGAGTTACCGCTGAGCTTTGTCCTAACCAACACAAGATTTTCCGTCTACGTGCCGAAGTATCATTAACTCCAGGTGTCGTCCAATTCCTTTCACGATTGAAAAGTAGTACTGATTCATAGCTAACAAGGCTTGGTTCCATGGCATTCGTGGTATGCCCGTCTAGCCTGATGACACTGGTGAATTCGCTGATCGTTTCGGCGCAACATCGCTAAAAAGTCTGGCGCGAAGCACGACCCGGTCGGTTCGGCAGAAAAAGGGCCACCCAGTTCGGACCCGCACGATCGGGGCTTGCGAATGGACGGGTTTTCGCGTCCTACAGATGCGTGACTCGTGCGACCTCGACGACAGATGACCTGATCGCCAGTGACCCTTTGCTCGCGACCTGGGCTGTTACTCTCGGGCGTCATGGCTCACAATTGGCCATCGCCAATACTCGCGGCGAGTCTTTGCGCACCTTTGCGGAAATCGCGGCGGAAGCCGGGCGCGTGGAGGAACTCCTGCCTAACGAGTTTGCGCCGGGCGCCGTCATCGCCGTGCAGCTCGGAAATCATCCGGCGTGGCCGGCGTGGCTACTGGCTTGCCGGCGGCGCGGGCTGGCGGTCCTGCCCCTGGAGCGCGGGATGGCAGAGCGGGAACGAGAGGCGGCGTTGCAGACTGTGCAGGCTGCGGCGCTGGTTGCGCTCCGCCCGGAGGGCGAGGTTTGCCTAACGAGACGTGCGGCGACGGCGATCGATTGGGGAGAGCATGCGCCGGCGCTGCTGAAGATGACATCCGGGACGACGGCGGCGCCGCGCGCAATCCGCTTTCGGAGCGAGCAGCTGGTGAGGGACTGCGAACAGATTTGCCAGACGATGGGAATTCAGCCTAACGACACAAATTTCGGAGTGATTCCTTGGTCGCATTCCTACGGTTTCAGCAATCTCCTGACGCCGCTGCTGCTGCGCGGAGTCTCGTTAGTCCTGAGCCGCGACCGAATGCCGCGCGCGCTCTTGGATGATCTGGCGCGCTCGCGAGCGACGATCTTCGCGGGGATGCCGATTTTCTACCAGGCGTTTGCGGAAATGGAGGCGGTGCCGGCGCTGCCGGATTTGCGCCTCTGCATTTCGGCGGGCGCGCCGCTGCCGCTGACGGTGGCGCAAAAGTTCCGCGAGAAATTTGGCCTAACGATTCATTCCTTCTACGGCTCCTCGGAGTGCGGCGGGATTTGTTACGATCGCGAAGCGCGCCTGGAGGAAGCGGGATTTGTCGGCCAAGCGATGGCGGACGTGGAGGTGGAGTTGCTCGAGACGAACGCGCCCGCCAGCCGGGTGCGAGTGCGGACGGCCGCGGCGGGCGACGGCTATTTTCCCGAGCCGGAACCGGAGAAGCTTGGGCGCGGAATTTTCGTGCCGGACGATTTGCTGGCGCCCTCCCGGGAAGGTTTCCGGATCGTCGGGCGCGTTTCGGATTTGATCAACGTCGCCGGCAAGAAAGTGAATCCGGCGGAAATCGAGGCGGTCCTGCTCGCTTCGCCGGGCGTGCGCACGGCGGTCGTTTTCGGTCGGCAATCGACGTTGCGCAACGAAGAGGTCGCGGCCTGCGTGGTCGCGGCGCCGGAGGTGACTGAGCACGCGCTCCGCGAATTTTGCCGACAACGCCTGAGCGGCTGGCAGGTGCCGAAGCGGATTTTTTTTCTCGCGGAAATGCCGGCGAACGAGCGCGGGAAGATCAGCCGGCGCGGGTTGGCGCGGCGTTTCGCCGATTGAAGGCGGCGCGAAAAGAAACACTCGCAGAGGCCTCAGTTTCCGAATAAAGGAAAAACCCATGAAAACCATTCTTCTTACCACCTTTTGCGCAGCCCTTCTTCTCGGTGCCTTCAACAGTTGCTCGACGACCCTGAAGACGGACAACGGTCATGCGGTCACGACCGGCGTGCACGCCCGCTAAGGACGCGAAGGGCGGCGGCGCCGCCGTTTGGCTGGCGGTGCGGAGGGTTGGACTCGTTAAACTAGCGCGACCACCCGGTAGGGCCGCTGTGCACGGCCCAAGCGAAAAATGCTTTTCATTTCACGAGAAGCAGGCATCTCTAAGAGAGGGTGATGGACGCGGCCGGCGATTCGGCGGCGGCGTCATTACGGTATCATTTTGAACGAATCCACCTCGAGCAATCAGGCCAACACATCGATGAACGGCGGACAAGTTCTCGTCCTGGCGCCGGATGAAAGCCTGGCCGCGGCCATCGGCGCGGCTTTGCGTGAAGCGGCGCCCGAGGCGCACTTCGATGTCGCGCGCAGCCTCGAAGAGGCGCAGCGGATGGTGGTCGATCGCCGGCCGGATCTCTTCGTTCTCGACGTCGACGCGACCTACGATCTCGGCCAGGAATTTCTTTACGACCTGCGCACCAGTCATCCGCATGCGCGCGCGATTATCCTGACGGCGGTCCATCTCGCGGCGCATCGCGAACAGGCCGCGGGTTTGGGCGCGATTCATTTTCTCGAAAAACCATTTCCGCACGCGGACTTTGTCGACCTTGTCGGCGCGCTCCTGCAACCAGGCGGCCAGCCGGAAGGCGAAAAATTCCAAGGCACGCTGAGCGACTTGCACATCGCCGACATCATCCAGCTCAAGTGCATGAGCGGGACGACGTCGGTGCTCGAATTCACCGGACCGCAAGGCGAGAAGGCGCGGGTCTTTTTCGAGAACGGCCAGGTGCGTCACGCGACCGCACCGGGTAAAGATGGAGTGGCTGCGTTCAATGAAATTGTTCGCTGGAAAGGCGGAATGATCTCGGAGGTTTCCGGTGCCGGCCCGAGCCCGCGGACGATCGAGCTCGATTGGCAGCTCTTGCTCATGGAAGCGGTCCGCAAGATCGACGAAGCGGCCGGCGAAGAAAATTCCGCCGCGCCCTCGACCGCTGACCGGCCCGCAGCGCGCAAGGTTTTAGTCATCGACGACAGCGTGATGCTCCTCAGTTTCGTGAAGGAAATTCTCGCGGAAGCGAATTACCAGGTCGTGACCGCGCCGACCGCGGAAGAAGGCCTGAGCGCGGCGGCCGCGGAAACGCCGCATCTGGTTTTGCTCGATTACGTTTTGCCGGACATGAAAGGCGACCAGGTGCTCGAGCGCTTGCTGCAGAACTCCGCGACCGCGCAGGTCCCGGTAGTATATATGTCCGGCTTCGGCGCCGATCTCCCGTCCGATCCGAAGCAGAACGCGAACGTCGTCGGCTCCTTGAACAAGCCCTTCACTTCCGAGTTGCTGCTGCAGACCGTCGCCCTCCACCTGCCGAATCAAATGGACGAACTCGGAACCGAAGCCGCACCTGAGGCCGTGGAAAATTTTGAGGAACCGGACGAACAGGAAATCTGGGCTTCCGAGGAATTGGTCCAGAGCGTCGCGGAACCCGAACCGGCCGGCGCCGCCGAAGCGGAACCCTTTGCGCAGACTGCCGCGCCTAACGAGTTCTCCTCCACGCCGGGCAGCGTGGCGCAAGCCGCGCCGAACGACGATGCCTGGTGGAGCGCCGCCCCCTCGCCGACGGCTTGGGCGCCGGAGCCCACCCCGGTGGAAGATAACTTTATCAGCCCACCCGAGGAAGCGGCGGCCGAACCGGCGTTTCAGTCTAACGAGTCGTTACCGCCGCTGAATGGGGGCGCTTATTTCTGCGGCGACACCAGCTTCTTTTCCTTAAACTGGGCGCTGCACGCCATCGGCAGCCAAAAATTAACCGGCACCCTCCGTTGTTTCTGGGACAAGGAACCGGTCGACCTTCTCGCCCGCAACGGCCAGATCATCCTCGTAACCACGCGCGATCCGGAACTGTATTGCGCCGAAGCGCCGATCACTTTGGTCAACATCGAAGAGGAAAAAACTGCGCGCGCACGCGAGCAGCAACGCGAGACCGGGCGCCCGCTCTTCATCACTTTGGCGCAGGAAGGTTTGGTTATTCGCGAGCCGGCAGTGCAGTTAGTCCAGCATTATGGACAGAAGCTTTTTGCGCAGCTCTGGGCGGCGCCGCGGGTGCGTTTTTTCTTTGAACAAGCCGAGGACGTGCCGCATTACGCGCAATCCATTCCGGCCAATGAAGACGTCGATCACTGGGCGCTGGAAACGCTCCGCTTCATTCAATTTCAAGATCTCGGGCGCGTGGCCGATTACGATCCGGCGTCGATTCCTGCTTACACCCGCGATGGTTTCGAGCGGGTGCAACATCTCAAGCTCACCGTCGCGGAAGCGCAGTTCGCCTCGCAATTTAACGGCGTCCGCTCGATCGCGCAGATTGCGAAAAATCTGCGGCTCGATTTGAAATTTGCGCGCCTGACTTTGTTCCGTTTTCGCGCGCTCGAAATCGTCGAGTGCTGGCCGCCGGGCGCGGTCGGCGCGAAGCCGGAAAAGCGCGGCGTGTTCGGCAGGATTTTCGGCGAGTAATCTCGCCGCCGCCAGGCCGCGAGTATGCCGTCGAAATCATCAACATCCCTGGCCGACGCGCCGACGAATATCGTTAGCCTTCCGGCGATCGCACATCTTTCCGCGCCGGAAAATTTCCTGAATCGTGAGCTGAGCTGGCTCGAGTTCAATCGCCGTGTCCTCGAAGAAGCGCAGGATCCGACGCAGCCGCTGATCGAGCGGGTAAAATTTCTCACCATCGTCAGCTCGAATTTCGACGAATTTTTCGAGATTCGGGTCGCGGGGATTAAGCAACAAATCGAAAGCGAAACCAGCGATGTCGGGCCGGACGGAATGACGCCGACCGACACCTTCAATGCCATCCAGCGGACGGTGCACGAAATGATCGACGCGCAGTACACCCTCTGGCGCAAAGAGCTCGTCCCGGCGCTGGCGGAAAATAGCATTTTCATTCACGACGTCGCAGCCTTGAAAGCGAAGCGCGCCGCCTGGGCGCGGCGTTATTTCCAGGAAGAAGTTTTTCCAATGCTGACGCCACTGGCGGTCGATGCCAGCCATCCGTTTCCGCAGTTGCTCAACAAGAGCCACAACTTGTTAGTCCGCGCGCTGGTCGAGAAAGGCGCCGAGCCGATGCACGCGATCGTGCAGGTGCCGCGGGTTTTGCCGCGGCTGATTTTGCTGCCGCGCGGGAAAGATGAAAACGAGCCGTGGGAATATATTTATTTGGCTGATCTGATTCGCGAAAACATCGCCTATCTCTTTCCTGGTTTGATTCTCGATGGCGTGCACGCCTTTCGCGTGACCCGCAACAGCGACCTCTATATCGATGAGGAAGAAGCGGAAAATTTGCTCCGCAGCATCGAGCAGGAACTGCGGCGTTCGAGTCGCGGCGACGCTGTCCGTTTGGAAGTGGAAGCCGATTGTCCGAGAGATTTCCGCGAGTTGCTCCTGGAATTTTTCGATCTCGGCGAGGCCGATCTTTACCGGCTCGATGGTCCGTTAACCATGACGCATCTAGCGCCGCTGGTGACCAACGACGCCTTCGCGAAATTGAAAGATCGCGTCTTCCAGCCAGCGCGCGATCCAGCGCTGCCGCCGCACGCGAATATCTTCGAAGTCATCCGCAAACAGGATGTGCTCCTGCATCATCCCTACGAAAGTTTCGATCCGATCGTGGAGTTGATCGAGACCGCCGCGAACGATCCGCAAGTGCTCGCGCTCAAGATCACCCTCTACCGGACGAGCGGCGATTCCCCGATTGTGGCCGCGTTGATCGATGCCGCGAATGCCGGCAAACAAGTGACCGCGCTAGTGGAATTGCGCGCGCGTTTTGATGAGGCGGCGAACATTCAATGGGCGCGCCGTTTGGAGGAAGCAGGCGCGCACGTGGTCTACGGAGTGGTGGGTTTAAAGACGCACTGCAAAGCGCTCCTCATCGTCCGTCGCGATACCGATCGCCTCCGGCATTACGTCCATCTCGGCACCGGCAATTATCACCCGCGCACTGCGCGCACTTACACCGACTTCAGTCTGCTGACGACGAACCCGAAAATCACCGAAGAGCTGGCGATTGTTTTCAACACCCTCACCGGGCTGGCCAGCTATCCGGGCCTGGAAAAATTGCTCGTCGCGCCGTTCGATCTGAGCAAGCGCCTGATTGGTTTCATCGAACGCGAACGCGATCACGCCCTCGCCGGTCGCGGCGGCCGGATGATTGTGAAATTGAACTCGCTAGTCGACCAGGAGATCATCGAAAAACTTTACGAAGCTTCCTGCGCCGGCGTGAAAATCGATCTCATCGTCCGCGGGATTTGTTGCCTGCGCCCGAAGGTCCCGGGATTAAGCGAAAACATCCGCGTGATCAGCATTGTCGGACGTTTTCTGGAGCACAGCCGGATTTATTATTTCGAAAACGGCGGCGAGCCTTGTCTTTATCTGGCGAGCGCGGATTGGATGCCGCGGAATTTCGTCCGCCGAGTCGAGATTGCTTTCCCGATCGAGGATCCGGTCCTGCGCGATGAAGTGGTCAACGATGTCCTCCCCCGCTTCCTGAATGATCACGTGAAAGCGCGCGAGCTCCAGCCCGACGGGACGTATGTGCGCTTAAAAACCGAGGAAGGCCAGCCGCGTTCGCAAGCTCAGCTCGCCTTTCGCGAACGTTCTCGCGGACAGGCGCGCAAGCTCGCGGAATCGCAAAAAACTTCGCTCACCAAACTCGCGCCGATCACCACCGTCCCGAAGGAACGCCCATGAAAAAAATCCTCGTCGTCGATATCGGCGGCACGCACGTGAAGCTGATGAACTCCCGCCGTTCGAAACGAAAATTCAATTCCGGTTTGAAATTAAATCCGGCAGAGCTCGTCGCCCAGATCAAGGCGGCGGCGGCGGATTGGGATTACGAAGCGGTCTCGATCGGTTTTCCATCGCCGGTGAAGGCTGGCAAGATCATGAAAAATCCCAAGCACCTCGCGCCCGGCTGGATCGGCTGGGATTTCAAGAAGTCGTTAGGCAAACCGGTCCGGGTGATCAACGACGCCGCGATGCAGGCGCTCGGCAGTTATCACGGAGGGCGAATGTTGTTTCTCGGGCTCGGCACCGGGCTCGGCTCGACTCTGGTTTGGGACAGGAATGTGCTCCCGCTGGAACTCGGGGATTTGCCCTACGGAAACGGCGGGATGATCGAGGATTTCATCAGCAAACGCGGCCTCGAAAGGCTGGGCAAAAAAGCCTGGCTGCGCGAAGTCGAGGCCGCCGTCATTCGGCTGAAGATGTCGCTCATCGCGGACTACGTGGTCCTCGGCGGCGGCAACGCTAAGATTCTCGGCAAGCTCCCAAAGGGCTTTGAGCTGGGCGCGAATCGGAACGCGTATTTGGGCGGTTGCCGTCTCTGGCAAACGGACGCGCGCACCAAGCGCGATAAGTGGAACATCATCGCCTGATTCGTTAGGCGCAATTTCCGCTGCTCCCGGTTTTCCTTTTGCGCCCGGAGCCTTCGCAGCCCTGTCATCCCGAGCCCGCGAAGACGGCGAGGGATCTCGCATAAGCGCGGTGGACGATGCGGGAGGAAACGCGGGACCGCGGCCCACGCCGGATTTTGAAATATCTTTCTCCTTTTTGCGAGGTCCTTCGCCGTCTTCGCGGCTCAGGATGACACGTCAGGTGCGGATGCGGCGCTAGGTTGCTGACCTAACGAATCATTCGATCACAATCGATTTCGGATCGAATACGGTCTTCGGATATTCCGGATTCATCTTCTCGAGCGCGGCGATGACCGTCTCGAGCATGACCAGGTTGCGCGACCATTTATGATTCGCGGGCACGACTTGCCAGGGCGCGTAATCGGTCGAAGTCGCGTTGATCACTTCCTGGTAAGCGTGTTGATAATCATCCCAAAGCGCGCGCTCCTTGAGATCGCCGGGATTAAATTTCCAGAGCTTCTCCGGATCTTTCAGGCGCGCTTCCAAGCGCTCTTTCTGTTCGTCCTTCGAAATGTGCAGGAAAACTTTCAGCCAGACGACACCGTTGCGGCTGAGTAAACGCTCGAATGCGTTGATGTCGTCGCAGCGCTCGCGCCAGATCGCTTCGGTGATTTGGCCGTGCACGCGCGGCACGAGCACGTCCTCGTAATGCGAGCGATTCCAGATTCCGATGATGCCCTTGGCGGGGGTCGCATGATGCACGCGCCAGAGAAAATCGTGATCGTATTCCACTGCGGTCGGGACCTTGAAGTTGCTGAGGGAAACGCCGTTCGGATCGAGCCCGTGGCAAAGATTTTTGGTCGCGCCATCCTTACCGCCCGTATCGGTCGCCTGGATGACGATGAGCAAACTCCGGCGATGCTCGGCGTAAAGCGCCTGCTGGAGTTGCGCGAGATGCTTGCGCAATTTCTCGATCTGCTTTTCCGCTTTCCCTTTCGAATGGCCGGTGGTCGCGCCGGGATCGATTTCCGCCAAACAGATTTTAGTTTTTTTGTGCACCCGTGGAGACGGTAGCACCGCTGGCGTTTCTCTCCTGCGAATAATCAGAAAGCCGATGCCTAACGAGCGCTGTCGGATCGTGGACAAAGCCGGTGCAGAAACGCACCGCCCGCGCGCCGGGCTGCGGCTGGCGGGCGGCGATCAGGTCGCCCGCGGAATCGACCGCAGCGGAACGCGTTTCGTTGCGCAAAAGTCGCGGGCGAGTCAGCTCGAGCATCGGGAGCAAATCGAAAAGCGGTCCGCCTTGCTCGCGCACCAGGGCAGTAAAAAACCACATCCAAATCCCCGACCGTTCGCGAAGAAAACGACCGGTGCCGCCGCGCAATTCCCGCCGCTCGTTAGGCCGGAGGAGAAGGTAAGCGGACGTTTCCACCGGCGTTAAGACCAGCGGGATTTTCGTGCGCAGAATCTTTCGGGCCGCCGCGGGATCTTTGAAGACGTTAGCGTCGTGAATCCGCATCGCACCCGTCGGACCGAAACGGAGCACGCGGTCCGGCGATCGGCCGCCAACGAAAAGCACGCGCTCGATCCGGCGCGCTTCCGCCGGATGTTGCGTGACGAAGCTGGCCAGATTCGTCAGCGGGCCGAGCGCGACGTAAGTCAGGCGCTCTTTCCGCAAGGCGCGCGCGAGTGCCGCGCTCGCTTCCGTTTCTCGTTGAAATTCGCCGGCCGCGGCCGCGCCACGAAAAACCTGCAAGTGCGGGTCGAATCGCCTAACGAATCCTCGCGCCACTGCCGTTGTCCGGTTCACCCCGGCATTTCCGTAAGTGGTGCTGATTCCGACAATCCGGATTTCCGGCGAATGAATCGCAAAGGCGAGCGCGAAACCGTCATCGATTTCGCGAAGCGGCGAGCCAATCGCGACGTCGGTATCGATCCAAACGGCGGCCGCGCCACTGGCGGCTCGCAGGCTGGCGAGCAAAAGACAAACAAGAGTAAACGTTCTACGCATCCACTCGTTAGGCCGCGGACGGCGGGTTGCTCTGCGCTTTAAACATTTCGCGATCCGATTGCAAAGCGCGTTCCAGGTTCTCGATGTGCAGCCGCGCCATCGAAACATATTCCTCCCCTTCCGCATCCAGCTTCGCCATTTCCCGGACCGAGGCTTCGTCGTGTTCGCGAAAAATTTGCGCGGCCCGTTGCGCGCGCGCCGGTTCCATCCCGAGAACGCCGAGCGCACCGACGCTGAGATCGAGCGCGCTTCCGAAAGTTTCGCGATAAACATCGGTGACGCCGCGGCGGAGCAATTCGTAGGCATGCTGCCGGCTGGCCGCGCGCGCGAGGATGTGCAGGTGCGGAAAATTTTCGTGCACTAGATCGACCAGATCGAGCGCCTTCTCTTCGTTGTCGATCGCGATGATGAAAATGCGCGCGCGTTCCGCGCCGGCAGTGCGCAGGAGATCGAGGCGGGTGGCGTCGCCGTAAAAAGATTTCAAACCGAAGCGCAGGAGCGTATCGACTTGTTCCGGATCGGAATCGAGCAGTGTCGTGCCGAAGCCATTCGCGCGCAGCAAACGTGCGACGATGTGCCCGAAGCGCCCGACGCCGGCGAGGATCACGGGGTTATCGTGTTCATCAATTTCATCCGGCTCGCGTGTCGGCAAAACGCTGCTGAAACGCGGCTGTACCAGGCGTTCGTTAATCGTCATCAGGAGTGGCGCCGCGGCCATCGTCAGCGCGACGATGGCGACCAAAAGGTTTGCCATTTCGGCGGGGAGGACACCGTTTTGGGTTGCGAAAGAACAGAGGACAAACGCGAACTCGCCACCCTGCGCGAGCGCAAACGCGAAGAGATATCGCTGTGTCGGTTCGAGTCGCGACAGACGACTCGCGCCCAAAAGCACGAGCAGTTTCAGCACGAGCATTCCGACCACGCCGAGCGCGACCACGGACGGGCGACTGGCGATTAATTGAAAATCAATTCCCGCACCGACGGAGATGAAAAACAAACCGAGCAGTAACCCTTTAAACGGCTCGATGTCGGTCTCGAGTTGATGGCGATATTCGCTTTCCGCGAGGACGACGCCGGCGAGAAAAGCGCCCAGCGCGGGCGAAAGTCCGACGCGCTGCATGAGGAGCGCGATCCCGACCACGAGCAGGAGAGCGGTGACGGTAAACATCTCGCGCAAATGCGTCGCCGCGATGTAGCGAAAAAATGGCCGGAGCAAAAAACGTCCGCCACCGATGACCGCGGCGATGGCCGCGAGAACGAGGAGCGCGTGTTGCCAGCCGGGCAAACCCGCGAGGCCATGGGGCGCGGGTGGCGCGTTCGCCACCGGCACGGTCGCGAGCAACGGCAGCAACGCGAGAATTGGCAGGACGGCGATGTCTTGGAAAAGTAAAACCGCGAAGGCCGCGCGCCCGCCGGCGGTGCGCATTTGATCCTTCTCGGTGAGCAACTGCAGGACGATGGCGGTTGACGACATCGCGACGATGAACCCGACGGTGCTGGCCGATTGCCACGCAAACCCGAGCCACGCGAGCAACGCGCCCACGACTGCGGTCGTTCCAAAAACCTGCGCCGCGCCCAAACCGAGAATCGGTCCGCGCATCGTCCAGAGCGCCGCCGGCCGCACTTCCAGGCCGATGACAAAGAGCATCATAACCACGCCGAACTCGGCGATGTGCATGACGTTTCCGCTTTCTGATCCGACCAGCCGCAAACCGAATGGCCCGATGACCAATCCCGCAAGCAGGTAACCGAGAACCGAGCCGAGCCCGAGGCGTTTCGCGAGCGGCACGGAAATCACCGCCGCGAGCAGGTAGATGAAGGCTTGAGTGAAACTCATACGCGCGGCTTTGTTGAAGTCGGAAAGATTCTCCATGCCTCGCTCGAAAAGGCCAGCCCATCGGCGATAGTTTGCTTGCCTGAAAACGAACTACGACGCGGTGATTGTCGGCTCCGGACCGAACGGTTTGGCGGCCGCGATCACTCTCGCGCGCGCCGGACATTCCGTGCTCGTGCTGGAAGCGAACGCGAGCATCGGCGGTGGCACGCGCTCGGCGGAACTGACCTTGCCGGGATTTGTCCACGATGTTTGCTCGGCGATTCATCCACTCGGCGCGGGCTCGCCGTTTTTTCGCTCGCTGCCGCTGGAACGGTTCGGGCTGGAATGGATTCAGCCGGAGATTCCGCTGGCCCATCCGCTCGATGATGGCGCGGCTGCGTGTCTGCATCGCGATCTGGAGCGAGCCGCGGAGGAGCTGGGCGATAACGGTTACCGGCGCCTGCTCCAACCATTCGTTAGGCAATGGGAGGAGCTGGCCGCGGAAATTTTGCAGCCGGTGCTGCATTTTCCGCGGAGCCCAATGGCACTGGCGCATTTCGGTTTGAATGCACTCCTTCCGGCAACGACGCTCGCGCGCCTTCGCCTAACGAATGAAAAATCGCGCGCGCTCTTTGCCGGCCTGGCGGCGCATTCCTTTCTTCCGCTCGAAGCCGTGAGTTCGTCGGCGATCGGGTTGGTCCTGGCGATGGCGGGCCACGCGATCGGCTGGCCGTTCCCGCGTGGCGGTTCGCAGGCGATCGCGCGCGCTCTTGCCGGATATTTGCACGAACTCGGCGGCGAAATTAAAGTGAACCAGCGCGTGGAAAGTCTCGACGAATTGCCGAAAGCGCGCGCGGTCATTCTCGACGTGACCCCCTGGCAATTACGCCGGCTAGCTGGCGAGCGTTTGCCGCGTGCTTACGAACGAAAACTGAAACGTTACCGACACGCGCCGGGAGTTTGCAAAATTGATTACGCACTCTCCGCGCCGATTCCGTGGAAAGCCGATTCCTGTCGTCGCGCGGGCACGGTTCACGTCGGCGGCACGCTGGCGGAGATTGCCGCCGGTGAGCGCGCGGTGGCGCGCGGCCAGCATCCGGAGCGACCGTTCGTCCTCGTCGCACAGCAAAGTCTTTTCGACGAAACGCGCGCGCCCCGCGGGCAGCACACTCTTTGGGCATATGGCCACGTGCCTAACGAGTCGTCGGTCGACCTAAGCGAGGCGATCGAGCGGCAGATCGAGCGCTTCGCCCCGGGCTTTCGCGATTGCATCCTCGCGCGCCACGTCGTCCGCGCTTCGGAGTTGGAAAAAACTAATGCGAACCTGATCGGTGGCGACATCAACGGCGGCGCGGCCACTCTCCGGCAAGTGCTCGCGCGACCAGTCGTTAGTCCGGCGCCGTATCGGACGCCGCTCCCGGGAGTTTATCTTTGCTCGTCCTCCACGCCGCCTGGCGGCGGGGTGCATGGGATGTGCGGTTATCACGCGGCGCAGACGGCTTTGCGCGATCGCTTTGGCGATCAGCGTTGATCGAATGCTGAAAGGGCCGTAAGGAACTATTCGTGCCGCCGCCTGTTTCGCGCCCATCGCAAGATCGGCTCACTCAAATCGAAAAGCTGATCGAGGCGCTGGAGGAAGTGCCGGACGCAAACGCGCGGCAACAGGCACGCGAGTTGGTGCAGGCGTTGCTGGAGCTGCACGGCACGGGGTTGAACCGTACCCTCGAAATGATCTACGAAAGTGGAAGCGAAGGGCAGACGCTGATCGACTCGTTAGGCGCGGATCCAGTGGTCTCGAATCTTTTGCTCCTGCACGGATTGCATCCGGTCGATTTGGAAACGCGCGTGCGCCGCGCGCTCGAGGAAGTGAAACCGCGGCTCGGGGCACACGGCGGCAATGTCGAACTGCTCGGAGTTACGCCGGACGGCGTGGTCCGTTTGCGGCTCGAGGGAAACTGCGAGGGTTGCCCGTCGTCGCGCCTGACTTTGAAATTTTCGATCGAGGAAGCGATCTACGCGGCCGCGCCTGAGAGCACCGCACTGGAATTGGACGGGCTGGTGGAGGAGCACGCGCCGGCGCCGGCAAATCCGATGTTTACAGAGTGTCCGACCACCAACGGTAACGGACAAACAGCAACCAAAGGAGAAGAGCGATGAGCAAACCACCTGTGCCAGATCATGTTTCGGGAACGCCGAAAGGCGAAGAGCAAGCGCTAGGTAGCCGGGAAGCGGGCCGCGATCCGAACCGGAAGTATTATCGGGACGCGCGCGATTCCACCGGAATCAACGCGGACGCACGCCAGCCGATCGTCCCCGCGATGGGAAATATTCCGCCGGCCTAACGAGTCAAATCTTCGAGCGCGCCGCCGCGGCTTTGCCGCGGCGAACGCGCGTAGTGCCGCTGGCTGATTTCTTCGCCGGACATTCCCTCGAAGATCATCAGTTGAATGTGCGAGACGAGCTCGCCGCAGAAGACGGTGATCAGCCCGGCGATATAGGCCCAGACGAGCAGGACGATGCCGATCGCGAGCCAGCCGTAAATCTGGCTGTAGCTGGCAAGGTCACGGACGTATGCGCCGAAAATACCGCGGGCACTGGAGAGTAAAACGCTCGCGGTGCCGGCGCCGATGAGCGCGCTTTTCCAATTGGAACGACTGCGCGGAACGAAGCGGTAAAGACAAAAGAAACCGCCGAGAAGGAGAAGCGCCGGCAAGAGCCAGCCGAGAATGGAGAAGGCCAGATTCTTCTCGTCCGGGAAAGATTTGACGGCGTTGCGGAGGAACGCGGCGAGCACATCAGTCAGGAGCGCGGCGGTGAAAAGCACGCCCGCAGAAAGCAGCATCCCGAGTTCCACCACCAGCCGCTTCCAGAAGCCGTAACCTTCGTCGACATCGTAGGCCACATTGAGCGCGCGGATGAGGGCGGAGAAAACGCGCGTCCCAGCCCAGAGCAAAACCGCGAGGGAAATGAAATCGCTCCGGGAACGTTGCGCGATCGCTTTTTCGACGATCGAGCGAATGGTCTCTTCGCCTTGCGGGATAAAGTTGCCTAACAAGTCGCTGGCCCGCTCCGTGGCCCATTGCGGCTCGACGAACCAGGCCGCGATCGCCACTGCCGCGAGCATGAGCGGAAAGATCGAGAGCATGCCGTAAAAAGAAATCGCCGCCGCCCAGTGCGGGCCGTCATCGACGAAAAAATCTTTGCCCGAATACCAGACGATTTCGCCAATGATTTTCGCGAGCTGGCGCGGAGTGCGCAGCGATTTTGATTTCGCCATTCTCTGAGAAATCGTTTTCCAGCGTCTCTCCGGCGGGTAAGCAAAGTCCCGGCGCCCCCGTGCCGCGGCGCGCTTTTACTTCTGCGCGGCTGAGCGTAGCATGAACGCGTGCCTCGGACTTCTTTCGCCACTCTCCGGCGCTTCGCGGCGAACGAGCAAAAACAAAATCCCGAAGCGAATACGCAGACGCCGGAGCCGGAAGAACATTGCGAGCTTTGTAATTTGCGGCTCTCGCCGGAACACCGCCACATGCTCGAAATGGCGAACCGCAAAATCGTCTGCGCCTGCGACGCCTGCACCCTCACTTTCGAGCCGGTGGTCGCCGGCCGTTTCAAAGTGATCCCGCGCGATCCGCGGGCGCTGGCCGATTTTCAAATGAGCGACGCCGAGTGGGAAAATCTCGCGCTCCCGATCGGGCTGGCGTTTTTCTTTTACCACACGCCTAACGAGAAGATGGTCGCGCTTTATCCGAGCCCGGCAGGCGCGACCGAATCGCTTCTGCCCCTGGTTTCGTGGGAAAATCTGGTTTCACGGAATCCGGCGTTGCAGGGTCTGCAGGCGGACGTCGAGGCCTTGCTGATCAATCGGGTGCGCGAGAAGCGGGAACATTTCATCGTCCCGATCGACAAATGTTTCGAGCTCGTCGGCACTATCCGGCTGCATTGGCGCGGCTTCTCCGGCGGGGAAGAAGTCTGGCAGGAGATCGACAAATTTTTCGCGCGCCTGCACGAGCGCGCGCGTTGAGCGAAGGCGATGCCGGATCTCAGTTTCAAGATTCTCGGAGTCGAGCCGGCCAATCGCGGGCTGGTGCCGTTGCTCCATTTCAAACTCGGAATCGAGAACCAGCCGCCTAACGAGACCATCCAGAGCGTGATTCTGCAGACGCAGATCCAGATCGCGGCGCCACAGCGCGTCTACGCTGAAGCCGAGAAGGAAAAGTTGCTCGAGCTTTTCGGCACGCCCGATCAATGGGGCCAGACCCTGCGCAACCGGCTCTGGACGCATGCGAACACGATCGTGCCGACATTTTCCGGAACGACTGAGGCCCTCCTTTCAGTGCCGTGCAGTTACGATTTGAACGTGGCGGCGACGAAATATTTTCACGCGCTCGCGGATGGCGAGGTGCCCTTGCTCTTTCTGTTCAGCGGGACGGTTTTTTACGCGGGCGAAGATGGCCGGCTGCAGGTGCAGCAAATTAATTGGAACTGCGAGTCGACTTTCCGGCTGCCGATCGTGCGCTGGCAGGAGTTGATGAATTTCCATTATCCAAATCGCACCTGGCTCTTACTCGAACACGAAACTTTCGAGCGGCTCTACGAATTCAAACGCCGCGCAGGCACGACTTCGTGGGAGCAGGCGATCGACAAATTGCTCGCCGGACAAACGCCGCGATGAATCGCGAGCTCGTCGACAAGGTGGTGAATGCGGTTCTCTACGAGGGCTACATTCTTTATCCCTATCGCGCTTCTTCGAAAAAAAACCGCCAGCGTTTCACCTTCGGCCGGGTTTACCCGGAGGTGTACAGCATCGCGCAAAAAAATCGCGAACCCTACTCGATGCAGACGCAATGCCTGGTGCAAAACGAATCGCAGGATGCCCGCGGAAACATCGAGGTGCGCTTCCTCCATCCGATGGCGCGCGCGGTCGGTAAACTCACCTCGCCGGTGCGGGAACTTTTGCCTAACGAGGAGCCGCCCTTCGAGCTCGTCGGAGAGTTGCGGGTGGGTGAGAAACTTTTTCAGACCTGGCACGAGGCGGTCGAACGCCAGCTGAGCTTGCCCGCGTTTGCGCTCAATGTCGCCGGCCGACAGGTGCATGATTTTCATTTTCCGTCGGCGCGATCGCTGGAAGCAATCCGGGATGCGGATGAGCAGATCGTGGCCGTGTTCGTTAGGCAACAAGAGGAGTTGCGCGGGCAGATCGAAATCGTAACCGAGCAGCTCGATCCGGTGGTGACGAAACTGACGGTCCGGATTTTAAACCAGAGCGAAGTGCCGGCGGTGGAGTTGGAAGACCAGGACAAAATCGTCATGCGCACGCTCGCGTCCGCCCACACCATTATCTGGGCGGAAGGCGGGCAATGTCTCTCCTCGTTCGATCCCCCGGGGGCTTACGCCGAGGCGGTCGGCGCCTGCAAAAATATCGGGACCTGGCCGGTCCTGGTGGGCGATGAAACGAAGCAGGAGCACGACACCATGCTTTCGTCACCGATCATTCTTTACGATTACCCGAAGATCGCGCCGGAAAGTGCAGGCGATCTATACGACGGGCTGGAGATTGATGAAATCCTGACCCTGCGCATTCAAACCATGACCGACGAAGAGAAGGCGGAGATGCGCCAGATCGACGAACATGCGCGCCGGATTCTGGAGCGAACGGAGTTAATGCCTAACGACCACTTGCTGCAAATGCATGGAGTGATGCGCGACTCGAGAACTCCCAGCGAAGACTTTTTTAATCCGAAAACCAAACGCACAACCGTGATGGTTAACGGCGTGGAATTGCAGGCGGGCGATCGGGTGCGGATTCGACCAAAGCGGCGCGCGGATGCCTTCGATATGATGCTCGCGGGGAAGATTGCGATCATCGAAGCCGTCGAAGTGGACGTGCAGGACGAAGTGCATCTCGCGCTGGTGGTGGAGGACGATCCCGGCCGCGAACTCGGAATGGCGCGCCAACCGGGCCATCGTTTTTTTTACGGAGCGGATGAAGTGGAGCCGCTCGCGCCTAACGAGTGAACGAAAAATAAACGTGTCCCGTAAATTACAGGTCTTCAGCCTTCTCTCTCCCGGGAGAGGACTGAGGTGAGGGCATGTCGCGGGCGATCAAACAAGCACGAGGCCGACGAAAGCTGGATCTTCTTTGCGCGGAAAAGTTGGAAACGCGAGAAACGAAATCGCCCACGGATTTCTTGAAATGAAAATTCTTGTCGCCGGGATCGGAAATATATTTTTCGGCGACGATGCCTTTGGTTGTGAGGTGATCAAGGAACTCGCGGGACACACGTTTCCTGAGAAGGTGCGCGTCTTTGATTTCGGAATACGCAGTTACGATCTGGCCTACGCAATCATGGATCACGACGTCAGCGTGCTGGTCGATGCGCTGCCGCGCGGCGGCGCGCCCGGGACAGTTTACCTGATTGAGCCCGATATAACCGAACTTGACGAAACGCCCCACGAGCCAGTAAATGCTCATAGCATGAACCCAGTTCGCGTTCTGCAAATGGTGCGCTCCTTTGGCGGGACACCGCGACAACTGTTTGTTGTCGGCTGCGAACCGGAAATCCTCGAATCGGTCGACGAGCTGGGTTTGAGCGCGACGGTGCGGGATGCGATCCCGGCCGCGATCGAGACGATTCACGGGGTCATCGACAAGCTTTGGGCAGCGGAAAAAATGCAAAGCGTGGTGAACAAATGAATCCCACCGGCGGAGCGCGGCGAATCATCGAAGAGGAGAAAATCATATGAGCATGGCACTTTGGGCTTGGATAATTCTTGGCGGACTAATCGTGCTAGTGGCCATCATCATGACCATTCTGATGATCCCCGAGATCGTGCGTTACCTAAAGCTGAAGAGCATGTGATCTCTCAATTTCGAAATTTTTAGCAGAAGAATTTATGTGAGTTAGGGCGGGAAAAATTGAAATCGCGGAGCGCGGAACTCACCGACCTGCGCCGCCAGCGAATGAAGGAGGACGAAAGAAATATGGCATCACCTCAAATCATCGCGGATCGACCGCCGGACGTTAAAGAGATTCACGTCGTCTGGATGACGACAGGCCTGAGTTGTGATGGCGACTCGGTTTCGGTGACGGCGGCCAGTTTGCCCAGCATCGAGGAGTTAGTCATGGGCGCGATCCCCGGTCTGCCCAAAGTGCATTTGCACAACCCGGTGCTGGCTTACGAATGCGGCGATGATTTCATGAAATGGTGGTTCGATGCCGCCGCCGGTAAGCTTGAGCCGTTCGTCCTCGTCATGGAAGGCTCCGTGCCTAACGAGAAGATCAAAACCGAGGGCTATTGGGCCGCGCTCGGGACTGATCCGGATACCGGCCAGCCGATCACGACTAACGAGTGGATAGATCGGCTCGCGCCGCACGCGACGGCGATTATCGCCGCCGGCACTTGCGCGACCTATGGCGGTATTCACGCGATGCAGGGCAATCCAACCGGTGCGATGGGCATCGCGGATTATCTTGGTTGGGATTGGAAATCAAAAGCTGGCCTGCCGATCGTCAATGTTCCTGGTTGTCCCGTGCAACCGGATAACATGATGGAGACACTGCTCTATCTATTATACCAAGTCGCCGGGCTCGCGCCGATCATTCCGCTGGATGATCAACTCCGTCCGACGTGGCTCTTCGGCAAAACCGTGCATGAAGGTTGCGATCGCGCCGGTTACTACGAGCAGGCCGATTTCGCGAAGGAGTACGGCTCGCCCAAATGCCTGGTGAAGATCGGCTGCTGGGGACCAGTCGTTAACTGCAACGTGACTAAACGCGGCTGGATGGACGGCGTCGGCGGTTGTCCGAACGTCGGCGGGATTTGCATCGGCTGCACCATGCCCGGATTTCCGGACAAGTTCATGCCCTTCATGGATGCGCCGCCGGGATCGGCCCTCTCGACTGTCGTCGTCGGAATGTGGGGCGGCCTTTTGCGCGGCCTGCGCTCGATCACTAATACGACTGTGAACAAGGAACCGAAATGGCGGCATCCGCGCGCGGAGCTAACCACCGGTTATGAACCAAAATATTACGCGAACAGCCGCCACTAACCGGAGACCAAGACTATGCCTACATTAGAAACAGCCCCTGAAGCGATGAAGTCGGTTTCCGGTGGAAACCTGGTCGAGATGTCGTGGGATCCGGTGACGCGGATCGTCGGCAGCCTCGGCATTTATACCAAGATTGATTTCGACGCGAAGAAGGTGGTCGAGTGCTACAGCACTTCCTCCATCTTCCGCGGCTACTCGATCTTCATGCAGAACAAGGATCCGCGGGATTCGCATTTTATCACCAGCCGCATCTGCGGCATCTGCGGCGACAATCACGCGACCTGTTCCTGTTATGCACAACAGATGGCCTACGGAGTGAAACCGCCGGCGCTCGCAGAATGGATCGTCAATCTCGGCGAAGCGGCCGAGTACATGTTTGATCACAACATCTTTCAGGACAACCTCGTCGGGGTCGATTTCTGCGAGACGATGGTGAAGGAAACCAATCCGGGCGTGTGGGAAAAGGCGACCAAGACAGAAGCGCCGCACGCGAAGGAGCACGGCTACCGCACCATCGGCGACATCATGCATGCGCTGAATCCGTTCGAAGGCGAATTCTATCGCGAGACCTTGCAGGTTAGTCGTTATACCCGCGAAATGTTTTGCCTGATGGAAGGCCGGCACGTCCATCCATCGACGCTTTATCCGGGCGGAGTGGGCACCGTCCCGTCGATCCAGGTCTTCACTGATTACCTTATCAGGCTGACGCGTTACGCGGAATTCATGAAACGTTGCGTGCCGTTGCACGACGATCTCTTCGACTTCTTCTACGAAGCGCTGCCGGGTTACGAAGAAGTCGGTAACCGCCGCATCCAGCTTGGTTGCTGGGGTTCATTCCAGGATCCGGACGTTTGCGATTACGACTACAAGACGATGGATAAATGGGGCAAGGCGATGTTCGTCACCCCGGGCGTGGTCGTGGATGGCAAGCTGGTTACGACCAACCTTGTCGACATCAACGTCAACATGCGCATCCTCCTCGGTTCTTCGTACTATGAAGACTGGGCGGACAGCGGCGAGACCTTCGTGAAGAACGACCCGTTAGGCAATCCGATCGACAAACGCCATCCGTGGAATCAAACCACGATTCCCAAACCGCAGAAGCGCAACTTCGCGGATAACTACAGCTGGGTCATGTCGCCACGCTGGCTCGACCAACGCACCGGTGATCACCTCGCACTCGACACCGGCGGCGGACCGCTCGCGCGTCTCTGGGCGACCGCGCTCGCGGGCATGGTCGATATCGGATACGTGAAGGCGCCCGGCGACGGCACCGTGAAGATTCGTCTGCCGAAGACCGCGACCAAACCCGACACCGAATTCACCTGGCGGATTCCGAATTGGGCGAACACCATCGAACGCGATCGCGCGCGCACTTACTTCCAAGCCTATGCCTGCGCGGCCGCGTATTACTTCATCGAGAAAGCGATGGAGGAAGTGCACGCCGGCCGCACGGCCACCTTCACGCCGTTCAAGGTACCGGACGAAGCGATCGGTTGCGGCTTCCATGAAGCGGTTCGCGGAGTTTTGTCGCATCACCTTGTTATCCGCGGCGGCAAGATCGCGAACTACCATCCGTATCCGCCGACTCCGTGGAACGCGAATCCGCGCGATGTCTACGGAACGCCTGGGCCATATGAAGACGCGGTCCAGGGTTGTCCGATCTTCGAAGAAAACGGACCGGACAACTTCAAGGGCGTCGACATCATGCGCACCGTGCGCAGTTTCGATCCCTGTCTGCCGTGCGGCGTGCACATGTATCTCGGCAACGGGAAACTGTTGCAGAAAAAGCACACGCCGACCGCCTTCGCCGGCCTCGCGCACTAAGTCATGGCTAACGAAGGGATGGAGCAGGTGATGCTCGAGGCATCACCAGATGAAATCTACGACATCGAGCTGGAGCACAGCCTGCTCGAAGCGAACGCGAAACTCGCGCGCGACAATCGCGCCCTCCTCGATCGCAGTGGAATTACCGCGATCGATTTCATGGGCGCGATTGGTTCCGGCAAAACCACCTTGATTACCAAAATGGTCGGGCGCTTGAAAGACCGCATCGGCGTGGCGGTTTTCAACGGTGACGCCACTACCAGCAACGACGCGGATGCGATCGCGAAGATGCGTGTCCCGGTGGTGCAAATCGCGACCATCAACGGTTGCCATCTCGACGCCAACCTCGTCGGCAAAGGCTTGCAGAAAATCGCGCTCGAAAATCTGAAAATGATTTTCATCGAGAACATCGGCAACCTCATTTGTCCCGCGGAATTTCCGCTCGGCTCGAAGGCGCGCGTCGTCGTCGTCAGCGTGACTGAAGGCCCGTGGATGGTGAAAAAACATCCGCATATGTTTCTCGGCGCGGAGATCGTGGTGATTAACAAAATCGATCTCGCGCAGGCGATGGAAGTGAGTGTCGATGATCTCATCGCCGACGTGCACAAATTGAAACCGGACATCAAGGTCATCCCCACGAGCACAAAAACCGGCGCCGGCCTCGACGAATTCGAGAAAGCGCTTCTCGCCGTCTGACCGGAGCGCGCGATGCACGAGCTTTCCATCGCCTCAGGTCTGGTGGATAAGCTCCTCGATTTCGCGGACAAAAATCCCGACAAAACCATCGTCGAAGTGCGGCTCGCGGTTGGTGAGCTCAGCCACATTTTCGAGGAGCAACTTCGTTTTTGTTACGGCGCCATCACCGCCGAAACGCTGCTTGACGGCTCCGTCTTACAAATCGAAAAAATCGCCGCCATCGTGAGCTGTCCGGATTGTTCCTATCACGGCCCGGCGAAATATTGGGACGGCGCGCTCTCCGGTATTCCGGTTGCGACTTTGGAATGTCCCGCCTGCGGCAAAACCGCCGAGGCTGTCGAAGGTCACGAGTGCGCCATCCGTTCGCTCCGTTTTACTGAGGCCGATCCGCTGGCGGTTTCCGCCTAACGAGACTATGACCTTCCTTTCGATCCTGCTCCTTGGCTTCTTCCTCGGTATGCGCCACGCGACCGATTCCGATCACGTCATCGCCGTAACCACGATCGTTAGTCGACAGCGCGAAATCACCGGCGCCGCGCTCACCGGAGTCTTCTGGGGCATCGGCCACAGTTTGACGCTGTTCGTCGTCGGCGGTGCGATCATTCTTTTCGGCGTCGTCATTCCCGAACGGGTTGGCCTGAGTCTGGAATTCTGCGTCGCGCTCATGCTCATCGTTCTCGGTCTCTTTAACCTGCGCACTTTTCGGCACGGTTTCCGCGAGGCTGCCGCGCATCAACATCCACATCAGCACGGCGATTACGTGCATGATCATCCGCACGGTCACGAGTCCGCAGCCCACGGCCACGCCGAAGATGCGATTCCGCCGGCGCGACTCGATCGTTGGTTCGGCCGCCTGCGAATTTATCGCGCGCTCCGCCCGATGGTTATCGGCATCGTCCACGGCCTCGCCGGTTCCGCCGCGGTCGCGCTTCTTGTCCTGCCGATCATTCGCAATCCCTTCTGGTCGATGGCCTACCTCGCGGTTTTCGGCATCGGCACCATCGCCGGGATGAGGCTCAGCACCGCGGCAATTTCCGTTCCGGTCGCCTACTCCGCGCGCCGTTCTCAATTCTGCAATCGCTGGATCGGCGCCACCGCCGGCGCGTTTAGTTTGCTCTTCGGCAGCTTCCTGGTTTACCAAATCGGTTTCGTCGGCGGCCTCTTCACCCGCTAGATTCCCGCGTGTCAAATCGCGAACGCGCCAGAGTCATCGTGCGCGGCGCGGTCCAGGGCGTTGGCTTTCGTCCGTTCGTTTACCGGCTCGCGCGCGAGCTTCATCTCGATGGTTTCGTTTCCAACTCGAGCCAGGGTGTCCATCTCGAAGTCGAAGGCGAATCCGAAAACGTTCGCGCTTTTCTTTTGCGCCTCGAACGAGAACGCCCGCCGCGCGCGATCATTCAGAGTTTCGAATCATCGTTTCTAGATCCGGTCGGTTACGACAGCTTTGAAATTCGCGAGAGCCAGGAAAGCGGCGAAAAAACTGCCCTGATCCTGCCGGACATCGCGACCTGCGCGGATTGCTTGCGCGAAATTCTCGATCCGGCCGATCGCCGTTTCAATTATCCCTTCACCAACTGCACCAACTGCGGTCCGCGTTTCTCGATCATCGAAGCGCTGCCCTACGATCGCGCGAATACTTCGATGAAAAAGTTCGCGATGTGCGCCGCGTGCGATCGCGAATATCACGATCCGGGCGATCGCCGATTTCACGCGCAGCCGAACGCCTGTTCGCAATGCGGCCCGCAGTTGGCGCTTTGTAATTGCAGCGGCGAAACGATGGCTCTTCGCGAAGCCGCTCTCACCCAGGCCGTCGCAGCGGTCCGCGCCGGAAAAATTCTCGCACTCAAAGCGCTCGGAGGTTTCCAACTCGTGGTCGATGCCACGAACGACGAAGCGATCGCCCGTTTGCGAGAGCGGAAACATCGCGAAGAAAAACCGTTCGCGGTCATGGTCTCGTCGCTCGGCGCGGCGCGAAACCTTTGCCACGTTTCCGAGATCGAAGCGCGGCTCTTCGCAGCGGCGGAAGCACCGATCGTTCTGCTCGCGAAGAAATCCGAATTGCCGGAATTGGTCGCGCCCCGCAATCCGAATCTCGGGCTGATGCTTCCAAGCACGCCGCTGCATCATCTTTTTCTGCACTCGTTAGGCGGGTCGATCGTCGCCACCAGCGGCAACCTGAGCGACGAACCGATCTGCACCGATGAAGAGGAAGCCGTCCAACGACTCGGCGGAATCGCCGATCTCTTTCTCATTCACGATCGCCCGATTGTCCGGCAGATGGACGACTCGATCGCGCGCATCATTGCCGGCCGGGAAATGATTCTGCGCCGCGCGCGCGGTTACGCGCCGTTGCCGATTCGCATCCGAAGAACGGCGACGCCGATCCTCGCGCTCGGCGGACACTTAAAAAACACCGTCGCGCTCGGAGTTGGCGAAAATGTCTTCGTTAGCCAGCACATCGGCGATCTCGCGACCGAGCCCGCTTATCAAGCATTCGTTAGGGCGACGGCGGATCTGCCGCGGCTTTACGAAACCGCGCCCGCGTTGATCGCCTGTGATCTCCATCCCGATTATCTTTCCACCAAATACGCCGCGCAATTTTCCCTGCCGGTGCGCGCGGTCCAGCATCATTGGGCGCACATCGCCGCCTGCATGGCGGAGAACGAGCTGGCGCCGCCGCTCCTTGGAGTTTCGTGGGACGGCACCGGTTACGGCGACGACGGCACGATCTGGGGCGGCGAATTTTTGCGCGCGAATGCCGATGGCGATTTTACTCGCAGCGCACACTTGCGGCAATTTCGACTCCCGGGCGGCGCGGCGGCGGTGAAGGAACCGCGACGCTGCGCGCTCGGTTTGCTCTTTGAAATTTTCGGCGACGAACTTTGGCATCAGCACGATTTGCTTGAGCAGTTCGATCCGTCCGAGCCGGGCTTGCTGCGGCAGATGTTGGAGAAGCAAATCAACTCGCCCCTGACTTCGAGCGCGGGCCGTTTGTTCGATGCGGTCGCGGCACTCCTGGATTTGCGAGCGCGCACGAGTTTCGAAGGTCAGGCGGCGATGGAACTGGAATTCGCGATCGAGCCGGCGATTGAGAAATTTTATCCGTTCGAACTCCGCGGCGCTTCCCCGCTGGTGATCGATTGGCAGGCGATGATCAGCGCGATCATCGCCGATCACCGCGCGGGCGTTTCCCGCGGAGTGATCGCCGCCGGATTCCACAACACCCTCGCGGAGATAATCGTCGCGGTCGCGCGTCAAACCGGCGAAGAAAAAGTCGCCTTAAGCGGCGGCTGTTTTCAAAATCGTTATCTAATCGAGCGCACGATCGCGCGCCTTTCCGCGGAAGGATTTCGCGTCTACTGGCCGCAACGGATTCCGCCTAACGACGGAGGAATTTCGTTAGGCCAGATTTTCGCCGCGAGTTTGCTCGGATGAATCTGCTCTACGGAGAGATCGCGGAAATCTTCGAGGAAGACGGGATGCGCATGGGTCGAATCCGGGTGAGCCGGGCGCTCAAGAAAGTTCCGCTGGATTTGCTGACGGACGCGCGCTGCGGTGATACTGTTCTGCTGTGCGACGGAGTGGCGATCAAGAAGGTCGCGCCCGCCGCCGCGGAGAACGAAAACGATGTGCCTGGCGATTCCCGGAAAACTCATTGAGATCAATCACGACGCCCAAGGGGTGCTCATGGGCCGGGCGAATTTCGGCGGGATCGTGAAACAGGTCTGCCTCGAATACACGCCTGAGGTCGTGGTCGGAGATTACGTGCTGGTGCATGTCGGATTTGCCTTGAGCAAAGTGGACGAAGAAGAGGCGGCGCGAACTTACAAGGCGCTCGAAGAATTGCAGCAGCTCGGCGAACTCGATGTCCCGGACGTGGACGACCCCGAGGCGGATCCTTTTCCGGTATCGCCACCGGCGCAAATCAGATCGGCCGCCTAACGAGCGATGAAATATCTCGACGAATATCGCAGCGAAGAAGTCGCGCAAAAGATCGTCGCCGAGATCCATCGCACAGTGACGAAGCCGTGGGTGCTGATGGAAGTTTGCGGCGGGCAAACCCACAGCATCGTCAAGTACGGGATCGATCGCTTGTTGCCTAACGAGGTCGAGCTGGTGCACGGGCCGGGTTGTCCGGTCTGTGTGACTTCGCTGGAAATGATCGACAAGGCGCACGCCATCGCCAGCCGGCCGGACGTAATTTTTTGTTCCTTCGGCGACATGCTGCGGGTCCCGGGCTCGGAGTGCGATTTGTTAGTCCTGAAATCCCGCGGTGCCGATATCCGGATTGTTTATTCGCCGATCGATTGCCTGAAGATTGCGCGCGCGAATCCCGACAAGAAGGTCGTCTTCTTTGCGATCGGATTCGAAACCACGGCGCCGAGTAACGCGATGTCGGTCTTTCAAGCGAAGAAGCAGGGAGTGAAAAATTTCTCCGTGCTCGTTTCTCATGTCCTCGTGCCGCCCTCGATCGCTTCCATCCTGCAATCGCCGCTCAATCGCGTGCAGGGTTTTCTCGGGCCGGGCCACGTTTGCACGGTCATGGGTTATCGCGAATACGAGCCGCTGGCGGAGCGTTTCCGGGTCCCCATCGTGATCACCGGCTTCGAGCCGATCGATATTTTGCAGGGCACGCTCATGACCGTGCGTCAACTCGAAGCCGGCACGCACACGGTGGAAAACCAATATCCGCGGGTGGTCAATCGCGAGGGCAATAAGGTCGCGCAGGATTTGGTGAACAACGTCTTCGAAGTCTGCGATCGGAAGTGGCGCGGGGTCGGTTCGATTCCGAAAAGCGGTTACAAACTGCGCTACGAATTTCGCGAGCACGATGCCGAGCGCATCTTCGACGTGAAGGAAATCGACACCCAGGAACCGGCAAATTGCATCAGCGGGCTGGTCCTGCGCGGAGTGAAGAAGCCGCACGATTGCGCCTGCTTCGGCAAGGAATGCACTCCGGAGAATCCGTTAGGCGCGACGATGGTTTCGGCGGAAGGCGCCTGCGCGGCCTACTACGCTTACGGGCGACATCTCGAGCTCAGGAAGGGGCAGCCCGCCGAGGTAGCGCACGCTTGAGCACGACCGCCGTGGCGGACAAATCGGCCGAAAGTTTTCGCGAAAAAATTCTGCGCAAGAGCGGCGAGAGCGTGGAGATGAAGCAGAAATTCTTCTCCAAATACGCTGATGAAATCGAGGCGCTGGCGCGCGAGATGGCGAAGCGTTTCGCCAGCGGTCGCAAACTGCTGACGATGGGAAACGGCGGCAGCCTTTGCGATGCGATGCATTTCGCGGTCGAGTTCACGCATCCGATTATTGAAAAGCGGGCCGCGTTTCCCGCGATCTCGCTCATGACTGATATCGCGACCATGACCGCGATCGGCAACGACGCCGATTACTCGCGCATCTTCGTCGATCAATTGCGTTTGTTAGGCCAACCCGGCGACATGGCGCTCGCGGTCAGCACCAGCGGCAAATCTCCGAATTTGATCTACGCCCTCGAAGAGGCGCGGAAGCGCGACATGCTCACGATCGCCTGGTCGGGCAAGGATGGCGGACGCTTTCCCGAACTGGCGGACTATTCTTTCATCGTGCCGTCGTTCAGCATTCATCGCATTCAGGAAGTGCCCGCCACGCTCGTGCATGTTTTGTGGGATCTAATTCACATCGCCGCCGGAGCTGAAGATGTCGTCTGACGCGGCCGGCGAGGCCGGTCTGCTGGGCGCGGTTTGTCCGATTCCGATCACGAATTAGAGCGAAATCGTTCTCGCCCACGGGAGCGGCGGAAAACTGAGCCATCAGTTGATGGAGAAAATGGTGCTGCCGCAGTTCCGGAATGAATTGCTCGAGCCGTTGCATGATGGCGCGATCTTCTCGTTAGGCGGGCAGCGCGTTGCCTTCAGCACCGACTCGTATGTCGTGAATCCGATTTTCTTTCCCGGAGGCGACATCGGAAAACTCGCCATCCACGGCACCGTTAACGACCTCGCCATGTGCGGCGCGCGCCCGCTCCATCTCTCGGTCGGATTCATTTTGGAAGAGGGCCTGCCGATGGAGGATTTCCGGCGCATCGTGCGTTCGATGCGCGAAGCCGCTGCCGCCGCCGGCGTCACGCTCGTTACCGGCGACACCAAGGT
>JBPCJC010000065.1:0-2792 GCA_051005695.1 Chthoniobacterales bacterium | reverse complement strand
CGTGATCGCGATGTTCCTGCCGATCTTCAAGCTCAACGAAGTAGTTTCGCAGAGCAAAGCCTAGGCAAATTTCACCGAGCAAAAGCTAGGGAGAAGCCTCGCTCGGTAAATGGGAAGGGGTGGGTCGGAAGGCCTGCCCCTTCTTATTTTTTCTCCAGTCTTTGCGCGCGCGATGCGGTGACCGATTCGACCCGCGCATACATGTCTGCATAGATGCGCTCGATCGCCGCGCCGGGGTCTTCCAGCATCATGCTTTCCTTAATTTTGCTCGCATAAATTCCGAAGGAAAACGGCGAGACCACCGGCAGCTCCTTCAGCGTCCAGCGGAAATTCTGCACGCGATCCAGCGACGCGTAAGCTTCATCCGCATCCAGAAAAGTGTGCATCGCTTGGCGGTAAGCTTCGTTCAGCAGCGGATGATCCGGCTCGTGTTGCTCTAGCACGCGGAAGAGCACCTCCGAACTCCAGGTCAATTGCTTCGGCCGCCGTTCGCGTCCCGGCAGATGCCGCGGCACCATCAATCCCGTTTGCGCGACGCCGCGAAATTGCCACTTCACTAACTCCGAGCCGCGCAGCGCCGCGAACAAATCTTCCTCCGCACCTTCGCCTTCAAAACAGAGCCGCCAATCCTCCAGCGGCATCTCCTGGAACGGTCGCAGCGTCAGCAAAAATCCATAGTCATCGATCGTCACCAGCGCGTTCCCGCCGATCCGATTCTTCACCCGCCAAGCCACGATCCGCGAGAGCGCATCGTTCGCGCTCCGGCCGATGAGCGAGTGGAAAAAATAATGCGAATGCTCGCCCTCGCGATAAAGCTCGATCAGCATTTTCTCGCCCACCGGCAACTCCGAGATCGCGAGCTGCGCGCGGAACTGTTCCAGAATCGCCTGCGCATTCGCGCTCGAGATTTCGTAGGCTTCCACCAGCCAATCAAGAATCGGCTTGGTCTCGTTAGGCGCAGACAGCCGCTCCGCGATCTCGGCCCGGATCTTCCGCACCCCTTCGGCTAACCCCGAGGTCAGCGGCATCTTCGCCGCGTTCCAACGCGGCACCGTCGGCAGCTGGCCGTCCGCGCGCTCGACGAAGGCCGCCTGCAGGCCGGTATCGATCAAGCGCAGAATTCGCCCGCCGAGCACGAAGAGATCGCCGATCTGCAATTGCTTGATGAAATTTTCTTCGACCGAACCGAGCCGCCGTCGGCGCAGGAAAACATCCACGAAACTTTCCGAGACAATCGTCCCGATGTTGACCAGGAATTCGCGCGCCACCCGCGGATGCGCCAGCGAAATGATTCCATCCTTCACCCGGATTTTGCCGAAGAGACCCGCGTATTGTTTTTCCAGGGAAGCGCCGCCGCCCTCCAGGTATTGCACGATTTGCTCGAACTCCGCGCGGCTCAGTTCGCGAAACGGAAACGCCCGCCTAACGAGTGCAAAAACCTCCTCCAACGGAATCGGCGCCGCCGCCGCCAGCCCCACGATGTGCTGCGCGATCACGTCCACCGGTTTCTCCTGCACCCGGATGGGATCGAGCGCGCGCTCGCGCACCCGCCGCGCGGTCACCGTCGCCTCGACCAGATCATTGATGTTCGTCGCAACCAGAATGCCGTGGCTGCTCCGGTCTAACGAATGCCCCGAGCGCCCGATGCGCTGGATCGCGCGCGAGACCCCTTTCGGCGTCGCCACCATCACCACCAGGTCGACCGCGCCGATATCGATCCCCATTTCCAAGCTGGTCGAGCACACCACCGCGCGCAGCTCGCCGTTCTTCAGCCGGTCTTCCACTTCCAACCGGACGCTCCGGTCTAACGAGGCGTGATGGATTTCAATCTGAGACGCCAATTTCGGGAGCAGCTCTCTCAGTTTCAAACCGAGCTGCTCCGCGGCCGAGCGGACATTGGTAAACACCAGGACCGACTTGCGAGTCTTGATCAACTCCGCCAGCTCCGCGAAAAGACGCGCGCCGGTGTAGCCTGCCGGCGGATAAGGCTTCCGCCGGATCGGCGAGAACACTTCCACGATCGATTTTTTCTCGATCTTCGCCTCTGCGATTCGGCAAGTGCGTCCCGTCCCGACCAGGAATTGTGCCAGCAGATCCAGCGGCGCCGCCGTCGCCGACAAGCCCACCCGACAAATGCTGTAGCCACTTCCCTGTGGGAAGTGCGACGACGACGTCGCCTCATCCCGTGGTGCACGGCCCGCAGGGCCGTGGCTACAGAGGCGCTCCAGCCGCTCGAGCGAGAGCGTCAGGTCCGCGCCGCGCTTGTTCCCGGCAAACGAATGCAGCTCATCGATGATCGCGAACTCGCACCCGCCCAGGTGCTGCGCGTAACTTTCCTGCGCCAGCATCACCGCCAGGCTTTCCGGCGTCGTCACCAGAATGTGCGCGCCCTTGCGGCGAAACTTCGCCCGCTCCGAAGCTTTCGTATCGCCGCTGCGCGCGTGCACCAGCAATTCCTTCGTCAAGCCCATGCCCTCGATCGGGCCGCGCAGATTTTTGCTAATGTCGTAAGTCAGCGCGCGCAACGGCGAGACGTAGATGCATTGCACCGCCGGCCCGAGCGTTCCGGCCTCGAGCTGGCGCAGGAGGAAATCAAAGACGCCGAGAAAACCGGCCAGCGTTTTGCCGCTGCCCGTCGGCGAAGTCAGCAGGATCGATTCGCGCGCGAGGATCGCCGGCACCGCGAGCAACTGCGCGTGCGTGAAATCCGGATAGGTCGCGCGAAACCATTTCCGCAGCCGCGGGTGCAGCCGCTGGAGAAGCTGCTTCGATTCGGTCGAGATCTGCCGCCG
>JBPCJC010000064.1:0-4503 GCA_051005695.1 Chthoniobacterales bacterium | reverse complement strand
AAATGGCTGGGCCATCAATGCTCTCGCGATTTTTTATGTCGTGACCGTCGACGACCGGGCGTCGGCCGAGCCCGCGCGCGCGGCCGAATGGATCATCGCAAATCGCTCGTTGCCCGGCGGCGGATTTCGGCACGACGCACAGGATGCGGGAGGTCCGTACCTCGGGGACACGATCTACATGGGTCGGGCATTTTTAGAACTGCATGCCGTGAGCGCTGATCGAAAATGGCTTGAGCGCGCGGAGGCAGCCGCACGATTCGTCGAGAAAAATTTCAAGAGCGAGATCGGTTACATTCCTTTCACCCAGCCGCTCGCGGCCAAGTTGATTCCGAAACCGCACGTGGATGAAAACGTCGCGGTCGCGCGCGTAACCAGCCTGCTCAATCACTACACCGGCAACGCCGCCTATCGCGAAATGGCGGAACACGCCATGAGTTTTCTCGCACTCCCGGCGGTGAACGAGAACCATGGCTTCGGTGTCGCCGGCTTCCTGCTCGCGAGTGAGAGCCTGAGCACGCCGCCGTTGCATCTCACCGTGGTCGGGAAAAAAGATGATCCGGAAGCGCGGGCTCTCTTTGCCGCAGCGCTGAAGGAACCCGCGAACGACAAGCGCGTCGAATGGTGGGATCGCGCGGAAGGCCCGCTGCCGAATCCCGATGTACCGTATCCCGAGTTGGAAAAGGCGGCTGCCTTTGTTTGCACGGACCGAAGTTGCTCGGCGCCAATTTTCGATCCGGAGAAAATCCCAGCATTCGTTAGGCGCAAGAAATGAGGCGCGGCTTCGCGCTCGCGTTGGCGATGATTGGGCTGGCCTTCCCGTCACTCGCTCACGCGCAGGAGACGGAGGCGTTGCAGATCGGCGGAGGCAAAATAGAAGTCGCATTTAGTTCTCCGCCGAGCGCGACGCAACGAAAACTCGTGCTCGATTGGGTGAGCGCCGCCGCGCGCGCGGTCACGGTCTATTACGACAAATTTCCGGTCGCGCACGTGCTCATTCGCGTGAGATTTCTCGATGGACTCGGCGTGCGCGCTGGCCAGACGTTTGGCTGGAACGGCGCGTTGATTAAAATCGCGGCCGGCCAAGCCAACGGCGCCAGCGACTTCGCGCGCGACTGGATGCTGACGCACGAAATGGTGCATCTCGCTTTTCCTGACGTCGCCGAACGGCATCATTGGATCGAGGAAGGATTGGCCACCTACGTCGAATCGGTGGCGCGAGCGCGCGCGGGAGATTTGACACCGGAAAAAGCGTGGGGCGATTTGGTCGATGGCCTTCCACAAGGTCTGCCGGAAAGTGGTGACCGCGGTCTGGATTTCACGCCTACCTGGGGTCGGACGTATTGGGGCGGCGCGTTATTTTGTCTGCTTGCCGACATCGAAATCCGCCAGCGCACGGAAAATAAAAAAGGTCTCGAGCACGCTCTGCGCGCAATTCTGAAAGCGGGCGGAACCATCCAATCCGATTTGGAGCTGACGCGCGCATTGGAGATCGGCGATCGCGCAATCGGCGCGCCAGTTTTGAGCGAGCTCTATAACAAAATGAAATCCGCGCCGACGCCGGTCGATCTCGATGCGCTCTGGAAACAACTAGGCATACGACGTCAAAACGGCAGGACCGGGTTTGACGATGCGGCGCCACTCGCTCCGATTCGCCGCGCGATCATGCAATCGAATTGATAAATGACTCCGCCAACGCGCGGCGCTCAATCGGTTTCAAAACAATCGCTGAGTGAACCAGAAGCTGCCCGCGAAGACCACGCCGAAAGCCGCGGCCGCGACTGCGCGCTCCGCCGCGGGAGCGCTCCGCCGATAAAGAAGCGCGAGCGACGGCGCGACCGCGAGGACGATACACGCCTGGCCGAGTTCGACGCCGACGTTGAAGGAAAATAGCGACCAGCCGAGCGCGGCCCGCGGCAGCGCCATTTCGCGAAGGACGTTGGCGAACCCGAAGCCATGCACGAACCCAAAACAGAAGGCGAAGATCAATCGCCAATCACGCTTGTCGTTACTCTGAATGAGCGCATGCGCGCCGACGAAAATGATGCTCAATGCGATCGCCGGTTCGATGACGCGCGCGGGCGGACTCAAAATGTTCAGGGTCGCGAGCACGAGCGTGGCGCTATGCGCGATGGTGAAGGCGGTGACGATTTTGAGCAGTTGGGCGAGCGTGCCGCCGAGTAGGAGCAAGCCCACAATGAAAAGAATATGATCGGGTCCGATGAAGATGTGGTGGATGCCTTCCCACACGAATTGCCGCACGATTGCAAGCGCGCTTTGACGAGTCCCGAAGGTGTAATCGAGCCGCGTGGTCTCCTGGTCGAAGATGCCCTGGAACCGCAACGCTCCGCCCTGGTAGATGTTGAGAAATGTTCGGTGCCGGCTGTCGAAAGAAAACAGGTCGCATCGCACCTGCACGGTGGCGGCGGGCTGTTTGCCGACCAGTTCAAACCGAAGCCGCACGTCGCGGCGCGCAGCGAGCGGTTCGGCGGTGAGTAGCTGCAAGCGGAGCGGTTCGCTATCCGCCGCAACCGCGAAACGGGAAGCGAGGAGCGCGCAGAGTTGGTCGGTGTTCGACGCCAGAGTCGATGGTTCGAGCAGGCTCTCTTCGCTGACGCCGGAAAGCTCGCGCGCGAAATTTTTCGCGGATGCTTCGATCGTTGCCTCCGCTCCGTTGGGGTCAATGTGGACGTCGACGTAACTCAGAGGCAGAGCGTGTCCGAAGGCCGCACCCGACAAAAGAATGGCAGCGAGGGCCGCAAGAGCATTGCCCGTCCTGCACTTCATCGCGTTAAGCCCTCCAATGTTTCCCGCGCGAGCTTGCTTTGGAGCGGATCGAAATGCGGGTTGAGTTCGAGTGCGTGTTGAAGAAATTCGCGGGCCGCCGCGTTTTCACCGGCCGCGCGCGCAATCATCCCCGCATGGTAAAACAACCGCGCGTCTTGCGTGCCGAGTCGCAGTGCGTCCTTCATCGCCGACTGCGCTTCCGCGATGCGGCCGGCTTTGAACGCCGTCCACGCGAGCGCATCCGCGCCATACACATCGTGCCTCCCCGCGGAATACTCGCCTTGCGCGAGCGTGTAGGCTTCTTCGGCTTTCAAGTCATGGTCGGCATAGAAGAGGGCAAGGTTGCGATTGAAGGGCGAGTTATGAACTTTGCGCGAATGCTCTCCGAGTTGCTCGACCAACTCGAACCGAACCGCAGCGTCCGCCGCACGTCCCGCCTGCGTGTAGAGATCACCGAGCGCCGCCATGGAATTGACGTCGGGCGCGATTCGCACCGCTTGTTCATAGAGCGTGATCGCTTCGGATGAATTTCCGCGTCCCGCACTGAGCCGGCCTAGAGCAGTGAGCGCGCGGAACGAGGTGGGCGAAGTGGTCAACGCTTCGCGATAGAAGCGTTCGGCCTTCTTATCGTCACCCACCGAAAATGCGATCTCACCCAATTGCCAACGACACCACGCGATCGCTTCGCGCGGCGGATCGGGTTCGCCTAACAAGAGTTCGAGCGCCTTCGAGAGATGCGCGCTGGCTTCGTCCGCTTTGCCGTGCAGAAACGCGGCGCGCGCCAGTCGCGTGTGGGTGCCGGAATCATCCGGACTCAGCCGTTCCATTTCCGCGAAAGCTTTCGTCGCGGCGTCGTAATCACCCAGCTCGAGCTGCGCATCACCCAGAATCTCGAAGGGCTCGCCCTTGCCAGGATTGATCGTGATCAGCGTCATGGCGTGATCGCGCGCCGCGGCAAAGTCGTGGTTCGAAAACTCGCCGTGCGCGAGCGCGGTCAGACCACCGACATTTCTTTCCGGCACGACCGCGTCGACCGACGCGTGCGCCGCTGCTAGCGCGCGCGGTAGATAATCTTCGTTCCCGCTCTCGCGCACTTCCTGGAGATAATTTTCCACGAGCGCGTTTTGAGCGCGCGTGTCCTCCGGGTCGCGCTCGACCCGCGCGCGATAAAAATGGATCGCAGCTTGCGTCGCCCCCTCGTCGGAAAGGGGAACCGCGGCCATCTCGCGCGGAGCCGACACGATCGCCGGCGTGCGAGAGCGCGTGGCCAGGGAAGATAGACTACCAAGAACAATCGCGGTGATCGTCAGCGCGATTCGAAATCTCAGAGGGCTGCCTTTTCCGCGGGTTGTCCTCGTGGCCGCCATGTTTCGATTCACAGAAACAGAATCGCCGCCACGCGCGCTGATGAGATCTGACATGTTCGCCAAAACCGCGCCGGGCTGGAAGCCACGGCGCGGTCTCACACCACTATGAAAAATTACTGCCGCGTGTGATCGTCAGGGTTCTGCCCCGGCGGGAATGGCTGCGTCGGATCGGCCACAAACGGGAAGACGTTGCGGAATGGAACTTCGTTCCCATTCACGAAATCCGTCAGAAGAACACCGTTGTTGATCAGGGTGAAGGTCGTGTCCACCACATCGTCGACCAAGCGGCGCCCGCCCATGTTGCCGAAGCCACCGCCGGGATTGTTGCCGCCTTGCGGGCCGAAGTTTGGCA